>JAFTDE010000044.1 GCA_017454335.1 Bacteroidales bacterium | reverse complement strand
GGTGGTTCGTCGGTTCGTCCAGCAGCAGCACGTCCGGCTGGGACAGCAGGATCTTCGCCAGTTCGATGCGCATGTTCCAGCCCTGGCTGAACGTCTCGGTCGGGCGGTCCAGCTCGTCGCTGCGGAAGCCCAGGCCCCGCAGGGTCTTGCGGGCCTGCACCTCGGGCGGTTCGGAATGGCTGACCGCGAGGCGGTCATTCAGATCATTCAATTGTTCAATCAAACCGAGATATTCGGCTGATTCATAGTCAGTTCTCGTTGCGAGTTCTTCGGTGATCCGCTCGACTTCGCGCTCCATCTGGCTGAAGGAGTCGAAGGCGGTCATCGCCTCCTGGATGACGCTCCGCCCGCGGTGGTGCTCCATGATCTGGGGCAGGTAGCCGATGGCGATGTGGTTGGGCGGGTCCACCTGGCCGGACGTCGGGCGCTGCAGTCCGCAGATCAGTTTCAGGATCGTGGACTTCCCCGCCCCGTTCTTTCCGACGAGGCCGATCTTGTCGGTCTCGCTGATGTGGAAATTGATCCGGTCCAGCAGGACGAAGCCGCCATAGGCGACGGTGACGTCATCGATCGAGATCATCCCAGCAGCGCGCTCAGCGTTTCGGGACAGCGGACCGGACGGCCCAGCTCGGTATTGATGAATCCCAGGGTGACATGCCCTTCGGCGCAGACCTGCCCGTCCGGGTCCAGCACCCGCTGCAGGAAGGTGACCTTGGCACCCTTGAATTCGTCCAGGTCCATCGTCACGGTCACGTCCTGGCCGAATCGGGCGGAACGGAAATAACGGCAGTCCAGCGACACGACCGGGAAGACCAGGTGTTCGGCCAGGCAGCGCTCGTGGGTGTATCCCACCTCCCGCAGCCAGGCATCCCGGGCCAGTTCGAAATAGCGGATGTACTCGCTGTGGTGGACGATCCCCATCGGATCGGCCTCATAGTAACGGACCGGGAAAGTGATCTGGTAATGCATGTCAACCCAGCGATTTAAGGGATTCTTCCAGCGCGGCGATGCGCGACAGGGCGTCGGCTTCCTTCTTGCGCTCGCCGGCGACCACCGCCTCCGGTGCGTGCGCGACGAAATTGGCGTTGCCCAGCTTGGCCCGCACCCCGGCGAGGAACTTCTGCTGGTAGGCCAGGTCGGCCTGCAGCTTGGCGCGCTCCTCGTCGGCGTTGACGAATCCGCCCAGCGGAATGCTCATCCGCAGGGTGCCGACGATGAAGGACACCGCCGTACCGTCCGCCTCCCCGTCATGCACGGCGGAGACATTGGCGGCCTTGCACAGGACCGGACGCAGCTCGGCGGGGAAATCGCCGTCCACGTACAGTTCCAGCGCCTCCTTGGGGGCTATCTGCTTCTGCGCCCGGATGCCCCGGACATTGATGATGGCCTCGCGTGTGCGCTCGAAATCGGCCAGGAACGCGGCGTCGTAGGGACCGGCGACGGGCGTGCGCTCGAACATGATGGTCTCGCCCGGCTTGCGCTCTTCCATGTGCTGCCACAGTTCCTCGGTGATGAACGGCATCACGGGGTGGATCAGCTTGATCAGTTTCTCGAAGAACAGCGTCGTCGCCTCGTAGGTGACGGCGTCGATGGCCTGGCCGTACGCGGGCTTGACCAGCTCGAGGTACCACGAGCAGAAATCGTCCCAGAACAGCTTGTAGATGGTCATCAGGGCGTCGTTGATGCGGAACTTGGCGTAGCAGTCCTCCACGGTCTCGATCGTGCGGCTCAGCAGGTTGTCGAACCACTTGACGGCCGTCAGCGCCACCAGGGGCTGCTGGGCGTCCTTGTCGACGTTCCAGCCGCTGATCAGGCGCCAGGAGTTCCAGATCTTGCCGCAGAAATTGCGGCCCTGCTCGACCTGGGACTCATCGTAGAGGATGTCGTTGCCGGCGGAAGAGCACAGCAGCATGCCCAGGCGCACCGCATCGGCGCCGTACTTGGCGATCAGGTCCAGCGGATCCGGGCTGTTGCCCAGGGTCTTGCTCATCTTGCGGCCCAGCTTGTCGCGGACGATGCCGGTGAAATACACGTTGCGGAAAGGCACGTCACCCATGAACTCGCCGCCCGCCATGATCATGCGCGCCACCCAGAAGAAGATGATGTCCGGGCCGGTGACCAGGTCGTTGGTCGGGTAGTAATAGGAAAGGTCGCGGTTCGGCTTGTGCTCCGGATGGCCGGGACGCTGCGCATCGAACACGGAGATCGGCCACAGCCAGCTGCTGAACCAGGTGTCCAGCACGTCTTCGTCCTGGTGCAGGTCGGCCGCCATCACGGACGGATCCAGGCGCTGCGCGGCCTCGAGGGCCTTTTCCGCCGTCTCCTCGACGACCACGCGGCCGTCGGGCAGGTACCAGGCTGGAATGCGCTGGCCCCACCACAGCTGGCGCGAAATGCACCAGTCGCGGACGTTCTCCATCCAGTAACGGTAGATATTGCGGTATTTGTCCGGAATGAACTTGATACGGCCGGATTCGACGCAATCCAGCGCCTCCTTGGCCATTTCCTCCATCTTCAGGAACCACTGCGAGGAGAGCTTCGGCTCGATCACGGCGTCCGTGCGCTCGGAATAACCGACCGGCGAGGTGTAAGCCTCGACCTTCTCCAGGTTGCCGGCCTCTTCCAGCATCGTCACGATCTTCTTGCGGGCGACGAAGCGGTCCTCGCCCACCAGGATCTGCGCCTGCTCGTTCAGGCAGCCGTGGTCGTCGATGATGTCCATCACCGGCAGGTGGTGGCGCAGGCCGATCTCGTAGTCATGCGCATCGTGGGCCGGCGTGACCTTGAGGCAACCCGTACCGAAGTCCATCTCGACATAGTCGTCCTCGATCACCGGAATCTCGCGGTTGATCAGCGGGATCAGCACCTTCTTGCCGCGCAGCCAGTGGTAGCGCTCGTCAGCCGGATTGACACAGATGGCGGCATCCGCCATGATCGTCTCCGGACGGGTGGTCGCGATGACCAGGTATTTGTCCGTCGGATTGCCCGCACCGTCGGAAATGAAATAGCGCAGGTGGTAGAAATGGCTCTGGGTATCCTTGTGGATGACCTCGTCGTCACTGATGGCGGTCAGGGCCACCGGGTCCCAGTTGACCATGCGTACGCCGCGGTAGATCATGCCCTTCCTGTAGAAATGCACGAAGGTGGCGATGACCGCGTCGGACAGGGCCGGCTCCATCGTGAACTTGGTCCGGTCCCAGTCGCAGCTGGCGCCCAGTTTGCGCAGCTGCTGCAGGATGATCCCGCCGTGCTCTTCCTTCCACTCCCAGGCGTACTTGAGGAACTCCTCACGCGTCAGATCCTCCTTGGAGATGCCCTGGGCCTTCAGCTTGGCGACGACCTTGGACTCGGTCGCGATGCTCGCATGGTCCGTTCCCGGCACCCAGCAGGCGTTCTTGCCGTCCATCCGCGCCTTGCGGACCAGCACGTCGTTCAGCGTGTTGTTCAGCACATGCCCCATGTGCAGGATACCCGTCACATTGGGCGGCGGGATCACGATCGTATAGGGCTCCCGATTGTCCGGTTCAGAATGAAAACACTTGTTCTTCAGCCAATAGGCATACCACTTGTCCTCCACCTCGGAAGGATTGTATTTTGCGCTTAGTTCCATAATCTTGCAAAGATAACAATAAGTTTGCAAGTTTGAACATTTTGCCTGGGGCAGTTCCGCAGCGGAAAAACTCGAAACGCAGGATCGTTTTGTAAGGCCTTCTCCGTCGTTTTTGTCGCCCCCGTCCTGACCGGAAGTCCGTTTGCTTGGGACCGAGAACGAACGACCCCGCGGCACAACAGGTTTGTAGAAAGTGAAGCACGCAGACCGGCCTCCCACTGCCCTGTATGGCATGCCCCTGTGCTCAGACCCGCCATTTCAGCCCTCTGAGCACACGCACCCCTCACAGAAGGGCCTCTATGGCATCTCCGCGTGCTTCACTTTCTACAAAACCCCAACGACCCCTCCGCTGCCGGATAGAACAGATAGAGCCACCAAGAGGTGCTAAGAGACACTAAGAAGGCCGAAAGCCGGGCACCAGGACCACAGGACCTCAGAGTCCCAGCATGAAATGCTCCATCTTCGGCAGGAAGAGGTCGTGGCCGGCGGCATTGAGGTGGGCCGTGTCGAAGGGAGACTGGAAGTACAGCCGGCGGAAATTCTCGTCCCAGACGTAGATCCCGCTCTGCCGCGTGGCGTCGAACACCGGCACGCTGTACGAAGCGCAGACCTCCAGCAGGACCGCCGTCATCTCCGGAAACATCGGGGACGGGACCTTCCAGGGGGTCACGAAGCACAGCTTGGCCGAAGGATAACGGGCGATCAGCCCTTCGATCAGCACGACCAGCTTCTCCCGGAAGAAATCCGTTCCCTCGCCGAACTTGGCCATCCGGGTCGCGTCGTTGTGCCCGGCGCAGACCACCAGGTAGTCAGCCTGTTCGGGCAGATCCTTGTAGCGCTCGTACATGGGCGGGCCGAAATTCTCATCCGTGCGGTCATAGGCCACGCAGTTGCCGTTCCAGCCGAAATTGCGGTATTCCATGTTGTATTTTACGGCCAGCTTGTAGTGCCAGGTCTCCTCGATGGGGCGGACATGGTTCCGGACATAGCTGTCGCCGATGATGACGAAGGTCTTGCCGTACAGCGGGGCGTCGGCGATGTGGGCGGGAACCTGGGCTTCGGGATCCGGCATGCGGTGAAGGCGCTCCTGCGCGGAACCGGCGAGCGGCAGCAGGCAAAGGAGCGAAAAGAGAAGAAACTTTTTCATGGTATTGCAACAGGTTGAACAAATATAGCGATTATTTCACGTATATTTGCGCCCGATAAACCAAAATCAGGAAGCCGACGACATGGGCGGAAAGAACCTCCGATACCATTTGCTCGCCCTGACCGTCGTAGCGATCTGGGGCGTGACCTTCGTGTGCACGAAGGTGCTCATCAGCGCCGGCATGCATCCGGCGTCCATCTTCTTCGTCCGCTTCGTGCTGGCTTACGCCGGGATCTGGGTCTTCACCGCCCTGTCCGGACAGAAAGCCCGGCTGTGGTACGGCTGGAAAGAAGAACTGGTTTTCCTGCTGCTGGGCATCTCCGGAGGCTCTTTTTACTTCCTGACCGAGAATTCGGCCCTGGCCTACACCCAGGCCACCAACACCGCGTTCCTGGTGTGCTCCGCCCCGCTCTTCACGGCCCTCTTCACCCTTCTGTACCAGCGCTTCGGGAAGGGACGCTTCGTCGACGGGCTCGAGCAGATCCGCCTGGGATGGCCGCTGATCGGCGGAACCGCGCTGGCCCTGGGCGGCATGGCGCTGGTCGTCTTTGACGGTTCCCGCGTGCAGTTCTCGGCCAAGGGAGACCTGCTGGCCATCGGCGCAGCCGTTTGCTGGGCGGTTTACAGCCTGTTCATGAGCCAGATGTCCCGGACCCACGGGGCCGTCACCGCCACCCGGAAAGTCTTCTTCTACGGGCTCCTGACCATCCTGCCTTTCCTGGGCATGCACCGGGAATCGCTGTCCCTGGCCGTCCTGGGCCAGAGCGTCGTCTGGACCAACCTCCTCTTCCTGGGCCTGGTCGCCTCGCTGCTCTGCTTCATCCTGTGGAACCTGGCCATGGACAAGCTGGGGAACGTCTCCTCCACCAACTACGTGTACCTGAATCCCGTTTTCACCCTCATCTCGGCCATGATCCTGCTCGGCGAGCAGATGACCCCGATGGCCGGCATCGGCTGCGCAGCGATCCTGGGCGGCGTCATCTGGGCCGGCCGCGCCCACGCCCCCGCCCGCCCGGAGCACTGACCCCGCGACCCCCGACGGTGCCGGAGAACTCCCATTTTGCAAATAGGCGAAAAAAGTGGTATTTTTGTCTCTATGGACAACGAGAACAAAAACCAGCTGAACCTCGAGCTCAAACCGGAGGTCGCGCGGGGCACCTACTCCAACCTCGCCATCATCAGCCACTCCCACAGCGAATTCGTCATCGATTTCGCCACGATCCTGCCCGGGCTGCCCAAGCCCGAGATCGGCAACCGCATCGTGATGAACCCCGAACACGCAAAACGCCTGCTGAACGCACTGGCGGACAACATCGGCAAATACGAATCCCAGTTCGGGCCCATCGACCTCGGCGCCCCGAAAGGCACCTTCAACATCAACGACTTCACCCAGAACAATGGAGCTAAATCTTAAGGACATCCGCGCCATCACCCTGGACGTGGACGGCGTGATGACCGACGGCAGCCTGATCGGCACGGACGAGGGCGGCTTCCTGCGCATCTACAACGCCAAGGACTCCTTCGCCCTGCGGGCCGCGGCCATGGCCGGATTCCGCCTGGCCGTCTTCACCGGCGGCGAGACCGAAGGCATCCGGCGGCGCTTCCTCACCTGCGGCGTTCCCGAGGAGGACATCTACATGGGCTGCCGCGGCAAGATCCGCAACTTCCGTCATTTCTGCGAGAAATACGGGCTGGAGCCCAGCCAGGTGGCCTATTTCGGCGATGACATCCCCGACATCCCCGTCCTCAAGGCCTGCGGTCTGGGCATCGCCCCCGCTGACGCGGCCCCCGAGACCCGCGCCGCCGCGGACTTCGTCTCTCCCTGCCCGGGCGGCAGGCGCTGCGTACGCGAAGGCATCGAGATGATCCTGCGCGCACAGGGCAAGTGGGTGTTCGAGGAAGACGTGTACGAAAAGATCTTCTGAGCGATGAAACGCATCATCCTGGGCAGCAACTCCCCGCGCCGGCGCGAACTGATGCAGGGGCTGGACCTGCCTTTCACCGTGGACACCGGCAACAGCTTTGAAGAGCACGTTCCCCCGGGGACGCCGCCGCAGCAGGTGCCGCTGGTCCTCTCCCGGGGCAAATCGCACGGATTCCACCGCCCCCTGGAGGCAGACGAAGTGCTGGTCACCGCCGACACCGTCGTCATCGTAGGGGAAGATGTGCTGGGCAAGCCCCACAGCCGCGAGGAGGCCGTGGCCATGCTCCGCGAACTGTCGGGCCGCGCGCACGAAGTCGTCACCGGCGTCACCATCCGCGACCCCCAGCACGAAAAATCCTTCACCAACTGCACCCGGGTGCATTTCGCAGCGCTTTCCCCCGAGCAGATCGACTATTATGTGGACCGCTACCGCCCCTATGACAAAGCCGGCGCCTACGCCATCCAGGAATGGATCGGATACGTGGCCATCACCGGCATCGAAGGGTCGTTCTACAACGTCATGGGCTTCCCGGTAGACGAAGTGTACCGGGAACTCCATGCGTTTCTGTAAGGGAACTTACAAAAAGAAAATGAGTTGTGACCCTCTCAGGCAACAACTCATCCTAACCACATAATTAATAACACTAAACTAATAACCAATAGACCGACGGGGTAGAACACTCACTTACTCGATCCGAGTGCAAAGGTACAAAGATTTTTCTACTCTGCAAATTTTTTTGACATTTTTTTTGAAATTTTTTTAATAAATACCTAACTATCGCAATTTCAGCAAATTAAAAATAAGCAAATATTTAGGCGATATTATTAAGCAATTTGATTAACCCCCTCCACGCCATGCTGGAACTGGAATCCCTGGGCCTCCTGGGCCTGTTCATCGGCAGTTTTCTGGCCGCCACCCTCGTCCCCTTCAGCTCCGACGTCCTGTACATCGGCGTCCTGGCCGCAACGGGCCAGCCCCTCGCCTGCTTTGTCTGCGCGACGGCCGGAAACTGGCTGGGCGGCGTCCTGAACTACTACCTGGGCCGGCTGGGCAAATGGGAATGGCTGGAAAAATACTTCCACGTCAAACCCGAGACCCTGGAAAAACAGAAACGCTACGTGGACAAATACGGCATCTGGCTGGCCCTGGCCTGCTGGCTGCCCATCGTCGGGGACATGTTCGCCATCGCCCTGGGATTCTACAAGACCCACCCCGGATGGACCCTGCTGCTGATGCTGGTCGGCAAAGCCCTCCGTTTCCTGGTCTGGACCCTGCTAATGAACCTCATTTAGGAACAACCAAGCGAAATTATTCGTATTTTAGCGCGACAAGACTAACCAAACACCATGTAATATGAAGCAATCCATTCTCTGCCTGCTCATGACAGTCCTCACCATCAATGCCTGCGCCCAGCAGTCCAATTCCGTCATCTGGAATTCGGAAAACCATCCTGAAATCCTCCAGTTCCTCGGAGCCCCCGCCGTCGTATCGACCCCCCTCGGCCCGGCCGTCAGTTTCAACGGTGAGACCGACGCCGTCTTCGTGCAGGGGACGCCCTTCGCCGGCATGGAAGAGCTGACCCTCGAGGTCATCTTCCGCCAAAACGGTGAAGGCAAGTTCGAAGAGCGCTTCCTGCACATGGGCCAGCCGAACGGCGCCCGCATCATGTTCGAGACCCGCGTCAACCCGGACAAGACCTGGTACTTCGACGCCCACGTCAACTACGGCAACCGCGTCAGCGCCACGCTGATCTATCCGGAACTCACCCACCCCACCGACCAGTGGTACAACGCCACGCTGGTCTGCGACAAGAACGGCATGACCTCCTACGTCAACGGTGTCGAGCAGGGTCACGTCGACATGGCCTGGCAGCCCGGCGTCATCGGAGAAGGAGTCTCCTCCATCGGCGTCCGCCAGAACCTGGTGAACTATTTCAAGGGAGAAATCCTGCTGATCCGCGCAACGCCGAAGGCCCTCAAGCCCGAGCAGTTCCTCAAGGATTACGAAAAACTGAACAAATAATCAGCGCAGCAGATGCCGGGTCCAGAAATCATGGTCTGAGACCTGGTCGTGCTCGTGCTGGGCACCCCTGTAGCCGTGCATCCCGTCCGGATAGATCATCAATTCGAACTGGATGCACGCTTTCTGTAATGCGTCCACCAGCTGCAGGGTGTTCTGGAAATGCACGTTGTCGTCCCCGGTCCCGTGCGTCAGTTTCAGCCGGGCGAAACGCGGCGCTCCGTCCGCGGCGGGCTGGACATAATTCAGCACCGTCGCCAGGGCGTACCCGTCCGGATTGGCCTGCGGCGTCTCCATAAAACGCTCGGTATAGTGGCTGTCGTACAGCATCCAGTCATACACGCCGCCGCCGGCGACCCCGCAGCGGAAGTACTCGGGATAGCGCAGCACCAGCATCGCCGTGGTCGTCCCGCCGAAGGAGAATCCCTCGACCCCGATCCGGTCCCCCTGCACGTAAGGCAGCGCCTGCAGGTACTTCGCCCAGGCGATGTAATCCCCCAGCTCGGTCACGGTCATCTGCCGGAAAGCCTCGTCCATGCCCGCGCGGCCGTTCTCGCCGGACGAGCGCGGATCCACGACGATGTAGATGATGCCGTTGTCGAAGCACCAGCGGTCCGAGGCGTCGCGGCTCTGCCAGTAATCCCGCACGTACGGGGTCCCGGGACCGCCGTACAGCTGCATCAGCACCGGATAGCGGCGCGCGGGATCGAAACCCTTGGGATAGGAGACCAACCCGTACAGGTCATATCCGTCGTTCCGGATGACCAGCGGCTGCGGTGAAGGCAGCGTGTCCAGGTCGAAACGCGCCGCGAAATCCTCCGTCACCTCCACCTGAAAGCGGTCCGTGCGGCCCTTGATCATCTGCGTCGGCACCGCGGCCGTGGACTGGCTGCCGGTGAAGGTCCTGCCGTCCTCGGACAGGCGCACCCCCGACAGGTAATAAGCGGGATCGGTCAAGGCGGTGATCCTGCCGCGCCGGTCCAGCCGGTACAGGGCCGGATGGATGCGGGAATCCCGCTTGGCCGTGAACCAGATGTCCCCCTTCTTCTCGTCCACCTTCAGCAGCGAAATGTCCCAGTTCTCGCCTTCCGTCAGGCGCCGGAAAGTCTTTCCGTCGTAGGACAGGAAATAGATCTGCTGCCAGCCCGTCTCGAAATTGCGAGCCATGTACAGCCCCTTGTCCGTAAAGATGACCTGCTCGATCCATTCGACCCAGGTCTTGTATTCCTCGTGGTAGATCAACTTTTTCGACCCGTCCTCCACGCTGACGCTGTACAGGTCGAAGCGGTTCTGGATGCGCGGCTCGCGCGCGATGAAGAACTCCCGGCTGTCCTTGCCCCAGAACGGAATGCCGAAATACTGGTCCTCCTTCTCGTCGAAATCGGCCCAGACCGTCTTGCCGTCCGCGACCGTCACGATGCCGATCCGCACCTCGGGGTTCTTCTCCCCCGCCTTGGGATAGTGCGTGCGGCGCAGCTCGCCGTCCTGGCCGAAAGGCGAATAGATCGGGAACATCGGCACCTCGCTGTCGTCGAAGCGGTAGAAACCGATACGCTGCGAGTCCGGCGACCACCAGAAGGCCTTGTAGCGCGAGCCGCGGCCGAGAATCTCCTCGTAGTACACCCACGAGGCGTATCCGTTCATGACGACGTCGCTGCCGTCGAAAGTCAGGCGGGTCTGCCGCCCGGAGGCGACATCCTCGACATACAGGTCATTGTCCAGGGTGTAGGCAACCCGGGTGGAGTCCGGCGAATAGGTCCGGTTCAGGCCGATGGCCAGCAGGAGCAGGAGGATTTTCATACAAAAAACCGGTCAGGAAAATTGATCAGATATACTTTTTCCACCGCACGCGTCAGGGCGGTGTACAGCCATTTCAGGTCGTCCAGCGTCTGTTCGTCCTGCCAGAACGGGCAGTCGATCAGCACGCAGCGCCACTGCCCGCCCTGCGACTTGTGGCAGGTGATGGCGTTGGCGTATTTGAGCTGCAGGGCGTTGTAGTAGGGGTCTTCACGCACGGCGGCATAGCGCTTGGCCTTGCCCCGGATGTGCGCGTAATCCTCGCTGACGCCGTTGTACAGGGCGTTCTGCTGGTCATAGGTCAGCGAGGCGGATTCGCTCTCGAGGGTATCCAGGCAGACCTTCGCCCGGATCTCCTGGTCGTCGTAGTCCGGAAAGGACAGCACCGCTTCGGCGAAATGCAGCCCGTAGCGGTCTTCGTAGCCGCCGATGCGGACCAGCTTGGCGATGTCCCCGTTGGCGATGTAGTCCATCCCCTCGACGTCCTCGACGAACTGGTAGCAGTTCTTCACGATCATCAGCTTGTCCCCGCGGACCAGCCGCTCCTCGCGGTACTGCACCGTCGAGCGTACGCCCAGGTTGTAACGGATCGCGCGCTTGTTGGAGCGGCACAGGATGATGGTTTCGTCCTCGCCGTAGCGCCCGTATGCATCCGAGAGGGTCTCGATCAGTTCTCCCCCGCCCAGACGTTCGACATCCCCGCAGCCGTGCAGATCCAGCCGGATGCCGGCATAGGTCCCGAAGCCGCTGTCCGCGGCGATCAGCTCCCGCAGCATCGTCGCGTTGCGCAGGATGCCGCTCTCCTGCGCCTGCCGGACCACAGAGCTCATTTCGCAGTACTGCACGCCGCCCAGGCCGTCCATGAAGGCGCGGGAGAGCGCCGGGCTGGCGTCCAGCCCGACGGGCGGGAGCTGCGCCGCATCCCCCACGAGGATCAGCCGGCAGTCCACCCCGCTGCGCACGAATCCCACCAGGTCCTCCAGCAGGTTCCCCGTCCCGAACTGGGTCGAGGACTGGCGCTGGGCCTCCTCGATGCCGATCAGCGACACCTCGTCCACCACGAACAGCGTCCCCCGGGCCTTGTTCGGCGACAGGGTAAACTGTCCGAAGCCGTCCGCGCCCACGGATTTCTGGCGGTAGATGTGCTTGTGCACCGTGCTGGCCGGACGGCCGGCCATCGAAGAAAACACCTTCGCGGCCCGTCCGGTCGGCGCCAGCAGCACGCAGGGCACCTTCATCGCGGACAGGGATCCGATCACGGCCGACAGCGCCGTCGTCTTGCCGGTGCCGGCGTACCCGTTCACCACCAGGATGTCCCCGTCGTCCCCGGTCAGGAACGACGCGACCGTGCGCATCAGGCGGTCCTGGCAGGCCGTCGGATCGGCGGGGAAATGTTTCAGGAAATCCTGGTATAGAAACGCCGCGCGGTCCATCTCATTTCTTCTTCCAGTCAAAGAGCATGGCCACGACGGCCACGACGGGATAGATTTCCACACGTCCCAGGAACATGTCCAGCGACAGCAGGAACTTGGATGCGGCCGGAATGAAATCGTAATTGCCCATCGTCCCCAGCCGCCCCGTGGCGGGTCCCAGGTTGCTGAGCGCCGCGATCGAGGACGAGAACGCATCCTGGCCGTTCAGGCCGATCGCCAGGTTCAGCAGGATGGAAATGCCCGTCAGCAGCGTGAAGACGGCGATATACAGGATGTGCGGCGAGGTCTCGTTCTCCCGCAGCACACGGTCCCCCAGGTGCACCTCGTACATCGACGAAGGGTGCAGCGTCCGGGCGATCTGGCAGCCGATCATCTTGAACAGCACCAGGATGCGGTCGGCCTTGACGCCGCCCGAAGTCGACCCGGCACATCCGCACATGATCGCCAGCGACAGCAGCAGCACGTTGGCGAACATCGGCCAGGTGGCATTGTCCGCAATGGCGAATCCCGTCGTCGAGGACGTGCACAGCGCCTGGAAAGCCCCCTGCCACAGTCCCTCGCCCAGCGTATCCACGGCACCGCCGACCCGCAGCGAAATGCCGCAGGCAATGGACATCAGCACGAGCGTCGCCAGGTAGAACTTGATCACGGGATTGCCCATCGGACGGAGCGTGCGGTGGATGACGGACATATAGATCAGCCCGAAATGCAGTGAGGACAGCAGCATGAAGATCATCGTCAGCAGCTCGATCACCCGGGAATGGAACGCCCCGATGGACAGGTTGCGCGTACTGAACCCGCCGGTCGCACTGACGCTGAACGCATGGCAGACGGCATCGAAGAGCGACATCCCGGCCAGCAGGTAACTGACGAAGGACAGCACGAAGATGCCCAGGTACACATAGGCGAAGACATAGACCGTCCGGTTGGCCCGCACGGAATAGCCGCTGCGGGACAGCGAAGACAGCTCCATGTTGGTCAGCCGCATCTTGATCGGGCTGGCGTTCGGAATGATCAGCAGCAGGAACACCACGACCCCCAAGCCGCCGATGAAATGCGTCGCGCTGCGCCAGAACAGCAGGCTCTTCGGCAGCGCCTCGATGTCCGCGAGGATGGTCGCGCCGGTCGTCGTGTACCCGGATACGCTCTCGAACCAGGCGTTCGCCAGCGTGAAGGGCCCGCCCCAGAGGGCATACGGCAGCATGCCGAAGATGAACGACAGCAGCCACGACAGCACGATGATCATATATCCGTCCTTGAGGGTGATGGGCGCGGTGCGCGTCACGAACAGGAAGGGGAAAATACCGACGATGAAGGTGATCAGGAAGCTGATGAGGAGCGGGACGAAGGCGCTGTCGCGGCCGTTCAGCAGCGACACGCCGAGGGACAGCAGCATGAACAGCGCGCTGACCAGCAGTGCGTATCCGACATTCCGGCTGATGGCTTTGAAATTCATTCCTTCCCCTCCGTACCGGGTGCCTTCGCCCGCATGGAGCGGATGCGGTCCCGCAGCTGCAGATTCTCCCCGACCAGCTCCGTAATGTCCTCATTGAGTTCGGACAGCTGGTCGTCCCCGTCGAAGGACACGTTGTAACGCTTGCCCAGCGAGCGGTAATTCTTCAGGGCGTCCAGCATGCGGTACACCGGCTTGACGTAGTAGCTCAGCAGGAACACCAGCAGCATGATCACCAGCAGCAGTCCCACACCCACGGCGACGATCCCCGGGATAATGCTCCGGTAGAAACCGCTCTCGAAGGTGGCGGAATTCTTCTCCAGATCCGCGTAGATGGCCGAGCTGAGCCGGTTGATGTCGCGGTTCAGCCGCTCGTAGCGCGGCTGCAGCCGGTCGAAATACCAGGCCCGGGAGTCGATGAAATCGGACAGCAGCACGTCCTGCAGCTCCAGCGCGGTCAGCATGTACGACGAATAGGAATACACCACGGAATCGGCCAGCGGCTTGATCGTGTTGGACGCCATCGACGAACGGAGCGTGTCGCAGTGCGACAGGAAATAGGCATCGTCAAAAGAAGGCAGCGCCGAGACCGACTCGTTGCCGATCACGGCCAGGATCTCCAGGTTGTAGCTGTTGCTCATGTCGCCCAGGCGGCGGGCGACGTTGATGCTGCTGATGTCATCCGCGATCAGATCGGACACGTACGAACTCATGCTCCGGTACTCCATCACAGATATGATGCTGGATATGAGGAGGATCGCAGCGATCGCCGAGAGGCTGAGCGTGAGCTTCGCACGCATGGACAAGCTTTTGGACGCCATTATTAAAAAAATTCACGAATATTGTGCAAAGATACGAAAAGTTTTATATATTTGTATGCGCAAAACACGACGAAATGGCCATCTCCCTGCTTCAAGACACTTCCAAGAACGCCCAGATCAAACGCGAAATTCTCCGGCTCTGCATCAAGTACAGGGCTTTCAGCATTTCTGAATTCAGTCACGAACTCGGCATCAGCGTCCCGACCGTGACCAAACTCATCGCGGAACTGATCGACGAGGGCTTCCTGCAGGACGAAGGCAAGCTCGGGACCTCCGGCGGACGCAAGCCCAGCATCTACGGCCTGCGCCCCGAAGCGGGGTATTTCCTGGGCATCGACGTCACGCGCCACCACTTCCACATCGCCATCACCGACTTCAAGGGCACGATGATCCAGTTCATCCAGGACATCGAATTCGTCCTCGAAGCCAACCAGGAGTCCTTCCGCAACATCTGCCGCCGGGTCAAGGACGAAGTCATCGCCGCCGGCATCCCCTGGTTCAACGTACTGGCCGCGGGCATCAGCCTGTCCGGCCGCGTGAATCCGGAAAAGGGATACAGCCTGACGTATTTCATGGGCGAGGACATCCCCATCAAGGACCTGTTCCAGCACGAACTGAACATCCCCGTCACCCTGGAGAACGACTCCCGGGCCATGACCTACGGCGAATACATGTACCTGGGGCCCGACGCCGGGTCGAACATGCTGTTCATCAATCTCAGCTGGGGTCTGGGCATGGGCATGATCCTGGACGGGAAACTGTACTACGGCGAATCCGGGTACTCCGGCGAGATCGGCCACTTCCCCCTGCTGAACAACGACGTCATCTGCCGCTGCGGCAAAGTCGGATGCCTGGAGACGGGCGCCTCGGGATCGGCGCTGCACCGCTGGATCCTGGAGAAGCTCAAGGAAGGCCGCCAGTCCTCGCTGTCCGCCAGTTTCAACGCCGACGGCGAGATCGAACTCGAAGACATCCTGACCGCCATCCGCGAGGAGGACGTGCTGGCCATCGAGGGCATCGGTAACATCGGCGAGACGCTCGGCCGCGGCATCGCCGGCCTGATCAACGTCTTCAATCCGGGTCTCGTGGTCATCGGCGGCCGCCTGATCGTCGGAAACGACTACCTGCGCCTGCCCATCCGCACCGCCGTCAACCGCATGTCCCTGTCGAAAGTCAGCCGTGACACCAAGATCACCCTCTCCAAACTCGACCGCAAGGCCGCCGGCCTGGGTGACTGCCTCCTCAGCCGGGACAAACTCCTGAGTCTCGCATAGGGACCTTCACAGAAATAAACAAATCCCTGCCGGCCAGCCGGCAGGGATTGTTCATGGAATGATTCCGTTCCGTTACAGCGCGGGGACATCCTGCACCAGACGCACGGCGCGGCCGTAGGGACGGCTGGAATGATCGAAGCGCCAGTTGATATAAGGAGTGCTGGTTGAGGGGTTGATTCCTCCCGTACCCAAGTCAAGGGCATATGCATTGTCCCGATTGTCAATCCAGGAAGCTGTCCAATACGAAGAACCAGCTCTAGCATCGCTTTCATTATTATAACCAACCTCGTTATTGCCAGGGTCCAGCGTGCCTGCGGCAGGGAGGAAAACAGCTCCGGAAGCTTCCATGGTGGTCCATCCGGCTTCATCATACACATTGTCGGTCCAATTGAGGGCAGGGGTCAAGTAGGGGGTGTTATACTTAACTTCTGCGGTCACAGGGTTGAATGATCCCGTCCAGCCATCAGGGAGGATGATGACACCACGGATTCCATTCACGGTGCCGACACCGCGAAGATTCTCAGCGTTGGTCCTGTCGTGGATAAGCCAAGACCATTCTTCCTTGGTAAGCGTACGCCATTGGTTCACTTCGTCTCCTCCGTTCAGGATCGCATTGAACACGCCCCAGTCGCTGTCCGTCCCGGCAATATCGTCCGTTAGAGGCCCGAAAGGATATGATCCCCCCCAGTAACCATTATTACATATGGCAAAAGGTTTGAAATGATAATCATCAGAAGTCTTATAACCACTGGTAGCCCACATAAAGAGATCTATTCTTTTGCTGGCAGTATAATTAAGCAAAGTAGAAGGATTACTGATAGCATTTCCTCTTCTTCTATTACTGACAACATTTTTATCTTCAGCTATATCCCACTGATGGTCTGCGAAAGTGAAGATTCCGCCGTTGTAAGAACTGTAGTCGCCAGGGACGTCAGTGGCATCAGCCTTGGTTTTGTGTTTATTCCCGCCATAGAACCACTGGAGGTTGCCCTGGGAGAAATAGACTTTCCTGTCTGCGGCGACGGAGAACTGACCGCCCAGGCGGCCGGGGTTGGTTTTCAGTTTGCCGCTCAGGTCCGAGCGATAATAGGTACCCGCCGCAAGGGTCACGGACGGAGCGGAGAAGTAATAGTCCTTGCTGCCCTCGGTGGCCTTGAAAGAAACCGCCTTGCCGCTGATGGCAGGAAGGGCCATGAAAATCACATTCGTCTCAGAAGCGGGAGTAGCCACATAATCCGAGGCATCAATCGTGACACGGAACGCCGTGGCCGCAGCATTGAGCGTGAACTTGTAGATGGCAAACTCGTTGCTGAGCGCGACGTCCGACTTCAGCGAAGCGCTCTTCCCTTCAATAGCAAGATTTCCGCTGCCGGTACGGACGTCATACTTCTCGCTGATGCTGTTCTCTCCGGTCAGGGCACCGTTCTGGGCAACCAGAAGATCAGTCTTCAGCGCCTTTGTTTCCCCATCAACAGCAGAGTATGGATAAATGAGCGTCACCGGTGCATTATCGGCAGGAGCAGGATCCAGCGTGGCGCTGATGACAGCCTTGCCGCCTGCCGTGACTTCGTCCACATTCGCTTCGACGAGGTACTTGGTAGAAGATACCTCATAAATCAGGGCGATCTTTTCATTTACCGCCCAGGTAGCGGTCAGGGTCTCGCCGGCATCGGCCAGGGCCTTGGTCGATGCCCGGGTGATGGTAGCCTTGAAAGGAATACCCTGCTGGGTTTCCGCCTGATCGGTCGATTGGGCGACGGGTTCGATCTTGTTGCAGGCCGCGAGTGCAAGCAGGATGGCGGCCAATCCGAATACTTTCTTCATGATCATTTCCTCCTCTTTTTTTACTCAGCGAGCGGATCGCCTCCGTTGCCATAATTATCAGGATCATACACTCCGTTCGGACTCTGGCAGAGAAAGCCAGCCGAATTCAGTTCCACGACGCTGATCACAGGCGCCTCGTACTGTTCTTTGGTTTTTGCATTCATAAAAACACCTTATTTGAAAAAAAATAAACACTACCAACTGAGCGGGACAAATTTACCGAACAGGCACAAAATACCTGTCCCGTATGCGTTAACGGAATGTCCGTCTGTGTTTAAAAATTGTAAGATATCGTTTACGGAATTTGTAAACGATTACGGACAAGGGCTACCGACTGCCCTGCATCTTGGATTTTGTGTCATAGTAGCGGGACCGGGATCCAAAACCCGCCGCATCGACGGCTTCGCCTAGCGTGGCATCGGGGTTCTTCTGCAGATAGTCCCCCACGAATTCCATGCGAAGGCCGTTGACGTACGAGACGAATCCGCCCAGTTCGCTCTTGACCAGTCCGGCGATGTAGGTGCGGTTGTATCCGCAGCGATTGGCGACATCCTGCAGGGTAAGGTGCGGATCCAGGAAAGCCTGCTGGGTTTCCACAACGGTCCGGATGGCGGAGAGGATCTCCGCCTGCTTCCGCTTCGGAATCGAGCGGAGATACACCTGCGTCTCCTTCTTCCCTTCCTTGGCGACGGTATCATCCATCGGCCGGTTGCGGTTCGGATGCAGCGCCGAAATCAGGAACACCACGCAGAGCCCCGAAATGAGCATCTGGACGCATGCCAGGACCCCGGGGTCATTCATCAAAGCCCCGAACCAGCACAGTACCAGGTTCAGGACGACCATGGCCAGCCACTTGCGCGCCTGCACGACGGGAAAATCGCTGGGATTGGAATAATCGTCGGGATCGACGCGGCGCGCCCAGCCCACCACCAGCGACATGGCGGCAATGCAAAGCGCCGTCATCACCCCGCCCAGGATATACATGAGCGTTTCCCAGAACGGAAGCGCCGCGATCTGGTCTCCGGGCCATACGGCCAGCGCCACGGCGGCGAGCAGAACCAGCACGACCGGTATGCCGGTCAATGTCACGGGCCAGCGCCATTTTTTCCAGTCCATCACGGCCCCGAAGTACGAGGACAGGATCAGGACGAAATGGAAGAGCGTCACCGGCAGGAAATACAGCCGCGCCAGAAACCACGCATCGGCGCTTGACGTATCCAGCACATAAGGCAGCAACGCCAGCGAACTCAGCCACACGCCCGTCACGAACGGCCGCCCCGGATAGTAATAGCGGGGTTTCCGGTCATAAGGGCTGCACATATGGAACCAGCGCACCGCCGCGCCCACCAGGCAGGTGGTCACATAGACGGCGGCAGCCAGGCCGATCAGATATGAGGATTCAGGAGTCAATTACCATCTCTGCCGGCGTTGTTCAAACTGCAGCATGCCGCGAATGGAACGCAGCGAGGGCTTGGGCAGGTCCACCTGGGCGCTGTGGTCTCCACGCGTCGCGAAGAGGAAGCACAGGCGCTTGGCCTGCAGGAAACGCTTGACCACGGTCCCTTTCACGGTCGTCCTGTCGCCGAGGCGCTCCACTCCGACAAGCTTCCGGCAAGGGAGTTCGAACTCGGTTCCGACCTCCTTGTCAAACAGGGCGAGGATCGCATCAACCTCCCCGATGGCTTCTTCCAGCGTAGATCCCAGGTAAATGCAGGTCTCGTCATAATGACTGATGGAAGAGGAGGATTCCTCTCCGATGAATTCGAACAAATCCAGCTGGTAGCCGATCGACAGGTAGTATCCGACCGTCCCGTCATCGTCCTTGTAGAAGAAAACACTGCAGACATCGTCGTTATCTTCAACAGATCCGATCTCCATGCGCATGCCGGCAGGGACGTTCTGCCTGTTTTGGGCGGGTGCGATCAGCGTCGCGAACGCCAGGGCAAGGGTAAAAATGATTCTTTTCATGGAAAAACTTATTCAGGTTTATATGAATCTTTCAGGACAGTCGTCCGGTTGTACACGGGATGATCGAGCGTGGAGTCCTTGTCCTTGATGTAGTATCCGGTACGCTCGAACTGTACGGCGATGCCGGACTTGTCCTCGAGCAGTGCGGGTTCGGCATAGCCCGTTCCCAGCACCAGGGAATCCGGATTCAGGAAGTCCTTGTAGTCCTTGTCCTCGGGCACCTGGCTCATGTCGGCCAGCGAAAACAGCCGGTCGTACAGGCGCAGGTCAATCCTGCGGGCGTGGGCCGCGGAGACCCAGTGGATCGTGCCCTTGACGGACCGCCACTCCCCGCTCCCGGGCTTGGTCGAAGGATCGTAGCTGCAGTGCAGCTCGACCACCTGGCCGTTCGCATCCTTGATGACCTCGTCGCACTTGATGATGTACGTGTATTTCAGGCGCACTTCCCCGTCGGGTTTCAGGCGGAAGAACTTCTTGGGGGCGTCCACCATGAAGTCGGCGCGTTCGATCAGCAGTTCGCCCGTGAACGGAACCTTGCGGGACGGTCCCTCGGGATCGGCCGGGTTCAGCGGGCAGTCGTACCATTCGACCAGCCCTTCGGGCCAGTTGGTCAGCGTCACCTTGATGGGATCCTGGACCACCATGTAACGGTTCGAGCGCTCGTTCAGGTCCTGGCGCACGCACCACTCCAGCAGCTGGATGTCCATCAGCTGGTCGCGCTTCGTCACGCCGATCCGTTCGCAGAACATCTTCAGCGCCTCGGGCGTGTATCCGCGGCGGCGCACGCCGCACAGCGTCGGCATCCGCGGGTCGTCCCAACCGGACACCAGCCCCTTCTGGACCAGTTCCAGCAGCTTGCGCTTGCTCATCAGCGTATAGGTCAGGTTCAGCCGCGCGAACTCGTACTGGTGGCTGGGGAAGATGCCCAGCGTCTCGATGAACCAGTCATACAGCGGACGGTGTACGTCGAACTCCAGCGTGCAGATCGAATGGGTGATGTGCTCGATGGAGTCGCTCTGGCCGTGGGTGAAATCGTACATCGGGTAGATGCACCACTTGTCCCCGGTGCGGTGGTGGCTGGCGTGCTTGATCCGGTACAGGATCGGGTCGCGGAAGAACATGTTCTTGCTGGCCATGTCGATCTTGGCCCGCAGCACCTTCTCGCCGTCGGCGTACTTGCCGTCGCGCATCTCGCGGAACAGGCGAAGGTTCTCCTCGGGGGTGCGGTTGCGGTAGGGGCTCTCCACGCCGGCCGTCTCGACGGTGCCGCGGCCGCGGGAGATCTCCTCCTGGTTCTGGTCATCCACGTAGGCCAGGCCGCGCTGGATCAGCTCTTCCGCCCAGGCGTACAGCTGGTCGAAATAGTCCGAGGCGTACAGTTCCTTGGCCCAGTGGAAACCCATCCAGGTGATGTCTTCCTTGATGGCGTCCACGTATTCGGTATCCTCCTTGGTGGGATTGGTGTCGTCGTACCGGAGATTGGTCTGGCCGCCGTATTTCTGGGCCAGTCCGAAATTGATGCAGAGACTCTTGGCGTGTCCGAGGTGCAGGTATCCGTTCGGCTCCGGAGGGAAGCGGGTCAGGATGCTCTTGACTCTGCCGGATTTGAGATCGTCCTCGATGATTTCCTCGAGGAAATTGAGTTTTTTGGGTGCTTCTTCCATACTCGCGCGTAATATCCTGCGAATTTAACAATAAATTTCCATAATCCCGCACGGAGGATTTTCGTATATTTGCATGACAAAAACATCCGACGCCATGATCCAATCAATGACCGGTTACGGCAAATCAAGTGTCAGGCTCGAACAGGGTACCCTGACCGTCGAAATCCGCACCCTGAACGCCAAGGGCTGCGACATCTCCATCAAGTCCTCCCTGCTGCCCAAGGACAGGGAGCTGGGTATCCGCCAGCGCATCGCCGACGCCCTGCACCGGGGCACGATTGACGTGTACCTGAACTGGGAGCCCACCGCCGGAGCCGGAGCCGCCCGGATCGACCATGCCGTCGCGATGGAGTACTGGAACCAGATCCGCCAGCTGGCCGCAGAGACGGGCAGCCCGAACATCGGACTGGACAGCCGCGCCGCCGCCGTGACCATCGACAGCGTGCTGCGCCTGCCGGGCGTGGTGGACAGCGCCAAGAGCGACGTGGTCACCGATGAGAACTGGCCGCTGGTCCAGACCGCCTTCGAGGAGTGCCTGCAGCGGGTGAACGACTACCGCAGCCGCGAAGGCGAAGCCTTGTGGCGCGACGTCACCGCGCGCGTCGGGAACATCCTCGCCCTGGAAGACGAAGTCGAAGCGCACGACGCCGAACGCACCGAAGCCGTCCGCGCCCGTATCCTCAAGGCCGCGGAAGAGCTGGGCGTCAAGCTGGACGCGGAGCGTTTCGAGCAGGAAATGATCTTCTACCTGGAGAAATACGACATCAACGAAGAGAAAGTCCGCCTGCGCCAGCACTGCAAGTATTTCCTGGACACCCTCGAGAACGAGCCCCAGCCGGGCCGCAAGCTCGGATTCATCATCCAGGAAATGGGCCGCGAGATCAACACGACGGGATCAAAAGCGAACCACGCCCTCATCCAGAAGAGCGTGGTCCGCATGAAAGACGAGCTCGAGAAAATCCGCGAGCAGTCGATGAATATCCTTTAGCGGCGGACGGTCAGTTCCCCCACTTCATATCCCCAGCAACCGTCCTGGACAATCGGAATCTGCCGGCCGTCCAGGTTGGTGGCATAGTAGATTTCGTCCAGGAAGGTGTGCGAATGCCCGCCGACGAAGATGTCCACGTCGCGGGTCAGCGGGGCCAGTTGCGTATCGGTGATGCCCGATTCGTCCTTGAAACCGATGTGGGTCAGGGCGATCACCAGGTCGCACTTCTCCTCGTTCTTCAGGTAGGCGGCCCAGCGGTTCAGGGTCTCCGCCGTGTCGAACTTCGGCAGGCGGTCCGCCGTCTCGCGCGCGACGACCGTCGTCACGTCGCACAGGATGCCCACGATGCCGATCTTCAGGCCGGCTTTCTTCACGATGGTCCAGGGCTTGACGTACTTGCCCGCCTCGAAGGGTGAGAAATCGTAGTTGGCGCAGACGACCGGGCAGTTCAGGTTCGCCACCCGGCGGCCCAGTTCCTCGATGCCGTTGTCAAACTCGTGGTTGCCCAGCGTGACGCAGTCATATTCCAGGGCATTGATCATGTCGACCTCCAGGTCCCCGTTCATCAGGGTGAAGTACGAGGTTCCCTGGCTGAAATCGCCCGCGTGCAGCAGCAGGACGTTCTTCGGCCCGGCGGCGCGGCGGACGCTGTCGATGATGGCGGCGCGCTCGATCACACCGGCACGCCCGTCCCGCAGCGGGTCCATGTGGCTGTGCGTATCGTTCAGATGCAGGATCACCAGCGGACGCGGTCCGCAGGAAACGGCCATCAGGGCCACTGCAATGCAAACAAGTATTCTCTTCATGACTTAAGGCAGGATTTGGACGCGGCCGTCCGTGTGGTACGAAATCAGCTTGCCTTCCGCAGTGAGGTCCTGCAGGTAAGGCAGCACGGCATCCCGGATCATGATATCCGTTTCAACCAGGTCCAGCGCATTCCGGGCGGCACTGATCCCGTCCCCGCCCGTCAGCAGGAAGTCGATCGTCGCCAGGCCGTAGGTCTTCCTGTCGTCGAGGGGCTTGCCGCCGATGGTCGCGCTGACCAACTTGTGGTCCTTGACGACCAGCTGGACGCCCCCGACGACCTGCATGCCGTCCCGGGCCAGCTGTTCGTACAGCGCGCGCAGGTCCTTGCCCTTCAGCTCCACATAGCAGAGCTTGTTCTTGAAGGGCAGCATCGACATCACGTCATCCATCAGGATGTCCCCCTTGGGGAAATCCACGCGGATGCCGCCGAAGTTGCACAGTCCCACGTCTACGTGCCGGCCGGTGGCCTCCGCGGTGCGGGCCATCACGCAGTCCACGATCAGGTTCGATAGTTCGCACTCGGGTTTCTCGCGCAGCATCTCGTGATCGGTCCGGCCGACCAGTTCCTTGACCGGGGCCATCTCGATCTGCGCCTCCATCAGGATCTGGGCGACCCAGGCCACGGTGCCGCGGTAACGGCGTCCGTTCGGGGCCGTGTACACCCCGTTCCGTATCGTACCCAGCGCCTCGCTGATATTCTCCGTTCCGGGGATGCTGACGCCGGTGCGGGACGCATCCGCCGGAATCTTCTTCCAGTCATAGGACTGGGCGCCCGCCGTCAGGCAGATGCAGGCTGCCGCCAGCAGGGCGATCACTTTTGCTTGAACCATTTCCATAGGTCTTTCCAGGTTGATTTCTTGCCGAACATCAGGATGCCGACCTTGTAGATCTTGGCCGACAGCCAGGCCATGAACACGAAGGTGAGCACCAGCAGCACCATCGACAGGACCAGCTGGACCGTCGGGACACCGAAGGGCAAGCGCGAAATCATGACGATGGGCGAGGTGAAGGGGAAGATCGACCCGAATACCGCGATGCTGCTGTCAGGCGCCCTGAACGCATACAGGGCAATGAAGTAGGCCAGCATCAGCGGAACGGTCAGCGGCAGCTGTAGCTGCTGCGTATCGCCTTCGTTCTCCACTGCGGAACCGATGGCCGCGAACATCGAGGCATACAGCAGGTATCCGAAGGTGAAGAAGAACAGGAACAGCGCGATGATCTGGCCGAAAGGCAGGTTGCGGATGGTCGACAGCACCTCGTTGATGCCGCCGTCGCTGCTGACCTGGGCCGTTACGGCCTCCATGTCGGCGGCATTGACTCCCATGCTCTCCACCATTTCGGTCGGATTGCCCTTCTGGAACAGGTCGGCGCCGAGCGCAGCCCCGCCGATGCTGATGATGGCGCCGGACAGGATGATCCACATCAGGAACTGGGTCAGCGCCACCAGGGCGATGCCGATGATCTTGCCGAACATCAGGTCGGTCGCCTTGACCGAACTGACCAGCACCTCGACCACGCGGCTGGACTTCTCTTCAATCACGGCCGACATCACCATCGATCCGAACACCGTGATGAACATGAAGAGGATGATGCCCAGGATCATCGACAGGATGGAATAGACCCCGGCTTCGGAGAGCTTCTCCTCACCCGAATCGGAGACGGTATAGGAACGCAGGTGGATGTTGGACTTGACGTCCTTCATGATCTGGTCCAGCCCTTCGATCTGATACGATGCGATGCGGTAATCCTCCACCGCCCGGTTGATGCGGTTGTCGATATTGTCCAGCAGCTCCATGCCGAAGGGCTTCGGGGAGAAGATGTCCGCCGAGACGGTCTTGTTTTCGGGATCCAGGGCCCCGATGGACAGCACGCCGTCATACGGAGTGTCGGCGATGCCGGCCTTGAGGGCGTCCAGGTCCTCGCCCGAGCAGTCGGTGTAATGGATGGTCTCGGTGTCCTCGAGATAGGGCATCACAATGCCGGATTCGTCCAGCACCGCGATGGACTTGACCTTGTCCTTGGTGTTCATCAGCAGGGCGATGACGCCGATCGTCAGGCCCGCCACGAGGATAGGAACCAGCAGGGTCGTCAGGATGAAACTCTTTTTCTTAACACGGTTCAGGTATTCGCGCCTGATCACCAGTCCGATTGTACGCAGGTTCATTGCTTGTCCTCCCCTTCCGTTACAAGTTTAATAAAGATATCGTTCATGCGGGGCATCAGCTCCTTGTAGGAATTGATGGCGACCCCCTTCGAGATGAAGGCGGACAGGGTCGAGCTGCCGTCGGTCTCGCGCGGCAGGACCTCGGTGTGACGGCCTTCGGCATCGGTGTACACCAGTTCGACGTTGTTGTTGCCGTATTTGCGCCGGATGTCATCGACGCCGCCCGTAATCACCAGGCGCGCCTTGTTGATCAGGGCGATCTCGTCGCAGAGTTCCTCGACCGACTCCATGTTGTGGGTGGACAGCACGATCGAAGCGCCCTCCTCCTTCAGGCGGAGGATCTCCTTGCGGATCAGGTCGGCGTTCACCGGGTCGAAACCGGAGAAGGGCTCGTCCAGAATCAGCAGCGAGGGTTTGTGCACGACGGTCGTGATGAACTGGAGCTTCTGGGCCATACCCTTGGACAGTTCCTCGACCTTCTTGTCCCACCAGTCCTGGATGCCGAAACGGACGAACCAGTCCTTGAGGGCGTTCATCGCGTCGCGGGAGGACATGCCTTTCAGCTGGGCCAGGTACATGGCCTGCTCGCCCACCTTCATCTTGCGGTACAGACCGCGCTCTTCGGGCATATACCCGATCTTTTCCACATCCGACTGCTGGATGGGACGGCCGCCGAACAGGACTTCTCCCCCGTTCGGAATCGTGATCCGGTTGATGATGCGGATCAGCGTGGTCTTGCCCGCACCGTTCGGTCCCAGCAATCCGAAGATCTTGCCCTCGGGAATGTCCAGGCTCACATGGTCGAGAGCCACTTTCTCCCCGAAATTCTTGCAGATCTCCTTACATTCAATAAGTGCCATATCCGTGTAGCTTTGTTGTAAAAGTTTAATCTTGCAAATATAAAAAAAAAGGGCCGCATTGCTGCGGCCCTCATCCCTCAGGATGGGTTAGTTTTCGAATTTTTTCTCCTTGACCCGGGAGATCTTTTCCTTCATGGCGTCCACACCGTCGGTGATGGCGTTCTCGAAGGTGTCGGCTATGCGCTCGATAACGAGGTCCTCACCGGGAACGTGAATCTGGATCTTGACTTTTTTGCCTTCCTTCTGGTGGTCTTCCAGTGCCACCTCCACCTCGTCGGCCAGGTCTTCGCAGAACCGGGCGAGACGGGACACTTTCTTCTCGACGAATGCGACGAGCTGCTCGCCGGCGTCGAACTTCAGGGCTTTGAGTTTAATATCCATGGTACCTTGGTTTTAGGATCCGTACGGATCCGGTTACTGATTGTAAATATAACAAAAATCCGGCACAAACGGAATAATTTCACTAATTTTACATCAAATCCCGTTCCCCATGGTCCGTCAGTACATCGACTATCTCGCCTCGATCCGCCGCTACTCCCCGCGGACCTGCAGCATCTACCAGGCGGTGCTGGAGGACTTCTATGCCTATACGGCCGAACTGGACGACGAGCAGCGCTTCAGCGTCGCGACCCTGCGCAATTACGAAGTCAATCTGCTGGACGAAAGGGACTTGGGCGCCAGGACCGTAAACCTCCACCTGAGCGTACTCAGCGGATACTGCCGCTTCCTGATGCGCCAGGGCCGGCTGCAGAGCAACCCCGTCCACCTGGTGCACCGGCCCAGGGAGGAGAAGCGCCTGCCGGATTTCTACCGCAAGGACCCCATGGACGCCTATTTCGCGTCGAAGCGGGGCACGCTGGAATTCGGATCCTACGAGGCGGCCCTCCGCTACATGGTCATCGCACTGCTGGCCGGGACCGGTGTCCGCCGCGCCGAACTCATCGGTGCGGACCGCAGCGACCTGGACCTGGCGCGGCGGACCTTGCGCGTACACGGCAAGGGCGACAAGATCCGCGAGATTCCCCTGCCGGAAGAGCTCTGTGACGATCTGGATCAGTACCTGCAGCGCGCCAACGCAGCGTTCCCCGATGCGGACGACAGCTCTCCCCTGCTGCTGACGCCCCGCGGCGGCCGGCTGTATCCCGTCTTCGTGGACCGGACCGTCAAACGCGAACTGGGAGAAGTCAGCGGCATCAACGGCCGCCTCTCCCCGCACGTGCTGCGCCACACCCTGGCCACCGAACTGCTGGACGACGGAGCAGACCTGAACTCCATCAAGGAACTCCTCGGCCACGCCTCCCTCGCCGCCACCCAGGTCTATACCCACAACACCGTCGAACGCCTCAAAAGCGTCTACAACGCCGCCCATCCCCGCGCCAAGAAAACCGACGACTGATCCTGCCGCGTAGGCGAGCCCATTTCGCCGCACCTACGCGCCGAACACCCCCTACAGGCCCCCAGTGCCCTCCCCGGCGCGTAGGTGATTTGCAACTTCTGTTTATTAACCAGCAACAGGGCCATCCGACCAGACATAGTTAACGGATTGCCCCGGCCTTTACAACAGATCGCCAACTTCCTGGAAAACCAGTCCGCACAGGCGGCAGATCTGCTTGACGGAACTGTTGTACCGGCTGCGCAGCGTCTGGGCCAGTTTTACCCGCTGCGTCGTGCTCAGACGCCTGGGAGTATCGACTCCGAAGAGTTCCCGGCAGACCATGTCACGGTTCTCCCGCATTTCCTGAAGCGGGATGGTGAGCATAGAAATCACCCCGCCATGCGCATCGACATCGGATTCCTTCGTCCGGCACATATAGTAATTGAAACTCCTGCAGGTCCCGAACAGGCGGTCAACGATCTCATAGGCGACATACTCCCCCGGGAAAATCAGGTCCCCTATCATCAGCGGATTCCCTGTCAGCGTTTCGTTGGTTCCGAGCCGCTTTTCCTGCTGGCGGGAGGACATGACGGATGATATCGGACGGAGTGCCGACGGATAGGACCACGCCGGAGAAGTCCAGCTCCCGGAATGACGGAGATAGAGCGCACCGCTGCACCAGGGATAATCATAGGCGTTGTACGGGATCCTGCCGACAGGAGCATTCTTGATGGTATAACAGATGACCGTCTTCAGATAGTCCGCATCTTCCACCGCCTGATGGCTGATGCTGACACCGTCCATTTTATGCCACTCCCGGTGCCTTCGGGCAATGTGCATCGAGGTTCTTCGAATATACTCATGCACGAAACGGTTGCAATCCTCGAACGTGCCGTACAGGACAAAATGGACGTGTGTACCCATCAGGCTGAATGCCAGGATGACGATCCGGTATTTTCGGGAGACGATGTACACCCTGTTCATTCCCCGGATATAATCGACATCATCCAGG
Organism: Bacteroidales bacterium; assembly: GCA_017454335.1. GTDB lineage: Bacteria > Bacteroidota > Bacteroidia > Bacteroidales > UBA932 > Cryptobacteroides. The sequence continues at coordinate 8,693 of JAFTDE010000044.1, read as the reverse complement.
AAAATCCAATCCACGGCACTGCCATCCGTAAAAAAATGCCAGCAGTTTTTAACTGTAATCTGTTGTCCCCGGAAGAAAGGGACCTGGAGTCCGAGATCGGACTCGATCTGCCGAAGCAGCTGACTGTCAATCTTCATCTCATAATCTCGCGCCGCTAGTGGCTGCTTGGTGTGCAAGATAAGAAGAAATCTTTACACCAGCAAACTTGCAATTCACCTACGCGCTTAACCCCATATACAACGGCCTGAGAGGCCTTTCCGCCGCGTAGGCGAGCCCATTTCGCCGCACCTACGCACCGAACACTCCCCGCAAGCACCTCAGTGCCCTCCCCACCGCGTAGGTGATTTGCAAAATCATTCTCAGGACGATACAGCTGATCTGCGACACCCGCTTTTTCCCTTCCGCGATGAGATCCGCGAAAACATCTCCACCATCTGCCTGCCGCCGGCGGCAAAAAGACACCCCCGGCCATCGCACCCGAAACAGGTTCCGGAGGGCACGGTAGCTACTCCGGCCCGAACTTTTCCAGATTTATTCCCCGGTGATGCGGTGGACCCAGGCGAAGAGTTCGCCGAGGGCGTAGTCGCCGCTGTGCGGGCGGTTCCAGGCCAGGTCGAAATCCACGTCCAGCCCCTCGTTCTGCAGGCGGGTGGCGAAGATGACCGGTATCGGGAAGGCCGTGTCGCGGTCCAGCGCACCGTGACGGATGTACCAGTGCGGGGCGTTGTCCGCACCCGCACGTCCGACGAAATTCATCGGATTCATCATGAACACCCGCTCGGCCACGCCCGGATCCAGCTGCCGGCCGTTGTATGCGGCTGAAGCCGCCGTGAAATTGACCGACGATCCCGTCTCGTCCCCGAACTCGCTGTTCTCCGGCGAAGGACGCGACCCGAGGACATCCTTGGAGTCGAAGGACGGCACCCCCTTGAGCGGCGTCCGGCCGACCACGTAATTCAGATACGCCGTCATGTCCAGGTCCGTCAGGTATTCACCGCGCCCGGCGGGCGCTCCCCCGTACGAGAAACCCAGTTCCGGGGAGATGACGGCCCCGGCGTCCTTGGCCTTCTGGGCCGATGCGGTCAGGATCTCCCGGAGATACTCCATCATATTGCCGCCGTCGAGGACCGACCCGTCCGGCTTCCGCAGGTCCAGGCCAGCCAGGTAGGCGGGATAGGCGTCGGCCAGGCGGGCTGCGACGGCTTTCTGCTCGTCAGACCCCGCCAGGCGGCTGTCCGTCTGACGGAACAGCCATTCGTAGGCCATATCCGCATGGTCGATGTCGATGATCGGGCAATAGCAGACCGACGCGAAGACATGGTCCTGCTGACGGGCTGCGCCCATCGCGTCCAGCAGGGGTTCGTACACGGGATCGTTGCCCGTAGCCCCCAGCAGGGCGGACATCGCCCCGCCGGCGCTCGTTCCGTCCGTGATGATGCGCTCCGCGCTGCCGGGCATCACCGCATCGAACAGGCGCAGGTAACGCACCGCGGCCTTCAGGTCCAGAAGACCCGCCGGCGCACGGCCGTTGAAGCGGCCGTCCACCTGGGAATTGTGCCCCCGGCTGCCGGGGATCACGACCACGCAGCCCTCGGCCAGGGCCCGCCCGCTGGCATCCCCGGGCCGCGGCGCACCGGCCGCAGAGGCCATGAAGGCCCCGACATAGGTCCGGAAGAAGATGGGCGAACGCTGCGTTGCCCCTTCGGGTACGTAGACGTTCAGGAACTGATAGGTCGAATCAGCCACTTCGGTGACGTAGTAGAGCCGCTCGTAGGCGGTATAGTTCACCTGCCGGCCCGTGGGCAGCGTCAGGCTCCCGGGCGTACCGGCCCCGGGGTCGAAGGACAAGCCCTCTGCCTGCTTCCCCGAGCAGGAGAGCAACAGGACGGCCAGGGCGATGATAAAGCTGTGTTTCATGGCGCTACCCCTCCAGAACAGCGGCCTTGGCAGCCTCCTGGGCTGCGATGACACGGTCACACCAGGCGTCGAAAGCCGGATCTTCCACCTGCAGGGAAGGATCGGCGAGGATGTTCGCGATGGACTCGCGGATGCCTTCCTCGAAACGCACGGTCGCCACGTAATCCGGCACGGCCCGCTTGAGCTTGGCGTTGTCGAAGACGACCGAGCAGGCCTTGTCGCCCAGCAGGTTGGCCGTCAGGCCGAACTGTTCGCCGACCGCCCCGAGGAAGTGCGAAGACACGTAATAGGGCTTGTACGGCACGCCCAGCACATCGGCCACCGCCTTGTAGATCTGGTCCCAGGACAGCACCTCGTCGGAGGTGATGTGGAAAGCGTTGCCGATCGCGTGCCCGTTGGCCATCAGGCCGCAGAATCCCTTCGCGAAATCCGTGTTGTGCGTGATGGTCCACAGCGACGAACCGTCCCCGTGCACGATGACCGGCTTGCCGTCCAGCATCCGCTTCAGCACCTGCCAGGTGCCGTTTCCGCGTACGCTCAGGGGCACGTTCTTCCGCCCGTAGGTCAGCGTCGGCCGGATGATCGTCACCGGGAATCCCTCTTCCCGGTATTTCTCCATCAGGAAAGCCTCGCAGGCCATCTTGTCCCGCGCATACTGCGAATAGGGATTCGCCAGCGGCGTCCCTTCGGTGAGGATGTAGTTCAGCACCGGCTTCTGGTACGCGGACCCGGAACTGATGTACATGTACTGCCGCGTCCGGCCCCGGAACAGGCGCCAGTCACGCTCCACCTGCGCGGGCACGAAGCCGATGAAGTCGCAGACGCAGTCGAACTGCAGTCCGTCGATCCCGGCGAGCACCGCCGCTTCGTCGTTGACGTCCGCGCGGATCAGTTTCACCCCGGCGGGAATGTCGGCGGCATGGTTGCCCCGGTTGATCAGGTACAGCTCCCAGTCCGGCATCGCAGCGATGCGCTCGGTGATGGCGGTACTGATGGTTCCGGTCCCGCCGATAAACAAGGCTTTCTTCATATCTGTCAAGTGTTTAGAATCTTGGTCGTAAGTTCCACCAGCAGTTCGTCCGGCGTGGCGGCACCGCCATCCCCACCCTTGCCCAGGTAGTCGAAGTCGCACAGCAGCGAGATCACAGCCATCGCCCGCTTCAGCGGATAGTTCGCCACCGCCGCGTCGTATTCCCGCACGAAGTAGGGGCTGACCCCCAGCACCTGCGCACGGCGTTCCCGGTCCGCCGCAGGTTCCTCCTGCAGCAGTGCCGCATACTTGAGGATGCGGTAGAAATGCGTGTACAGCGCGCTGACCGCCATCGGCATCGCGAACTTGGCCGAAGTGCCGATGTGACGGGCGATGCGGATCGCGCGGTCCGCATGCTTGTAAGAGAGTTCTTTCGTCAATTCGAAAACACTGAACTGACGGGAGATACCCACATTCTTCTCAATATCTTCTACAGTAATCCGCGTCGTCCCTTCGGGCAGGTTTTTCAGGAGTTTGTCCGTCTCGACCGCGATGGTCGACAAGTCGGTTCCGGTGTCCTCGCCCAGCAGCGCCGCCGCCTGCGGATCGATCTGCAGGCCCCTGCCCGCATAGTACGAAACGATCCAGCGCGCGATGTCGTAGTCCTTCACCGCGGGCGAATCCACAACCAGCCCCTTCTTGACGACCGCCTTGTACAGGGCCTTGCGCCGGTCCACCGACGCCTTGAACAGCAGCAGCACCAGCACGGTCGAATCCAGGGGATCCTCGCAGTACACGGCCAGTTTCTCGATGTCCTTCAGCTGCTGCGCCCCCTTGACCACGACCAGCTGGCGCTCGCTCATCATCGGGAACCGCCGTGCCGCCGTCACGATCTGGTCGGCGCTCACGTCCGCCCCGTAACAGACCGTCTCGTTGAAATCCTTCGCGAATTCGTCGATGCAGTTGTCCAGGATGGCCTTGCAGACCATCTCGGGATAGAAGGGCTCGTCGCCCATCAGCAGATAGACCGGCCGGAAGACGCCCTGCCGGACCTCTTCGATGACCTGTCGGCACTGCGCGCCGATATCCACCGTCTGTTTCGCCATCTATTTGACCGCTTTAAGTCCCAGCGAAGGAGCCTGGGCGCGCATGTACGCATCCGCCTCCTCGAAATTGTTCCCGATCACCCCGTCCAGGATCGCCTCCTTGACCAGTTCCTTCAACTGACCGATCTCGTGGCAGGGCGGGATGCCGTACACATCCATCACATACTCCCCCGAAATGGGGTTCTTGAAATTGCGGATCGCATCCTTGGCCTCCACCTCGACGAGTTTCTGCTGGACCAGCTCGAAATTCGCGCGGATCCGCGCCACCTTGACGGGATTCTTGGACGTGATGTCCGCATTGCACAGGATCATCAGGTCGTCGATGTCGTCCCCGGCATCGAAGAGCAGGCGCCGCACCGCCGAATCCGTCACGTCCTCGTCCACCAGCGAAATCGGCCGCAGGTGCAGCCAGACCAGCTTGCGGACATACTTCCCCGCATCGATGGGCAGTTTGAGCGACTCGAAGATCTTCGGCACCATCTTGGATCCGATGATCTCGTGTCCGTGGAAAGTCCAGCCCAGCCGCGCATCGTAGCGCTTCGAGGCCGGCTTGCCGATATCATGCAGCAGGGCCGCCCAGCGCAGCCACAGCTTGTCGCTGGCGGCCGCGACATTGTCCAGCACCGCCAGCGTATGGTCGAAATTGTCCTTGTGCCCGCGTCCGTCCACGGTTTCGACGCCCTTGAGCGCCACCAGCTGCGGCAGCACGAAAGGCAGCAGTCCCCCCTCGTCCATCAGGCGGAACGCGAGTGAAGGCCGCCGCGTGGCCATCATCTTGTTCAGCTCTTCCGCCACCCGCTCGCGCGAGAGGATGTCCATGCGCTCCGCGATCCGCCGCATGGAGGCCATCGATTCCGGAACGATGGAGAAAGGGTGCTCGGGGGTCGAGAGCTGGGCGGCGAAGCGCACCGCCCGCAGCATCCGCAGCGGATCGTCCGAATAGGTCGTATCGGGGTCCAGCGGCGTCCGGATGATGCCGGCGGCCAGGTCGCGGATGCCGCCGAAGGGATCCACCAGCGCCCCGAAATCCTCCGCCTGCAGCGAGAACGCCATCGCATTGATGGTGAAATCACGGCGCAGCTGGTCGTCCTGCAGCGTCCCGTTCTCGACGATGGGCTTGCGCGACTCCCGGCGGTAGGATTCCTTGCGCGCGCCGACGAACTCCACCTCGTCGCCGCAGTAATGCAGCATCGCGGTACCGAAATTCTTGAAATAGGACACATACTGTCCCGTCCGCTCCCCCACAGCACGCGCGAAATCGATTCCGCTGCCCTCCACGACGATGTCGATGTCGTTGCAGGGCCGGCCGAGGAAGCAGTCCCTGACGTAGCCGCCGATGGCGAATGCACGCACACCGCGCTCGGCGGCGACGTCACGCACCACGGCAAAGACCGGGCGATCCAGATATTCAGACACTACTGTCGGCATGCAAGCATTTCTTCATAATCCGGGAGGTGGTCCACCGCTTCGAACCGGGCTCCTTCCCGCTTGTACATATACGTTGTCTTTCCGTTGGTCAGGACGATCCAGCAGACCCCGAGGACGATGTCGTAGCGCATCGCCTGGCGGATGACCGCCTCGTCCAGGGGCACGTCCGGCCGTTTGCATTCCACCACCGCCAGGGGTGCGGCCTGCCGGTCGTACACCAGGATGTCCGCGCGGAAGGACTTGGCCCCGAAACGCAGGGGCGCTTCGCTCATCATCAGGCCCAGCGGCACCCCGCAGCGGTCACGCAGCTGGGCGATGAACCACTGCCGCACCTGCTCTTCGGGCGTAGCGGCCACTTCCTTGCGGCGGAGCGGATCCCAGACCTGCGCCATCCCCTAGCGTTTGCAGCGGACAGCCTCCTGCTCGATCGGGAGGCAGTCGCGGTACATGGCGATCCAGGCGTCGAATCCGGCCACGTCGGCGGGATCCGGCTGCAGCTGCACGCCAATCGCACCCGCAAAGACCGTATGGTCCAGCCAGTCCGGCAGGGACTCGCCCTGCGGATTGTTCACGCAGTACTCCGCCAGCAGCGCGATGCCCCAGGCACCGCCCTCGCCGGCCGTTTCCATGACCGAAATCGGCGAATCCAGGGCCGCGGCCAGGATGCGCTGGCCCACGCCCGGGGTCTTGAACAGACCGCCGTGCGCCGTGATCCGGGACACCTTGACATGCTCCTGGTTGAACAGGATCCCGTTGCCGATCTTCAGCACGCCGACCGACGCATACAGCTGCGCACGCATCAGGTTCGCCAGCGTGAAATGGTCGGACGGATGGCGGACCAGCAGCGGGCGTCCCTCGGACAGGCCCGTCACGTGTTCGCCTGAGAAGTAATTGTACGTCAGCAGTCCGCCGCAGTCCGCTTCGCCCTCCAGCGCGACCTGGAACAGGTGCGTGAAGATCTCGTTGCGGTCCACCTTCTGGCCCGTCAGCGCCTGGTACTCCTCGAAGATTTTCACCCAGGCGTTGATGTCGGACGTGCAGTTGTTGCAGTGCACCATGGCCACGGGGGCTCCGGCGGGCGTCGTCACGATGTCGATCATCTCGTAGGGCTGGGAAAGGTCCTTTTCCAGCACGATCATCGAGAACGACGAAGTACCGGCGGACACGTTGCCCGTGAGCGGCTTGACGGCATTGGTCGCCACCATGCCGGTTCCGGCGTCTCCCTCGGGCGGGCAGAACGGGATTCCGGGCTGCAACATGCCGGAAGGGTCCAGCCGGGCTGCGCCTTCGGGCGTCAGCCTGCCGGCTTCAACCCCGGCGGGAATGCTCTCCGGCAGGATGTCGCGCAGGCGCCAGGGCAGATGTTCCGGCGCAATCAGCGAATCGAACTGCTCCACCATCCGGGCGTTGTAGTCCCGCGTTTCGGGATCGATCGGCAGCATGCCGGAGGCATCGCCGATGCCCAGCACGCGCCGGCCCGTGAGCTGCCAGTGGATGTATCCGGCCAGCGTCGTCAGGTAATCGATCCGGCCGACGTGCGGCTCTTTGTCCAGGATGGCCTGGTACAGGTGCGAGATGCTCCAGCGGAGCGGAATGTTGAAACGGAACAGCTCCGATAGGGCGGCAGCGGCGCGGCCCGTATTGGTATTGCGCCAGGTCCGGAACGGGACCAGGATCTGCGCCTGCGCGTCGAAAGCCATGTAGCCGTGCATCATCGCGCTGATGCCAATCGCAGCCAGCGAGCGGATTCCGGTTCCGTACTGCTTCCGCACATCCGCGCACAGGTCCGCATAGCAGGCCTGCAGGCCGGTCCAGATGGCGTCGATGCCGTAGGTCCACAGGCCGTCCACCAGCTGGTTCTCCCAGGCATAGGCGCCCTGGGCGATCACCTTGTGGTCGCGGTCGATCAGTACCGCCTTGATCCGGGTCGATCCCAGTTCGATACCGAGCACGGCCTCGCCCTGCCCGATGAGCGTCTTGGCGTCCATCCTACTTCAGTGCTTTGTTCAACAGGTAATAGACCTCGTTCATCCGCAGTTCGCGCTTGAACTGGTGGATGGTGGTACTCTTGCCGATGTGCAGGAACTCGATGCCGGTGATGTCGGCAAAGTCGCCCCAGTATTCGGCCGTGATGTCATAACTGAAAGCCGAATGGTGGGTGCCTCCGGCGAGGATCCAGGCACAGGCGCCGATCTCGAAGCTGGGACGCGGCACCCAGAGGGCGGACGCCACGGGCAGCTTCGGCATGGGCTTGGGCTCGATGCAGTCCACGTCCTGTACGATGACGCGGAAGCGGTTGCCGAGGTCCACGACGGTGGCCTTGGCTCCGGGACCGGTCTTGGACGTGAACACCAGGCGGGCCGTAGGCTGCTTGCGGATGCCGATGCCCAGGAAATGCACCTCCAGCTTCGGGCGGTCGCTGGCAATCATCGGGCAGACCTCCAGCATGTGGCTCTGCAGGCAGGAGGACTGCTCGCCGGCGAAATTCAGGGTATAGTCCTCCAGGAAGGAGCAGCCTCCGGGCAGCCCCTGGGACATGACCCAGAGCGTACGCTGCAGGCAGGCGGTCTTCCAGTCTCCCTCGGCGCCGAATCCATATCCCTCCACCATCAGGCGCTGGGTGGCCAGGCCGGGAATCTGGTCGAAGCCGACGAAATCCGGGGCGTTCACGTCGGCGTCGCCCAGGTCGTCGAAGTTGGTGGTGAAGGCCGTAGCACCCTCGTCAGCGAGGACGCGGCGGATGGCAATCTCCGCCCGCGCGGCATTGTGCACCTTCTTCCAGTACACTTCGGGACCGGTCTCGTCGATCTTGATGGTATATAGTTTCTTGTACTCCTCCACCAGGGCCTCCGTCTCCTCCGGGGTCACTTTCTTGAAATAATCCATCAGCGAGGACACCGGGTAGTAGTCCACGTGGTATCCGAGGCGCTGCTCGAATTCGACGCGGTCGCCGTCGGTCACGGCCACGTTGTTCATGTTCATGCCGAACATGAGGCAGCGGACCTGCCGGGCGTCGGCCAGGGCGGCGCTCACGCGGGCCCAGATGGCGATGCGGCGCTGGGCCTCGGGGCTCTTCCAATACCCCACCACGACCTTGCGCGGGATGCGCATCCGGGAGCAGATGTGCCCGAACTCGATGTCGCCGTGGGCGCTCTGGTTCAGGTTCATGAAGTCCATGTCGATGTCGCCCCACGGAATCTCCGCGTTGTACTGGGTGTGGAAGTGCAGGAGGGGCTTCTCCAGGGACTGGAGGCCCTTGATCCACATCTTGG
>JAFTDE010000043.1 GCA_017454335.1 Bacteroidales bacterium | reverse complement strand
TCCGGAAATACATCTGGTATTATAATAACGATAGGATCAAACTGAGGCTAAAAGGTAAGAGCCCGGTGCAATACCGAGCTCTCTTCCAATCTAAAGCCTCGTAACTAATGTTAAACCGTCCAACTTTTGGGGGTCACATCAGCTTTCCCGCCAGGGGGTTTCCTCGCATTGCTGGGGCTTCAGTGTCCCCGGTAGCAGTCAGGGGAATACGGAAAGCCCCGGAAATGCTTTCCCGCCAGGGGATCTCCTCGCATTTCCGGGGCTTCCGTATTCCCTAAAAGCTGTTACTTCCGGCGCCGGGCAGACGATTTGCGCCGCTTGTTGCTGAAGCGCCGGTACAGCGCGAACGCCACAGCCGCGGCCAGCACCACCGCAATCACGATGACCGTCGTCGCATTCGCGTTCTCCCCCTTGACACGCCCCCACATCGCAACCAGCTCCGGCGTCTTGTCGCCCCAGTCGTGCTCCTGCGTACTGCGCTCGATATCCGCACGGTCCGGATACAGGACCGGATCCGCACACACCTCCGTGGCATCCTCGCCGAAGAAATAGGACAGATCGATCGGATCGTACTCCTCGTCGGTGAAAGCCTCAAGCACCTCAGGCGCACCGCTGGCGGACACATAACCCGTCACATCGACATTGCGGATGACGATGTCCGGACGGCTCATGAAATTGATCCAGTACTTGGCCGCCTTGGTATTGCAGGCATACTTCGGAATGACCCAGCCGTCAAACCAGACGGTGAAACCCTCCTTCGGGCAGACATAGCGCAGATCCACCCCGATCTCGGCCGCCTCCTCGATGGCCCAGACGGCGTCGCCGCTCCAGGTCAGGTTGATCCAGCCGCGCTCCTGCGTCATCTGCTCCTTGCCGAAATCGGCCTCCCAGCCGGCGACCAGCTCCTTGACCTGCTTCATGTAATTCTCCACGGCGGCGAGCGCCTCCGGAGAAGAATCATGCATCAGCTCGTCCAGCGTGACCTTGCCGTCCTGCAGGTCCTGCTGGCGCAGCAGGATGATGATCTGCGAGAAGACATCCCGGGCGGAATCCTTGATGAAGATACGGTCCGCAAACTTGGGATTGCGGATCACCTCCCAGGTGGACGCTTCCTCGTCCGTCACGTACTTGGCATTGTACAGGATGCCGGTCGTACCCCACATGTACCCGACCGAATAGTCGTTTGCATTCTTGTCCCCCGCCTCCATCTTGTCGAAGCAGGCGCGGATGTACGGCGAGAGGTTCCCGTCGATATAATTCGGCGTGCTGCCGAAATCCCGGTCGATGGGCAGCAGCAGGTCGCTGCGCAGCATCCTTTCGATGATGTAGTCGGACGGGCAGACGACATCGTAGTCCTCATGTCCCTTCTCGATCTTCGAGAGCATCGTCTCGTTGACATCGAAAGTCTGGTAGATGACGCGGACAGGTTCGCCGGTCTGTTCTTCATACCACTGCTCGAACTCCCCGATGACGGATTCATCGATGTAGTCGGACCAGTTGTAAACCTTCAGGATCTGGTTTCGATCCTCGGCGCAGCTGCAAACCATCAGGACGGCAGCCAGCAGGAAGAATAGTTTTTTCATTTAAGCTTTGTGAAGTTGTTTCAATTTCTCCTGACGGAGGTTGATCACCGCCAGCAGAACCAGGATCAGCAGGAAAATAAGCGTCATCAACGGCCGCAGTTCGGGCGTCAGGCCGCCCTTGCGCGCATCCGTATAAATGAAGGTGGACAGGGTGTCCAGGCCGATGGTGCCGCGCGTGAAGAAAGTCACGGCGAAATCGTCCAGGGACATCGTGAACGCCAGGATAAACCCGGAGATCATGCCGGGCTTGAGCTGCGGAATGAGCACCTTGCGCAGGGCCTGGGAGGGAGTTGCCCCCAGATCCAGCGCCGCCTCATAGATGTTCGGGTTCATCTGGCTCAGCTTGGGCAGCACGCTCAGCACGACGTAAGGCGTACCGAAAGTGACGTGGGCCAGGATGACCGTCAGGAATCCCTGGCTGAAATGCAGGAACACGAACAGCAGGAACAGCGACACACCCGTGATGACATCCGGATTGATCATCGGGATGTTGTTCACGAAGGTGACCGCCTGCTTGCTGCGGCCGCGCAGGTTGTGGATGCCGACCGCGGCGACGGTGCCCAGCAGCGTGGACAGGATGGCGGCGGCCAGGGCGATCAGCAGCGTATTCTGGACGGCGGCGAGCAGCGAACTGCTGCCCTGCATGTTGCCCGTGAACAGGTTCGCGTACAGCCGGGTGGAAAAGCCCGTCCAGTTCCCCAGCACCTTGCTCTCCGTGAAGGAGAAGATGGCGATGAAGACGAGCGGCGCGTACAACAGCAGCAGCAGGAGCCACAGATAGGCTTGGGCGAAGAACTTTTTCATCCTAGATCAGCGCCCCCTCCGCTTCTTTGCGCTCATCGGAGAACAGCGACGTGACGCCGATGATGATGAGCATGATCAGCGCCAGCGCGGCACCGTAGTTCCACATCGAGGAATTGATGTTCTCCTGGATGATGGTACCGAACAGCTTGATCTTGTTGTTGGTCAGGAATTCCGAGATGGCGAAGGTGCTGACCGTCGGCATGAAGACCATCAGCACGCCGCTGGACACACCCGGCATCGACAGCGGAACCGTAACCTTCCAGAACACCTTCCAGGGCGTCGCACCCAGGTCCTGGGCCGCCTCGGCGTAGGATTTGTCCATCTTGGCCAGCACGTTGTAGATCGGATAGATCATGAACGGCAGGTAGTCGTACACCATACCGAACAGCAGGGTTCCCTTGCCCAGCGTGATGCCCAGCATGTTGAACAGCTCGGCCGTCGCCAGGGTCCGCATCAGCGCGTTGATCCACATCGGCATGATGAAGAGGATGATGGTGACCGCGCTGCGGTTGAGTTCCCGGTTGGCCAGGATCCAGGCGGCGGGATAGCCCAGCAGGATGCAGATCAGCGTATTCTCGATCGCGACCTCGATGGACACAGCGAAGGTGCCGAGGGCGTCGGAGTCGGAGAAGAAGCGCGTGATGTTGCTGAAGGTGAAGTGCCCGTTGCCGTCCTGGAAGGCATAGACCAGGATCAGCACCAGGGGCAGCACCACGAAAATGGCCATGAAGACCACGTAGGGAATACTCCAGTGACTACGCTTCATCCCGCTTCTCTAACTTGATGTCCTTCGGCGCGATGTTCACGCCGACCAGATCGCCCTTGTCCCAGATATCGTTGGTATCCACCCAGATGTGGTAACCCTCGTCGGTGAGGATGGTCAGGTGGTAGTGGTCGCCCTTGTACAGCAGGAAGTGCACCTCGCCGGCCACGACGCCGTCCTCCTGGTTGTCCAGCAGGTCCACGTCCTCGAAGCGGATCACGGCACGGACCGGATCGCCCGCGGCGATTCCCTCCTGCGGCAGGCATTCGAACACGCCGTCCATGATTTCGACGTGCGTCTCGTCCACCATCTTGCCGTCGAAGACATTGCGCGTGCGCTCCTTGTGCATGACCTGGATGTCGTCGGGATCGATGTACAGCATGACCTCGCTCCCCACGGGATACGGGTCATAATCCTGGATCATCAGCTCGTAGCCCTTGTCGGTGTCCACGAACATCTCGTAGTGCACGCCCTTGAAGGTGCAGGACTTGACCGTGGCCGTGAACTGGCACTTGGCCGGATCCGTCGTGAAATAGATGTCCTCGGGACGCACGACGACATCGACCGGGACGTCTTCGCCGAAGCCCTCGTCCACGCAGTCGAACTCGTGCTTGAGGAAGGCCACGCGACGGTCCCGTATCATCCTGCCTTTCAGGATGTTGCTCTCGCCGATGAAGTCCGCGACAAAGCAGTTGACCGGTTCGTTGTAGATGTCGATGGGGGTGCCGATCTGCTGGATCTTGCCCTCGTTCATCACCACGATCGTGTCGGAAAGGGTCAGGGCCTCTTCCTGGTCGTGGGTCACATAGATGAAGGTGATGCCCAGTTTCTTGTGCATCTCCTTCAGCTCGATCTGCATGTCCTTGCGCATCTTCAGGTCGAGGGCGGCCAGGGGCTCGTCCAGCAGCAGAATCTTCGGCTGGTTGACCAGGGCGCGGGCGATGGCCACGCGCTGCTGCTGGCCGCCGGAGAGGGACTCCACGTCGCGGTCCTCATAGTCCGACATGCTGACGAGCTTCAGGACCCGCTTGACGCGTTTCTCGATCTCGTCCTGCGGAACCTTCTGCAGCTTCAGCCCGAAGGCGATGTTGTCATACACGTCCAGATGCGGGAAGAGCGCATAGCGCTGGAACACCGTGTTGAACGGACGCTTGTACGGCGGAATGGCGGAAATATCCTTGCCGTCGAGGAGGATTTCCCCCTCGTCCGGTGCCAGGAAACCGGAAATCAGGCGGAGGGTCGTGGTCTTGCCGCAGCCCGAAGGCCCCAGCAGGGTCACGAATTCGCCCTTGCGGATGTACAGATTGATATCGTCAAGAATCGTCTTGTCCCCGAACCTCTTGCTGACGTGCCTGAGGTCAATGATGTGATCGTCCGCCATCTCTTACCACAGATTGAAGCAGAGATTGTACAGCGCACCAAAGCTCACCGCAAAGTTCGAGAGCAGCGAATCATAAGCCACGGTCGCGTGCAGCCGGAGATCCTGGGAATCCGGGATCGGGTAGAACTGCAGTACGGAGCCGAGGGAGAAACCGTTGGTATTGAAGACGGACTTGTCCGTCAGTATGTAATTCCCGCGGAGGGAAACGTCAAAGCGGTCTGAAGGAGCGTAATCCACGCGGCCGTGGAAGGAATGGCCCCCGAAGAAGCGGTCATAGTCTTCGCTCATCCCGCAGGTGTTGGACCAGTCCAGGGTCAGCGTCCAGTCCTCCAGCAGGATCTGGTTGCCCAGCGAGACCAGGAAGTCGTACTCGCGGGGGGCCGAGCTGAATGCGTCGGCGTCACGCCCGAAAGCGCTCACGCTCCACAGCGGCGAGAACCAGCCGTACGCTCCGCTCCACTGGGCGGAATAGGTGTACAGGCCGCTGCTGAAAGGACGCGCGCCGAAGGGCGACGTGGTCATCTGCAGGCTGAAGGTACTCATCTCCGAAGGCGTGGTATAAGCCACCTTGGCGCCCCACTGGTACGGGCTGAGCTGGTTCCAGAGCGGGCTGGCCAGCAAAGGATGGACTTCCCAGTCCCAGTCTTCGTACTCATGGCCGCCCGTGGTGATGCAGTCCTTGCCCAGGGTGAAGGTCCAGTTCCCGAAACTCAGGTCGGCCTTGCAGTAGTCCAGCCAGTTGACCGTGTCCGAGTAGCCCAGGGCCTTGAACATCTCCAGGGCGTCCACGCCGGATTCGATCCAGCTGCCGGCAGACAGCCAGTGGTTCGCGATGGTCCAGGAAAAATGCTCCGATGCGGAGCCCTCAAAAAGGGTGTAAAGGGAAGAATTGCCGAGGTCGAAACCGAAGCTTTTATCACCGGTATTCCACATGGGGTTCAGGTCCACGCGCGGAATGACGGACAACTCGGCATAGCCACGGTCACTTTCCTCTTGCGAGAACGCAAGAGAGCAACACAGCATAGCTGCAATCAGAAATAATGCTCTTCTCATTTAGTACCATAAAAAAGTTTTAAACGAGCAGCAAAGTTAGAAAGAATATCATTAAATTTGTCTGAATCACGAAAAAATCAACATGAAAAGACATCTGTTAATCCCCCTCATGCTTCTGGCCGGATTCCTCTGCATGGCCCAGAACACCGACGAGAGTTCCACCATCATCCGCATCCAGGACGACGCGGCCCGCGGCCAGATCATCCCGAAAGAGATCTACGGACAGTTCTCCGAGCACCTCGGCAGCTGCATCTACGGCGGCCTGTGGGTGGGCAAGGACTCCCCCATCCCCAACCGGGACGGTTACCGGCTGGACGTGCTGAACGCCCTGAAGAAACTCCAGGTTCCCGTGCTGCGCTGGCCGGGCGGCTGCTTTGCGGACGATTATCACTGGATGGACGGCATCGGTCCCCTGGAGCAGCGCGCCAGGATCAGCAACAACAACTGGGGCGGCACGCTGGAGGACAACAGCTTCGGCACGCACGAGTTCCTGAACCTGTGCGAACTGCTGGACTGCGAGCCCTACATCAGCGGCAACGTCGGCAGCGGCACCCCCGAGGAGCTGGCCAAGTGGGTCGAGTACATGACCTCGGACAGCCAGAGCACCGTCGCCAACATGCGCCGCGCCAACGGACGCGACAAAGCCTGGAAGGTCAAGTTCCTGGGCATCGGCAACGAGGCATGGGGCTGCGGCGGCAACATGCGGCCGGAATACTACGCCGACCTGTTCCGGCGCTACACCACCTATACGCGCAACTACGGCGGCCGGCTGTACAAGATCGCCAGCGGCGCCAGCGACTTCGACTACAACTGGACCGAAGTGCTGATGCAGGCCGTCGGCACCAAGATGGACGCCATCGCCGTGCATTACTACACCGTGCTGGACTGGAACCGCAAGGGCAGCGCCACCCAGTTCTCCGAGGACGAATACATGCGCTGCCTGCGCCGCGCCTTCGGCATCGAGGACTGCATCAAGGGCCACATCGCCATCATGGACAAATACGATCCCCAGAAACGCGTGGACCTGCTGGTGGACGAGTGGGGCACCTGGTTCAACGTCGAGCCCGGCACCAATCCCGGACACCTGTTCCAGCAGAGCACGATGCGTGACGCCATCGTGGCGGGCCTGTCCCTGAACATCTTCCACAAGTACACGGACCGCATCAAGATGGCGAACATCGCCCAGATCGTCAACGTCCTGCAGTCCATGATCCTGACGAAGGACAGCCAGATGGTCCTGACCCCGACCTACCATGTCTTCGAGATGTACAAGGTGTTCCAGGGAGCCGAATTCATCCCGGTGGAATACAGCGCCGGCAACATCGTCTCCGGCGACCAGGAGCTGGAAATCCCGGCCCTGAGCGTCACCGCGGCCCGCAAGGACGGCAAGCGCTACGTGGCGGTGGTCAACACCGACCTCAAACACGAGCGCAAACTCGCCCTGTCGGCGGACAAGACCGTGGGCGGAGCGACCGGCCGCATCCTGACGGCCAAGGACATCCACGACTACAACGACTTCGGCAAGAGCGCCAAGGTCGAGCCGAAGCCCTTTACCGGAGCGCATAAAACAAGGAATGGCCTTGAAGTGACCATTCCTGCCATGTCCGTTGTCGTGCTGGAAATCCAGTAGCGGCCCGCTTGTCTCCGGACTCAGTCCAGACTCTCCAACTGAACCCCTTGGAAGCTGTTCAAACGATTCAGCAGTTCCAGGGGGTATTCTTTTTTCTTGACCAGCAGGGACAGGTCCAGGATGATCCGACCGTCTTTCTTGCTCAGGGAGAACTGGTTGACTTGTTTGCCCAGGCCCTTGACCATTTCTTCCAGCACTTTCTGGCTGTCGGAAGACAGGGTGACATTCACCTGGCGTTCGCCGAATTTGACGGTGTAGAAATGCATCGCTTCCATGCACAGCATCAGCAGGAAGGCGCACAGCCCGGCCAGCAGATACATGCCGCAGCCCAGGGACATGCCGATCGCACCGGTCACCCAGATGCCGGCAGCCGTCGTCAGGCCGACCACGTGCCGGTTCTTCATGATGATACCGCCACCCAGGAAACCCAGGCCGCCGACCACACCGGCAGCTACGCGCGAGGCATCAAAGCGGTCGGTCCCGCCGAAACCGTAGATCGAAATCAGCATGAACAGGCAGGATCCCATGGCGACCAGCAGGTGGGTCCGGATCCCGGCGCCCTTGCCCCGGAGTTCACGTTCAAAACCGATGACCGCTCCGATCAAAGCGGAGGCCACCAAACGGATGCAGAGTTCAAGTATTTGTGACATAGGCTAAGATTTTTCTTTTTTCGCTACGCGTTTGCTCAGGCCGATCGCGCCGACCGGGCAGACGAGGCGGCACAGATGGCATCCCACACACTTCGCCCCGATGAGTTGCGGCTGGCGCTTTTCCAGGTCGAAGTTCAGGGCCTGGTGCCCGCCGTCGGCGCAGGAAATGACGCAGCGGCCGCAGCCGATGCACTTTTCCCGGTCAAATTTGGGGAACACCACCGTCGTCCGGTCCAGATCATGCGGCAGGTAGAACTTGGGCAGCAGTTCCCCGACCAGATCTGCAAGGTCGTCAATGCCCCGCTCGGCCATATAGTGCTGCATGCCCAGGATCATATCGTCGATAATGCGGTAGCCGTACTCCATCACGGCCGTGCAGACCTGCACATTGCGGCAGCCCAGCTGGATGAATTCCAGGGCGTCGCGCCAGGTCTCGATGCCGCCGACACCGCTGAACTGGACATTTCGCAGGATGGGGTTCTTGACCATGGCCAGGATGTGCCGCAGGGCGATGGGCTTGACGGCCGGACCGGAATAACCCGATCCCGTCTGGCAGCCGCTGACCTCCGAGCCTTCACCCAGGGTAACGCTCTTGATGGTATTGATGGCCGAAATGGCATCGGCTCCGCCGGCATAGGCGCCCATGGCCGGTTTGGCGATGTGGGCGATATTGGGTGTCATCTTGGGGATGACGGGAATCTTCACGTTCCGCTTGACATAGGCGGTGAAGAACGTGACCAGTTCCGGGTCCTGGCCCACGTCGCTGCCCATGCCGCTCTCCCGCATCTGCGGGCAGGAAAAGTTGAGTTCCACGGCATCGCAGCCGGCCTGTTCGGCCTTTTTGGCCAGTTCGATCCATTCCCCCTCCGTCTGGCCCATGATGGAAGCAATGACCACCTTGGACGGATAGTCCTGCTTGAGGCGCCGGAGGATGTCGAAATCCACATCCACAGGGTTCTCGCTCAGCTGTTCCATGTTGCGGAAGCCGATGAAGGGATAACCGACGGCATCGAAGCGGGGCGAAACCTCCTGGATGTCCTGCATGCAGATGGTCTTGTAGAAAACCCCCGCCCATCCGGCTTCAAAGGCCCGGGCGACCATTTCATAATTGGTGCACACCGCCGACGAAGCCAGGAAAAACGGGTTCTCGCAGGGAATTCCACAGAAATCAATGGCCAGCGAAGGCAGCTCGGCCTCCGCTGCAGGGGGAAGTGCCTTGGCCAGCTCGCGCAGGCGAATCGGCCGGTCATAGTGGATGCAGGCCTGCTCGGCGCGCTCCAGGTCCTGCTCGCTGCAGCCTTCCAGCCACTGGGCGGCAATGCTTTCATTACCAAAACGGACAGCACGGACAGCACGTGCCGGGTCGCCTTTTGCACAGGCTTTGGTGCACGGGGCATCCTGACAGAGCAGACAGCGGGCGGATTCTTCCTGGATCTTCATAGGGCTTGTGTTATTGCGTGGTACAGGTTTTCATCCGTTAAATATGCGAATTAACTCGAAAAAATCCAACCTTTCTTCCTATTTTTACGTTAACAAGGTAATTTATCCAACGTCTTTCAAATATGAAGAAGTTTTTGATTCTCCTGGGTGGGCTGCTGGTAGCGGCCTGCACCAATTCCGGTAACGATGTGCTGGTCGTCAATGTCTCCCATCCCCGCAGTGCCATGCTGGAAGATCTGACCGATCACATTACCATCACCCCGCTGGACGAGAGCGAAGTCTTGATACCGAACATCGTTTATGCAAAAAAATACGGAAACCTGCTGTTCCTGGGTAACACAACTCAGGGCTTGGTTGTTTTCAACGGAGAAAAAGCAGTCGGACAACTGGACAAAACGGGACGAGCAAACGACGAATACCGGATGTTGTATTCCATTGCCTACCGGGAAGAAACGTCGGAACTGGTCATCTTCGATCCGGTCCAACGGAAACTCATTACCTACCATGTACCGGACCTGGTTTTCGCCCAATCCGAATCTTTCCCATTCAAGGGAATGGTTCCGCGGGGACAGGAGAGCGTCGGATCGCGTTACAGTTTCTTCCTCCGCGAAGACGGGCCGGTCCTGTGGGACCATCAGACGCACCAGATTGCAGATTCCTGTTCCTTGTCATTCGTCCAAGCCTGGTGTGCCAACGCAATCGAGCCCATGCGGGAGAGCGACAGCAAATCCTTACTGTTTTGCATCCCGGGACCTATTTCGCGCATCATGCGCGCCAGTCCGGAAGGGTTTGAGGCGGTCCGGGAATTCACTGTCCAGCCTGCCATCGGCGACGCATTCTGGACGGAAACGGACGAGGACACCTGGCACGAAATGGTGATCGGCATGATCTCCTCCGATAAACTGGCCCTCGGTGCCAAGGATCCGCTGCTGAAAGGCGACGATGCCGCCTGGTGGTATCTGACGGCACGAGGCGATCTGGAAGAGGACGAGGATATACCGAACTGGAACCTCTTCCGCACCGTCGATGGCAAACAAGAAGTCTACTCCGAACTGCACCTGGAGGGATACCCTACCCCCATCCAGCCCCAGATCGCCGACGGCGAGCAGTGGGGTATGGTCCTGGAACTGGCCATCCTGAAGAAGATCACCAACCCGAAAGGGCCGGTCTACCCGCGCTTACGGGAACTAGCTGACCAGGGCTACGAGCATGCCCTGATCATGTACGACATTCTGTAGCCGACGCTCTCCCCCATCGATCCCATGTGCCCAGGATCTTGCTCTCTGCGCGCACGAAATTGACAAAAACGTGCTCGCATAACAGATTGGAATTAGTAATTTTGCGTTAACAAAACTCCCCGCCATGCGTCTATCAGTTATGAACAAGCTTCTGACCTTTCTGTGCATCCTGCTGCTGGCAGCGGGCTGCGCCCGTTCCGGGAACGACATCCTGGTTATCGACGTCTCCCATCCCCGCACGACGATGCTGGAAGATCTGACCGATCACATTACCATCACCCCACTGGACGAGAGCGAGGTCTTGATTCCCGGCAGCGAGCTGGCAAAAAAATACGGGAATCTGCTGTTCCTCGGCCATTCGGTCAACGGAATGGTGATTTACGACGGAGAACACGCGATTGCCAAGCTGGATGCCCGGGGCCGGGCCGAAGGGGAATACCTTCAGCTTTACACATTCGAATACCGGGAAGAGAGTGCCGAGCTGGTCATTTTTGACATACTCCAGCGCAAATTCATCACTTACCACGTTCCGGATATGACATTCGTTTCATCCGAACCGATCCAGGGCGTTTATCCCAACGGGCTTGAGGCCATCAACGCGCGTTACAGCTTTTTCTACGGCGACGGGCCGCGTCTGTACGACCATCAGCGGCATGAATATGTCGATTCGATTCGTCTCACTTATGCCCAGACGACCTTTGATCCGGTACGGGAACCTGGTGGGAAATCCCTTCTATTCGCCATTCCGGGGCCGATCTCCCGCATTATGCGCGCTTCCATGGATGGGTTTGAGACGGTCCGCGAATTCACCTACAAACCGAAAACGATCGAGGATTCATTCTGGGATTTGACGACTGATGACTACGAAAAAGTAATGCAGATCTATGAAGAGTTGGTCAATAAAGAGCACTTTGCCTTCAGTGCCATGGATCCGTACTTCCGGGATAATGACTTCGCCTGGTGGTATTATGCAGGAAGGCGGGAGATAGCGACCGGAACCGCTCCAAATATGACCCTCTTCCGTTGCATCAAAGGCCGTCAGGAGGTATTTTCCGAGATCAGAGTGGAAGGCTACCCAATGCCGGTCCAGCCCGATATCGCTGACGGCGAGCAGTGGGGCATGGTCCTGGAACTGGCCATCCTGGAGAAGATCGCCAACCCGAAAGGACCGGTCTACCCGCGCCTGCGCGCCCTTGCCGACCAGGGCTACGAGCACGCCCTTCTGATTTTTGACGTGTTTTAGGTCGGGGATAATTGGTCGGGGATTAGTCGCACTTACAAGCGGTTTTCCTGGGGTTTTACCCTATTAGGTTACAGGTTGGTACCTGTAAAATGTCTGCACCGTGTCTCCTATAGAGACATGCGAGTTCGATTCCCCAACACTCCGCCCCCGAAATATAGGTTCGATTCACCGCTGGTGAATTGAACTTTCTTTATTCCACAAGGCTACAAGGCCGTTTTTGTAACCCACGGTTACGGATTTTTCGTTTTCAAAGAACTGCCAATCTGATCTGTTTCTCTTGGATCTTTCCATCGCTCTTATGGCCATTACCCTGTATTTGGTGAAGCAATTCCGTGACAGGGACGCTTCCCTACAGAGCAGACACCGGGCGGATTCTTCCTGGATCTTCATGGACATCGTTATTATTCAGTGAAAGGTGGTTTGGTTTACCAAAGATACTGTTTTTATGGTAACTTTGCACCGAAGAAAAGACAATTCGTGATGAAACACGTTCATTTTTCCCTATGGGCCGGAGCCGTCCTGCTCCTCGCCGCATCCTTCGCCTGCAAAGGGCCGAAAGTCCGGGCCGAATTCATCCCGCAGGCACCGGACTATGCCGACGCCGCGATGTGGTACCACGTGGACGCAGACAGCCTGGGCACGGGCGGCGACGTCTTCTACGTCGTTTCCACCTGGGAAAAGGACTGGATGACGCCGGACAGCGCTCTCAGCCACTATGCTGACGTATGGGATGCCGGCCAGCGGGAGCACATGGCCACGGAGATCCGGAAAGTCGCCGCATACATGGCGCCCGGCAACCGCTTCTGGGCCCCGTATTACCGCCATACGACCATCGAAGCCTGGGATACGCAGAACGAAGACACCATCTACCGGCGCACGCGCCTGTCCATGGAGGACGTCTGCAAGGCTTTCGACCATTTCCTGGCCGCACGCGACACGACCCGCCCCTTTGTCATCGCCGGATTCAGCCAGGGCGGCCTGGCCATGGTGGAGCTGCTCAAGCACATGGACGACCGGGCCTACAGCCACCTGGCAGCCGCCTATGTGCTGGGGTACAAGGTGACGGTGGCGGACATGGCGGCATGCAGCCACATCCGTCCCGCGCAAGGGGAAGAGGATACGGGCGTAACCATCTGCTACAATACGGTCAAGGACGTCAAATATGCCAAGAGCATCATCGCCGGGTCGGACATCTGCATCAATCCCGTCAACTGGCGCACCGACGCCGAGCCGGCCGTCCTGCATGACACCATCACGGTCACGGTCTCGCCGGAACACCACGTGCTGGTCGTCACCGGATACAGCGGATCGGAGTATCCTCCGCACAAGGACCTGATCAACGTCGGCGACATCCACAGCTGCGAACCCTGGCTGTACAGCGAATGCCTCCGGCAAAACATCGGGAAACGGATCCAGGCATGGAAAAAAGGCCGCTGAATCAGCGGCCTTTTTGTGGAGCATAGGGGATTCGAACCCCTGACCTATAGATTGCGAACCTATCGCTCTACCAACTGAGCTAATACCCCGTCTGGTTCCGGAATCGTTCCGGGCCTGCAAAGTTAGTCATTAATTTCTAAACTCCAAGTATTCCCGTTTTTTATTAAATTTGTAAGATCAAAAGTGAATAACCTTAACACTATGAGCAAAGATATTACCAGACGTGAAGCCATCAGGGAAATGCTGCTCGCCGGAGCCGGCATCGCCGTTTCCGGATCCCTGCTGGATGCCTGCGCCCGCAGAGGCGGGAACGAGGCGAAGGACGCAGTGATGGAACCCGCACCGGAAGGAACCCTCATCGATACGCAGACCTGGCGTACGCTGGGCGAGACCATCGGCATGCTGGGCCTGGGATGCATGCGCCTGCCGACGGTCGGCGGCGGTGCGGCCGGGTTCGGTGTCAGCCACCTGGACCAGGAGGCTGTCAATGCGATGGTGGACTATGCCATCGCCCACGGCGTCAATTACTTTGATACCGCCCCCGCCTACGGCGAGTCCGAGGTCGTCACGGGCATCGCCCTGAAACGTCACCCGCGCGAATCCTTCAAGATCGCGACCAAACTGTCCAATTTCGCCTACGGAGCCGCCTCCCCCAGCCTGGAAGACGGCATCAAGATGTTCGAGACCTCCCTGAAGAACCTGCAGGTGGATTATGTCGATTTCCTGCTGCTCCACGCCGTCAACAGCCTGTCCGAACTGGAGTCGCGCTTCCTCGCAAACGGCCTGCTGGATTACCTCAAGGAGCAGAAGGCCGCCGGCCGGATCAAGCACCTGGGCTTCTCCTTCCACGGAGACAACGCCGCGCTGCCGCAGATCCTCGACCATGACAGCTGGGATTTCGTCCAGATCCAGCTGAACTACCTGGACTGGAAAGACATGGGCGGCGGATTCGGAGGCAGCTCCGGTCCGACCAGCGCCGAATCGCTGTACAACACCCTGGTATCCCGGAACATCCCCGTCGTCGTGATGGAGCCCGTCAAGGGCGGCGCCCTGGCCAACGTCAGCGACGCGCTGAAGGCCCGCATGCAGGAGCGTCATCCCGGACTCACCCCCGCCGCCAACGCGCTGAGCTTCGTCGGATCGCTGCCCGGCGTGATGGTGACCCTGAGCGGCATGTCCAGCATGGACCAGCTGAAGGAAAACGTGGCGCTGTTCACGGACTTCAAGCCATTCAAGTCCGACGACCTGGCGTTCATGCAGACCATCGCCGACCTGTACAAATCCAATACGCACATCCCCTGCACGGCCTGCGCGTACTGCATGCCCTGCCCGCACGGCGTCAACATCCCCGGCAACTTCAAGGCCTTCAATACCGCCAGCGACAATCTGAACATCCCGGATCCTGCGAACAAGGGCAAGGACTACAACAAGCAGAAGCGGGCCTTCCTCAAACTGTACAAGGAACAGCCCGTCGCCGCCCGCGCCGACATGTGCGTGGAATGCAACGCCTGCCTGCCGAAGTGCCCGCAGCACATCCGCATCCCCGGCCAGCTGAAGATGATCAGCGGGCTCGTCTCCAAACTGTAAACCGCTATGGAAAAGCTCCTTCGTACGGCCCTGCTGGCCCTTTTTCTGACCATCCAGGCAGTCGCCGTCCGGGGAGCTGCCGTTCCGGACGAATCCCTGCAGACCCGGCAGTGGGACGCCCAGTGGGTGGAGGTTCCAGGTACGGATCCCCAGGCCTGGGGCGTCTATCTCTTCCGCCGGACCCTGGATCTGGCGGCCGTGCCGGAGCATTTCCCCGTGCTGGTCTCCGCCGACAACCGCTACAAGCTGTTCGTCAACGGGCGCCAGGTGTCGCTCGGCCCGGCCCGCTGCGACATCGAGCACTGGAACTACGAGACCGTTGATCTCGCCCCGCAGCTGCACGGCGGGACCAACGTCATCGCCGCCCTGGTCTGGAACGAAGGTCCCGGCCGGGCCGAAGCCCAGTTCTCCCTGCGCAGCGCCTTCATCCTGCAGGGCGGCAGCCCGGAAGCCGCCGTCCTCAACACGGGGAGCGGCTGGAAATGCACCGCCGACCCCGGCTGGTCCATCTGCCGCGAGGGGACGGTGATCGGCTACTTCGTCGCACCGCCTTCCGAAGAACTGGACATGGGCCGGAGCGTCCGCGGCTGGCAGGAAGCGGACTTCGACGACAGCGCCTGGTCCGAGCCCCGCAGCATTTCACGCGGGACGCCGAAGCGCACCGTCGGGATTGACTGCGGCAAGACCTGGAGACTGGTTCCCTCGCCGCTGCCGCAGTTGGAGCGCCGTTTCCAGCGCTTCGCCTCCATCCGGCGCAGCGAGAACGCCGACATCCCCGCCGGAAGCCCCGCCCAGGCGGGCACCATCCGCATTCCGGCCCATTCCCAGGCCGCTTTCCTGCTGGACAACGGCGTGCTGACCAACGCCTACCCGACCTTCGTCTTCGACAAGGGCGCCGGGGCCAAGGTGTCGCTCGTATATGCCGAAGCCCCGATGGGCGCATACGGACGCAAGGAAAACCGCAATGATACGGAGGACAAGTTCATCCTCGGCCGGACGGATGTGGTCCGCACCGACGGCAGCGAAGGCCAGACCTTCACGCCCCTGTCGTTCCGCACTTTCCGCTATGTCGAGGTGCGGGTCGAGACGCAGGACGAGGAACTGCTGATCCGGGACATCCACAGCCATTTCACGGGCTTCCCGTTCACGATGCGGGCCTCGCTCCGCACCGACGATCCCTTCCTGCGGCAGCTGCTGGAGACCGGCTGGCGGACAGCCCGCCTGTGCGCCGTCGAAACCTACATGGACTGCCCGTACTACGAACAGCTGCAATACGGCGGAGACGCCCGCATCCAGGAGCAGGTTTCCCTGTACAACGCCGGGGACCCGACGCTGATGCGGAACCTGCTGGACCAGCTGGACCAGTCCCGCCAGAGCGAGGGCATCACGCAGAGCCGCTACCCCTCGGTCAATCCCCAGATCATCCCGACCTATTCGATGTGCTACATCTGGATGCTGCACGACTGGATGATGTACGTGGACGATCCGGATTTCCTGCGGGACAAACTGCCCGGCAGCCGCCTGATCCTGGACTATTTCCGGCATTTCCAGAACGCGGAAGGGTCGCTGCGGAACGTTCCCAACTGGACCTTCGTGGACTGGGTGGACAGTTTCGAGCGCGGGAAGAGCCCGACCGGCCGCGACGGCAGCAACGCCATCCTGGACCTGCACCTGCTGCTGACCTTCCGGATGGCGGCGGATATCGAAAGGCATTTCGGCCTGCAGGACCTTGCGCGGCAGTATGAGGCCGAGGCGGACAAGCTCGCCCGCACCGTCCGGCTCCACTACTGGGACGCGGGCAAGGGCCTGTTCGCGGACAATGCGGACCTTGATTCGTACTCCCAGCACGCCAACGCCCTGGCCATCCTCTGCGGCCTGGTCGAGGGGAAGGAGGCGGAGCAAATCGCCTTGAAGATCCAGGACGACCCCGGCCTGACGGAAGCCTCGATCTACTTCAAGTTCTACATCCACGCCGCCATGGCCCGCGCCGGCCTGGCGGAGCGCTACCTGGACTGGCTGGACATCTGGCGGCAGAACCTCGCCTGCGGGATGAGCACCTGGGCTGAGAAATCCGATCTGGTCACCACCCGGTCGGAATGCCATGCCTGGGGATCCAGCCCCAACATCGAACTGTTCCGCACCGTGCTGGGCATCGACAGCGCCGCGCCCGGATTCGCACAGGTCGTCATCCGGCCCGCCCTGGGAAGTCTCGTCCGCATCGGTGGGACAATGCCGCACCCCCGCGGAGAAATCCAGGTGGATTATGAGAACGGCCGCCACCTGAAGGCGGACATCACCCTGCCCGAGGGTGTCGGCGGGACCTTCGTCTGGAAGGGCAGAACCCGCCGCCTGCATCCCGGGCACAACCACCTGGAATTGTAAAACGATTCTTTCCGTTTACCGGCCTTCCGGCGCTTCGCATACCAGGATCCGGTCCAGGATCACCCCCTCGTCCAGGGCGGTGAGCGCCAGGGTGTGGATGCCTTTTCCGGACAGGTGCAGCACGGTATCCCGAACGGCCTGATTGTTCAGGACATTCTCCTTCCACTCCTCGCTGCGGCCGTAGGTCTCGTACGGGAACACCACCGGCTGCGCCCCGTCCACGGACAGGGACAGGCGCAGTTGCGTTCCGGACACGGGATGGGTGGGCACCATCCGGAGGGAAACCAGCACCGGGTCCGCCGCCGAGCGGAAGCGGAAGTCGACCGTCTCTCCACAGGGCAGCAGCGCAGCCCGGCCGTTGTATCCGAGCCCTTCGCAGGGCTGCACAGCGCCCCGGGCATCGGCGCCGTCCCACTCATAAAGCACGCGGGGATCCTGCCGCACGGGTGTATCCACGTTTCGTGCGGGAAACGGCGGAAGACCTGAAGGGAGCGTGGTGCAGCATTCATCATCCCGTCCCATTTCCCCTGGTTGTACCGGGCTGTCAGCTCCTGGATGGCGTCATAGGCGGCATCCGCCCCGGCCCAGTCGGCCAGTCCATGGCGGGCAAGCTGGGCCTGCAGGGCCTTTTCATTCATCCGGGCCGCCGCCTGGACCGGATACTGGACCAGGTGATAGAAAGCCGTCCTGCGCTGCGGCGCGGCTTTCTCCGCCAGGGATTCCGCCTTGTCGTACAGGGCGGCATAAGCAGCCATCCTTTCCCGGACGTAAGCCTCGCTCCAGGGCAGATCCTTGACGACGCGGTAGGAGGGATCCCGCTCTTCTTCCCGCGTCGCCCCCATGAATTCCGGCTTGCGGATGTAAGCGAGCCGGTAGTGTTCCAGCAGGACCGGAAGGGTTCCGGAAGCCAGGCGCGGCCCGAATTCCCGCGTCAGGAAAGCGTGCAGGTGTTCCTGCCAGCCCGACTTGCGGACCGCATCCATGTCCCAGGCCATGTCCATGAACAGTTCGATCTGGTACTCCTCCGGCTTGATGTCCCCGACATTGAGGATCCACATTTTCCGGATGCCCCTGTCGAAGGCCAGTCCCATCTGCTGGTACAGCAGGGCCGGAGAGAAAGTCCCCAGCCAGAGATAGTCGTGGGGACGGCCCCAGTAGGAAACGTGATAATAGACCCCGTTGCCGCCCGGGCGGGAGCGTTCCTGCTCCGTCGGGAAATGGCGGATGTATCCGTAGTTGTCGTCACACCACATCAGCGTCACGTCCTCCGGGACTTCCAGCCCCGCTTCGTAGGCGTCCAGCACTTCCTTGTAGGGAATGAACACCTGCGGAATCCGGGTCAGGTCGGGGTTCACTTCCGCAGAGAGCATCGAACGCTGGGCCGCAAGCACCTCGGCCAGGGCGGCTTTCTGGGCCTCGGGGGTGTCGGCCCCGCTCATCGGACCGTCATGGATGCCCCGCATGCCGAGGGTATAGATGATCTCCTGGTCCTTCACGGAAGAAACGCGGTCGCGCCAGAAATCCAGCACCCGCTCCCGGTTGGAGATGAAGTTGTACTCCCCTTTCCCGCGCACACGCCATTCACCGTTGGCGTTGCTGGCCATCGGCTCGCAGTGGGAGGTGCCGATGTAGATCCCGTATTGCCGGGCCACCTCGCGGTTCCCTTCCGTCAGGAAAAACGGCACGGAACTGCCGTGCATCGCCGGCCAGAAGGTATTGGCGCGCAGCCGCAACAGCAGTTCAAAGATCTTCGCATGCGTCTGCGGGCCGATCCGGCCGGGGATATCCGTGGGTTCCAGCGTCCGTGTCACCCAGGGGACGAAGGCAAAATCCTCATCGTTGATGAAGATGCCCCGGTACGCCACGGAAGGTTCGCGGAACAGCTTGAAACCCGCCTCCAGGACGAAATCCTTCCGGGGTGCGGGGCTGCAGTCCGCCCACCATTCCCAGGGCGATACGCCGATCATCCGGGAGAACTCCATCAAGGCGTATGCAACGCCGTGGCCGTCGCTGCCGGCCAGCAGCAGCCGGCCGTCCGGCAGGACCTTCATGACGAAAGCTTCGTGCCGTCCGGCAAGCGAAGAGACATCCGGATCGCCGGCGAAAGCCGGGTCACCGGCCAGGGCCAGCAGGACCTGCGCATCCCTGTCCGTGAGCCGGCATTCCGCCGAGAGGACGTTCCGCACATCCTTTCCGAAGATATCCAGTGCCGTACAGGCCACGGGATCCTGCACCGCAGAACGGACCGTTACCTCCGATCCGGCGTCCAGGCGGAAAGCCGCACGCGGACCGTCGGTCATCAGCCGGACAGGCCCCAGCATGCCGGAAGGGCGAAGGGGGGCATAGCGGCTGAAGAACTTGAAACTCATGATGGCGTGGCGGCCCTGCGAAGGACGGGGCTGATTCTCTTCCAGCCACTGCGGGACTTCCCGGATCATGCTGCCGACGGTAGGGTTCCCGGGCGCATAGCCGTATCGGAACGGCTCGCCCCAGACGATGTCGTCCGGTTCGAATTCATCGCCGATCATCCGGTTGACCCAGAGATTCGTCACCCGGATCTCCAGTTCGTTGGTGCCGTCACGCAGCGCATCCGTCACGTCCGCGACGAAAGGCGGACGCCAGAGCAGGCCGCAGGAGCGGCCGTTGACCAGGACTTCCGCCATCACGTTCACCTCCCCCAGATCCAGGAATGCCCGTCCGCCCCGGGGCCGCTCAGCGGAAAAGGTCCTGCGGTAAGAGGCCGTGCCGGAGAAATACTTCACACCCGGATCACCATGGTCCTTCCAGTCCGTCAGGCTGTCCAGGGTGACCTGCGAAGGAGCGCCGAGCCCTTCGGGGAAGCTGAGCGTCCAGGGACCTTCCAGCGTCTGCTGCGGCTGGAGCGCCAGGGCCGAGCGCACACCGCCCGGATTCAGCGTGACGGGGAGCCGCCTGCCGCCGCGCAGCACCACGAACTCCGATCCGCCGGGATCCAGGACGAGTCCCTGCGCAAAGGGCAGGTCCACCGTCACGGCCCGGTCCGTCTTCTGGTTGGAGATGAAATAGATGTCGATATCGCCTTCACGCCGGTGGATCCACAGCAACTCGCCTTCCACCTGGTTCTCCACGAACTCACCGCGCTGCAGCAAGGCCTGGCACTGGGCGAAATAGCGGAAGAGCGCCTTGGCACCACCGGCTTTCCACCAGGTGCTGCCGGGCGTGAACTGGGTCCCCCACTTGCCGAAAGTCATGCCGGGCTCTGCCCAGGGCCAGGGATTGGAAGCCGCCGCATGCAGCATGAGGCGGTTGATCCCCACACAGAACACCTTGTCGGCGACAACCTTGAGTTTGTAGGGATCGTCTTCCCAGGCATTCATCGGCCAGCAGGTGAATCCTTCGGCGTAGGCTTCCCGGCGGCCCAGCTTGTGGGCCAGCTCCGAGACCTGGTAGATGCTCCGTCCTCCCCAGGTGGGAGGATTGGTCCAGAATTCGCCGCAGAGAATGAAATCCTCGTCCTGGCTGGCGACCTTCTCCGGATCGAGCGGATCGCCGTAAGGCTGGATCAGCAGGCGCATTCCGGGCGTCTGCTTGACGAGTTCGGACATATAGGCATAATAGTTCTCGGCAAAGAGGTCTTCAATCGTCGCTTTCCAGTCGGAGCGGAACTGCGCACTGCGCGCAGCACTCTCCACGGTCCGTCCGGCCAGCACCGGCAGCCAGACGCGCAGGGCATAGCCGCGGTGCGAAGCGAATTCCGCTTCCATCGCCGGGGTCCAGCTCTGGCTCTTCTGCTCGTAACTGTCGATTTCGAAGTCCACCAGGGTTTTGCCGGCCAGGTCACCGGCCAGGTCGAGGATCATCGAAGGATAGCCCTCGAAAAAGCGCCTGACCGCCTCCCGGCTCATCTTGTCGCATTCCAGACCGGCACCGGAGGCGGGAGAAGTGGCATCGTCCCGCTTGTTGAGCGTCGTATAGCCGAAACGGTATATATCCCAGCTGCGCCCCTGCGGATCCCAGTCCAGCGTCCCGTCTCCGGACATGGCCGCGCTGACATCCTGCACGGCATCCGCCGGAACGGGATCCGCTCCGGCCGGCAGGGCCAGCACACAGATGTCACGATAGAATCCGAGCCGTTCCGTAGGCTGCGGCAGCTTTGCGCTGCGCTGCCCGGCACGCCAGGGCGTCACGGTCCAGACCAGCTCGAGCATCGAATACTCCGGCGTCACATCCGGATAGGCGCTGGACGACCATCCCGGGCAGTTGTGCGTGCCGAAACTCAGCCCCAGCCGGGCGCATTCCTCCATGGCAAAACGCATCATCTCCTTCCATCCAGGCGATCCGACCGGGTATTTCTCATAAGCGAAGTCCGTCTGCTCGGGGCCGCCTACCTGGAAATTCTGCACGCCGCCCAGCCCCGCCTCGGCATAGGCTTCCAGGTCGTGGGTGATGCCTTCCCTACTGACCCAGCCGTCCATCCACTGCCAGATCATGACGGGTTTGGCCTCCTGCGGCGGATTCTCGAAAGCCGCAACCAGGTCTTTCTCCCGCTGTGGGGTACATCCGGCCATGGCCAGAGCCACGGCACACATCACGATCCCGGAAAAAAAGTTTCTCATATCCATATCAGACTGTCGCATTTTGGTTCCATTTTCAAATTTACACATAATCCTGATCATTTTCATATCCGTTACGCTGGTGGAATTCTTCGGAAAAATCATTAACTTTCGTGGATTTATTAAACACATGACACCATGTACAATCCTGCATCCGTCCACGCGGACGATTTCATCAATCACGAAGAGATCCTGGAGACCCTCGCCGAAGCGAAGATCCAGAGCCGCAACCATGCCCGCGTGGAGGAAATCCTGTCCAAAGCAGCCCTCTGCAAGGGCCTGACCCACCGCGAAGCCGCCGTCCTGATGGAATGTGACGACCCGGTGATGGAAGAGAAAATCTATACCCTGGCCCGCGAAATAAAGGAAAAGTTCTACGGCAACCGCATCGTCCTGTTCGCCCCGCTGTACCTGTCCAATTACTGCATCAACGGATGCGTGTATTGCCCGTACCATGCCAAGAACCGCACGATTCCGCGCAAGAAACTCTCCCAGGCGGAGATCGAAGCGGAAGTCCGCGCGCTGATCCGCACCGGACACAAGCGCCTCGCGATCGAGGCGGGCGAAGATCCGGTCCACAATCCCCTGGAGTATATCCTCGATTCCATCCGGACCATCTACTCGGTCCGGGAGGGCGGGAACTCCATCCGTCGCGTCAACGTGAACATCGCCGCGACGGACGTCGAATCCTACCGCAAACTCAAGGCCGCCGGCATCGGCACCTACATCCTGTTCCAGGAGACGTATAACAAAGAGCAGTACAAACAGCTCCATCCCACCGGGCCCAAGAGCGACTACGACTGGCACACCGAGGCCATGGACCGCGCCCAGGAAGGCGGCTGCGACGACGTCGGCGTGGGCGTCCTGTTCGGCCTGAGCGGCTACCGCTATGAACTGGTGGGCCTGCTGATGCATGCCGAGCACCTCGAAGCCCGCTTCGGCGTGGGTCCGCACACGATCAGCATGCCGCGTATCTGCCCGGCCGACGACATCTCGCTGGACAGTTTCCCGGATGCGCTGCCGGACGCCATCTTCCGCAAGATCGTGGCCGTGCTGCGCGTCGCCGTCCCCTACACCGGTATGATCATCTCCACCCGCGAATCCGCCCGGATGCGGAAAGCCCTGCTGGACTGCGGCATCTCCCAGATCAGCGGCGGGTCCCGCACCAGCGTGGGCGGTTACACGACCGAGGAACGGCATGACGAGACCTCGCAGTTCGACGTCGCCGACACCCGCCCGCTGGACGAAGTCGTCCGCTGGCTGCTGGAGCAGGACCACATTCCCAGCTTCTGCACGGCCTGCTATCGCGAAGGCCGCACCGGCGACCGTTTCATGAGCCTGTGCAAGAGCGGCAACATCAGCCTCTGCTGTACCCCGAACGCCATCATGACCCTGAAGGAGTACCTGGTGGACTACGCCTCGCCCGAGACCCGGGCCGTCGGCGAAGCGCTCATCGAGCGCAGCCTCGGCGACATTCCGCTGGAACGCACCCGCGAGATCACGCGGCGGCACCTGAAGGAGATCGAAGAAGGGAAACGTGATTTCCGTTTCTAGGATGGAAAGGCTGCACATCGCATTTTTCGGGCCCACGAACAGTGGCAAGTCCACCCTGGTCAACGCCATCTGCGGCCAGGAGGTTTCCCTGGTAAGCGCCGTACCCGGCACGACGACGGACCCGGTCCGCAAGACCGTGGAGCTGCCGGAGCTGGGTCCCTGCGTGCTGATCGACACCGCCGGGCTGGACGACACGGGCATCCTGGGCAGCGAACGCGAACGGCGCAGCCGTGCCGTCATCGACGAAACCGACATCGCGGTGGTCCTGGACGCTCCCGACGCTACGGTCCCGTCCGGACCCGTTCGGGACCTGATCGCCACGCTGGATGCGGCAGGCGTCCCCTACCTCATCCACCGGCGGGAAGATTCCGTTCCCGCCCTGCTGCAGCGCCTGGCCGCAGCCGCGCCCCGGGAAGCGGAGCGCTTCCTCACGGGAGGGCTCGTGCATGCCGGCAGCAGCGTCCTGCTGGTCATGCCGCAGGATTCGGAAGCGCCGAAGGGCCGGCTGATCCTGCCGCAGGTCCAGGTGCTGCGCGAACTGCTGGACCGGGGCTGCGTGCCGCACAGCTGTACGCCCGATTCCTTGCAAGACGCACTGCAAAGCCTCGCCCGCCTGCCGGACCTGGTCATCACGGACTCGCAGGTCTTCGGCCTGGTAGAGCGGAGCATCCCGA
The DNA here is from genome assembly GCA_017454335.1 of Bacteroidales bacterium. Lineage (GTDB taxonomy): Bacteria > Bacteroidota > Bacteroidia > Bacteroidales > UBA932 > Cryptobacteroides. The sequence goes on along the minus strand of JAFTDE010000043.1, from coordinate 25,870 downwards.
GGGAATGCCCGCTCACCTCGTTCTCCGTGCTGCTGGCCGCCGCCAAGGGAGACATCCATGCTTTCGTGGAAGGGGCCGGGGCCATCGCCGCGCTCAAACCCGGCGACCGCGTGCTGATCGCCGAGGCCTGCACGCACGTACCGGATACGGAGGATATCGGGCGGGTGAAGATCCCCGCGCTGCTGCGGAAACGAGCCGGAGACATATCCGTGGATATCGCAGCCGGGAATGACTTCCCGGAAGACCTCTCGCCCTACTCCCTGATCATCCATTGCGGTGCCTGCGTCGCAAATGCCCGTCTGGTGCGCTCGCGCATCCGGAAGGCACGTCTCGCGGGCGTACCCATCACCAATTACGGCATCGCGATCGCCGCACTGCAGGGCATCCTTTCGCGGATATCCCTGCCCTAGCAGGATCTAGCGGGCCTTTTTCGTAAAAGCAAGGGAATCTCCCCAGGCATTGTAGAGAATCCGGTGGCCGATAGCCGCCAGACGGATGTCCAGGCAGGATCTGCACTGGTCGGGCTGGTCCTTGACGCAGGCCTTGTCGGGGTAGATGAAATAGCTCTCCCGGTATTCGCCGGGGGTGAGGTTCGGCATGATGACGTTGGCGCCGGCCGCAATGGCCTTCTCCCGCCCCTGGGGATCGACCGTCTGGTTGGCGGTGGCCGCCACCATGTTGATTTCGGGCATCATCAGGCGCAGGACAGCGATCATCTTGAGCGTCATGTCCAGGCGTTCGGCGGCGGAAGGGATCTGGTCCCGGAAACGGTACAGGGGCGTATCGGGATGGGGGATGTAGGGTCCGATGCCGACCATCGCCACATCCATCCGCTTGAAGAACAGCAGGTCGTCGGCCAGGTGGTCCAGCGTCTGGAAGGGCAGGCCCACCATGACGCCGGTCCCGGTCTGGTAACCGGTGCGTTTCAGGATCTCCAGGCATTCCACCCTCCGCTGGAAGCTGTGCATGGCGTTCCTGGGGTGGATTTTGTAATACAATTCCTCGGACGAGGACTCGATGCGCAGCAGGTAACGGTGGGCGCCGGCTTCGAACCAGCGGCGGTAGGTCTCCTCGCTCTGTTCGCCCAGGGACAGGGTGACGCCCAGGCTGCCTCCGTCTATTTTCTTGATTTCCCGGACCAGGTGCGCGATCCGGGCGATGAATTCGGGATCGCTGCGCTCGCCGCTCTGCAGGGCGACGGAGCCATAGCCCAGTTCCTGGGCGAGGCGGGCACAGTCAAGCACTTCCTCATCACTGAGACAATAGCGCGCCACCCGCCCGTTTCCGCTCCGCAGGCCGCAGTACAGGCAGTTCTTCTCGCAGACGTTCCCGTATTCGATCAGGCCGCGCAGGTGGACATAGTTGTCCAGATACCGGAACTTGACCTCCCGGGCCCGATCCAGGAGGCGTTTCATCCGGGGACCGTCGGCGGCAAGCAGGACCTTGATCTCTTCCCTGCCGAAGTCCTGCCCGAGGAGTATCTCTTCGAAGTCGCGGTCCATGGTCAGCTTCCGATGTTTTCGTGGATCAGTTCCGTCAGGCTCCGGATGATCTCGTAGTTGTTGAGATCCATTCCCTCGAACACTTCCCGTACCTCGGCCGTGCTGAGTTCGAAGGTCCCCTCGTCCGTGATGTAGCGGATGATGAAATTGATGTCCTGGTACTGACAGATGAAATTGGCGAAACAGCCCGACAGGTCCCCCTTGGGCTGGAGGTCGATGTGCGAACGCTGGTACGAGGCATAGATCTCCGTCCCCTCGCCCACCTTGGATTTGAGATAGAAACGGCCGTTGCACATCTGGGAATGGAATTTCAGCAGGGCGATGCCCATCCCGATCTTGCGTTCCTTGCGGCAGGAATAGAAACGGTCGTTGATGGCATCGATCATTTCCTGGGGCATGCCGCAGCCGTTGTCGATGATCTTGATGGACAGCAGGTCCCGTGCGGCGCTGTCCTCCATTTCGATGGTAATCTCGCTCGCGCCCGCCCGGATGGAGTTGTGGGTGATGTCGATGATGTGCAGGTCCAGGCTTTTCATAGGATGATTTGCTCTCCGGGCCGGAGGGCGTCTTTGAAGTTGTCGAAACTGAAGGAAGGCATCTGCAGGACGCTGTGGATCTTGGCAATGTCCTCCACGTAATGGGCGTCGCTGCTCTGGATGAAGTTGAAATCACTGAACCAGGGGCAGTCATCGAGGAATTTATATCCGTCGCGCCTGCAGTGGTAGCTGAGTTCCATCGCGTGGAACTTGAGCTTGTCCGGAACGAAACCCAACTGCGAAGAAAGGCTGAAGGTGGGCCGGTCGATGTGGGCCGGGATGAAGATGCCGCCCAGCTCGTAAACCTTCTGCTGGAGTTCCAGCATCGGCAGGTCCAGGGCGTTGATCAGCAGATGCGGCACCTGGTCCAGCACATTCTCCTCCTCATCGACCACCAGCTGGTATCCGAAGCGGTCCACGTCGTTCTCGAAAAAGATCACGCGGGAATCCAGGAAAGCCTGGAATTCAGCGAGCCGCTCCACCGTGGGCATGAACGAGAGACAGTGGACCTCTTCCTTGGTGGTCACCTCCGCGCCCATCAGCACATGCAGGCCGACCTTCTCCCCCAGACGGCGCGTGACATCCGCGTTCAGGGTGGAATTGTGGTCGGTCAGGCCGATGATGTCCAATCCGCGCTCCTTTGCCGTCGCGACGATGGCAGAGGGGCTCATCTCGATGTCTCCGCAGGGAGAAAGCACCGAGTGGATGTGCATGTCGGCCTTGAACAGCATCGGATGCTATTTGATGAGCTCGTAGAGTTTGCCGCAGAGCGGGAAGGTGGCGTCCTCGCTGACGAGGATGCAGACATCTTCGTCCTTGGCATGCTCCAGCATGTCTTCGTCCGGCACGCCGCCGCGCACGATGATCACGGCCGGCAGGTCCCGCAGGGAGGCGATGGCGGTGACGTTCTTGTGGGTCTGCATGGTGATCCAGACCTGGCCGCTGCGGGCATTGCCCATCACGTCGCTCAGCAGGTCGGAGGCATAGGCGCCGCTGACTTCTGCATCCAGATTGGCCTCATTGAGGCATTTCAGATCGAGTTTATCGATGATTTCCTTGACTGTCATATGATTCTATTTGTCCTTGTTGATTTCCTTGGTTCTGACGCGGTCTCCCCAGATGCTGCGTATGGCTTCTTCGGAGGCCTGCGAATGGCGGTTGATGAAGATGCAGGTGTCCATCCGGGCATCCCCGCGGACGATATCCTCAGCCAGCGCGGCGCAGGAAGGGGCGCCGCAGGCCGAACAGTTCACGCCCGGGAGGGCCTTCTCGATCTTCTTCATGCGCTCGGCCATCTTGAAGGCTTCGGAGAAGTCGTCGTCCAGTTTGTAGATCGAGCGGGGCTTGATTTCGGGAATCGCCATCTGATCGTCGATCCACTGGCAGAATTCGGGGTTGTTGTAGCGTTCATACCGGGTCTTGGGGCGGTCTTCGAAGAGTTTCGCCCGGTGCTCGAGCCGCTTGCGCGCGACGAAACGGTTGTTGGTGGCCAGCACGCCGCCGACGCAGCCCTGGTCGCAGATGCGCATCTCCACCAGCCCCTCGGCATCGACCGCATCGTCCTCCAGCCGCTCGAGGAAATTGAGGACATTCTGCAGACCGTCCACCGCGTACTGCGAACCCTTGAAGTGGCAGGCTTCGCCGCCGGCGAGGGGCCACAGCACGTCCTGGGAGGAGAGGGAGTGGTTGATGGGCTGGGCGCTCTTGTCCGATTCGTGGAGCATCAGCTGGACCTTGTTGTACAGGAAGTCCATGTTGATCACGCCCGCGATGCAGGATTCCTTCTTGCTGACCGGATATTTGACCGCGGCGATCTTGGCGGCGCAGGGGGTAACGTAGAAGACGCCGATCTCGTCCCGCGCGGCCCCCTCGTCCATCAGGCGGCGGACGATGATGCGGGACGCGAGTTCGAACGGGGCGCGCACCTTGATGACGTTGTCCACCAGCGAGGGGAAACGCACCTGGATCAGCCGGATGACGGCCGGGCAGTACGGCGAGATGAACGTGCGCGTTTCGGGGTGTTTGTCCATGTACTGCTGGTAGAGCTTTACCATGTACTCCACCTCGTGCTCCACTTCGTAGATGTGGGTGAAGCCCAGTTTCTTGAGGCAGGAATAGATCTCGCGCGTCCGGATCTGTTCGTCGAACTGGCCGATGAACGTGGCCGGGACCAGGCAGACCCGGTATTTGTAGTTGCGGGTCAGAGCAAAGTCATCCTGCTGGATATAGATCGCCCGGTGAGGGCAGACCTTCATGCACTGTCCGCAGTCCACGCACTTGTTGTCGCTCACGACGGGCTTGCCTCCGCGGATGCGGATGGCGCCGGTCGGGCAGGACCGCATGCAGGTGGTACAGCCCTGGCAGCGGTCGTAGTGGACCTTGATGGAATGCTTGAAAAATGATTCTTGCTCGGCCATATCGTCAGGTTAGATTAACGGTCATGGTAACGGTCGTTCCGACTCCCACCGTCGTCTCGATCTTGAGGTCGTCGGTGTTCTTCTTGATGTTGGGCAGGCCCATTCCGGCGCCGTAGCCCATTTCGCGGACCTGGGGCGAGGCCGTGGACCAGCCCTCCTGCATGGCCAGGTCGAGATTCGGGATGCCGGGGCCCTGGTCGGCCACCACCATCACGATCTTCCCGTCGTCGATGTCCACGTCGATCCTGCCGCCGTAGGCATGCGCGATGGCGTTGATTTCGGCTTCGAACAGCGCCACCACGGTACGCTTGATGTTGGCGGGATCCACGCCCAGGTGCTTGAGCGTGCGCTTGACACTGCTGGAAGCCTGGCCGGCATCGGCGAAGTTACCGCGCTCTATGTCAAATGAATAATGCATGATCAATACAGGGGCTGGATGCCGGCGCCGTACAGGATGCCGCTGATTTTGAAAATACTGTACTTGGATTTGATCAGGGTGATTTCCAGGTCCTCGGCCAGTTCGAGCATATCCTCGTCGGGCTGTTTGTCGCGGCCGATCAGCACCACGCGCAGGTCTGACATCTCCGAGGTGCGCATCGTCTGGTTGTTGCACAGTCCGGTGATCAGCACCGTCTCGTCCATCGAATAACGGAGCACATCACTCATCAGATCGGAGGCGAAGGCTTTTTTCACTTCATAGTTGTCGTCGGCGGGGGCACCCACGATCTCCCCGTCGACCAGTCTGGCAATTTCTTTGATAGTCATATTATGCGGTATTGTATCTTACAAATATATAAAAAAACTCAGAAAAAACGACGGGCCGGCTCGTGGGAGAGCCGGCCCGAAACGTTCAAAGCAACAATGTCTTAGTCCGCGTACTCAGCCAGGATTTCCTTGACGTGCTCGGGAACCAGGCGGCCGTAGGTCTTGCCGTTGATGGTCATGACCGGAGCCAGTCCGCAGGCGCCCACGCAGCGCAGGACATCCAGGGAGAACTTGCCGTCGGGCGTGACGCCGCCCTCGGAGATCTTGAGCTCGCTCTTCAAGGCATCGAGGATCTTCTCGGCACCCTTGACGTAGCAGGCCGTTCCGAGGCAGACGGAGATGGCATACTTGCCCTTCGGCTTCATGGTGAAGAAGCTGTAGAAGGACACGACGCCGTACACCTTGCCGACAGGAATTCCGAGGCAGTCGGCCACGACTTGCTGGACTTCCTCGGGCAGATAGCCGAAGTGCTCCTGCGTCTTGTGCAGGATGTTGATCAACTCGCCCGGGTTATTGTTGAAGGAAGCGCAGATTTCCTTAATCTTCAGGTAATTGGCTTCACTGATTTTTATCTGGGGTCCACACATGGTTCAATTATTTTTCGAGGTCAAACTTGATTTTCTTGTCGAAGTACAGCGTGTGCAGCAGGTGATGCGACTTCTCGGAGCAAGGCTGTCCGTAGAACTCCTTGTAGATCGCCTGGACCTCGGGGTTCTCGTGCGACTTGCGCAGAGGCATCCTGCGGTCGGCCTCGTAGATGGCTGCGTGGCGCGCCTTGATGATGGATGCATCTCCATGGTGGTAGGGCTGGCCGGCGCCGTCGATGCCGCCGCCGGGGCAGGCCATGACTTCCACGAAGTGGTACGGGCATTCGCCGGCCTTGATCTGCTCCATGATGGTGCGGGCATTCTTCAGACCGTACACGACGGCAACCTTCAGGTCAGCGACACCGGGAACCGGAATCGTGGCTTCACGGACACCGTCCAGGCCGCGGACTTCCTCGAAGTCGATGCGGGGCAGGGTCTTGCCGGTCAGGACTTCCACTGCAGTACGCAGGGCCGCCTCCATGACACCGCCGGTGGCACCGAAGATGACTGCGGCACCGGTAGAAACACCCAGCGGCGAGTCAAACTCGGCATCCGGGAGGTTCTTGAAGTCGATGTTGCAGATCTTGATCAGGCGGGCCAGTTCACGGGTGGTGATGGAATAGTTAACATCGGGATCGCCGTTCACGCCGAGTTCCTCACGCTCGCACTCGTATTTCTTCGCGACGCAGGGCATGACGGAAACGCAGACCAGATTCCTGCGGGGAATACCGATCTTGTCGGCGAAGTAGGTCTTCACCGTCGCGCCGAACATTCCCTGCGGGGACTTCGCAGTGGAAGGATAATCGCGGAGCTCGGGATAGAACTTCTCGTAGAAATTCACCCAGGCCGGGCAGCAGGAAGTCATAACCGGAAGCTTGACGTTCTTGTCGCCGGCGAGGTAGGCCTTCAGGCGGCCGATCACCTCCGTTCCCTCTTCCATGATGGTCAGGTCGGCGGACCAGTCCGTATCGAACACGTAATCGAAGCCGATGGCCTTGAGGGCGGCCGCGATCTTGCCGGTGACGATGCTGCCGGCAGGCATGCCGAATTCCTCACCCAGCGCAACACGCACGGCGGGAGCCACCTGGACGCAGGTCTTCACATCGGGATTGGCGATATCGCGGAGGATCTTGCCGGTGTTGTCCACTTCCGCCAGGGCACCGGTGGGGCACACGGCGACGCACTGTCCGCAGAATACGCAGTTGGTTTCGGTCAGCTTCTTTCCGAACGCGGTCGATACGACGGCCGGGAAGCCTCTTTCAACGGCACCGATGGCACCTACGCTCTGGTACTCGTGGCACACGGACTCGCAACGGCGGCACATGATGCACTTGTTGGCGTCGCGCACGATCGAGGGAGAGAGCTCGATGGGGTACTGGGACAGCTTGCCCTGGAAGGGAATCTCACGGATGCCCATATCGGCAGCCAGGGCCTGGAGCTCGCACTTGCCGCTCTTGGGGCACTGGAGGCAGTCATTGGGATGGTCGCTGAGCATCAGCTCGAGGACGGTCCGGCGGGCATTGAGCGCACGGTAAGAATTGGTCTTGACCACCATGTCCGGCATGCACTCGGTGATGCAGGCGGGGGCCAGGTTCCTGCGGCCGGCGATCTCCACGACGCACACGCGGCATCCGCCGGGGCGGTTCTTCAGCGCAAGGCCGTTGAGTTCGAAATGACAGAGGGTCGGAATTTTGATACCCATCTGCTCGGCAGCTTTGAGGACGGTTGTACCCTTGGGTACTTCCACTGCCCTGTTGTCTATAGTCAATTTGATAGTATCCATATTTGATTCCTCCCTTATTTAATGGTAACAGCACCGAACTTGCACTTCTCCAGGCAGGTACCGCACTTGATGCAGTCCAGCTGGTTGATGACATGGGGATTCTTGACCGTACCGGTGATGGCACTCACAGGGCAAGCCCGGGCGCAGGCCGTACAGCCCTTGCACTTCTCGGGATCGATGTAGTATTTCTTCAGGGCCTTGCACTGGCCGGCGCGGCACTTCTTGTCCACGACATGCTCGACATACTCGTCCCAGAAGTTGTTGATGGTCGAAAGGACCGGATTCGGGGAGGTCTGGCCAAGGCCGCACAGGGCGGTGTCCTTGATGACCGCGGAGAGGTTCTTGAGCTGCTCGAGGTCTTCCATGGTGCCCTTGCCGTCGGTGATCTTGGTCAGGATCTCCAGGAGGCGCTTGTTGCCGACACGGCACGGGGTGCACTTGCCGCAGGACTCGTCCACCGTGAATCCCAGGTAGAACTTCGCGATGGCCACCATGCAGTCGTCCTCGTCCATAACGATCATACCGCCGGAGCCCATCATCGAACCGGCAGCGACCAGGCTGTCGTAGTCGATCGGGGTGTCGAGGTGCTTCTCGGTCAGGCAGCCGCCGGAAGGACCGCCGGTCTGGACGGCCTTGAACTTCTTTCCGCCGCGGATACCGCCGCCGATCTCGTAGATGATCTCACGCAGGGTGATGCCCATCGGGACTTCGATCAGACCGACGTTGTTGATCTTGCCGGCCAGGGCGAATACCTTGGTACCCTTGGATTTCTCGGTTCCGATGCTGGCAAACCAGTCCGCACCCTTGTTGATGATGACCGGGATGTTGGCATAGGTCTCGACGTTGTTGACGTTGGTCGGTTTCTCCAGGTAACCGGACTGGGCGGGGAACGGCGGTTTGAACGTCGGCTCGCCGCGCTTTCCTTCCATGGAGTGGATCAGCGCCGTCTCTTCACCGCAGACGAAGGCGCCTGCGCCGTAACGGAGCTCGATCTCGAAATTGAAACCGGTGCCGAGGATGTCCTTGCCCAGCAGGCCGTACTCTTCGGCCTGCTTGATGGCGACCTGCAGGCGGTGGATGGCCAGCGGGTATTCGGCACGGATGTAAATCAGACCCTTGTCTGCACCGATGCAGTAGCCGCAGATGGCCATGGCCTCCAGGATGGAATGCGGATCGCCTTCCAGCAGGGAACGGTCCATGAAGGCACCCGGGTCTCCTTCGTCGGCGTTGCAGACGACGTATTTCTGCTCGCCCACGCGGCTCTTCGCCGCGATTTCCCACTTCAGGCCGGTCGGGAAGCCGGCGCCGCCGCGTCCGCGGAGCCCGGACTTCTTGACCTCTTCGATCACCTGGGTCGGGGTCATTTCGGTGAGGCATTTGCCGAGGGCGGCATAGCCGTCACGCGCGATGGATTCGTCGATGTTTTCCGGATCGATGAAGCCGCAGTTGCGCAGGGCGATGCGGAGCTGCTTCTTGTAGAACTCCATGTGCTTGGAGTCGGAAACGCTCTCGTTGGTGTCAGGGGCGACATAGAGGAGCCGGTGGACCTTGCGACCCTTGATGATGTGCTCTTCGATGATCTCCTTGGCATCGGAGGGTTTCACCTGGGTATAGAACGTGTTGTCAGGAATGATCTTGACGATGGGACCCCTTTCGCAGAATCCGAAGCAGCCGGTGACGACCACCTTTGCGAAATCGGTCAGGTCGTGGGCCTCGAGCTCTTTGTTCAGGGCGGCGATGACATCACGACTGGCGTTTGCGGTGCAACCTGTACCACCGCAAACCAGAATGTGCATTTTAACAGCCATGTTCGCTTGTTGGGTGGGTTAGGTTTAGATAGATCTGTAGTTTGCAGGCAGAATACCCTCGATCAGTTCACCACCGATGATGTACTTCTCGATGATTTCCTGGGCGCGGGGGATCTTGACGTCTCCGAAAACGACGGGATCCTTGCCGGGAATGGTGACCTCGACGGTAGGCTCGGCATAGCTGTAGCCCATGTCACCCACCTGCATCACCAGCGCCTTGATCTGGCGCTTGTCCAGTTCGCTGATGAGGTAGTTCATGGTCTCCTTCGCTCCCGAGGCAATACCGCTGGTGGCCATACCGACCTTGATTTGAATGATCGCTTCGGAGGAGTCGCTGTTTTCACGCATCGACATCCTGCCTTGCATGCTCTCCTTCATCTTGCGGAGATCCGCGAGATTCTTGATTTTGTCCATAGGTTTGCTCAGTTTTTGTTATATTATGATTACTAATCTTCGATTAGGTTCCGCATAACGCTTTCAGCCTACTAATTTAGGTATATTCTCTGAAATGACAAGCGAATTCAGCCGACATTCTCACGCTTCCACTCCTGGGGCGTCATGCCGGTGACGGCCTTGAAATTGCGGAAGAAGGTGGTGCGGGAGGAGAATCCGGACTGGTCGGCGACATCGTCAAGGATCATGTCGGGATCTTCGCGCAATAGCCGCTGGGCATACTGGATGCGATGTTTAGTAATCAATGAGGTAAAACTTTCACCAGAGAGTTTGTTCAGCAGAACGCTGATATAGGTCTTGTTGGTAGCGAGTTCCGAGGCCAGGTCCGTGATACGAAGGTCCTTGCGACGGTATAGCTCTTTCTCCTCGATGAGGGTGGAAATCTGTTCCATGAGATTGCGGGACAACACGCCCTCCTCCACCGCTGCAGTCTCATCCGGAGATCGGCGTCTGCGTTGGATGCCCACAATCAGCATCACCACACCCCCGCCAAGGACCAGAATCCCAGCCAAAATGGCCCATAGCGGCAGGTTCTCCTTATTCGGCTGCTCAGAGTGGAAGACAAAAACAGAGGAAAAAGTCTTGAAATTATCCACTTCGATGGGGAAAGAGCCGGTCTTCCAGCCCAGCCCGCCGGCAAGAACCAATCTGCCGCCCGGTAGGAGCCGGGCAAAGCCGGACGGGGCTTCGCCGGGAATATTTGCATAATAAAGCGTCGTCGTCGCTTTGCCGCCGTCAAAAGTAGCATCATAGCTGATTCGGGCAAAGCATATCTGGCCCGTCTCCGAATTCATGCCCTGCACCCAGATCAGCCGGGCGGGACGATCCACCTGGAGATGTCTCCATTCGATGAGATACCCCTCCGGTCCCCTCTCCGGAAGCGACGCATCCATCTCCAGAAGAGAAAAAACTCCGTGAGCCAACTTCAGAATGGCGCATTCGTTTGTGGATCGGTTTTGGGCAGGTATCAGATAGGTATAATCGGCGACTTGCAGGTCTGACGGGGAGGAATGGTAGTTGGCCTGTACTTCCCACTCCTCCAGCAACGGGACCCATTCCGGCTCTCCGCCCAGATGATCGACCCGGCCACCGGGAATACCGCCCTGGGGGTCCCATGGACCGAAAATGATGATATCGTCAAGGGAAGCAGGGAAGATATAGGGCTCTGCCCAACCGGGATCAATCCGTGCTCCCGGAGCGAATCCATCCTCCGGAGACCAGGTCTCATAGCTATCGGGGGCACGCCAGTTTCCGACAATGACGACTCGCCCGTCCGGCTGGGTGAGTGCCGAAGACATGGCACGCTTGGCTGTCATGATTCCGACAGAAGTAAACTGATGAATGGTGGGGTCATAGACTTCAGCCCCCCAGCTCTGCCCGATACCAAAAGCTTCCTGGCTACCACCGCCCAGCAGGACCCGCCCATCCGGAAGCGGCGCAGCGAAGCCATTCTCGTGGGGGTAGAGCATAGGAATTGTGTGCCAGGCACCGTTTGCGTAGTACTCCGCCGTTTCGATGGGCTTGAACCCGTCAGTGTGTCCGCCCAGCACCACGATCTCCCCACCCATCGTCAGCGTCCGGTGGCTGCCCCTGGGCTCATTCAAATCAGGCAACCGTTCCACACTCATGGGGTGCCACTGCGTCCCGTCCGGCCCCGTCACGACGCGGCCTCCGGGCTGGGCCGGAGCACACGCCGTGAAGATGGCAGCCATGGCGAGTATGGACAGGATTGTCTTCACTCGGTAAAGATAAGCAATTTAATTACAGCACCGTATCCACCGAAGAGGAATTCAGATTCATTTCCAGTCGGTAGTTGAGTGTCGTATTTTTCATACTCACGAAACTACCGTTGTTGTTGTATTCTCCCGGAATGGTCTTGCTTCCCTTGTAAGTCGCCCCATCATCATCAATGACCGTAAAAGTGAATACCTCTTCATTGCCACGCGCATATTCATTGCAGATAGCGACAAAGAAGGGATCGGTAGTAGCCTCTGATAACGAGACCGAGATGTCTCCCTCTCTCTTCATGCTCAACCCTTCCGGATCATAGTGTTGCACCAGATGGGCTCCTGCGCCGGAAATGGTAACCGTTTTGGCATTGACAGCCACTTTATCATTCCCCCCGTCGTTCTGGAAACGGAAGTTCATTCGGTAGATACTTTGCTGGTTGGTAAAGGTCGCCGTTTCTGTTGTAATAATTCCGGCCGTGGCAGCCGTCACCGGCACATTCGAAGCCATCGTATAATGGTACTTGGATTCTATGGAATTCTCCGGATCATCGATGGCCAGCAGCTTGCCGTTTTGTCCTGTATAGTCCCACTCCCTGCGGGGGGTGAGCAACGTGAGGGAAGAAACTCCAGGCTTGATTCCGGCAGTAGTCACCATCCCCCAGAGGGTTGCGAAGTGAGGATCCTGTTCATCCGGAGCCGCAGTGAGTTCTCCGACATAACGCTCTCCCAGAAAAACATGGACCTTGTCTCCGGCTTTCCAAATTGATTTTAGGACCGTTGTAGCTGCTTCGGTGTCTCCGTCGCCGATGGCAAGTCCTTTCGTCAGGGTGCCATCGTTCTTCACCGCATGCAGCGTGAGTGTCCATACAGAATCAGTCTGTGACAGCTCCCCTCCATTGGGGTCCCCGTCAATGGTCAAATCCTTCTGGCAGCCGGTCCAACATAGAGCGCCCACCAGTGCAATTGTCGCTAATATATTCTTTTTCATATAGTTATCGTTTTATTCCGCAACATAATAGGCCTTTCCTGCGGGGATGGTTGCTCCCGAGTAGACATAGAATCCGGGCGTTTCTCCGGCAACTCCGAGCACATATACTGTCCCTGCGGGGGTGTCTGTGTCGGTATCCGAGCCGCTGAGGATGTTACCGGCCCTGGCGCTAACTGATGTGGATTCGAGCTCGATCAGCTCTATGTACGAGGTGTCGGAAACGATAATCACTGCCGTTCCCTGAGGGATAATGTTGCTATCTTCGCCTATTCGGTAGAAAATAATATCCGTTCCGTTCCGGCCTGCGGTATATGCGAGAGCGCCCGGGGCCAGACGGTAAGATTTGGTGCCGTCGAAGAAGGTCGTTACGTATTTGTCCTCACCCATCACTATCGCAGGTACGGCAGAGGAAAGGACGGTGGTGACGGCACTGGCGAACAGTTTAAGTGCGGGGAGGTTCGAGACTGCGTCCTGCACCCAGATGGTTTCCGCGCGACCTGCCTGGAGGAACGTTGCGATGGTTCCATCTGCCAACTGAGTGTGAGAGACGGCAGTTTGGTAGGCCGAAGCCGCCGCGTCAAGGTCCCCGTCGGATCCGTCTGACCAATACAAGTTGTGGGTTCCGATGGAGGTGGATCCACTCCACTTCCAAGCGAATGCGGCAGGAGATGTGGCATCACTCAGATTGGTCATGGACAGGCACCTATGAATTTCAAAGGTACTGCTGTTCGCCACCCTTCCGGTAATGCCCGCTACATATTTGACATTGGTGCCGCCGTTTATCGTAACGGTGGTCAGGCAGTCATTGGCTGTAATGGTGGCGGAATGCGTCTGGCCGATGAATCCGCCCAGATACATCTCTGTCAGTGTTTCCACAACGCCGGTGATGGCAACGCTGGATATACATCTTTCGATGGCCAGCGTTCCTTTTACACCACCCACGATACCACCTGCGCTGGGTTTGGTCGTCTCCATCAATCCCTTCACCCAAAGGTTTCGGATGGTGGCGTCGGTCGTCCAGGTAAACAGGCCGCCATAATTATGCTGAATGCGGTTATCATTGGTGAAGTTAATGCTAATGCTATGCCCCTGTCCGTCAAAAATGCCGCCGTAGGCAATCTTGTTGTTCTCATCAGGGCCTATGCCGATGGTGGGTTCGTTGCCGGTAAGGACGATGTCAGCTGTGATCCGGGCATTGGCCGAAGGGGTGCTACGGACAAGAGCCGCAAAAGCTGTATACTCTTCCGGCGAGCCGATGAGGTAGTAGCCGTCCCCGTCCTGAGAAAGGTTCGGCTGGGGCGCCAGATAGATATCCGTGCCGGTGGCGTTGGAGCCGGGAGGCAGGAGAATGATGACCCCCGTAAGGCCAAGCGATGATTCATACTGCTCGGAGGCATTGAAGTTCCCCTTGTACAGGTCCCAGAGATCCGAACAGGCCGAAAGGTCGAGTGTCTCAAAAGATGTGCATTCCGCGACCAGGGCATATCCAATCGACTGCACACTGCGGGGAATAACCAATTCCCTCAGCGAGATGCATTTCCTGAAGATATTGGTTCCCATGGAAGTTACGGTTGGGGCAATCGTGACATTCGTGAGGTTGGCGCACTCTTGGAAGGCATAATTCGGCATAGTCGGCGCCGCGAATATAACGTTGTTCAGATTCGTGCAATGGTTGAAAGCGTGGGTGCCCATGCTTGTCACATTGGCAGAGATCTCGAGGGTGGAAATATTTGTACACCACGCAAACGCCTCTTTGCCAATGGATGTGACGGATTCCGGTATCGTGAGCGAGTTGAACTTGTCATTGAAGAAAGCAAGCTCCCCGATGGTTGTCAGCCCGGAAGGGAGAGTGACTGGCGGAAGCTTCGTGCAGTTTCGGAAAGCCTCTTTGTCAATGACCGTTACAGTCGTGGGAATATTGACGTTCTCCAGGGCTGTGCAGTCCATAAACAGGCCGGCTGGGATGGAAGTCAGGTTAATCCCGCTGGCGAACGTGGCAGTTGCCAACTGGCTGCAAGCCTGGAAAACAGAGGTGCCCATCGATGTAACGCTGGCGGGAATGACTACGGAAGCGAGCACTTGGCAATTGAAGAATGCATTTGCACCAATGGATGACACCTTGGCAGGAATGGTAATCCCCGTCAGGGCGGTGCAATTATTGAATGCGCGGTCACCTATTGTGGTCAATTGGCTATTGGCCTCAAATGTTACAGACGAGAGTTTTTCGCAACCAGTGAAAGCGTACGAGCCCAGGGTCTTTACGGATGCTGGAATAACAATGCTTTCCAACTCCTTTGTCCAAAAGGCATATTCTCCGATAGTAGTCAACTGGCTGTTTGCTTCGAAAGTAACCGACTCCAATGGAGTATTGTAGAACGCACGATTCCCGATGGTTTTAACCGAAGCAGGAATCTGTATTGTGGTAAAATTTTCACATTCATAAAACATCCATTCCGGAATCGCGGTCAGATGGCTTCCGGAAGCGAATGTTACAGTGGTGAGCGCCTTACAGCTTCTAAAAACATCCGCTCCTAACGTTGTCACCGAACTTGGAATCTCAACACTTGTCAGGCCGGAGCAATACGACATAGCATATTGTCCGATGGTGGTTACCGTCGTGGGTATGGTAAAGGATGTAAGCTTATAGAGGTTCCGGAAAGCGTACTCTCCGATGGTCGTAAGTCCTGTTGGCAGGGAAACGGAGGTGGCATTTGAACAATTGTCGAAGGCATAACCGCCGATGGACGTAACACCCGAAGGAACCGAGATGGAGGTAAAGCCGTAACAGCGGCGGAAAGCTTCCTGCCCTATGCTTGTCACACCGGAAGGTATGGTCACATTTCCCAGCACCTGGCAGTCCATAAACAGTCCGGCGGGAATGGATGTAATGTTAATCCCGCTGCCGAACGTAGCCGAAGCCAACTGGCTGCAACCCTGAAAGATGTACGTTCCCATGGTGGTAACGGTGGACGGTATGGCGATACTCGTCAGTGCCGTACAGCCATTGAATGCGCTGTTTCCGATGGTTACGAGGGTGGAGGGGAGAAAGATGTTTGTAATGGCGGTACAGCCCTGGAAGGCGCTTTCCCCAAGGATGGTGGCGCCATCGGCGATGGAAACACTGCTGAGTCCCGTGCAGTATTTGAAGGCGCTGGCGCCGATAGTTCCCACGTGGGGACCGATGACAACGTTCTGAAGACTCGTTTTACTACTCAGGAAGGAAACCGGAATGGTGGGGCAGTCAATATTGGCGGTAACCATACCCGTGCACCCGTTGAATACATCAGTGCCAAAATAGGTTACGCTGCTTGGAATGGTAACTTCCTCCAGAGCAGTACATTGTTTGAAGGCATAATTGCCTATTGTCGTAACTGAAGAAGGAATGGCAATCGAAGCGAGTTGGGTACAACTCTGGAAAGCATAAGGTCCTATCGAGGTGGGCCCCGATGCAATCGAAATGGAGGTCAGGCCCGTGCAATTGTCGAAAGCATTGTCACCTATCGATACTACAGACGCGGGAATGGAAACATTGTCCAGGAGAGGGCAATAGTTGAAGGCGCCAATGCCGATTGTTGTCAAAGTGCTAGGCAAAGAAACTCTCTCCAGAAGAGAACAGACACCAATAGACCACTTCCCAAGCGTTGTAACTCCTTCCGGGATTGATATGCTGGTAGCCTTGCATCCTCTGAATGCACTTTCGCCGATTGTCGTCAGGTTGGTTGCAGTTGAGAAAATGATTTCTGTCAAAGCCGTGCAGCGGCGGACCGCATCAGTCCCGATAGTCCGCACGTTGTCTCCAATTGTAATCGATGCAATGGTCGTCTGATCCAAAAACGCCTGATTGCCGATGGCCACCACCGGCATTCCGGCAATCTCGTCGGGGATGACGAGCGCATAATCAGCAGGAGGGGTGAAGTCGGGGTCCATCCCCGTGATGGTCACTTCGCTGCTGCTTACTGTGTATGTAAGATGGGAGGTGGGATCCACCTCGTCGGCCCGTGCAATATGATTGATGGCACAGAGGCCGAAAACCATTATAATAACAAAGAATTTTTTCATACTTCGGCCCTCCTAATTCTCATCTAAATCGAAATAATCATAATCTTCCGTCCCGTGTGAGGCGACAAAGGTTTCGTCCCTGACACAGCGGATGGCCATGGCTGGATTCGTCCCCCAGTTGTTGCGTTCTCCATTCTGCCGATAAGCATACGCGCTGGGATAGGTAGTCTGTGTAGAAGATCGGTAGTATCCGGAATTGGGATTGCCGAATTCATTGATCGAATTACTGAAACCCGTTCCCGGCAGGCCAGACATTCCGTTTTGGTCATCGGAAGTCGGGACGCGCCATCCTGCGGGACAGGGATCATAGATGGTTTTTATTCCGTCCATCCAGGGATGCTTGTCATACTCTTCCTGCGGCATCCAGGAATTGGGGTCCCCGTTGTTGATATGCGAGGTGGGGTTCGCTATCGTGTAGGCCATCGTATGGATCCCCGTCACCGTATTGAAGGCCGTGAGCAGGGCCGGCACGAAAGCGAAGGAGGCATAACTGCCGGTTGCGGCGGAGAAGGCGTCCTTGCGGCCCCACTGGTACAGGAATCCGCGGTTGTTATTTTGGGAGACAGCACAGAGGTTGCAGTTCATGAAAGTCTTTTCATTGTACGTCATCGTGCCGGGCGCTGATGTAGCCCAAAGATCCCAACTCCAAAGGATGTTATCAGAACTATCATAAATAGCCACACATGCGACACCGGTAAGGAAGGAATCCGGTGTAGAGAAATACACATATCCGTTATTATAGAGTATTTCATAGCTGTCTCCGTCGTGCTTGATGGCACGTCCCTGCGAATTCAATTCCCAAAGCACCTTCACCCCGGCGATGTTTGCCGGGTTGATGGATGCCGCTTTGGTCCCCGTCATCGGATCCAGGCCGCCATTGCCCATGACGGTAGCATCAAATCCATAGAGGCCGGCCGAACTGATGATATAAGTGTTCCCTGTACCTTCGGAACTAAGATCGGCAAACAGCTTATTGTAGGAGAGCGTGATATCTGTGATCTGGCTCCTGGTGACGATAATACCTTTGTTGGAAATGCGTGTTTGTGATGCTCCGTCGGTGGTTTCGATCGCAATAGCCAGCGACGGGTAGGTTCCCTCCGGAACGGCTACATAGAAAGAAGTTGGCACAGAGGAAATGGCGACCCCTTCCCCGCCACAATCCAGCACAGTTCCTGCCGTTCCGCTGACAGCAGCCGAAAAACCGTCCGAGCTAATCGTTGCCATATTGCTGATTGCCCCGCTCATCCCCCGGTTAGAAGAAAGAGTGATGCGACGCACCTTTCTTCCAGGTAAAACAGTGCTGACATTCAACCGAATGATGCCGCAGAGATTCTTGAAACCCAGGTTGGGGGTACTGCTTGTCGCATACATCGGGAATCCGGCAATGTTTCCTTCGGTGTATGTCTGGACCTCCGGCAGTTCAGGTGCCCCCGCATTATAGATGGACGCCGGATAGTAGGCCGTATAATCGGCTGTGGAAACTTCCGTGCCGCTGTTGAAGGTAAAGGTACCGGATGTAGTTGTGCTGGTCGTGGAATAGACACCCACATGCGCAGCACCGTCGACAATGGTAATCTCGTCTCCGTTCATCCATTGGACGGAATATCCGTCCGCGTCGTTACCGGAAAGCGTCGTTTTGGACAAAGCGTGCTCGGTCGAAGCCGTAAAAACCAGGCTTGTCGGTTCTACGGATGGGACGGAAGGATCCTCCGGAATGTTGTTCTCTTTTGCACAGGAAATACCGGCGAGAAGTGCAATGGCCGCAAAGGCCGCAATTTTCTTGAGTTGTTTCATCTTCGCGCCCTCCTGTTAACTGAAATCGCCATCGTCGTACGAATTGTTCGATACCTCAACATCTTCTGTGGACCTGGCACTCTGGCAGAGAGGGACAGGGATCTCACAGAAGAATTCTTCGCACTCCGGCACAAGATACTTTTGTTTCATGGTCTGGGATTATTTCTTAAAGACAAAAATAAACCCCCACGCCCGAAGGAGGCGTTTCATGTCCAATAAACCGAAGTATCAAAAAAGAAAAAGAAATGGTACGTACTTTTTCCAGCGTCTGTTTCGCAAAAAAACGCAACAGAACGATGAGTTACACGGCGTTCTCCTTGCCGGACGCTTCGCCCTTGATGTACTGGATCCCCATCATCGTGAGGTCATCACTCTGATCGGCGCCTCCCACGAAACTGTGGACGGCTTCGGTCATGCGGGCAATGAGTTGCCGGGGTTCCTGCTGGCGGTCCGCAAGGGCCTGGACGGCCACATCGTTCACGCGCTGCATGTTGAACAGCTCATGGGAAACATTCTCGGCCTCGGTCAACCCGTCGGTGAACAGGAAGATGGTTGTACCGGTATAGATCGGCGCTTCCTGCAGCGAGTATTTCCAGTCAGGCATCACGCCCGCGGGGATGTTCGGGTCGCAGGGCAGCGTGCCGACCCCGGCCCCGACAAGCAGCGGGGCGTCATGGCCGGCGTTGCAGTAGTGCATCCGACCGGTAGCGAGATCCAGCACACCGATGAAAAGGGTGACAAACATGACGGAGTCGTTCATGTCGGCGATGGTCTTGTTCAGGCTGTCCATGATACGGTCGGGCATCGACTCGTGGGCGGACACGGTGCGGAACACGGAGCGGGTGACGGCCATGAAGAGCGAGGCGGGAATGCCCTTGCCGGAAACGTCCCCGATGCAGAAGAAGAGCATGCCGTCGCGGAAATAAAAGTCAAACAGGTCCCCACCCACGTCCTTCGCCGGGGTCAGCGATGCGTAGATCTGCACGTCGTCACGGTCCGATCCGGTGGGGAAATACTTGGGCAGCATGCCCATCTGGATGCTGCTCGCGATCCGCAGATCCCGCTCGATCGAGGCTTTCTGCGCCGTCGTATCCTTCAGTTCGTCAATGTATTTCACGAGCGACTGCTGCATGCCTGCAAACGAATGGCTCAGCTGGCCGATCTCGTCGATGCGCTGGAAGTCGGGAAGTTCGGCATTGAACTGACCCGAGGCGATGGTCTCCGCCTCCGTGGCCAGCCGGCGCAGCGGACTGAGTTCGCGCGTAATGATGCGGATGAACAGGAATAGCATCAGCAACAGGCCGATGGCAACAATGGCGATGATCGTACGGCGCAGCCGGTCGAAACCACCGAAGATGTCGCTCTCGGGACAGACGATGGCCATGCTGCAGCCCGTCTGGCCGAGGGGCTTGTAAAAGACATAACTGTCTATGCCGTCCACCCTCATGTGCTTGATCCCCTCTTCACCGCGCTGCATGCTGTGGCCCAGGGAGGCCATCGCCGTATCGGGATGCTCCATGGTCTGGGTAAAGATGGACTGTCGGGTGATCTTCTCCGGATCGGGATGCACGAAATAGGTGCCCCCACGGCCCGTCATGATGCTGTAGGAATGGGGATAGGGCTTCACGGCCGAAATGGTGTTCGAGAGCCAGTTCAGCGACAGGCTGGTGTTGATGACACCGACGAAGCGCCCTTCTTCGTCCTTCAGGGCTTTGCAATAGCTGGACACCATTTCACTGGTGTTCGTAGGCACATCCAGGTCCATATAGGGTTCCGTCCAGCACGGATGGTCGAGCAGTTTGGGCATCAGATACCAGTCCATGTAGAAATACTGGTAGTTGTCGCTGCCACCCTGGATGGTGCGGACCGTATCGGCATCGTGCTTGGAATAAGCGGAGAAGTAACGGCCCTGGTCCTCGAAGTAATACGGTTCAAACGCTATGGAGCAGTTATAAAAATCCGGATTGTTCTGCAGCATCCCGCGGCTGTACACGAACATCGAGTCGGCCACATCCGGGTGCCGCATCACCAGCCACTCGGTCATGTCCGTCGCCACTTCGACGCGGTTCAGGATACTTTCAACCTGGAGAGATGTCTTATCCAGGATCTGCGTAGCGCGGCTGACGGCCTCCTGCCGCACGGACTCACGGGCCTGGAAGAACAGGAGACTGAGGGCGCCGATGAAAATGAGGGCGGCAAAAAGGACCACCCACAGGCTGACCCGGACGGAAAGTTTGCGACGGATATAATCTATGATTCTGTCTTTCATACTTGCTCCCCCCTACTCATTTGGAATGATTTCTTCGTATGTCACCGCGCGGCCCAGCATCTGGTTCTCCACCATCAGATCGCTGGCCAGCCTGACCATGTCGGGACGCAGGCGGAACTCGCGTTGCTTCGACTCGCGGTCCACCTGCAGGCGCAGCACGTCCTCCAGCATCAGCCGCTGCAGCACCCGATTGGTAGCGATGTGCTCGCGGTCCACATATTTCATCACGATGTCCAACGCCTCGTCGGGGTGCTCTGCAGCCCATTCCCAGCCTCGGCGGCTGGCCTCGGCAAAGCGGCGCGCCTGATCGAGGTGTTTCTCGTAGTAATCCCGGGTCATATAGACGCCATCCTCCTGGACATTGTATCCATGGTCGCAGAAACGGTAAACGTTCCTGTCGGAGATCTGCATGCCGGCCTGGATCAACTGGTAGTATTCGTTGTAGCTCATGGCCAGGGTGGCATCGAGCGCTCCCGCCACAAAAAGATTGACGTTCTGCGCAAAACGCACCCACTCGTAGTTCAAATTGTCCATGATGCTCATACAGATGGCCAACTGGCCGAAACCCACGCTCCAGATCCCCACACGGGCGCCTTTCTGCTTCAGCGGATCCTCATCCCGGGCCGAGACGATCACCATGGCATTGTTCATGGACGTCTGCAGAATGTTCACCAGCGGAATGCCGCCGTCGATGATCTCCATCGCCTGGCAGAGCTGCAGCGTCGTAGCCTGACACTCGTTCCTGCGAAGCCGGCTCATGGCCGGCTGGGTGGACGACGGATGCTCAATCCGCACATTCACGCCCGCTTCCCGGTAGAACCCTTTCGCCTCCGCCACATAATAGCCCGCAAACTGCGCCTGCGCCGTCCACTGGGGCGTAAAAACGATGGTTTCCTCCTGTGCCGCCAGGGGCCCGCTGCCAAGGACGGCAAAGACGGCGGCCAGCACACAAATTGTTAGTTTTTTCATTCTGTCAGGCTTTTGCAAAGAATCGTGCAAATATAATGATAATAAGAGTATCTTTGCCCTGGCGTTCCTCATTGTCTTCGCATCTTGCGGAGATCCGCGAGATTCTTGATTTTGTCCATAGGTATAATCTCTGAAAGCACAAGCGTTTTTTATGCCCCGAACGAAAAAAGAGTGTATATTTGTTCCCGAACCATCGAACATCCCTGGCATGAAAGAAATCAGAGACATCGACCTCAGCGCCTGGACCAAGGTCGGCGAAGGCGGAAACGGTTCTGCCTACGAGAATCCGGCCGAACCGGACAAGATCCTCAAAGTCAACAAAGCGGGCATCAACACGCTTGCATTCGTCTCCCATGAGTACGAAGTATCCAAGGCTGTGGAGCGCCTGGGCGTTCAGACGCCGAAAATGTATGAGATGGTCCGCGTGGGCGACGCTTACGCGACCCTCAGCCAGCGCATCCGGGGCAAGAAATCCCTCTCCCGCATCTGCTGCGACGAAGCACAGCGCACGGAAGAGATGGCCCGGGTGCTGTGTGAGTACGGCCGGAAACTGTTCAGCACGCCCTGCGACACGTCCGTTTTCCCCAGCCGGAAAGCCCAGCTGAAAAGCGGCCTGGACAAGGTTCGCTTCGTCCGCAAGCGGGACCTGGCGGAGATCGAGGCATTCGCCCTGACCGTCCCGGAGGTCGAAACCTGCATCCATGGGGACTTCAACACGGGAAACCTCATCTTCTCGGAGGGCGCGTACTACTGGATCGACCTGGACCGCTTCGGATACGGGGACCCCATGTTCGACATCGGGCACCTCTTCCAGATCTGCAACGTATATGCTCCCATGAAAAGGGTCCAGGACATCTTCCACATGTCCGAAGACCAGTTGCGCCTTTTCTGGGACGCTTTCGCCCGGGCCTACACGGGGAAGGACGACCATGCGGAGTTCGACCGCCTGGCCGGGAAATTCGCCTGCCTGGACATGATACTCCGCTACGAATTCCAGGAACCCAGCCTGCCGGAGAAGATCTTTTTCGCCATCCACATCCGGCGGCTCGTGCGCTCATACTTCCTTTGATGCACTGTCACATGAAAGTTTTCGGAACCCTGGTCTTCCCGCTCGCCATGCTCTTCTCCCCCACCCTCTGTGCCCAGCAGTTCCTCCCGGTCAAGGGAATCGTCAACGCCCGTGACCTGGGCGGCTATACGGTCCGGGACGGAAGGACCGTCCGCAACGGAGTCCTGATCCGGGCAGCCCACCTGGCCGACGCCACGGACGCGGACATCCGCTACCTGTCCGGACTTCCGACCGGCAAGGTCATCGATTTCCGGAAAGAAGAGGAACTGGCGGGAAAGACCGACCGTCCCGTCCCGGGGGCCACGTACATCTCCCTACCCATCGACGCCAGCGGGAACATGGCCGCCCAGGCCAGTGAGGAAGAGAAGAAGAAATTCACCGGACGGAAAAAATTCGACGTCAGGAAGATCATCCTCTTCGCCGCCTTCAATGACAAGGCCAAGAAAGTGGCCAGGGACATGTACCCGACCCTCCTTTTCACCCCGGAGTGCCAGCAGCAGTTCGCCCGTTTCTTCCGCCTGGTCCTGGACACGGACCAGGGTGCCGTACTCTATCACTGCACCCAGGGGAAAGACCGCACCGGCATCGCCTCCGCCCTCCTGCTGGCCGCCCTGGACGCCGACAGGCAGACCATCGTGGCCGACTTCGACGCCACCAACAAGGTTTATGAGAAGGACGTAAGGAAATACAGCCGCCGGGTACGCTTCTGGGGCGGGAAAGAAGAGGAAATCGCCGTGGTGAAAGCCTTCATGGGCTGCAGCACCGAGTATTTCGTCAAAGCTCTGGACCGCATTGACCGGGAGTACGGATCGGTCGACGCCTACCTCAAGGGGCCGATGGGGCTGTCGGAAGAAGACATCCGGACCCTGCGCGAACGCTACCTGCAGTAAGTCAGCCCAGCATCGCCTCACACCCTTCCAGCAGGTCCTGGAAGGTCCGTTCAAAGTCCCCGGTGTACCAGGGGTCGGCCACATCCCGGCCGCTGCCGGTGTACGACATCATCAGGTGGATCTTTCCCTGCGGGTCATCCGGGATGATGCGCCGGATCCAGCGCAGGTTGGACGCATCCATGCAGATGATCCTGTCGAAGCGCTCATAATCCGCCCGCGTCACCTGCCGGGCATGCTTGGCGGGATCGAACCAGACGCCATGCTGGCTGAGGCAGCGTTTGGCCGGCGGATAGATGGGATTGCCGATCTCCTCCGTGGAGACGGCGGCGGATTCAATGAAGTACCGGTCCTCAACGCCCCGGGCCCGGACCATCGCCTTGAGGATGAACTCGGCCATGGGACTGCGGCAGATGTTGCCGTGACAGACAAAAAGGATTCTCATCATCCCTGCAAAGATACGCAGAAATCATTTGTTTCTTTATCTTTGAAGGCTGATATCGAACGCTTGAACTGAGCAACGCATGAAAGGCAACACCCGCGTCCTGATCCTCCTGCACCTGGCGGTCTTTCTCGCCGGATGGACGGGCGTTTTCGGCCGGCTGATCTCGCTGGGCGGGCTCCCCCTGGTCTGGTACAGGATCATCGTCAGCATCCTTACGCTGGCCGGGGTGCTGCTGGTCCTCAGAAGGCTGCATCTGCCCAAAGGGAAAAACCTGTACCGGATCTGCGGCTGCGGATTCATCCTGGCCATACACTGGGTCTGTTTCTACGCCAGCATCCAGTCCTCGAACGTATCGGTGGGGGTGGCCTGCATCGCGACGACCAGTTTCTTCACGGCGTTGCTGAACGTGTTTTTCAACCGCAGGGAGGCCTCCTGGAAAGAATTCCTCATCAGCTTTGTCTCCATCGTCGGCGTCCTGCTCATCTTCAGCCTGGACGTGCGCTACCGCCTGGGAATCGCCCTGGGCCTGCTGTGCGCCCTTGCCTACGCCGTCTTCGCCATGCTGCACATCCGGACGGCAGAAACGAGCGGAGAAGACAGCGCCACCATGCTCTTCTATGAACTAGTCGGCGGATTCGTCTTCCTGACGCTCTGCATTCCGGCTTTCCTCTGGATCCTGCCGCAGCATGCCATGCTGCCCACCCGGGACGACCTGCTCTGGCTGGTCCTGCTCGGATCGGTCTTCACCATCCTCCCCTTCCTGCTGCAGCTGCATGCGCTGCGGCGCTTGTCCGCCTTCACCGTGAACCTGGCCTACAACCTGGAACCGGTTTACAGCATCGCCTTCGCGGCCATCCTCTTCGGCGAACTCCGGGAACTGAACTGGTCTTTCTGGCTGGGAATCACCCTGATCGTCATTTCCGTCGTGATCCAGACGCTCCGGGTAAAAAAACGGGGCTGATCCCCTAGCGCTCCCCTTTCCAGGTAAAACGGTCTTTCCCGGCGCCGATCTCGAAATGGTATTTGACGATGCCCAGGTCGACGTCCGTATAGCCGGTCATCGAGAAGACCGTCCTGGCCTCGACGACATTTCCGGGGTGCAGGATGAACCTGAATTTCTGCTGGTTCACTGCCGTAGGTGCCAGCAGGGCGGCCTGCATGCCGGCCAGGAACCAGTCCGGGGCTTCGCCTTCGCATTCATAGAATCCCTCCGCCGGCTTCTGCGGGTGCTGCACGCCGGGCGTGGTGCCATAGCCCAGGGCGATGACGCAATGGACGATATCAGCGTCGCGAAGCGTGAAGGTCCCTGGGATTTTCTTGTATGTCAGGCCCACCCAGCAACTGTTCAGACCCAGCGTCTGGGCCAGCAGGACCAGCTCTTCGCCGTAGTATCCAACCTTTTCCCCGGCCGCCCTGCCCCGGGGCCCGGCCATGACGAAATAGTTCCTGACGCCCGAGAACTGGCCATACTTCCACATGCCGGAAGAGAAGGCTTTCGGTTCGTCGAGGACCAGCTGGACATTCAGGCCGCTGTCATGGTTGATCCGTTCGATGGCCGCACGCAGCGTGGCGACCTTGGCGATTTCGATCGGCTTGTCCAGGTATTTCCGCACGGAATGCCGTGCCTTGATTGCTTCAGAAAGTGTCATATTCTCATAAATCTCTGCGCTAAGTAATGTGTAAAAAATAAGTTGCATCAGTTGGCCGGTTTGACGAGGTAGTTCCACTTGCCGAGTTCCGGAGCGAAGACGACCTGCCTGGCAAGTCTCTTCTGGTACGATTCTTCAATCGGTCGCTTGATGTCATAAG
>JAFTDE010000002.1 GCA_017454335.1 Bacteroidales bacterium | reverse complement strand
GGAGGCGAAGGAAGCCTGGCTGAAACATCTTCCCGAGGACCACATCATCCTGGGCAACAAGCACGACAATTTCTGGGAAATGGGAGACACCGGCCCCTGCGGTCCGTCCTCCGAAATCCACATCGATATCCGCTCCGCCGAGGAAAAGAAGGCGAGCGGCATCCCGGGGCGCGACCTGGTCAACCAGTCCGACCCGCACGTGATCGAGATCTGGAACCTCGTGTTCATGGAGTTCCAGCGCATGGCGGACGGCCACCTGGAACCGCTGCCGGCCAAGAACATCGACACCGGCATGGGTTTCGAGCGCCTCTGCGCCGTGCTGCAGGGCAAGAACAGCAACTATGACTCCGACGTCTTCACCGGCATGCTGGGCAAGATCGGGGAACTCAGCGGCCACCGCTACGGCGAGAGCGAGCGCACGGACGTCGCGATGCGCGTCATCGCGGACCACATCCGCGCCATCAGCTTCTCCATCGCGGACGGCCAGCTGCCCTCGAACGTCAAGGCCGGATATGTCATCCGCCGCATCCTGCGCCGGGCGGTCCGTTACGGATACACCTTCCTCGGATTCACCGAACCCTTCCTGTGCCGGCTGGTTCCGCAGCTGGTCGCGGACATGGGCGAAGCCTATCCCGAGATCGCCGCACAGCAGCCGCTGATCGAGAACGTCATCCGTGAAGAGGAAATGGCCTTCCTGCGCACGCTGGACCGCGGCATCCGCCTGATGGACGAGTGCATGGCGCGCAGCCGGGACAGCAAGGTCATCGCCGGCGCCGACGCCTTCAAGCTGTACGACACCTACGGATTCCCGATCGACCTGACCGAACTGATCGCGGCCGAGAATGGCTACACCGTGGACCAGGACGGCTTCCAGGCGGAACTCAAGCAGCAGAAGGACCGGGCCCGCAACGCCACCGCCAACGAGTTCGGTGACTGGACCGAGTACGCCGAGGGCGAGTCCGTCTTCGTCGGTTACGACGAACTGACCGTTCCCGGAGCCACCCTGCTGAAGAGCCGCACGGTGGTCCAGAAGAACCGCCAGATGCTGCAGCTGGTCTTCGACCGCACGCCGTTCTACGGCGAGATGGGCGGTGAAATCGGGGACACCGGCTGGATCGTGGGCGCAGACGGCGAGCGCATCGCCATCCTGAATACGGTCAAGGAGAACAATCTGACGGTGCATATCGCCGAGCGGCTGCCTGCGGACTGCACGGCGCCTTTCACCCTGGAGGTGGACGCCGCACGCCGCCAGCGCATCGCCAACAACCACAGCTGCACGCACCTGCTGGACCAGGCGCTGCGCGAGGTGGTCGGCACCCATGTCGAGCAGAAGGGATCGTACGTCCACGACAAGGGCCTGCGCTTCGACTTCTCCCACTTTGAGAAACTCTCCGACGAGCAGATCGCGGCCGTCGAGCGCCGCGTCAACGCCCTGATCCGCGAGAACTTCCCGCTGGACGAGCGCCGCGACGCCACGATGGACGAAGCCCGGGAAATGGGCGCCATCGCGCTGTTCGGTGAGAAATACGGCGACCGTGTCCGCGTGGTCCGCTTCGGCCCCAGCGTCGAGCTCTGTGGCGGCTGCCATACCGCCTCCACGGGCCGGATCGGTTTCTTCAAGATCCTCAGCGAGTCCGCGATCGCAGCGGGCATCCGCCGCATCGAGGCCGTGACCGGCGAAGAGGCCGAGAACTTCGTTTGCGGCCTGCAGGGCGTGCTGAAGACGGCCCGTGCCTTCTTCAACAACGCACCGGACCTGAATTTCGCCATCCAGAAGCTCATCGAGGACAACGCTTCCTTCAAGAAGCAGGCGGAGGAATTCGCCAAGGCGCGGGCCGCCGAACTGGCCCGCCGCCTGACCGAGAGCGCACAGGAACTGAACGGTGTCAAGTGCATCGTCTTCGACCGCAGCCTGGGCATCGACGCCGATCCGGGCATGCTGCGCAACGCCGCCCTGTCGCTCCAGAAAGCGCTGAAGGGGACGGCCCTGGTCGCCGCCTACCTGCACGACGGCAAGCCGCAGCTGATGCTGATGTACTCCGACGACCTGGTCGCATCCGGCCGCAACGCCGGCGCGGACATCCGCGAAGCCGCCCGCTTCATCCAGGGCGGTGGCGGCGGCCAGCCGGGACTCGCGACGGCGGGCGGCAAGAACCCCGACGGCCTGCAGCAGGCGCTGGAGGCCCTCAAGGCCAAGATCTGACGCATGAAGAGACTCGACAAGTTCATCCTGAAATCCTTCCTGGGACCATTTTTCCTGATCCTGGCGGTGGTTGTGTTCGTGTTGGCGGTCCAGCTGCTGTGGGTGTACATCGATGATCTTGTCGGCAAGGGCCTGGGTCTGCGGGTCATCCTGGAATTCATGTTCTGGGGCGCCTGCTCGATCCTGCCCACTTCGCTGCCGCTGGCCACGCTCCTGGCGTCCACGATGACCCTGGGGCAGATGGGCGAGAACAACGAACTGATGGCCATCCGCTCGGCGGGCGTGTCCGTCGCGCGGGTGATGGTGCCGATCATGGTCGC
The DNA here is from genome assembly GCA_017454335.1 of Bacteroidales bacterium. Taxonomy (GTDB): domain Bacteria; phylum Bacteroidota; class Bacteroidia; order Bacteroidales; family UBA932; genus Cryptobacteroides. Next base: position 30,934 of record JAFTDE010000002.1, on the reverse strand, counting down.
GTCCGTCTTCATCAGCGTCGCCGCCTATTTCGTGGGCAACAACCTGGTGCCCAAGGCTTACAACGAGATCTTCACGCTCCGGGACGACATCAGCCGGACCAAGCAGGAGATCAAAATCCCCTCCGGGGTCTTCTACGACGGCATCGAGGGCTACATCCTGCGCGTGGAGAGCCAGGACAAGCAGACCGGCATGATGCACAACGTGCTGGTGTACGACCACTCCGGCAACAAGGGCAACACCTCCATCATGATGGCGGATTCCGCCCTGATGAAGATGTCCAAGGGCAAGGACTACCTGACCTTCACGATGTTCGACGGGTCCAGCTACCAGGAGGACAACAACATGTCCTACAACGACACGACCCTCCAGCTGCAGCGTGTGGACTTCCACCGCCAGGAGCTGATCATCCAGCTGGCCCACTACGCCTTCGAGCGTTCCGATTCGACCCGTTTCGGCGACCAGGCCAAATCGCAGACCTTCGCCCAGCTGGTCGGGGCGCATGATTCGCTGTTCGCCATCATCAACGAAGAAACCCAGAAGGAGGCGGAATACCTGCACCATGCCTTCCAGCTGACCCAGCGGAACCAGCTGGACACCGCGCTCCACTGCAACCTGACGGAACTGTTCCGCGCCGAGGGGTTCGGGGAATACGCAAACCTGGACGAAAAGGCCCAGGCGTACCGCCAGGCCGCGGACCATTCGCGCCAGTACGTCGCGACCGTGTCCAGTTTCGGCCAACGCGTGTACGAACAGTATTACTATGTCCGCCGCGTGGACGTGGAGCTGTGGAAGAAATTCGCGCAGGCCCTCGCCTGCTTCATCCTCTTCTTCGTCGGGGCGCCGCTGGGCGTGTTGATCAAGAAGGGCGGACTGGGCATCAGCGCCATCATTTCGGTGCTGTTCTTCGTCCTGTACTGGGTGGTGGACATCTCGGGCAACAAGCTGGCCCGCGACGGTGCTTCCAGCGCCTGGTTCGGCGCGTTCATTGCCTGCGTCGTGCTGCTTGCGATCGGCCTGGTGCTGACCCGGCGGGCGATGCTGGATGCCGAATTCGTGAACATGGACAGCATCAAGATCTGGTGGCGAAGGATCAAGAGCCGCATCCGCGCCATCTTCCACAAACCCCGCATCGTCTACATGGGCACGCCCGAGTTCGCGGTCATGCCGCTGGACTGGCTGATCAAGCGCAAGTACAAGGTGGTCGGCGTCGTGACGGTGGCGGACAAGCCCAGCGGACGCGGCCTGAAGGTGAATGAGAGCGCAGTCAAGCAGTATGCGGTCCAGCACGACATCCCCGTACTGCAGCCGCTTAAGCTCCGCGACCCCGAATTCCTGGAGCAGCTGCGGGCCTGGAAGGCGGACCTGTTCGTCGTCGTGGCTTTCCGGATGCTGCCCGAGGAGGTCTGGGCGATGCCCAAGCTGGGCACCTTCAACCTGCACGCCGCCCTGCTGCCGCAGTACCGCGGCGCGGCTCCGATCAACTGGGCCGTCATCAACGGCGAACGCCTGACGGGCGTCACCACCTTCATGATCGACCACAACATGGATACGGGCGGCATCATCCTGCGCCAGGAGCACCGCATCGGTCCCAAGGATACGGCCGGGGACGTGCATGACGCCCTGATGTCCCTGGGTGCGGCCCTGGTCGTCGATACCGTGGCCGGATTGCTGGAGAACAACGTCGAGACGCGCGTCCAGCGTTCGTTCATCCAGGGCGACGAGGTGCTGCGCAAGGCGCCGAAACTGACGCGCGAGCTGTGCCACATCGACTGGAACGACGCCACGACGGCCGTGTACAACCTCATCCGCGGCCTCAGTCCCTATCCCGCGGCCTTCACCGAACTGGTCCCCGCCGTCCCGGCGGAGGGAGAGGAAGTGAAGCCGCTCGCCCTGAAGGTCTTCCGCGCCGAGGTGATGGAAGGAGTCAGTGCGGCTCCCGGAACGGTCCTTTCCGACGGCAAGTCCTATCTGGCCGTCGCCACCGCGGACGGCGCCCTGTCCCTGCTGGAGGTCCAGCTGTCCGGCAAGAAACGCATGGCGGTGCACGAATTCCTGCTGGGATTCCGTGATCCGCAGTCCTATGTCTGCACCCCGGGCACGTCCAGGGCGGAAATCGCCAAATCCCGCCTATGAGTACCGTCGTCATCGTCGCCGCGGGATCCTTTCCGCGGACGGAATACCCCCGCTACCTGCTGCGCAGTGCGGACCACCTGGTCTGCTGTGACGGCGCGCTGGGGACGCTGGAGCGGCACGGCATCGTCCCGGAGCTGGTGATCGGGGACATGGATTCGGTCTGCAGCCGGGCCCTGGGCCGTTTCCACGGCGAAAAGGTCCGCGTGGCCGAGCAGGAAACCAACGACCTGACCAAGGCCTTCACCTTCGTGATGGAACGCTGGCCGGACGCGGAACGCATCACCATCCTGGGCGCTTCGGGCCGGCGCGAGGACCACACCCTGGCGAATTATTCCCTGCTGATGGAGTACGAGCGGCGTTTCCGCCTCTCGTCGCGCGGCATCCGGGTCGAAATGGTGTCGGATTACACGACTGCGTTCGCCGTCTCGTCCGATGCGACCCTGCATGTCGGCCAGGGCCGGAGCGTATCGCTGTTCACGGCCGATCCGACGCTGCAGATCCGCTCCGAAGGCCTGCACTGGCCCACGGACGGAGTCTGCCTGGACAATTGGTGGAAGGCATCGCTCAACCGGGCGGACCGCGACGTGATCACCCTGGCCCTGTCCCATGAGGCCCCGGTGCTGGTCATCCTCTCCTGACTTTAGATAAGGCCTTGCAATTCGCTAAAAATTAGTATATTTGCGGTCCTGCTTATGGCACGATTCGGCAAATATATCGTCAATCCGGAGACCCTGATGTACGAAATCAAGGAGGAACCCAGGTCCCTCCGGATCCTGCTGTATGCCGTTCTGACGCTGCTGGGCCTAGGTCTGGTCTGGTTCTATTTCTGGATGTACACCTCGGTGCTGGGGCTGGAACTGCCGAAGACGGCACACCTGCGGAAGGTCCATGCCGAGTGGGAATCCCGGATGGAGGTCATGAACCGCCAGCTGGACCTGTACGAAGAGACCCTCGGCGGCATCGAGGACCGGGACGACGACGTGTACCGTTCGATCTTCGGCCTGGATCCCATTCCCGAAAATGTCAAGCAGGCGGGCTTCGGCGGGGTGAACCGCTACGCCTACCTGGACGATTTCGGCGCCAACGCCAACCTGAAGAGCACCATCCGGCGGATGGACGTGCTGACCAAGCGGGTGTACCTGCAGAGCCGGGCCCTGGACGAAGTCGGCACGGTCTCGCGCGAGGCGGGCGACATGATCGCCTGCATCCCGGCCGTCCCGCCGCTGTGCCCCGATCCCGGCAGGGTCCAGCTGTCCAGCCCCTTCGGATACCGGACGGACCCCGTCTACGGCGGTACCCGCTTCCATTCGGGCCAGGACTTCTCGACCTCCGGCATCATCGGCATCCCGGTGTATGCGACCGGCGACGGGGTGGTCACCAGCGCGAAATACCAGTTCACCGGATATGGCAACGAGCTGATCATCAACCATGGATTCGGCTATGAGACCCGCTACGCGCACCTGAACACGATCGAAGTCGGGGTGGGGACGCAGGTCCATCGCGGCGACCTGATCGGGACGGTCGGCAAGTCCGGCAAGGCGACGGGCCCGCACCTGCACTACGAAGTGCTGCTTCGCGGCGCCGCGATCAATCCGTACAACTATATGGACATGTCGATTTCCCGGGAGGAGTACCAGGCCATGGTGGAGAAACGCGAAGCGGAAACCGAGGCGGGCAAACGTACCACGACCGGCGAAATCCTGCGGAGGAGGCGCACGGTGGGGCAATGAGTCCGAAGTATGTGTTCGACCGGGGCAGTTTCAGTTTCAAGCAGGCCCCCCTGCGGATCTGGCGCCTTGTCAGGCGGCTGCTGCTGTTCCTGCTGACGACGGTGTCCCTGACCGTCGCCATCTACTTCGTGCTGTCCCTGTTCCTCAGCACCGAGACCGAACGCAGGCTGCGCCGGGAAATCCGGATGTACGAGAAGACCTATCCGCTGCTGGAGCCCAAGGAACAGCTGATCCGGGACGGCATCACCGGCCTGCAGGTCAAGGACGACGAGATCTACAGGCAGATTTTCCATACCGACGCCCCGAATGTCGATCCGATCGGTTCGCTGGATTTCCTCTTCGCCAGCGATACCCTGCCCGACGCGGAACTGCTCGGATACACGCGGGACAAGTCCATCCAGCTGACGGAGCGCTCCGCCCGGGTGGACGAGGCTTTCCGGAAGATCTTCCTGGCGGCCGCCGGGGACTCCGCGGTCATGCCGCCGATGGCCCTGCCGCTGGAGGATATCTCCTACCCGCAGGTGGGCGCGACCCGGGGCCAGAAGATCAATCCCTTCTATAAGGCCTATGTCCAGCACAACGGGCTGGACCTGATCGCCCCCCAGGAGGCGTCCGTGCTGGCCACGGCCGACGGGACCGTCTCGAAGGTGACGCGCTCGTCCCGGGGCCAGGGGAACCTGATCGAACTGACGCATGCGGGCGGATACAAGACCCGCTATGCGCACCTGTCCGACATTGCCGTGAAAGAGGGGCAGAAGGTCCGGAAGGGCGCGCGGATCGGTTCGGTGGGCATGAGCGGCAGTTCCTACGCCCCGCACCTGCACTACGAGGTGCTGCGGAACGACGAATACATGGACCCGATCAATTACCTGTTCGGGGCCGTCTCGCCCGAAGAGTATTCCAACATGCTCTTCATGGCGGTGAATACGGAACAATCAATGGATTAAATACTATGACGAAGTTGTACTATTCGATTGGCGAAGTCGCCGCGGAACTCGGGGAGAGCATCTCGCTCGTCCGCTTCTGGACGAATTCGTTCCCGCGGCTGCTGAAACCGCAGCGCACCGCCAAGGGGAACCGGCAGTACACCCGCGAGGACATCGAAACCCTCAAGCAGGTGCATTTCCTGGTCAAGGAGAAGGGCCTGACCCTCGAAGGCGCCGCCCGCCAGCTGGCCGCCGACCGCAGCAAGGTGGACAAATCCGTCAAGGCGCTGGATTCGCTCAAGGCCATCCGCGCCCAACTGGTTGAAATCAAGCAGGCCTTATGAAAGTCCGGGACGTCATCCGCGCCGTTGAGGCGTTTGCGCCTTTCGATGCGCAGAAGCCCGGGGACAACACCGGGCTGCAGATCGGATCGCCGGACCAGGAGGTCCATGGCATCCTGCTGGGTTTCGACTGCACCCCCGAACTGGTCGACGAGGCCGTGCGGCGGGGCTGTGACATGATCATCAACCACCATCCGCTGCTGTACCATCCGGTCCGCAGCGTCGGGCCCGACGACCCGACCGGCGCGGCGATCTGGCGCGCCGTGCGCGCCGGGGTCGCGGTGTATGCGGCCCATACCAGCGCCGACCGCGTGATTGCGGGCGTCAGCGGGGCGATGGCCCGCCGGCTGGGCCTGCAGCACGTGCGCATCCTCGCCCCGGAAGGGGTCCGCAGCGACGTGCCCGGGGAGAGCATCGGATTCGGCGTCGTGGGCGATCTGCCGCAGGCGCTGTCCGCCCGCGAGGCGATCGAGCTGGTCAAGGAGCGCTTCGGCCTGCGCGTCATGCGCACGTCCCGGCCGGTGGACATCCCGGTCCGGACACTGGCGATGTGCGGCGGATCGGGGTCTTCGCTGATCGATGCCGCCCGTGCCGCCGGAGCCCAGCTGTACCTGTGCGGAGACATCTCCTACCACTACTTTTTCACCCCCGCGGACTTCATGCTGGCCGACATCGGACACTTTGAGAGCGAGGTGGAGATTGTGGAGGTTTTCCTTACAGTATTAAGGAAAAATTTTCCTAACTTTGCAATTCATATCAGCGACAATATTAAGAACAGCAATCCAGTATATTATTTCTAAGAAACGATATGGCTACCAGTACGAAAACCAAGAAAAAAGCGGTAGAGACTCCGATCGACGAGCGCGAAACCTTCGTTTCGCTGCAGAAGACATTTGCAGATACCGAAACCAGCGTCCATGACAAACTGAAGATCCTGTACCAGCTGCAGGCCGCCGACAACGCGATTGAGAAACTGGTCCAGCTCCGTGGCGAGCTGCCCGGCGAAGTCGCCGCCCTCGAGAACGAGATTGCCGGTTTCCAGGGCAAGATCGCGCACCTCAAGGAAGTCATCGAAGAGTATCACAACTCCATCGAAGCCAACAAGCACCAGATTGTCGAACTGGACGGGGAAATCGACAAATACCAGAAGCAGCTGGAGAACATCTCCAACAGCCGCGAGTACGATTCCATCAACAAGGAGCTCGAGAACCTGGGTCTGCTGCGCCAGATCGCCGAGAAGAACATCAACGAGGCCCGTTACGCCATCGAGGACCGCAAGCGCGACATCGAGGCGATCACCGACCGCATCACGATCCGTGAGGAGGACCTGAAGGCCAAGCAGGAAGAGCTGGCCACGATCGTCGAGTCCACCGCCAAGGAAGAGACCGAACTGAGCCACCAGCGCGAAGCCTGCGCCGCCCAGATCGACGCCCGTACGATGAGCGCCTACGAGCGCATCCGCGCCAGCAAGCACAACCACCTGGCCGTGGTCGCCGTCAAGAACGGCGACTCCTGCGGCGGCTGCCTGAACAGCATCACCCCGCAGCGCCTGATCGACATCGCATCCGGCAAGCGCCTCGTCATCTGCGAGCACTGCGGCCGCATCATCGTCAATCCGGAGTAGTTCCATGGCTGACGGCCGCACACGCACCACCCGCAAGAAAGAGGGGGTCAACCTCGAGAATCTTGGGCTTGAGATGGGTAACAAACCCCCTCAGGCTCTTGATGTTGAAGAGGCTGTCCTCGGTGCGATGCTGCTGGAGCCCTCCTGCGTGGACCAGGCGATGGAAGAGCTCAAACCGGGCTGCTTCTACGATCCCCGCCACAAGATGGTCTTCGAGGCCATGGCCTCGCTGGTGACCGAGCATGTCTCCGTGGACATCATCACGGTCAGCGCCAAACTCAAGGAAATGGACCGCCTGGAGGCGGTCGGCGGTCCGGTGGTGCTGGCGAACCTGTCCGAGAAGGTCGGGTCCGCGGCCCACATGGAATACTACATCAAGATTCTCAAGCAGAAAACCATCCAGCGCGACCTGATCACCGCTTCGTACGACATCCTGCGGGATTCGTTCGACGATACGGTCAAGGTGGACGACCTGATCGACAAGGCCCAGACCCGGGTTTTCGACGCCATCCAGAGCAACGTCCGCCGGGAGATCCAGGAGATCGGATCGGTCATCAACGTGGCCCTGGCCGGCATCCAGGAGATGCAGTCCAACACGGGCCTGAGCGGCGTGCCGTCGGGATTCGTGTCGATCGACCGCATCACGATGGGCTGGCAGCCTTCGGACCTGATCATCCTGGCCGCCCGTCCTTCCGTGGGTAAGACCGCCTTCGCGCTGAACCTGGCGCGCAACGCGGCGGTGGACCACCACATGCCGGTCGCGTTCTTCTCCCTGGAAATGTCCGCCATCCAGCTGGCCAAGCGTCTGATGACCTCGGAGTCCGGCCTGAGCGCGGACAAGATCAAGGGCGGCATCAAGCTGGAGGATTTCGAATGGGAACAGCTCGAGTACAAGCTGCGCGACCTCAGCCGGGCGCCGCTGTACATCGACGATACGCCGGGCATGCAGATCATGGAGTTCCGGACCAAGGCCAAGAACCTGGTCAAGAACAAGGGCGTCCGCCTGATCGTGGTGGACTACCTCCAGCTGATGCAGGGTCCGACGGAACTCAAGGGTATGCGCGAGCAGGAAGTTGCCGCCATTTCGCGTACCCTCAAGGCTACGGCCAAGGAACTCAACGTCCCCATCATCGCCCTGTCCCAGTTGTCGCGGCAGGCGGTCCAGCGGACGGGCGGCAGCGGAAAACCACAGCTGAGCGACCTCCGGGAATCCGGATCCATCGAACAGGACGCCGACATGGTGCTGTTCATCCACAGGCCCGACTACATCGGACTGTCCGAGAATGCGGAGGATCGCGACAAGACACAGATTATCATAGCCAAGCACAGGAACGGAGAAACTGCCGACATCAACATGCTGTTCAAGAGCGACCAGATCCGCTTCATGGAAGAGGAGGACGCCCTGCTGGCCAAGGCGCTCGGAACGGTGACGGAATCCCGGATGAACCAGCCGGATTTCGCCGACGGCATCCCTCCCGAGTTCCTATAGAGAGATTATGCGCTCGAACGACGTCGTTTCACATACCGGACGCATCGTGGAGATCACCCCGCAGTTCACGACGGTGGAGATCGTCTCGGCGTCCGCCTGCGGCAGCTGCCACGCCGCCGGCCTGTGCGGCCTGGCGGAGGTGCAGAAGAAGGCCGTCCAGGTCCCGACCACCCTGGGGGACTGGTCCGTGGGCCAGGAAGTCGAGGTGTGCCTGCGCAAGACCATGGGATACAAGGCGGTCTGGATCGCCTACGTCATCCCGCTGGTCGTGCTGATCGCCGGGATCGTGGCGCTGACGGCGCTGGGCCTGGGCGAACTGGCCGCCGGGCTGGTGTCCATCGGCCTGGTCGCGTTGTACTACCTGGCGGTGTACCTGCTGCGCTCCCGCCTGCAGAATGATTATTCATTTTTCATTAAACAGATATGACCAATACCATTATTTGGACTGTCGTGATCCTTTCGTTGCTGGGTCTGGTCCTCGCCCTGATGCTCTTCTTCATCGCGAAGAAGTTCCGGGTCGAGGAGGATCCCCGGATCGACGAAGTCGAAAAGGTGATGCCCGGTGCCAATTGCGGCGGCTGCGGTTTCGCGGGCTGCCGTGCTTTCGCGGATGCCGCGGTCAAGGCGCCGAACCTGGACAGCCAGTTCTGTCCGGTGGGCGGCAATGAAGTGATGAAGAAGGTGGCTGCCATCCTGGGGTATGAGATCCAGGAAAAAGCCCCGCAGGTGGCGGTGGTCCGCTGCAACGGCAGCTGTGAGAACCGCCCGCGCACCAACGAGTACGACGGCGCCGCGTCCTGCCGGATCAAGGCGGCCCTGTACAGTGGTGACACGCTCTGCCCCTTCGGCTGCCTGGGTTGCGGCGACTGCGTCGCGGCCTGCCAGTTCGGAGCCCTTTCGATGGATCCCGAAACCGGCCTGCCCGTCGTGGACGAGAGCAAGTGCACCGCCTGCGGCTCCTGCGTCAAGGCCTGCCCCAAGCACATCATCGAACTGCGGAACAAGGGTCCGCGCGGCATGCGCATGTTCGTCTCCTGCGTCAACAAGGACAAGGGTCCCGTGGCCAAGAAGGCCTGCGCGGCAGCCTGCATCGGCTGCGGCCTCTGCGCCAAGACCTGCACGCACGACGCCATCACGGTGACGGACAATGTCGCATACATCGATTTCACCAAGTGCAAGCTCTGCCGCGAATGTGAGGCCGTCTGTCCGACCGGCGCGATCCACGGGGTGAATTTCCCCAAGCCGCTCGACCGGGAGGGGATCAAGAAACGCATCGCCGACCGCAAGGCCAAGGCTGCCGAACTTGCGGCAGCGGCCAAAGAGGCTGAAAAAAAGGAGGTGACCAATGGCTAAGTTGACTTTTTCCATGGGTGGCGTTCACCCGAATGACAGCAAGCTGGCCCGCGAGTGCCGCATCGAGACGCTCCCGCTGCCGCCCGTTGTCTATGTGTCCATGGCCCAGCACCTGGGTGCTCCGGCCAAGCCGGTCGTCACGGTGGGCGACTTCGTCAAGGTCGGCCAGGTGATTGCCGAGCCCGGCGGCTTCATCTCCGCCTACGTCCACTCCCCGGTGTCCGGGACCGTCAAATCGATCGGACCCCGCAAGGACCTCGCCGGCAACTTCCAGACCCACGTCGAAATTGCGGTCGAGGGAGATGTCTGGATGGACGGGATCGACCGGAGCGACAAGCTGGTCAAGGAGATACCCGAAGACCGGGAGGAAATCCTGAAGAAAATCCAGATGGGCGGCGTCGTCGGCCTGGGCGGCGCGACGTTCCCGGCCCATGTCAAGCTGAACCCGCCCGCAGGCAAGGTGGCCGAGTGCCTGATCCTGAACGGCACGGAGTGCGAACCCTTCCTGACCAGCGACCACCGCATCATGCTGGAGCGCCCGCGCGAGATCCTCGTCGGTGCGGCCATCATGCAGAAGGTGCTGGGCGGCTGCCGCTGCGTTGTGGGCATCGAGGAGAACAAGCCCGAAGCCATCGCGGCGATGCGCGCTGCGCTCTCCGAGTTGGGATTCCCGGACATGAGCGTCCAGGTCCTGAAGAAGAAATACCCGCAGGGCGGCGAGAAACAGCTGATCGATGCCGTGATGCACCGTCAGGTGCGTTCCGGCGGCCTGCCGATCGATGTCGGCGCCGTCGTGCAGAACGTCGGTACCTCGCTGGCCGTCTACGAGGCGGTCCAGAAGAACAAGCCCCTCATCACCAACGTCCTGACGGTGACGGGGGACGACGTGCCGGTCAGCATGCAGCACAACTACCTTTTCCGCATCGGCATGCCGCTGTCGTACATCATCGGCGTGGCCGGCGGACGCCCGCAGCAGGCCGCCAAGATTATCAGCGGCGGTCCGATGATGGGCAAGGCCATCTCCAACCTGGAGGCCACGACCGTCAAGGGTACTTCGGCCATTCTGTACCTGTCCGAAGACCAGACCCGCCGCCAGGAAGCCGGATACTGCATCCGCTGCGGCCGCTGCGCCGACGCCTGCCCGATGGGCCTCGAGCCGTTCCTGCTGTACCGTCTGACCCGGGTCGCCGACCTCGACGGCCTGGAGAAGAATGCGGTGCAGGACTGCATCGAATGCGGCTGCTGCCTGTACAGCTGTCCCGCCAACATCCCGCTGCTGGACTACATCCGCCAGTCCAAGGGCCAGGTGTTGGGTATCATCAGATCCAGAAATGTAAAAAAATAGCATACGATGGAAAAAATGTTGGTTTCCCCCTCTCCGCACATCCACGCGAAACGCTCCACCACGTCGATCATGGTGGATGTCATCATCGCGCTGATGCCGGCCGTCATCGTTTCCATCCTTTTCTACGGATGGTCTGAACTGATGATCCTGGCCGTCAGCGTCGTGTCCTGTGTGCTGATCGAGTGGCTGATCGCCAAGTTCCTGTTCAAGCGTGCCGAACTGTTCACCCCCAGCGCCGCGGCCGTCACCGGCCTGCTGCTGGCGATGAACCTGCCTTCGACGACGCCCTGGTGGATCGCCGTGATCGGCGCCCTGTTCGCCATCGGCGTCGTGAAGATGTCCTTCGGCGGCCTGGGCCAGAACCTGTTCAACCCGGCCATCGCCGGCCGTGTCTTCCTGCTGATCTCTTTCCCGCAGCAGATGACCGACTGGACCGCGGCCCCCGGATTCATCCACACGACGGACGCCATTTCCGGCGCCACCCTGCTGGGTGTGTACGGCGAAGGCGGCATGGAGGCGCTGCAGGCGCTCGGATATCCGCTGGACACCTCGCTGTTCTTCGACATCGGCGGTTCGGCCGGTGAGATCTCCAGCATCGCGCTGCTGGTCGGATTCGCGTACCTGCTGATCCGCAAGGTCGTCAAGCCGTGGATCCCGCTGTCCATTTTCGGCACCGTGGCCCTGATCTCCGGCATCTTCTACCTGGCTGACCCGATGACCTTCACGGGTCCCGCCTTCAACCTGCTGACCGGCGGCATGATCCTCGGCTCCTGCTTCATGGCGACGGACTATGTCACGTCCCCGATGAGCACCTGGGGCGGGGTCATCTTCGGTGTGGGCATCGGCCTGATCGTGATGATGATCCGTTATTTCGGATCGTACCCCGAGGGAATGAGTTTCGCAATCCTGATCATGAACTGCTTCGTTCCGCTGTTGAACATGGCGTTCCATCAGAAAAAGTACGGGAGGGCATAGGTATGGCGGCAAAATCCAATCTCGTCAACATGGCGCTCTGCCTGACCGCGATCTGCCTGGTGTGCTCGGCCCTGCTGGCCGGCGTGTATGCCGTGACGGCGGAACCGATCGAACAGGCGGCCCGCAAGGCCCTGGTCGCAGCCATTTCCAAGGTGCTGCCCGAGGGCGGCGAAATCTCCGACGCGAAGACCGCCGAGTTCGGCGGCCAGAAATACGAATACTACGAGAGCTCCCGCGACGGCCAGCCCCTGGGCTGGGCGGTCAAGACCAGCACGATCGGGTTCGGCGGTCCGCTGACCCTTCTGGCCGGCATCACGCCAGACGGCCAGGTCTATGCGGTCGAGGTCCTCTCGCACAGCGAAACGCCGGGCCTGGGCGCCAAGTGCACCTCGGACCAGCGCTTCATTTCCCAGTTCCGCGGATTCGACACCCGGTCGAAACAGCTGAAAGTCCGCAAGGACGGCGGTGACCTGGATGCCATTACGGCATCGACCATCACCTCCCGTGCCTATGCCCTGGCTGTGTCCAATGCTGCCGAACTCGTTGCAACGCTTCAAAAAGACAAGGAGGAATAGGCTATGGCAAACAAACTTTCCCTGATCACCAAAGGTCTCGTCAAGGAGAATCCTACCTTTGTCCTGGTGCTGGGCATGTGCCCGACGCTGGCGACGACCACGTCGGCCGTCAACGGCCTGGAGATGGGGCTCGCGACGATGTTCGTGCTGATCCTGTCGAACATCGTGATCTCGCTGATCGCTCCGGTCGTTCCCGACAAGGTGCACATCCCGGCCTACATCGTCGTCATCGCGACCTTCGTGACGCTGCTGCAGCTGTTGATGCAGGCTTTCACGCCGGATGTCTATGCGACCCTGGGCCTGTTCATCCCGCTGATCGTCGTGAACTGCATCGTGCTGGGCCGCGCCGAGGCTTTCGCCAGCAAGAATTCCGTCGGGGATTCCGCGCTGGACGGCATCGGAATCGGCATCGGCTTCACCCTGACCCTGACGGTCATCGGCATCGTCCGCGAGATCCTGGGCAGCGGTTCCATCTTCGGCTGGAAGTTCATCGCCGGTGACGGTATCCTTGCGTTCGTGATGGCTCCCGGCGCCTTCCTGGTGCTGGGCTACCTGATGGTCCTTTTCAACAAACTCGCTAAAAAGTAAGGCTTATGGAATACTTCCTGATCATCATTTCGGCGATATTCGTCAACAATATCGTGCTGGCCCAGTTCCTGGGTGTATGTCCGTTCCTGGGCGTTTCCAACAAGCTTTCCACGGCGACGGGCATGTCCGGTGCCGTCTGCTTCGTCATCACGCTGGCGACGGTGGTCACCTACCTGATCAACCAGTACCTGCTGGTGCCCTTCGGGCTGGACAAGTTCATGCAGACCATCGTGTTCATCCTGGTCATCGCGGCCCTCGTGCAGACGGTCGAGATCGTGCTGAAGAAGATTTCCCCGTCCCTGTACCAGGCGCTGGGCATCTTCCTGCCGCTGATCACCACCAACTGCGCCGTGCTGGGCGTTGCGATCAACGTCGTGACCAAGGAGTTCTCGTTCGGCGGGGGCGCTGCGCACATGATGGGCCTCGGTGAGGCCACGGTGTACGCCCTGGCCACTTCGCTCGGCTATGGCCTGGCGATGATCCTCTTCGCGGGCATGCGCGAGCACCTGGCTGCCAACGAGGTTCCGAAGGCCTTCAAGGGCTTGCCGATCGCGATGATTACCGTAGGTATCATGGCGATGGCGTTCCTGGGATTCTCCGGAATCGTGTAAGGTTAATATCGATGAAGAAACTTTTTGTTTTAGTTATGGCAATCCTCACATCCTGCGGCGTGCACGAAGATGCTGTCCGCCTGTACATCGGAACCTACACACGGGAGAGCAGCGAGGGTATCTATACCTACTGCTTCGACCAGAACGCGGGGAAATGGACGCTGGAGACGCTGACGCGTGCCGCGAACCCTTCCTTCCTGCTGCCCGGTCCGGACGGTCATACCCTTTTCGCCTCGAACCAGAACAAGACGCCGGAAGACGGTGTGGAGCGTTTCTCCTACGATCCTGAGACGGGTGCGCTGGTCCATCTGGATTTTGTCAATACGGCCCAGATCGGTCCCTGCTATGTGGCGACCAACGGGTCGATCGTGCTGGCGGCCAACTATGCCGGCGGCAGCCTGGACGTGTTCCCCCTGGCCGCTGACGGCAGCCTGCAGCCCTGCAGCCAGTCTTTCCCGGGAACGGCCTGCGGCCCGCATCCCAACCAGGCCGCCTCGCACGTGCACTGCGCTGTGTTTACGCCGGATGGCAAGTATGCGCTGGTCACGGACTTCAGTGCCGACCGCCTCATCACCTTCCGGATCGACGGCCAGCGCCTGGAGATGATTGATGATCCCTACACCCCGGTCCGGCCCGGCACCGGTCCCCGCCACATCATCTTCAACGCCGCGGGCGACCGGGTCTATGTGATCGGGGAACTGTCCGGGGAAGTGACGGTGTTCGTCTACGCCGACGGCCGTCTGGAGACCCTCCAGGTGATTCGCTGCGACGATGTGGATGCGCAGGGGAGTGCCGATATCCATTTCAGCCCGGACGAAAAGTTCTTCTACGCCAGCAACCGCCTGAAGAACGACGGCATCGCCATCTTCAGCGTGGATGCTGATGGCCTGCTGACCCGTGTGGGATATGCGAATACCGGGCTGCACCCGCGCCACTTCGCCCTGAGCCCGAACGGACGGTACCTGCTGTGCGCCTGCATGGACAGCAACATCGTCCAGGTCTTCGAGCGCGATGCGAAGACCGGTCTGCTGAGCGATACGCACAACGACATCCCCGCCAGCCTCCCCGCCTTCGTGCTGTTCCCGTAACAAGCCCCGGGTCTTTGCGGGGGCGCTGAGACACGGCGAGTCCATCCCGGATCAATCCGGGACCAACGGAAAGCGCCCGGCTTCGGCCGGGCGCATGTGCGTTGTGGTTTTGTGGTTGGTGATTCCGCCGAGACTCGAACTCGGGACCCACAGCTTAGAAGGCTGTTGCTCTATCCAACTGAGCTACGGAACCATTCCTCCCCGGGAGGGGAATGCAAAGATAGTCAATTTTTCTTTCTTACTCCGCGATGGATGTATGAAATGACACCCAGCAGGATGATCAGGATGGCGTGCGTCTCGTGGCAGAGCACGGCGTACAGCAGGCCGATTTCGCTGGTGCAGGCATACAGGCTGCCCAGGGTCACCATCACCAGGTAGTGGTAGGGCCCCATTCCGGAGGGAACCGGAATGACGGAGGCGATGTTGCCGACCGCCGAGATGAACAGGGCGTCGATGAATCCCAGGTGGCTGAGGGCCGGAATGGCCTTCAGGCCGAAATAGCTCATCAGGATGTACATCAGCCACAGTCCGGCGGTGTACAGGGCGAAGCGCAGTTTGTGATCCATCTTGAAAAAGGTCCCGACCCCTTCCAGCATGCCCTTGACCGCTGCGGCGATCCGCCCGCAGAGTTTGTTGCTGTGCCGCCAGTGGAAGACGGCCCAGACGGCCGCGGCGCCCACGGCCAGCACGATGACGGCGATCCACCACAGGCTCAGCCGGCCGGAGGCAGGCGCGAGGATCGTGTCCTGGAAAAAGCTGCCGAACTCGTTCCATTTCAGGGCGAGCGCGACGACGAACAGCACGACGATGGCCAGCACGTCCCAGATCCGCTCCATCAGCACCGTGCCCAGGACCTTGTCGTAGGTGGCGCGGGGCGAGGTGACCATGCCGCAGCGCAGCAGTTCGCCCACGCCCGGCAGGGCCACGTTGGCCAGGTTCCCCACGTTCGTGGCGTCCCAGGTCCGGATCACCTTCGTGTCCGGCTCCAGGGGCTGGAGCAGTTTCTGCCAGCGGAAGGCGCGGAACACCAGCGCCACGACCGAGGCGATCAGGAACAGGACGATGTATCCCCAGCGGGTCTGCGTCAGGCCCTGCCAGAACTCGGCCCATTCGATTTTGCGTACCGCCAGCCAGATGAAGAATACGGCCAGCAGCGCGGTCACGACATATTTGAGTATTTGACGGATCTTCTCGTTCATAGGGCGCAAAGTTAGTCATAATACCGATTATTTTGATTATTTTTGATGGATAAACACCACAAAACGATTATGAAATCCATCCTTGGCATCGGCAACGCCCTGACCGACATCCTGGCCATCCTGCCGGACGATACCCTCCTGAACCAGTACCACCTGCCGCGCGGAAGCATGCAGCACGTGGACATGGAGACCGGCGACAAGATCTGGACCTCGCTCAAACCGCTGGGCGTCCACTACGTGGCCGGCGGCTCCGCGGCGAACACGATCACCGCCACCTCCATCTTCGGGATGCCGTCCGCCTTCATCGGCAAGGTCGGCGACGACGAGCTGGGCCACCTGTTCCAGAGCGATGAAGAGCAGTACGGAGTCAAATGCACCCTGCTGAAGGGGAAGAACTCCTCCGGCCGTTCGATGGTGTTCATCACCGGCGCCAATGCCGAGCGGACCTTCGCCGTCTATCTGGGCGCCGCGCTGGAGCTGGTCCCCGAGGATCTCCGGCCCGAGTTCTTCGCGGGATACGACTATTTCCACATCGAGGGATACCTGGTCCAGAACCAGGCCCTGATCCGCCGCGCGGTCGAAATGGCCAAGGCAGCCGGATGCATCATCTCGATCGACATGGCCTCGTACAACGTCGTCGTATCGAACGACGCCTTCCTGCACGACCTGGTCGAGAACTACGTGGACATCGTCTTCGCCAACGAGAGTGAAGCGCGCGAGTTCACCAAGTTCGAGGATCCCGAACAGGCCCTGGACGAGATCGCCAAGTCCTGCCGGATCGCTGTGGTCAAGATCGGCAAGGACGGCAGCTGGGTGCGTTCCGGCGACGAGAAATACCGCATCCCGGCCTGGCCGGGCAAGGCCATCGACGCCACCGGAGCGGGAGACACCTATGCCGCCGGGTTCCTGTACGCCCATTCGCTGGGCATGCCGCTGAAGGTCTGCGGCGAGGTCGGGTCCATCATCGCGGCCAAGGTGGTCGAGGTGATCGGTACCAAGATCGACATCCCGCGCTGGCGTGACGCCAAGCAGGAAATCCGTGAACTCATCGCTGCCAATACGCCTGCCGATGCCTGATCCGCTGAAACGACTGGTCCAGCGGCATGCGCTCCGCAAGCATGCCAGTACGGTCCCGACGGGCATCCTGCCGCTGGACCGGATCCGGCGGGCCGTCGTGTATATCGATGCCTCCACCCAGGCGGTGGGGGTGCTCTCCGACCAGGTCCGGGAATTCTTCGCCGGAAGGGGCATCGAGCTGCGCATCCTCAGCCCGCAGCCGCAGGACCTGAACTGGTATGGCCGGATGCGCCGTCCGGGCCGGAACGCCGGTCCCGACGAGGCGGAGGACCTGTTCATCTCGCTCGCCGCTCCGGACAGCTTTGCTTCCGCCTTCGCCGCCGTGTCCAGCCCCGCCCGCTTCAAGGTCGGCCGGGTGCAGCTGCCCGGCGGAACCTATGACCTCGTGATCAAAGACCGCAGGGATGTCTGCGAATCGGCGATCATCGTATTCAAGACCATGACCCAATTACTGAATCAGATCCAATGACTCCCAGAGATTTTTCGATGACAGCCCTGAAGGGCTTCGGCATGGGTGCGGCAAACGTCGTTCCGGGCGTGTCCGGCGGCACCATCGCCCTGCTGACCGGCATCTATTCCGATATCGTGGACGCGCTGAGCGCCCTGACCGACGCCCAGACCTGGCAGGACCTGCTGCACGGCCGCTTCAAGGCCTTTTGGACCCGGATCCACGGACCCTTCCTGCTGGCGCTGTTCGTCGGCCTGGTCGTCAGCATCTTCTCGCTGGCCAAGCTCATGACCTGGGCCCTCGGCCACTATCCGGTGATGACCTGGGCCTTCTTCTTCGGACTGATCCTCGCATCGGCCTATTACATGCTCCGGGCCATCAAGGGATGGGGAATCCGGGATGTGCTGCTGACCCTGGGCGGCATCGCCCTGGGCATCCTCGTATGCACCCTGTCCCCGACCCAGACCCCGGACAGCATGTGGTTCCTGTTCATCTGCGGCGCCGTCAGCGTCTGCACGATGATCCTGCCGGGTGTTTCCGGCAGTTTCGTGCTGATCATCATGGGCAAGTACGACTATGTGATGGATGCCGTCAGTACGCTGAATGTCCCGGTGCTGCTGGTGTTCGCGCTGGGCTGTGTCGTCGGGCTGCTGGCCTTCGCCAAGCTGCTGCACTGGCTGCTGGCGCGCTGGGAGCGGCAGACCATGCTGGTGCTGGTGGGTTTCGTGCTGGGTTCGCTGGTCCGGGTGTGGCCCTGGGCCGACATGGAGGCCGTCCGCGCCGCCCAGCTGCTGCGTACCGGCGCCGTTGATCCCGTGGCCCTGCAGATCCCCGGCGCCGTCATCTGCGCCCTGGCCGGGGTGGCCCTGGTTGTCGCGCTGGAGAGCCTCGGCGCCCGGAACAAAAAGGAGACGCAATGAGAAGAATCCTGTTGACAGCTTGCCTGCTGCTGGCGGCGGCCCTGTCGCTGCCCGGCCAGAGCCTGCCCGCGGACCGCTTCAAGAACGCCACGCTGGTGGTGCAGTACAGCTTTTCCGGAACGGACAAGGACTGTGTCATCGCGGTGGACGAACTGCTGCGCACCCCCGGCTGGGCCGGAAGGATGCGCCGGATGGACCAGGTGCCCCTGCGCGGCAACGGCCAGGTCCGCATGACCCGCCGCGAAGACGGGCTGGTCCTGTACCGCATGTCCTTCTCGACCCTGTTCCAGGAATGGCAGGCGACCGAAGAGGCCACCCGCGTGCGCAAGAGCTTCGAGAATGTATTCCAGCTGCCGATGCCTGCGGTGCCCGTGGACATCACGGTGGAACTCTACGATTTCCATGACCGGGTCGCGGCTTCGCTGACCCATCCCGTCGATCCCGACGACATCCTGATCCGCCCGGCGGGGCATACGGTGCCGGAGCACCGCTACCTGCTCCGCAACGGTCCGGCGTCCCGGTGCATAGACGTGGCGATCGTTTCGGAAGGCTATACCGGAGAGGAGATGGAACTTTTCTATGCCGACGCCCAGGCCGCCGTCGAATCCCTGCTGTCGCACGAGCCCTTCAAGGCCCTGGCGAAGCGCTTCAACTTCGTCGCCGTCGGCCTGCCTTCGCGCGAGAGCGGAGTCAGCATCCCCCAGCAGGGCTTGTGGGTGGATACGGCGCTGGGATCGTCCTTCGATACCTTCTATTCGGACCGCTACCTGACCACGCTCCATCTGAAAAGGCTGCATGAGAGCCTGGCCGGCGTTCCGTACGAGCATGTCATCATCCTCGCGAACACGGACAACTACGGCGGAGGCGGCATCTACAACTCCTATACGCTGACCGCCGCGCACCATCCGGCTTTCCGTCCGGTGGTCGTCCATGAGTTCGGGCACAGCTTCGGCGGCCTGGCAGACGAGTATTTCTACGACGACCAGTACACGGAACTCTATTATCCCGACGTCGAGCCCTGGGAGCCCAACATCACGACGCAGGCCGACTTCGACAGCAAGTGGAAAGAGCTGCTGGGCCGGGACGGCGTAGGGCTTTACGAAGGGGGAGGATACCAGTCCAAGGGGGTCTGGCGGGGCAGCCGCGACTGCCGGATGCAGACCAATTCCTTCCCGCGCTTCTGCCCGGTCTGCCAGGACGCCCTGACGAAAATGATCCGCTTCTATACGGACTAGTCCAGCGTCAGCGTGACGGGGCAGTGGTCCGATCCGTAGATGTCGTTGAGGATGTCCGCGCCGGTAACGAGCGGCATGGCGCTGTCTGAGGCCAGCCAGTAATCGATTCTCCACCCGACGTTCCGCTCGCGGGCGCGCATCCGGTAAGACCACCAGGAGTATTTCACTTCTTCGGGATTCCTTTCCCGCCAGGTGTCATGGAAACCGGCTGCCAGCAGTTCGTCCATCTTGGCGCGCTCCTGGTCGGTGAAACCGGCGTTGAAGTGGTTGGTGTCCGGATTCTTGAGGTCGATCTCGCAGTGTGCGACGTTCATGTCCCCGCAGACCAGCACGCCCTTCCTGCGGGCGAGGCCGCCCAGATAGGCGCGGAAAGCGTCTTCCCACTGCATGCGGTAATCCAGCCGGCGCAGCCCGTCCTGCGAATTGGGGGTATAGACGTTCACCAGATACCAGTCGGGCATCTCCAGGGTGATGACGCGCCCTTCGTGGTCGTGCTCGTCGATGCCGATCCCGTAGCTGACGCCCAGTGGGGTGTGGCGGGTGTAGATGGCGGTTCCGGAGTAGCCTTTCTTGTCGGCGTAATTCCAGTAGGATGTGTATCCCGGGAATTCCAGGTCGATCTGGCCTGCCTGCAGCTTGGTCTCCTGCAGGCACACGAAGTCCGCGTCCTGCCCGATGAAAATATCGGCAAATCCCTTGCCGGCGACGGCCCGCAGGCCGTTCACATTCCAGGAAAAGAGTTTCATCCGATGCTCCATTCGGCGCCGTCCTTGGTATCCTTGACCGTGATGCCCAGCGCCTTCAGGCTGTCACGGATGTGGTCGGAGGTGGTCCAGTCCTTGGCGGCCTTGGCGGCGGCGCGCTGCTCCAGCACCATGCCCATCAGGCCGTCGATCACCTCGTGGCTCTTCCCGCCTTCCGCTCCTTCCGGACGCAGGCCCAGCACGCCGAAGACCACGTCGTTGAACAGTTGCATGAGCGTGTCCAGATCGCCCTTCGACAGGGATATCTTGCCGTCCTTGGCCGTGTTGACCAGGCGCACCGCCTCGGACAGGTGGGACAGGGCGACCGGCGTATTGAGATCGTCGCACAGGGCGTCGTAGATGCCCTCCCAGAGGGCCTTGATTTCCGCTGTCGTGGCCGGGCAGCTGTCCGGTGCCACGGCGTATTCCTCCTGCCCGTAGGGGAAGAGGCGGGGCTGGGCCCCTGCCATCGCGAACAGGTCGGCCGCGGCCTGGGTGATGCGGCGCAGGCCTTTCTCCGCTGCCTGCAGGGCGTCGTTCGAGAAGTCCAGCGTGCTGCGGTAGTGGGCCTGGAGGATGAAGAAACGGATCGTCATCGGGCTGTAGGCGCGGTCCAGCTTGGGGTGGTCGCCCGCGAACAGTTGCGGCAGGGTGATGAAGTTGCCCAGGGACTTGCCCATCTTCTGCCCGTTGATGGTGATCATGTTGTTGTGGACCCAGTAGTGGACGCCCTGCGTGCCGCGCTCGGCGACGTTCTGGGCGATCTCGCACTCGTGGTGGGGGAACATCAGGTCCATGCCGCCGCCGTGGATGTCAAAGTCCGTTCCGAGGTACTTCTCGCCCATGACCGAGCACTCCAGGTGCCAGCCAGGGAACCCTTCGCTCCACGGGGAAGGCCAGTGCATGATGTGCTCCGGCTCGGCCTTTTTCCACAGGGCGAAGTCGTACGGGGCCTTCTTGTCGCTTTGACCGTCCAGGCTGCGGGTGCCTTCGAGGGTGTCCTCGAGGGTGCGGCCGGACAGGATTCCGTAATGGTGGTCGCGGTTGTATTTCTCGACGTCGAAATAGACGCTGCCGTTGCTGACATAGGCGTATCCGGCGTCCAGGATCTTTTTGACCGCTTCGATCTGTTCGATGATGTGGCCCGAGGCGCGCGGTTCGATCGAGGGCGGCGCGACGTTCAGCTCCCGCATCGCCTCGTGGTAGCGGAAGGTGTAGGCCTGGACGACCTCCATCGGTTCCAGCTGCTCCAGGCGGGCTTTCTTCGCAATCTTGTCCTCGCCTTCGTCCGCGTCATGCTCGAGGTGGCCGACATCGGTGATGTTGCGAACGTAACGGACCTGGTATCCCAGGTGGCGCAGCAGTTTGGCCAGGACATCGTAGGTGACGCCCGGACGGGCGTGTCCGAGGTGCGCGTCACCGTATACGGTCGGGCCGCAGACATACATTCCGACATGTCCCGGATGGATCGGGACGAAGGCTTCCTTCCGGTGCGAAAGGGTATTGGTCAGCAGGAGTTGTCTCATCGTTTTCTCTCAACGGTTTATCCTACGAAGATAACAATAAATCGCGAAGAAAAGCGTCAAGGTCTTCATTTGATTGATCCATTCCCAGTTTGTGACGGATAGAAGAAGTGATATTATAGAAAGAAGCCGGATTATTGAATTCCAGATAGGACAGGATTTCCTTGCCGCTCAGGCCCAGGCAGAACAAATAGCAGATTTCCCGTTCACGTTGGGAGAGTCCTGCTTTTATTAGGATATCCGTGCCGGGGATGTGCTCCAGATAAAACGCCTCAAGATCAGAGAGGAACTGGCTCCTGTCTTCAATGATTCCTTGTATGGTGGGATCTTTTTTCTGGTTAGGGAGGGTTGACCGTATGTGATTGGCGTATGCGGCAAACAATGCGGGCAGATGACGCTCCAGATGAGTCGTGTATTGCCGCTGTTGTTTCAATTCTTCTTCCTGCTGGCGGATGATGCGTCTGTCTTTCTGTAATTCCTTATCCTGTCTGGAAATTGTATCCAAGTGTTCACTCAGTTGTGTGTTGGAAAGTATCTCTTTCCGCCTGCGTCGCGAGATCAGGATGACAGCGGCGATGACGAGAATGCCCGCCGCAGCGAAACCGATACTGGTGATGCGTTTGTTATGTTGCCTGAATCGCTCCCGTTCCTGGGAGAAGCGTGCTTCACTGTGGATGGCGCGGCTTCGTCTCCCCTCCATTTCGGTGTTGTAACAGTAGTACAGGCTGTCCGCTGCCTGGAAATTCCCGGAAACCTGCTGGATCCTGTAGGCCGTCAGCAGGTAAACCGGATCCTGCTCATTCACTTGCCCATAGATCAGGGCGAGGTGGAGGGCGTCCTTAGCCTTATCCATCAATCCCTGGCGCTGTAAAATATCCGCCAGGAACACCCACTGAACGATAGAGGAGTCCTGAATGTCATCCAGATAATCCATGATTATGTCCGGGATCTTATGCGGTGTAAGTGTGTCAGCCTGGCTCAGTAGAACCGTATACGCTGTCCCTCGTTGTTTTGGGGTCAGTTGACCCCATCTGGCCCGTAGGGTATCAATCCAGACAGCTGCCTCATCGACGTTATGTTGCATTTGGCATATGGCTGCCAGTTTGGTAACGGCATTGTTATATCTGGAAAGGGATTTGCTGTCCCGGAATGCGGTCACCGCCTTTAACGCATTTTCATAGGCATTCTCCGTATCCAGCAGATCCAGGTAGAGTTCCCGCTTGGCGGCATAGACGAAACCTGCCATCTCCGGGTCCCGGGCCCGGGGAATAAAGCGCTCCGCCTCCACCAGCCATGCCATTTGCGTGTCGCGGTCCCCGGCATTCCGGGCCAGCACGGCACGGTAGTACCGGGCTTTCAGTCTTTGATTGGCACTTCCGTGGTGCCGGTAATACGCCAGCGCCGGAGCAAGGATGCTGTCCGAAGTAATATCAACGTAACACTTGTCCAGCGCGATGCTGTGCAGCAGCGCGGCCCGCGCCCGGTCTTTCCGGGAGAGCAGGGACTCACTGTCGATCCCGCGCAGCACCGCCAACGCACTGTCCGGCCGGTCATTGATATAGGAGGCCACATCATCCAGCCCCGCCCGGACACGCCGCGCCTCCTGAGCGCCGCCGCAGGCGCACAGGAGGACGCAGAGAAAGATGATACATTGATTTACTATCCGCCTGACCACAGACACTTTTGTTTCTTTTCTACAATAAAACGGAAGCTGCGATTGGGTCAACGGTTTACTTCTTCGGATTGATCAATCCATTTGATAATCTCTACCGGCCCATCAGGTACTTTTTCATATAGTGCTCCAAAACATACGGATTCACCTGTGTATGAAAGTGTCCATGAATTTTTAACAAAACGCAAGTAGAGAATAACCGCACCGTCAGAAACAATAATACGTTGTTCCTGCAACAAAACCCCATTCGCGGCGACTTCTCCTATGAGCAAAGAATATCTATTGAAATTGATATCCGGCCAGTGATAAACTACCCCATTCTTTTCAATGCCTTTAAGATAACGTGCATCATTAAGTACAACCGCATGGCCGACCTGTGCGTCTGAATAATACTCTCGCAAAACAGCATTTGCGAGAGTAGAAAAATCCCCGCTATGGAAAAAAACTCCAAAATCATCCTTCGAAGAAAGGTCAACCGGAGCCATCGCTCGTTTATCCTTCCCGTTAAAAATGTTTGCATACTCGGAAGGGATGTCTTCCTTCTTGCATCCAACGAAAAGAAAAGAGATACATGTGAGAGTTAACAATAAAAATGCGCGCATTGTATCAGTTGTTTTAGAATGTGATCCACGAAAAATAGAAAAAGTAGTCAAAAGAGATTTCAGAAAGAATAGACTTTCAAAGATGGACGCTCATGTTCTGAGACGACCAAATATAAACGACGAGAAGTCCAATCAACGCTATAAAGCCCGGCCTGTTCCGGAAGGAGATATTTTTTTAATGGTTTGCCTGACGGGTCGAACCATAGCAAGTAAGTTGTTCCTTTTTCTCCCACTGGATAATACTGTGTCATCCATGAATGATCCGGGAGGATAATACCACGATTGTATGTCCGAATTGACGGCTGTTGCAAGTAGATATGCGCTCCGCCACCGATTTCTTTTCGGGAAAGAGACCATTCAAACAGTTCTGGTCCTTGGCGATGAGCGATAAGGGATCCAGAGGAATTATAGGTGTCGAGAAATGGAATAGACTTGTAGCTCACTATGATGCGATCCTTCCCGGAATCACAATTGATATTACACTGATAAACAGAGTTGTTGCCGGGAATGCCGTTCCTAGAATAATAATCTGGATACGGAATGGTTGAAATTACTTTAGCTGTGGAATCAAGAACACACATAATTGTGCCCTCTTTTTGCATGGGCAGTCCAACATAACCATTTTTAAAAGGAATGATCCGTCCATAGTATTCCGGCACGATAAGCTCTTTTTTGATAAAAAAAAGACGGTCTTTCCCTAGTGCAAGATGAAGTATTTTTCGCTCATCAAGACCATGTAGCACAAGTTCTTCCCCCGCAAGGTTGATTAACCAGATACCCAGTAATTCTCCTGGGCCTCTCCCTTTGTTGATGATTTTCTGAATCTTGCCAGAACTTAGATCAAGGATGGACAATAAGGTTTTTTCACTATTCCCGGCGATAATCAAAAAGCCTGCCGGATGGTAAATCATCCTTGCGGGATCAAGAGACAATTCCTCTAGGGAGATCGATGAATTAACTGGCGATAGTAAATCATCCCGAAAGTCTGACAAGGTAAAATCTCCTATATTATTATTACATGAGACAATAAGGAGGGCCAGCAAGGAAAAAGTAGATAATCGTAGAAAGGACATGGATTATTGTGCCGGAATTATAGGTTAATCTTTTAATACAAATATAATAAAGCACAAGCCAG
The DNA here is from genome assembly GCA_017454335.1 of Bacteroidales bacterium. Classification (GTDB taxonomy): domain Bacteria; phylum Bacteroidota; class Bacteroidia; order Bacteroidales; family UBA932; genus Cryptobacteroides. Next base: position 5,601 of record JAFTDE010000002.1, on the reverse strand, counting down.
AAAACAATAATGACAAGATGCCGGAGAGATGTATATATCATGCCGATGGAAAAACATAAAATCGGGCGTACAGATGTGTGTGCGCCCGATTAGTGGACAATAACAAACAGTCCTTAACCTCAAAAAATGCCCAAATCCATGATACGGTTTTTGAATTCCCGGGGCGATAGGACTTCTGGAGAGGACCAATCGGCTAGCAGCCCGGGCTGTAGCGCGAAATCTTTTCTGTTGTTGGTGATGATGGTCTGGCAATTTGCGCCATGGGCGCAGACAGCCTGCAAAATGTCTTCGAAGTCCGACCCCTCCAACATCATTGCACGTTGAAGTTGATCGTTGTCCATGGGCAGGATTTCCACAAGGATCGAAATCTGTTTCAATGTAGGCAGCAGGATCCCTCCATGGAACTCTTTCCGGAGGAGGTATGCAATGTTGGCCATGGACAGGAATGAAGTACAGAGGGCCACTTTCCCATCCGACCCCATCTGCAGGATCTCCAACACATCCTCGTATCCTGGCCGTTCCAGCAGGATATCCAGCAGGACATTGGTGTCCAGAAACAAGCGGGGTTTCATTTTGAAAGAAGGTATTGTGCGCGGTCGTCCGCCGGGTCCACTTTCTTCAAGGCCGGCCTGGCTATCCCGATCAATCCCGTAATGCGTGGATCCGTGGCATGTCTGGCCAACTCGGATTGGTGCTGGAGGGCATCCCGCTCCAGCACCAGTTCGATGTATTTTTTGAGAGAAACACCCTGCCGGTGGGCTTGAAGCGAGAGCGCCTCCACGACAGGACCTTTCAAGTCGATGAGTTTCCGTTTGACTGTCACAGTTTCCATTGTATATATCTTTTTCGCAAAGATATATACTTTTTGGAAAAACACAAAGATTAAACAGGCGTTACTTCCCGCTCACGGAGTAGCTGCCGGCGCCGTATTCCTTCGCTTCGGTTCCTCCCGGGAGGGTGACGGAGGCCGTGGCGCCCTCAGGGATGGTGAAATCCCAGGTCCAGCTGTCGCCCTCGTACTTCCAGGCGCTCTTGATCAAACCGGCGGCGGACTGGTATTCGGCCTCCAGCGATCCCAGGCGCTTGTCCAGGACCGGCTTCATGATGATGTGCCGGAATCCTGGCGCGGCCGTGTCCGCTGCGATGCCGGCGGCGCTTTCCCAGATCCACTGGCACACGCATCCGTAGGCGTAGTGGTTGAAGCTGTTCATGTTGCTGGGCCCCATGCCGTACTCGAAGGTATAGCTGTTCCAGCGTTCCCACATCGAGGTGGCGCCGTTGTCCACGGAGTACAGCCAGCTGGGATTCTTGCGCTGGAACAACAGCTCGTAGGCGATGTCCGACATGCCGTTGTCGGTCAGCGTGGCCATCAGGATGGAGGTCCCGAGGAATCCGGTCTGCAGGCAATTGCCGTGGTCGCGGAAGTTCGCTTTCAGCCGCGCGATCATGTCCTCGCGGGCCTTGCCCTCGACCAGGCCGTTCCGCAGGGCGAACAGGGCCGGGGTCTGCATCGTGTTCAGGATGGCGGTCTTGAACGTGCCGTCCGCATTGAGGAAGTTTTTCCGGAGGTAGGCCTTGGCGCGGGTAACCATGTCTTCGAAACGGGCAGCGTCCCGGCCTGTGGCGGCGGCCATGTCGCGCATCATCGCAGCGTCCGTCGCCCAGTATGACGCCCCGAGGAAATTCCAGTACACGACAGCCTCGGGCAGCGGGATCCGGCGTCCGGCCTTGTCCTGGGTGAACGCACCGTTCCCGCGGCTCTCCAGGGGTTCATAGCTCAGCCAGTCGGCCCACTGGTAGTTCTCGTTTTCCGCGATCAGCGCGTTGTGGTCATAGCAGGTTTCGTCCACATGGTTCATGAAGCGTTCCATCGCCTCCCAGTTCTCGTTGATGATGTCGGTGTCGGCAAACTGCTTCCAGATGGTCCAGGGAACGATCACGCCGGCGTCGGCCCAGCCCAGACGCATCATCTCGTCGCCGTACTGGCCGGTCGGCGCGACGCCCGGGAAACCGCCGAGCGCGCTCTGCGAATCGCGCATGTCCCGCATCCATTTGCGGAAGAAAGCGTCGGTGTTGGCGAAGAAAGTGCCGGTCTCGCAGAACACCTGGGTATCCGCGGTCCAGCCCTGGCGTTCGTTGCGCTGCGGGCAGTCGGTCGGGATGGACAGGTAGTTGGAGCGCTGGCTCCAGAGGGTATTGGCGATCAGCCGGTTCACCAGCTCGTTGCCGGTGGTGATGTGGCCGATTTCCATATCGACGGAATGCGAGGTCACCGGCAGGCTGCGGATGGAGCGGATGTTCACCTCGGCGTCGGCCGTGATGGAAACATAACGGTATCCGAAGAACGTGCAGTGCGGATAATAGGTGGCATAGCCCTTGTCCGGACCGAAGGTGTAGCTTAGGATCATCCCGAAATCCGGGGTGCGGAGGTTGCGGCGGTGGCAGCTGCCCTCGGGGCCGTCCATGCCGCGGCTCTCGGCGCCGTTGCCGTCGTTGAGGATTTCGGCGGGGAGGCAGGTGAGTTTCGTCCCTTCCGCTGCGCGGAACACGAATTCAGGCACGGCAGCGCAGTTCTGCCCGAAATCGACGACCAGGGTCTCGCCGGGCTTGAGGGTCATTTCCTGTCCGTCGGAATAGCTGCGCAGCACCACCACCTTGCCGTATTCTTCCTTGGAGGCGTTCTCCACGCCTTCCCAGACATAGGCCTGGACCGGTGCAAGGGCGATATCCCGGCGCAGATACACCTCGGCGCCCTCGGACGGGAAGATCCTGCCAGGGAATTCGTTGTTCTCTTCGGGGGTCTTGAGCAGCTCCGGCGTAGCGTATCCCGGCAGTTCCCGGGCATCGTACTCCTCGCCGTCCAGGATGGCTGCGTGTTTGACCGGACCGGCGATTCCCGCCTTCCAGTCCTGCAGGTTGGTGCCGAAGCGGCGGGTGCTGCCGTCTGCGTAGCAGAGCTCCAGCACGCCGCGGAAGGCGCACTTGTGCCCGATCATGCCGTCTCCCCGGGAAGGGGAGTTGACCTTGTCCGCCCACCAGCCGGGGGTTACCTGGACGGAAAGGACGTTCTCCGCCCCGCTGCGGGTGTTGAACGCACCGGTCACGTCGTAGGTGAAGGACAGTTTGGTCTTCTCGCGGTGGGTGAAACCGGGTTTGAGCACCTCCTCCCCGATGGGCCGTCCGTTTACATAGAGTTCATAGACGCCCAGCCCGGCCGTCATCCAGGTGGCGCGGACCACCTTGGCGTCATTGCGGACGGTCGACAGGAACCAGTTGGCTCCGTCGGCTGCCCGGGCATTCTGCCCGCCGGGATTACCGTGTACGACCGGTGCGTCCACCACCGAAATCCAGATCGATTCGTTCCAGGCGGCATCATCCAGGGCGTCCGTACGGACGCCGGCCGTCTTTGTCTCGCTCCGGCCGCACCCTGCGGCGAAGACCAGTGCTATCGCAATAGCAAGAATGGAAGGGAAGTTGGTTCTCATAACAGGGTAAAGATACGAAAAAAGTGGACTACTCGTGTACATGTGACAACGAGTAGTCCACAAAATGGGAAGAATCCGGGTCCGGGTTACAGGGCTTCGAGTTCCTGGGCCATGTCTCCCTTGTGGGCGACGATCAGGTCCTGGTATTCGCTCAGACCCGTTCCGGCCGGGATCAGATGACCGCAGATGACGTTCTCCTTGAGGCCTTCGAGGTGGTCGACGCGGCCGCGGATGGCGGCTTCGCTGAGAACCTTCGTGGTCTCCTGGAAGGACGCTGCGGAGATGAAGCTCTCGGTCTTGAGGGCGGCGCGGGTGATACCCTGCAGCACCAGGCGGGCCGTTGCCGGCTCGGCGGGACGGGTGACCATCGGCTTGAGGCCCTGACGCTGCAGCGAGTCGTTCTCGTTGCGCAGTTCGCGGGCATTCACGATGTCACCGTCGGCGTAACGCTGGGAATCGCCCGGACTCATGACGTAGTACTTGCCGAAGATGGCATCGTTGACGTCCATGAATTTCCACTTGTCCACCAGTTCCTCCTGGAGGAATTCGGTGTCGCCCGGGTTGGTGATCTCGACCTTGCGCATCATCTGGCGCACGATGATCTCGAAATGCTTGTCATTGATCTTCACACCCTGCAGGCGGTACACGGCCTGGACTTCATTGACGATGTAGTCCTGGGCCTTGACCGGACCGAGGATGTTCAGGATGTCGGTCGGGGAGACGCCGCCGTCGGACAGCGGGAAGCCGGCACGCACGTAGTCGCTCTCCTGGACAAGGATCTGTTTGGTGAGCGGTACGAGGTAGTGCTTCTCGACGCCGGACTTGTTGCGGATCGTGATCTCGCGGTTGCCGCGTTTGACCTTGCCCATCACGACCTCGCCGTTGATCTCGGAGAGGATGGCGGGGTTGGACGGATTGCGGGCCTCGAAGAGTTCGGTGACACGCGGCAGACCGCCGGTGATATCCGAAGACTTGCCAATGGCGCGCGGGATCTTGATGATGACGTCGCCGACCTTGACCTTGCTGCCGTTCTCAGCCATGACGTGGGCCCCCACAGGCAGGTTGAACTGCTTGATGCTGTGGCCCTTGGAGTCAAGGATGTTGATGGCGGGACTCTTGGTCTTGTCCTTGGATTCGATGATGACCTTGTCCGTGCTGATCGCGAATTCGTCGGCGGCTTCCTTCTTGAAGGTGACGCCTTCGATCATGTTCTCGAAGACCAGCTTGCCGGCGCTCTCCACGATGGTGATCGCGTTGTACGGATCCCACTCGCAGATCCGGTCGCCCTTGACGACCTTGTCGCCGTCCTTCTTGTACAGGATGGATCCGTACGGGATGTCATACTGCGAGAAGGTGATGCCGGTGTTCTCGTCCACGATGCGCAGTTCGGCCATGCGGCTGACGACGACCTCTTCGGTCGCGCCGCTGTCCGTGACGCGCTGGATGGTACGGAGCTCCTCGAAGGCGAGGCGGCCGTTGTACTTGGAATCGATGGACGAATCAGCGACGGCGGAGGAGGCGGTACCACCGACGTGGAAGGTACGCAGGGTCAGCTGGGTACCCGGTTCGCCGATGGACTGGGCGGCGATGACGCCGACCACTTCGCCCTTCTCGACCATGCGGCTGGTCGCCAGGTTGCGTCCGTAGCACTTGGCGCAGACGCCCTTGCGGCTCTCGCAGGTCAGCACCGAACGGATTTCGACCTGTTCGATCGGCAGCGAGTCGATCAGCTCGGCTTCCTTCTCCCGGATCTCCTCGCCGGCATGGAGAATCAGTTCTCCGGTCAGCGGGTTGAAGATGTCGTGCACGGTGGTACGGCCCAGGATGCGTTCGCCGAGGGATTCGACGATCTCGTCCTTGTTCTTGATCGCGGTGGCGATCAGGCCGCGGAGCGTACCGCAATCCTCTTCGGTGATGATCACATCGTGGGAGACGTCGACCAGACGGCGCGTCAGGTAACCGGCGTCCGCCGTCTTCAGGGCGGTATCGGCCAGACCCTTACGGGCACCGTGCGTGGAGATGAAGTACTCGAGCACCGTCATACCTTCCTTCAGGTTGGAGATGATCGGGTTCTCGATGATCTCGGCGCCGGAAGCACCGGACTTCTGCGGCTTGG
>JAFTDE010000042.1 GCA_017454335.1 Bacteroidales bacterium | reverse complement strand
GGGAAACTTGTCTACAAAGGCGGTTACTGGGTAACCTATGAGGCGAACGGCTCTTCCTACAAGCAAGTGGATTATATTTCTGTTCGTTCATCTACTCTGGAAAGCGTAATAAGGTCGAGATTCCAATGCCAGAACGGTGATATGAGACAGCCCACACCGGATACTTTCACGGCCGGATGGGTCCAGACGGTTCCCTTTGCCGAAGGCCAGCAAACGATTCTGGTTAGACTACCTTTTGGGAACAGCGAATAAGTACCAAGCATCACTATTTATTCCTGAATTCTCCTCACAGTTTGATTTGTTCCACTAATGTTCCACTAAAAACACGAAAAACCCTCGCGAAGCACTGATTTACAGTCACTTGCGAGGGTTTTCCGTAGTCCCTACAGGAATCGAACCTGTATTTAAGGTTTAGGAAACCTTCGTTCTATCCGTTGAACTAAGGGACCAAAAAGGCCGCGCGAAGTGCAGCGGCCTCAATCTTGTCTTACTCAGCGTTCTTCACGATGATCTGACGTCCTCTGTAGTAGCCGCACTCAGGGCATACTCGGTGATACATCACCGTCGCGCCGCAATTCGGGCAGGTGGCGAGCGTCGGAACAGGGGCGAAATCATGGGTACGCCGTTTGTCTCTGCGCTGCTTGGAGAGTTTGTGTTTCGGATGTGCCATTGTTATTCTGTTTAAATATTATTTGCTCAAATATTTCACTGTTTCCCCGTTGCACTCCCCTTCCGGATGGATCCGCTGCATCGGCAGGGAGATGCAGACGTAGTCGTAGACGTCCTGCCGGAGGTCCAGTTCTTCCGACTCCTCGAAAGACGTGTGGACCGGCAAGGTCAGTTCCTCCAGACACCTGTCACAGATCACCACCACCGTACCGTCAATCCTGCACTGAATGTCGACCATCCGGTCCTCGTAGTCCACTTCGGCCACGACTTCCAGGTCCGCGTCCAGGATCTCGGTGTTTTCAAAACTTGCAAAGAACTCCCGGTCCGCGTGCCACTTGAACTCGCTTCTGCCGGGTTCCAATCCTTTAAGGGATATTACAAAGGGTTGCAAAGGTACAAAAATATTTTCTATTATCAAGCCTCGTTGTCGCTATTTCTTTTCCGGGCCAGCGGATCCAGCAGGATCTTGCGCAGCCGCATGAAGTGCGGCGTCACCTCGACCAGCTCGTCTTCCTGGATGTATTCCAGCGCTTCCTCCAGCGAGAACTTGATGGCAGGAGGCAGCATGACCTTCTCGTCAGACCCCGAAGCCCGCACGTTGGTGAGCTTCTTGGTCTTGCAGATGTTGATGTTCAGGTCGCGTTCCCGGGTGTGCTCGCCGACGACCTGGCCGGCGTAGATCTCTTCGCCCGGTTCGACGAAGAAGCGGCCGCGGTCCAGCAGCTTGTTCATCGAATAGGCGATGGCGTCGCCCGTCTCCAGCGAAACCAGCGATCCGTTGTTGCGGCGCTCGATCTCGCCCTTGAAGGGCTGGTATTCCTTGTAACGGTGCGCGACGATGGCCTCGCCCTGGGTCGCGGTCAGCAGGTTGCTGCGCAGTCCCATCAGGCCGCGGGTCGGGATCTCGAACTCCAGCAGGGTACGGTCCCCGCGGGGCTCCATGTGCACCAGGGCGCCCTTGCGGCGGGTCGCAATCTCGATGGCGGCGCCGACGAAAGCTTCGGGCACCTCGATGGACAGCTCTTCGATCGGTTCGCAGCGCTGGCCGTTGATGGTCTTGTCCAGCACCTTGGGCTGGCCGACCTGCAGCTCGAACCCTTCGCGTCGCATCGTCTCGATCAGCACGGACAGGTGCAGCACGCCGCGGCCGTACACGACGAAGGAATCGGCGCTCAGGCCGGGCTTGACCCGCAGGGCCAGGTTCTTTTCCAGCTCGCGCTCCAGCCGCTCCTTGAGGTGACGGGAAGTCACGAACTTGCCGTCCTTGCCGAAGAAGGGCGAATTGTTGATCGTGAACAGCATGCTCATCGTCGGCTCGTCCACCGAAATGGGCGGCAGCGCCTCGGGATTCTCGTAATCGGCGATGGTATCCCCGATCTCGAAACCGTCGATGCCCACCACGGCGCAGATGTCGCCGCACTGGACCTCCTCGACATTGGCCTTGCCCAGGCCCTCGAACACCATCAGCTGCTTGATCTTCTGCTTCTGGATGATGTCATAGCGCTTGCATAGGCTGATCTGGCGTCCGGAGACCAGGCTGCCGCGGGTAATGCGTCCGACGGCGATCCGGCCCACGTAGGGCGAGTATTCCAGCGAGGAAATCAGCATCTGCGGCGTGCCCTCGACGCGCTCG
>JAFTDE010000041.1 GCA_017454335.1 Bacteroidales bacterium | reverse complement strand
TGAACTACATCCTCATCGTCATTTCCTCAATGGTGAAGCGCTCCAAGGAAGTGGGCGTGCGCAAGTGCTACGGCGCTGAGGGAAAGCACATATATGTCATGCTGACGAAGGAAGCATCTATCCATATCCTGCTGTCCCTGGCCATCGCTGCCGTTATCATCTTCGCCGGCAGGGACATTGTGGAGAACCTGCTGGGCGTGCCGTTCCAAACGCTGCTTGTGCCTCAGAGTATCATGGCCATCGCGGCGGTCCTGCTATTCGTACTTGGCATATCCATCGTCGTTCCTGCAGAACTGTATCAGCGGATTCCAGTGTATGCAGCGCTGAAGAATTATACGGAGAATTCCCGCCGTTGGAAACTCGGCCTGCTTGGCGTCCAGGTGCTCATCAACGTGTTCCTGGTGGTGATGATGCTCATCATCGGCCGGCAGTATCAGAAGGTATCCCATGCCGATACGGGCTATGATTATGACAATCTGTACTATATCAGCCTTTTCGATGGGGACAGACAAGCCATTACCCGTGCAGTCAATACGCTCAAGAGCCTGCCGGAAGTGAGCGGCGTGGCAACCGCCTACAACTTGCCATTCAACGGCTCCAGCGGAGACAATGTTTATTTGCCGGGTGATAACCGGGAACTTTTCAATATTGCCGACCAGTACGACTGCTCACCTGAATTCTATGACCTGATGGACATCCGGTTTGTTGAAGGCCGGGCTCCACGGGATTCCAGCGAAATGGTCGTGGATGAGAAGTTTGTCCAGAAGATGGCCGAGTTTGCGGACTGGAGCGACGGGGCTGTGGGCAAGCAGATTTTCGTCACCGGCCATGACCGGACGCGGGACAATTCGGCCGCATCGTACTTTACCATTTCGGGCGTGTACGAGAATTATCTCATCGGCAACCTGACCGGAGTGGACCAGCGTCCGAGCGCTCTGTTCTACGGCGAGATTGGCTCGATGTCCTCCTGGATGCCGCATGTGCTGTTCAAAATAGATTCTTCTGCTTTGCAAAAAGTCAAAGAAGCCCTGGAACAGGCCCTGGAAGGCCGGGAAATCAACATCATCTCCTACGAGGAGCAGATGCGCGCGGCATACGATGACAGCAAGAAGATGCGCAACACGATGGCCATCGGCGCGGTGTTCTCGTTGCTGATTGCACTGCTGGGGCTCATCGGCTTTATCCGCGACGAGAGCCTGCGTCGAAGCAAAGAAATGGCCGTCCGTAAGATCAACGGTGCCACTACCCGGGACATCCTGGGCGTGTTCGCCAAGGACATCATGAAACTGTCCGCCGTGATGGCCGTCATCGCCTGCGTAGCCGCCTACTTTGTGGCCCACAAGTGGCTGGAGCAGTTTGCCGAGAAGGTGTCGCTGAATCCGCTGTATTTCAACGGCGGTGCGCTCCTGGTATTGCTGATTGTGCTGGGCGTGGTGGTGCTGAATTGTTTGAGGATTGCCCGGGCGAATCCCGTGGAATCGTTAAAGAATGAATAGATCCTTCGCTCCGCTCAGGATGACAGTGTTGTCGAGGGCAATGTTGTCAATGACAGTGTTGTCATTCTGAGGGAGCCGAAGGCGACCGAAGAATCAATATGAAAAGCTATCTGAAGTTTTTATCCCGCAACAAGTTGTACACCGCCATCGAGGCGGCGGGGCTCATCGTAAGCCTTGCGTTCGTGCTGCTGACCGGGCACTTCGTGTGGCAGCAGCGGCAGATGACGCGCAACGTGCCGGACTATCAGGATGTCTATACCTTCTCCCGCTCTTCCGGCGGACGTTCGGGCATAGGGCACTCCTGGGGCTTGGCCTATCAGGCCCAGGAGAGCATCCCCGAGGTGGAGCAAGCCGCCATGTTCTGGCGTCCGCTGGGCACCGAGTCTACCGTTGAGGTGGCCGGGGCGAAATACCACGTAGGCAGCTTCATGGTGGGCGGGGATTTCTTCGATATCTTCCCGGCTGAGTTCGACTACGGCGGCCCCGAGGTCCTTTCGGACGTCTCCAACGTCATCGTCAGCCGCGCCTTCGCGAACCGCCTGGGCGGGGTGGAGCAGGCCATCGGCCGCGTCATCGACGGGGAATCGACCATCGCGGCCGTCATCCGGGAGACGCCCAACCCCATTTTCGGCGACGTCGATATCATCTCCAGCATCGAGAACCTGACCAGCCGGAAGAACGCCCCGTACATGATGGACGTGATGCCCTTTGTCAAGGTCCGCAAGGGGACCGACTGGGCGGCGCTGGAGGTGAAGGCCGACACGCTGGTGACCCGCGAATTCGACGCCATCGGGGCCCGGGACTTCCTGGACGACTGCGGCCTGGTCCGCTACGACGAGATCTGGTTCTCGCCCGCCAACAATCAGTCCCTGCGGCGGGGCAATCCGACTTACGTGGGCATCATCCTGCTGGTCACCATCATCCTACTGCTGTCGGCGGTTCTCAATTATATCAATCTCAACCTCGCGCTTTCCAGCAAACGTGCCCGGGAGATGGCCACGCGCAAGATCCTCGGGGCGGGGGAGCGCACCCTCATCGGCGGCTACCTGCTGGAGTCGTTCGCCTTCACGGCGACCTGCTTCACGCTGGCAGTCCTGCTGGCCGAGGCCTGCACGCCCTGGTTCAACCAGATCATCGGCGCAGCCGTGCCCGTGCGGGTGCTCTACACCCCGGGCTGGCTGGCCGTGTATGCCCTGTTCGTCGTCCTGCTGTCGGTGATTCAGGGGCTCCTGCCGGCCTGGCTGGGCACGCGGATGCCGGCCATCGCAGTGGTCAAGGGTGCGTACCGCGCCCGGCACAAACACGTGTTCAGCAAGGTTTTCATCGTGCTGCAGCAGGTGTTCTCCATCCTCCTGCT
>JAFTDE010000040.1 GCA_017454335.1 Bacteroidales bacterium | reverse complement strand
CGAAGGGCGTGAAGAGGGGCAAAGATTGGCCCTCGAAGCCACCGCCCGGCGGATGCTGGCGGACCATGTCCCCATGGAGACCATCGCCAAGTATTCTGGCCTGTCCGAAGAACAGATCAAGGCGCTGTAAGCGGTGAAATGGAATTGTAACCGAGTAGCAAAGGAGGATCCTTCCCTTTTTGTTTGAACATTACATGATTGGATGCATGACCGTAGTTCTGCGGCGAGGCTTTTATTTGTGGCTCAGACCCTAACTTGAAAATTCTTATGCAGAGTATTTTGACGGGAAAGACTCGGGGCCGAAGAATACTTATTACGTGGTCAAACCGGTGCCGAACGAGGATTTCATCATCGCGCTGACCTACCGTGGAGTACAGAACTCGCAACGACCTGAACTACAGGTTTTCAATTGGGATGGACAGATACTGGCTCGTTACGAACTGGCTCATGTGCGACAACAGGGCACTGTGCTTACCCTGCCCTGGCATCCGCAGGGTAAGCACGTTTTCCCGGGGTTTTCGTGCCTAGCCTATCGCTGTAGAGGAAGGGTAAGCACACTTGCCCGCCTGACTTCCAACACGAGGGCCGGGATCAGTATCGCTAAAAGACATAAGATTCTTACGTCAACATCGAACACCAGGGCGACACCACCCCTTCCCTCATTCCCGGCTTGACCGGGAATCCCACCCCTTCCGATATCCGCGAACAGCTCCGGCAAGTTCACCAGCAGCAACAGGAATTCGGCGAAGGCCGCAAATAGCTTTACGACGGCCGTCACGTCCTCATCGAAGCATTAGTTTGCAAAATAATCGGTGATTATTTGTCAATAGACTTGTGATTGCGGGTCAATTCTTCTTGGAAAGACAATTCCGCCCGGAAAATCCCTCGATCCTGTCCGAACCATGTTTTTTGAATCACCTCGCTAGAAAAAGGGCCGTTTTATTCGCAAGGTGTAAAAATAGCAAGGCAACCGAAGCGGCGGACCCTCTAGTCCGAAAGGCGCAGCCGCAGAATCACTGGATCCTCCTCACCCCAGACGGCATACGCATCCTTGCCATTCACATAAGTCGGCCAGAAAGGAATCGTTTCGCCATTGAATTCAACAGGAAAACCCAACTCCATCAGACTGGTCTGCGGGGTCGTCTTGAACAGCATTTTTTCGGTGGGTAGGTGCCATAGTTCCCGGACCATGTGCTCGTGGAAATTGTATTCGACAAAGGCATAATCCCCGGCAATGCGGGCGTATTCCAGTGTGATGTAGTCGTCGCTGTGCGCATACCAATCGGACATTTTGGTATAATACGCTTCCGGCATCCGCAAATTTCCCTTGTCAAGAATGAGGTATGGAACCAGTTTCGCCTCGTCCGTCACCCGGTACATCGTATCGCCAATGGTCGGTTTGAAGAAATACTGCCCGTTGAACAAATCCAAATTCGTCATGAACACCGAACCCGTTTTGTCCGGTCCGGAGGCAACGTCAACACTGTCGATCCGTTCGTCCCCTTCATAAAAGTCCAAGTCGTGGTCCGAAGTGGAGGAATAGGTGACGACGGAACCGTTTTCTTTCCAGAAATAAAACATGGATGACGAGGGGATCTCCCTTTGCCCAATCCATTCTCCGGCGCGGTTGTACAGAATTACCTTCCCGTTTAAATTGTCCGTGATAGCTGCAACAGAACCCAATCGGGAATAATTGATCGGGAAAATATACTCTCCCGGGCCCCGGCCCACATGGTCAATTCCCCCTTCGGCGGCCCCAGTCTCGCGGTTTACAAAATAAAAAACCTTGTCATTCTGTAACACATAACAATCATCCCAGACATCCGCGATCCGCGGATCGGATAATAAAAGATCATGCACCGGCGTCCCGTCCAATTCTGCGACCGAGGGCATTAATGGGTCCGTATAGAAATCGATCCCGGAGGATGCACTCAAATCCAGCGTTTTCAATCCCTCTTGCCGCACGCAGGCGGCCAGCATCAAAGCGGTGCAAAGAAAAAGTATCACTTGTTTCATAATTCGTATAATGCAATGGTTCTCCAAAATGGTTGGCGGCACACGCCAAAGATATAGAAAATATAACCAAAAAAAAATTATATTTGTAAAATATGATGGTGGAGGATTTCATTGATCTGTACGAGCTGCAGCGGCAGCTGCGGGATGGACTGGAAGAGCTCTTCCCGGGGCGGGTGTGGGTGTGTGCGGAGATCGCTTCGGTGCAGGTCAAGGCCAACGGCCACTGCTACATGGACCTCTCGCAAAGCGATGCCAGGGGTACCGTGAAGGCGAAGGCCAAGGCTGTCATCTGGCGCAGCCGCTACCTTCCGGTGGCGGCCTATTTCCACGAGGCGACGGGGAATGACCTGCAGGCCGGGATGCAAGTCCTGCTGCGGGTCCAGGTCAATTACAGCGAGGTGTACGGCCTGTCGCTGGTCGTGGACGAGGTGGAACCGACCTTCACCCTGGGTCAGGCGGAACTGGAACGCCGCCGGACCATTGAGAAACTGACTCAGGACGGGTTGATGGAGCGCCAGAAGGAACTGTCCCTGGTGCCCCTGCCGTACCGCCTGGCGGTCATCTCAGCGCGGGACGCCGCCGGGTATGGGGATTTCAAAAGGCACTTGACGGAAAACGAATACGGTTTTGTGTTCCAGGTGGACCTGTTCGAAGCGACGATGCAGGGGAAAGAGGCCCCCGCGTCCATCGTGGACGCGCTGTCCCGGATTGAAACGGCCGACGGCGCCTATGACGCCGTGCTGATCCTGCGCGGCGGGGGATCGGCCCTGGACCTGGCCTGCTTCGACGACTACGGCCTGGGCTTCGCCATCGCGAACTGCCCCGTGCCGGTCTTCACGGCCATCGGGCACGACAAGGATTTCCACGTGGCGGACATGGTCGCGTATGCCTTCGTCAAGACCCCGACGGCCCTGGCGGACGAATTCATCGACTGCTATGCGGCGGAGGACGAGCGGATCAGCGCTTTCGGAACGCGGCTGCGCCTGGCCTTCAGCAACAAGGTCGCGCAGATGGAATCCCGGCTGGACCAGCTCGCTTCCCGCATCCGCGGCGCCGACCCGCGCGCCATCCTTTCGCGGGGCTATTCCCTGGCGACGGATGCGGCGGGTGTCGTGCTGAAATCGGCCCGCAGGCTCCATCCCGGCGACCGCCTGACGGTGCTGTTCGCGGACGGGCGGGTCATGGCAGAAGTAAAAGAGATTCAAGGCAATGGATAATTTTGACTATACACAGGCGATCGCCGAACTGGAGCGTCTTGCCGCCCGGGTGGAAGACCCGGCGACGGGGCTTGACGACATCGACGGCGCTATCCGCCGGTCGGATGAGCTGATCGGCAAATGCCGGGAGTATTTGCGGACGGCCCGCGAAAAAATCAAACAGTTGGACGTATGAAAACCCAGATGATTTACCAGACGGACCCGTGGCTGGAACCTTTCCGCCCGGCCATCGACGCGCGTCACCAGCGCATCCTGGACGAACGCGACAAACTGATCGGCAACGTGGCCGGTCCCGGAGCTTCGCTCACGGACGCGGTCAACAACCACCTGTACTACCCCCTGCATCTCGAAGCGCAGGAGTGGGTCATCCGCGAATGGGCGCCCAATGCGACCCGGGTCTATCTGATCGGGGAGTGCAACAACTGGAAACGCACCGAATCCTGGGCGTTCCACCCGGTCGGAGGGGGCAACTGGGAACTGCGCGTTCCGGAGATGTTCCTGCGCCACGGCCAGCTGTACAAGCTGTTCATCGAATGGCCCGGCGGGGGCGGGGAGCGCCTGCCCGCCTACGTCACGCGGGTGGTGCAGGACCCCGAGACCAAGGTGTTCAGCGCGCAGGTCTGGCACCCCGCGCCGTATGAATGGCAGCACAAGGCCCCGCGCAAGATCCGCAATCCCTTCATCTACGAGTGCCACATCGGCATGAGTTCGGAAGAGGAGAAGGTCGCCTCGTTCGTGGACTTCCGCCTGAAGGTGCTGCCCAAGGTGGCGAAACTGGGATACAACGTCCTGCAGATCATGGCGCTCCAGGAGCACCCGTACTACGGATCCTTTGGATACCAGGTGTCCAATTTCTTTGCGCTGAGTTCGCGTTTCGGCACGCCCGAAGAGTTCAAGGCCCTGGTGGACGACGCCCACGGCCGCGGGATCGCGGTCATCATGGACATCGTGCATTCCCATGCCGTTTCCAACGAGATCGAGGGCCTGGGCCGGCTGGACGGCCGCGACGACCTGTACTTCTACGGCGGACCGCAGGGACATCATCCGGCCTGGGGATCCCGCTGCTTCGACTACGGCAAGGACGAGGTGAAATACTTCCTGCTGTCCAACTGCAAATACTGGATGCAGGAGTATCATCTGGACGGATTCCGCTTCGACGGGGTGACCAGCATGCTGTACTGGGACCACGGGCTGGGCAAGGATTTCGGGGACTACCGCTACTACTTCGACCAGGGGGTGGACGAAAATGCCGTCACCTACCTGGCGCTGGCCAACATGCTGATCCACGAGGTCGATCCGGACGCCATCACGATTGCCGAGGATGTCAGCGGCATGGCGGGCCTTGCGGCGCCATTCAAGGCCGGCGGCGTCGGATTCGACTTCCGCATGGCGATGGGCATCGCCGACCACTGGATCAAGTGGATCAAGGAGCGCTCCGACGAACAGTGGAGCCCGGGCGAAATCTGGTACGAGCTCACGAACAAGCGCGCCGACGAACGTACGGTCAGCTATGCCGAATGCCACGACCAGGCGCTGGTCGGGGACAAGACCATCATCTTCCGACTGATGGACAAGGAGATGTATTATTCGATGAACAAGAGCTCGCAGAACCTCCTCGTGGACCGGGGCATCGCCCTGCACAAGCTGATCCGCCTGGTCACGGCGGCCACCTGCGGCGGCGGGTACCTGAACTTCATGGGCAACGAGTTCGGCCATCCGGAATGGATCGACTTCCCGCGCGAGGGGAACGGCTGGTCGTACAAGTACGCCCGGCGGCAGTGGTCGCTGGCCGAAAACGGCCTTCTGCGCTACGGAGCGCTGGCTGCCTTCGACGCCCAGATGGTGCATTTCCTCAAGCGGGAGCGCGTCCTGCAGGCGCCGCCGGAGCTGCTGGTGGCGGATGAGGAAAAGAAAATATTGATTTTCAAGCGGAAAAACAGTATTTTTGCGCTGAATTTCCATCCGGAGGGTTCTTTCGGGGATTACGGCTTCTGCGCGCCCGCGGGCGAATGGGAAGTCGCGTTCCACTCCGACGAGCCCCGCTTCGACGGTTTCGGCCGCCTGAACGTCGGAGAAAGACACGTGTCGGAAGACGTACGCTGCCCCAACGGCAATCAGTACTTCGACCATACGATGAAACTGTATCTGCCCAGCAGATGTGCAATTGTGCTTAAACAAGTGAAATGATATGGCTTTTTTGAAATTCAACAAATCGGAGCTTGTCAACCTGGAATACTCGCTCAAGCGCGAGATCCTCGGAGCCAGCAAGAACGGAGCCTATTGCAACACCTCCATCGTCACCTGCAACACCCGGCGTTACCACGGCCTGCTGGCCGTGACGCTGGACCGTTTCGGCGGGGACAAATTCATGCTGTTGTCCGCCGTGGACGAGAGCCTGATCGTGGACGGCAAGCAGTTCAACCTGGGCATCCACTGCTACGGAGACATCTACGAGCCGCGCGGCCACAAGTATGTCGTGGACTTCAGCGCCGACCCCACGCCGCAGATCACCTACAAGGTGGGCGGGATCGTCTTCCGCAAGAGCATCCTGCTGGTCCAGGACTATGACCAGGTGATGATCAAGTACGAGCTGCTGAAATCCCCGGCCAAAGCCGAGATCCAGCTCAAGCCTTTCCTGGCTTTCCGCAACATCCATGACCTGACGCACCAGAACGACGACGCCAATGTCACGGGCCAGCCCGTCCAGAACGGTGTCGCGTTCCGGCTCTATGCAAACTTCCCCGACCTGGTGCTGCAGCTCAGCACCGCTTCCTCGCGCTTTGTCGCCGCACCCCACTGGAACAACAACATCACCTATTCCGACGAATATCGCCGCGGGTACGACTGCCGCGAGGACCTGCTGGTCCCGGGCTATTTCGACCTGACGATGCGCGAAGGCGATTCGGTCATCCTGTCCGGATCGCTCCATGAGGAAAAGCCTTCCGGATTCTCCCGCAAGTTCGCCACCTGTGTCGAGCGCCGCGGCGAGATCACCAACAACCGTGACCAGCTGGTCCGCTGCGCCAACATGCTGATCACCAAGCACAACGGACGCAGCCGCATCAATGCCGGTTTCTCCTGGATGTACACCGGGCTGCTGCGCGAGACGCTGCAGGCCCTGCCCGGCCTGGCCCTCTACGGCCTGAACGATCCCAAGCTGTTCGAGGAGATCCTCGACAACCTGGTCGCCGACGAGCAGGAGCGCCTCTTCCGCCGCACTACGCAGGTGGAAGCGCCGCTGCTGCTGGCCTGTGTCCTGCAGGCCTACATCGACTACGGCGCCAACGAGAAGAAGGTCTGGAACAAGTACGGCGTCATCGTCCGCGGCGTCATCGAGAGTTACCTGCCCGGCGAACGCCGCGAGGTCTCGATGCAGCCCAACGGCCTGCTGTGGGCCCAGATGGACGGCGTCGCCCTGTCCTGGATGAACGCCTACATAGACGGGCGGCCCGTGACCGAGCGTCCCGGATACCAGGTCGAGACCAATGCCCTCTGGTACAATGCCATCTGCTTCGCCATCGAGATGGAGAGCAAGTTCGGATCGCCGAAGGGCGAGTTCGTCGCCAAGTGGTCCGCCATCCGCGACATGATCCGCCTGAATTTCGAGAAGACCTTCTGGATCCCCAAGAAGGGCTATTTCGCCGACTACGTGGACAACAACGGCCAGAATACCGATGTCCGCCCGAACCAGCTGTATGCGGTCTGGGTCAAGCACTCCCCGGTGGACGAACTGTTCGCCCCGGCGGTGCTGCGGGTCATCGACAACGAACTGGTCACCTCGCGGGGCATCCGCACGCTGTCCCCTCGAGACGTCAAATACAAGGGCGTGTATGAGGGAACGCAGGTGGAACGCGACCTGGCCTACCACCAGGGCTGCACCCGTCCCTACCTGCTGGAACCCTATGTGGAGCTGAGCTTCCGCGTCAAAGGCCCCTCCTTCTGGAAGCGTGCCGAATGGCTGACGGAAGGATTCTATGCCGACCTGGGCAAGCATGGCGTCGGCGCCTTCTCCGAACTCTACGACGGAGATCCGCCCCACGAGCCGCACGGAGCCATTTCTTCGGCGCTCAGCACCGCGGCCCTGCTGGCCATCGATTATCTGATGAACAAATACAAGGAGAAATAGCAAATGAGAGTTTTGATGTTCGGTTGGGAGTTTCCTCCCCACATCGCGGGCGGTCTGGGTACGGCCTGCGAGGGCATCGTCAAAGGTCTGGCGCACAACGGGGTCGAGACGCTCTTCGTGATGCCTTCCGCTTCGGGCGACGAGGATCAGAGCGCGACGACCATTCTCAATGCCAGCGATGTGGCCGTGGCCTATGCCAGCGACACGGTCGATGAATTCCTGGACAAGGTCAAGTTCCTCCAGGTCGATTCCAGCATCGTCCCGTACGTCGATCCCGAAGAGTATTTCGAGGCGATCGAGAAGATGAAGAAGGAGCAGGTGCACGAGACCACGGTCGGATTCGGCCAGAAGTTCAAGTTCTCGGGCAAGTACGGCGCAAACCTCCTCGAAGAGGTGTCCCGCTACGCCCAGGTGGGCGGCACGATCGCGATGCAGCATGCGGACGAGTTCGACCTGATCCACGCCCATGACTGGCTGACCTACCTGGCGGGTATCGCCGCCAAGGAACTGACCGGCAAGCCCCTGGTCGTGCACGTGCACGCCACGTCCTTCGACCGCGGTTCCGAAGACATGATCGATACGCGCGTGTTCGCGATCGAGAAGCGCGGCATGGAAGCCGCCGACCGCGTCGTGACGGTCAGTGACCTGACCCGCAGCATTGTCATCAACAAGTACGGCATCGATCCCGCCAAGGTCGTGACGGTCCACAACGCGGTGGACTTCAGCGGCCGCGAGAACATCTCGGTCGAGCGGGGCGTGCATGAGAAAGTGGTCACCTTCCTGGGCCGCATCACGTTCCAGAAGGGTCCCGAGTATTTCATCGAGGCGGCCGCCAAGGTGCTCAAGCGCACCAAGAACGTCCGTTTCGTCATGGCGGGCAGCGGGGACATGATGAACCGCGCCATCCGCCAGGTGGCCCGGCTGGGCATTTCCGACCGCTTCCACTTCACCGGTTTCCTGCGGGGCGCCGACGTCCAGAAGATGTTCGCTCTGTCCGATGTGTACATCATGCCTTCCGTCTCCGAGCCTTTCGGCATCTCGCCGCTCGAAGCGATGCGCTCCAACGTGCCGTCCATCATTTCCAAGCAGTCCGGCGCGGCCGAGGTCCTCAAGTACGCCCTCAAGGTGGACTTCTGGGACGTCGACGCCCTGGCTGACGACATTTATGCGCTGATCCAGTATCCCGCCCTGGCCTCTTTCGCCGAGAAGGAAGGATACGACGAGGTCAACAATCTCAAGTGGAACAATGCCACTGCCAAATTGAAAAAAGTTTACGAATCGCTGTTATGAAAAAGTCAATCTGCCTTTATTTCCAGGTACACCAGCCGACCCGGCTCCGTCAGTACAGGTTCTTCGATATCGGGAAGGACTCCCACTACTACGACGATTTCACCAACCGGACCATCCTCAAGCGGGTGGCCGAGCGCTGCTACCTTCCGATGAACAAAGTCCTCCTCGAAGCCATCAAGGAGAACGGCGGCAAGTTCAAAGTGGCTTTTTCCCTGTCCGGTTCCGTGCTGGAGCAGTTCGACCGCTATGCCCCGGAAGTCATCGACAGCTTCCGCGAGCTGGTGCAGACGGGCTGTGTCGAGATCCTCGGCGAGACCTACTACCACTCGCTGAGCTCGCTGATCGCCCCCAGCGAATTCAAGCACCAGGTGCTCAAGCACAAGGACATGGTCCAGCAGTACTTCGGCGTGACGCCCACGGCGTTCCGCAACACCGAGCTGATCTACTCCAACGACATCGGCGCCCAGGTCTATGACCTCGGCTTCAAGACGATGCTGACCGAAGGCGCCCGCCACATCATGGGCTGGAAGAGCCCCGACTACGTCTATTCCTGCGAAGGGAAGAAGTCCCTCAAACTCCTGCTCCGCAACTACCAGCTGAGCGACGACATCTCCTTCCGCTTCGACAACCCGGCGTGGTGCGAGTGGCCGCTGACCGCGGAGAAGTACCTCGGCTGGCTGAAAGCCGCCGACGGCGAGATCGTCAACCTGTTCATGGATTACGAGACCTTCGGCGAGCACCGCAGTGCCGATTCCGGCATCATGGAGTTCATGAAGGCCCTGCCCGCCCTGGCCCTGGCCGACGGCGGCCTGGAATTCGTGACTCCGTCCGAGGCTACCCGCCGCCACAAGGCGGTGGACGAACTGTCCGTGCCCGAGGCGATCTCCTGGGCCGACGAAGAGCGCGACACCTCCGCCTGGCTCGGCAACGAACTGCAGCAAGACGCATTCAACAAGCTCTACGGCCTGACCGAGAAGCTGTCCATCCTCAATGACCCTGTGCTCTGGGGAGATTTCGGACACCTGGCCGAGAGCGATCACCTGTACTATATGTGCACCAAGTTCTTCTCGGACGGCGAAGTGCACCGCTACTTCAACCCCTATGACACCCCGTTCGAGGCGTTCATCAACTACATGAACGTGTTGAGCGATTTCATCATCCGGGTGAACGAAGCCATAGCAACCAAACAATAAAAGACATTTATGCAGACGAACAAAATCGAAGTAGACGCTCCGTCCTGGAAGAGCGTCCGCGTGACGCGGCACCTTCCTGAGGCCCTTTCCGGGCTGGAGGAGCTCAGCAAGAATCTCTGGTGGTGCTGGAACGACAGCGCGAAGGCACTTTTCAAATATATCGATCCGGACATCTGGCACAAGTCCGGGCACAATCCGGTCGTCATCCTGGATTCCGTGATGCTCAAGCGCTTCAAGGAACTGGCCAAGGACAAGATCTTCCTGGCGCGGCTGGACGCCGTGATGGAGGAATTCAACACCTACATGGCCGCCAAGGCCGAGCGCAAGGAACCCTCCGTGGCCTATTTCTGCATGGAATACGGTCTGGACGCATCCCTGAAGATCTACTCCGGCGGCCTGGGCATCCTGGCCGGCGACTACCTCAAGGAGACCTCCGACATGAACGTCAACCTGGTGGCCGTGGGCTTGCTGTACCGCTACGGGTACTTCAACCAGCGCCTGACCCCGCAGGGGAACCAGGTGGCCGATTACATCGCCCAGGATTTCCTGAAGATCCCCGCCGAGCCCGTGCTGGACGAGAAAGGGGAGTGGAAGACAGCCCGCATCGCGATGCCGGGCCGGGACCTGACCGCCCGCATCTGGAAAGTGGCCGTGGGCCGCACGGACCTGTACCTGCTGGACACGGACTACGAGGCCAATATCCCCGAAGACCGCCAGGTGACGCACCAGCTGTACGGCGGCGACTGGGAGAACCGTCTCAAGCAGGAACTCCTGCTGGGTATCGGCGGTGTCCGGGCGCTGCGTGCCCTGGGCATCCAGGCGACCATCTACCACTGCAATGAGGGCCATGCCGCCTTCGCCGGCCTGGAGCGCCTGCGCGAATACATGCAGCAGGGGAACCTGGACTTCAACGAGGCGCTGGAACTGGTGCGCGCGTCCGGACTGTTCACGACGCATACTCCCGTTCCCGCCGGGCATGACGCCTTCGACGAAGGCATGATCTCCAAGTACCTGGGCCATTACCCGGCCCGCTTCGGCATCGAATGGGACACCCTGATGTCCCTGGGCAAGGTCCATCCGGAGAACCGCGAGGAGCGCTTCTCGATGAGCACCCTGGCTGCCAACACCTGCCAGAACGTCAACGGCGTGTCCATGCTGCACGGCAAGGTCAGCCAGGACATCTTCGCCAGCATGTACCCGGGCTACCTGCCCGAGGAACTGCACGTCAGCTATGTGACGAACGGCGTCCACTACGATACCTGGGCTGCCAAGGAATGGAAGCAGCTGCATGCGCAGGTGTTCGGCCCCGAGTTCAAGACCCACCACTACGACAAGAAGTGCTTCGAAGGCATCTACAATGTCTCTGACGAGGATATCTGGAAAGTCCGCAAGACGCTCAAGACCGAGCTGATGCGCATCATCAAGGAGAAGCTGTCCGACCCGTCCCAGTGCAGCCATTATTCGCCCAGCCAGATCGTCAAGATCAAGGAGCGCCTGCGCGACGACGTGCTGACGATTGGATTCGCCCGCCGCTTTGCGACCTACAAGCGCGCGACCCTGCTGTTCAGCGACCTGGACCGCCTGGACGCCATCGTCAATAACCCCGACCATCCGGTCCAGTTCATCTTCGCCGGCAAGGCCCATCCGGCCGACGGCGCGGGCCAGGACCTGATCAAGCAGATCGTCGAGATCTCCAAGCAGGACCGTTTCCTGGGCCGCATCGTTTTCGTGCCCGGATACGACATCACGCTGGCCAAGCGTCTGGTCCAGGGCGTGGACGTCTGGATGAACAACCCGACGCGTCCGCTGGAGGCTTCCGGCACGTCCGGCGAAAAGGCCGCGATGAACGGCGTCATGCACTTCTCCGTGCTGGACGGCTGGTGGGTGGAAGGGTACAAGGACCAGGCCGGCTGGGCCCTGCCCCTGGAGAGCACCTACGACGATCCGAACTACCAGAACGAGCTGGATTCCGCGACCATCTACTCGACGATCGAGAACGAGATCGCCCCGCTGTTCTACTATGTGGACAAGGCGACGGGCCGTTCCGCGCTCTGGATCCGCTACATCAAGAACACGATCGCCCGGGTGGCCTGCAACTTCACGACCAACCGGATGCTGACCGATTACTGCAACCAGTACTACATCCCGCAGGCCGAGCGCTTCGGCCGGCTGGTCGCCGGGGATTATGCCCAGGTGCGCGAAGTCGCCGCCTGGAAGCGCAAGGTTTCCGAGGAGTGGAACAAGATCCGCGTGGTCTCGATCACCCAGCCGGATGCCGCTTACGTGCTGTCCCAGGACAACAAGATGATCGGCGAGGTCGTGCTGGACATCGCCGGACTGAGTCCTTCCGACATCGGCGTCGAGCTGCTGCTGGCCGCTTCCGACGAGAAGGGGCGCCTGCACATCCGTGAGAAATGGGAGTTTGACCTGATCAGCTGTGAGGACGGCATCGCCACCTACCGGACGGAGGTGCTGCCGGAGCAGACCGGTATGTACCAGGTTGCCACCCGCATCCATCCCAAGAATGACCTGCTGCCTCACCGTCAGGACTTCCCGCTTGTGAAATGGTTGTAGCCACCGGCTTTTTCGACGGCGTCCACCTCGGACACCGCAGCGTAATGGAGACTTTGCTCGATGCCGCCCGCCGGCGGTCCGAGCAGAGTCTCGTCCTTACGTTCTGGCCGCATCCGCACACCGTCCTGCAGAAGGGCGCGCGGGAGTTGCGCCTGCTGACGACGCTGGACGAAAAGCGTGCGTTGCTGACCGCCTTGGGCGTGGACCGGGTGGAGGTGCTGCCTTTTTCCCGCTCCTTCGCGGCGATGAGCGCCGAAGCCTACCTGCGCGAGGTCGTCATCGGGCGCTACGGGGGAAGCGCCATCGTGCTGGGCTACGACAACCGGATCGGCAGCGACGGGCTGGACAGCGACCAGGTAGCCTCGCTGGCTGCTTCGCTGGGCCTGGAGGTGATCCGTCCGAAGCTGGTTTCCACGCCGGACGGCCCGGTCAGCTCGACCCGGATCCGCAGCGCCGTCGCCGGCGGGGATGTGGCCGGAGCGGCGCAGATGCTGGGATACAACTACCAGCTGCACGGCGTGGTGGTCGGCGGCAACCGGATCGGCCGGACCATCGGATTCCCGACCGCCAATGTCAAGCTGTACGAACCGCTCAAGCTCCTGCCGGGCGTCGGGGCCTATGTCACGGCCGTCGAGGTTTCCGGCCGGCGCTACGGGGCGATGACCAACATCGACCCGAACGGCAAGATCGAGGCGCACATCTTCGGATTCAGCGAAGACATCTACGGGTTGGACATCCGTGTCGAATTCTTCGAACTCCTGCGGGGCGAGAAGCATTTCGATTCGCTGGACGCGCTGAAAAAACAGCTTGCACTGGATGAAGAAGCCTGTAAAAACCGTATATTAGCAGTATGGAAAAAGATTGGGTCGATGTAGTCCTTCCGGTCATCATGGTTGCGCTGTCCGTCGTGGGGCTGTTCTCGAAAAAGAAACAGCAACGCCAGAGGGCGCAGGAGCGCCGCGCCCGTGCGCTCCGGGAGTTCATGGTTGAAGATCCCGAACCCGATCCCGAATCCGAATCCGAATTCGAATTCGATCCCGGTCCCGAAGAGGTGGCTGCGCAGCCGCAGCCTTTCCAGCCTTTCACGGACCCGCAGCAGGAAGGACAGTGTGTGGTGGAACACCATCCCGCGGAATCCGAAGCCCCGGCCCGTGAGACGCTGGAAATCGACCCGAAGAAGCTGGTCCTTTATTCCGAAATAATGAAGCCCAAGTTTGACGAGGGGCTGGATTAATCCGAAATAATTATTATCTTTGCAAAGAACAAGGGGTTCTGTCGTCCAGACAGGACTCTCTCTTTTATTCACAACATAATTATGGCAGAAGTGCATTATATGAGCCAGCAGGGGCTGGACAAGATCAAGAAGGAACTCTCCGAGGCGCTGGCCCAGCGCCCCGTGATTGCCGCGGCCATCGCAGAGGCCCGCGAAAAGGGTGACCTGTCGGAGAACGCCGAGTATGAATCGGCCCGGGAGGCGCAGGGACTGTTGGAAATGAAGATCGCCAACCTGAAGAACATGGTGGCGAATGCAAAGGTGCTGGACTCTTCCCAGCTCAGCGCCGACAAGGTCCAGATGCTGACCCGCGTCAAGGTGGAGAACCTGAACGTCCACCAGGTCATGGAGTTCACCATCGTCGGTGAGACCGAGGCGGACTTCGCCCACGGCAAACTGGCCGCCACGACCCCGATCGCCCGCGCCCTGATGGGCCACGCCAAGGGTGAAGTGGTCGTCGCGCAGGTCCCCGCCGGCCCGATCCAGTTCAAGATCCTTGATATTTCCCTGTAAAGATGGCTACGATTTTTACCAGAATTGCGAACGGAGAGATCCCTTCGTACAAGGTGGCGGAGAACGATGATTTCTACGCTTTCCTGGATATCAATCCCCTGGCCCAGGGCCATACCCTGGTGATTCCGAAACATGTAGAGGACGATTATATTTTCCACCTGGACCCCGAGACCTATCGCGGCCTGTGGGATTTTGCCGGCGAAGTGGCCCAGGCGATCCGGAAGGCCATCCCGTGCAAGCGGGTCGGTGTCGCCGTGCTGGGAATGGAAGTGCCCCATACGCACATCCACCTGGTCCCGCTCCAGTCCGAAGGCGATCTGGATTTCCGCAAGCAGCGGCCTCAGTTTACCCCCGAGCAGCAGGCCCAGACCGCTGCCGCCATCCGCAAGGCTTATGAAGAACGTTAAGATCATCGCCATCCTGCTGGGCTGCCTGGCCCTCTCGTCCTGTGCGCCCAAGACCCGCGTGGAAGGAACCATAGACGGCGCTGCCAAAGGCAAGGTCGCCATCTGGAAACTCAATGTCAACAACCTGGCCCTGGTCGATACGGTCAAGACGGACGCCGCGGGTCGTTTCCGCTGCAACGTTCCCGTGACTGAAGGCCAGCCCGAATTCGTCTATGTCAGCTACAACGGCCGCCAGCTGGCGGAGTTGCTGCTGGAGACGGGGGACCGGGTGTCGGTCCGCACCGATACGCTGGGCTCTGCCTGTGAAATCACGGGTTCGGAAGAATCTGTCAGGCTGCAGCAGGTCAATGCCGATTTTGCGGCCTTCCGCAAGCGTTTTGAGGACCTGGCCGCAGCGGGAGACAATTCCGCGGCCGTCCAGGAGTATGTCCGTCATTACCGCGCCTGCGTCAAGTATGTGATGGAGAATCCGTCGTCGCTGACGGTGATTCCGGTGCTGTATCAGAAACTGGATGCCTCCACTCCGGTTTTCTCGCAGCCTACGGACGCCCTGCATTTCCGCAATGCGTATGAGGCGCTGGCAGAGGTCTACCCTGAGTCCCGCTTTGTCAAGGCCCTGAAGAAAGAGACCGAGACCCGCGAGCAGAACCTGGCGCTGGTCAACCGGATCGGCATGGCCGGCGAGTCCGGTTTCCTGGACCTTTCGGTCAACGACATCAACGGCCGCCGTGCGCTGCTGTCCGAGGTGAAGGCACCGCTGGTGCTGGTCTGCTTCTGGAATGCGGTCGATGCCGGTGGCAAGATCTTCAACACCGAGGTGCTGCTGCCCATTTACGAGGAACTGCATCCGCGCGGGCTGGAGATCTACTCTGTCGGCATCAATGCCAACAAGGCGGACTGGGCCGCGACGGTCAATGGTCAGAAGCTGCCCTGGATCAACGTCAACGACGGTCTGGGGACTTCCTCGCCGACCCTGGCTTCCTACAATGTGGAGACCCTTCCGGCGGTCTTCGTCATCGCGGACGGCGACCTGAAGGGCCGCATCGAGGATGTCTCGTCCCTTGCCGCCCTGCGCCGCGAGGTCCGGAAATACCTGAAATAGCAACGTCGTCATGTGACTCGTAGGCGGCGAAACGCGGTGAGTGCTGTTACTCCCTCCCGGAAAAGGGGGAGTAACGACACCCTGACGGCGCTGTGAATTTCACGCCATGGAATAACCCTAGAACAGGTTTTTCCGGCTGACGGTAGCGATGAACTGTTTGAGATAGAGAGGTTCGAAGTACGCGGTGTCTTCGAACCTTTTTTCGTGGAAGGCGGCCAGGGCCGGGCGGGCCAGGGCAGCGGCATCGGGGCAGGTCTGGACGAAATGACAGTCCGGTCCGCCGAGGACATCGCGGCATTTTTCCGCCCCGTCGCCGATGAACAGCACCGGACCGGCGCTGCGTTCGGCGGCAAAACTCTCCGGGACGATCACGACCGGGCTGATCTCGCTCCGAAGCTGACCGTCCGGTCCGCAGACGGCGGTATAGACCTCCATCCGGCGGGCGTCGATCATTGGGATGATGTGCCGGCAGCCTTCCGGAACCACCCCGGTCTCGAGGGCCTGGCGGGCCAGGACTTCCAGGGTGCTGACCGCGATCAGCGGGATGCCGGCACCGAAGCACAGCCCCTTGGCCGTGGATACGCCCACGCGCAGTCCGGTATAGGATCCGGGTCCTTTGCTGACGCAGACTGCATCGCAGTCGCGCACCGTCAGTCCCTGCTCGGCCAGCATTTCCTGCACGAAAGGCGCCGTCATCGAGGCGTGGGCGCGGGGTTCTTCGCTCCAGCGGCGGCTGACCACCCGGTCCCCGGCGACCAGGGCGGTGGAACAGCGGGCCGTGGCAGTCTCTATCAGGATGATGTTAGGCATGGACGGTCAGGCTCTTGAGGGCGGGGAGGATCTTGACGGCCAGGTTGTGCACGAACTGGTAGATGACGGAGTCCTGCAGGACCTCCGGCTTGACGAGTTCCCACTGCTGGTTCAGCGATTCGAACAGCACGGACAGCAAACCCAGGACCAGCGCCGTTTCGGCCAGGGCGAGAACCAGGCCCAACAGGCGGTTCACCCATCCCAGCGAGGCGGCGGAGAGGATCTTCGACAGCAGTTTTCCGATCAGGTGAAGGATCAGCACCACGACGGTGAATATCAGCACGAAACTCAGGATGCGCAGGAACTGTTCGCTAATCGTCAGGTGCGGAGCCAGCCACTGCGTGACGGTCTCCGAAAAGTGGATGGCCAGCCAGGCTCCGGCCAGCAGGGATACAAGCGAAATAATCTGCTGGATGAAGCCCTTGGTCAGACCCGTGTAAAGGGCTGGCAGGAAGCAGATTAGCAGGATGATATCCAGAGTTCCCATATCGAATTGGCAATTAAAGCGAAATTCATTAAATTTGCAGATTCAATGATGCAAAAGTAGGCAAAAAAAATGACATTCAAAGAGTACAAAGGACTGGACCTGGTTTCCGTCGGGAATGAGATCCTGGAGCGATGGAAGAAAGAGGGCGCTTTCGAACGCTCGCTCGCGTTGCGCGAGGGGGCACCCGAATTCATTTTCTTTGAGGGTCCGCCTTCTGCGAACGGGATGCCGGGCATCCACCATGTGATGGCCCGCAGCATCAAGGATGCCATCTGCCGCTACAAGACCCAGACCGGGTACAAGGTCCGCCGCCGCGCGGGCTGGGACACCCACGGCCTGCCGGTCGAGCTGGGCGTCGAGAAGAAGCTCGGCATCACCAAGGAGGATATCGGTAAAAAGATCAGCGTCGAGGAATACAACCGCACCTGCCGCAGCGAGGTGATGAAATACACCGCCGAGTGGCGCACGCTGACCGAGCGCGTCGGATACTGGGTGGACATGGACGACCCGTACATCACCTATGACAACCGCTACATCGAGACCCTCTGGTGGCTGCTGCGCCGTATCTACGACAAGGGCCTGCTGTACAAGGGCAAGAGCATCCAGCCCTACAGCCCGGCCGCCGGCACGGGGCTCAGTTCGCACGAGCTGAACCAGCCCGGATGTTACCGGGACGTCAAGGACACGACGGTCTGCGCCCAGTTCAAGGTGATCGGGGAGGAAGACCTGTACATCCTGGCCTGGACGACGACGCCCTGGACCCTGCCTTCGAATACCGCCTTGTGCGTGGGACCGGACATCGACTATGTCAAGGTCCGCAGCGCGAATCCCTATACCGGCGTTCCCGCCACCTACATCCTGGCCAAGGACCTGGTCGGGGCCTGGTTCAACGGCAAGACCCCCTTCGAGGTGCTGCCGGAGGTCATCAAGGGCCGCGACCTGGTGGGACTGCGTTACGAACAGCTGATTCCCTGGTTCATTCCCGAAGAGGGCGCTTTCCGCGTCATCCCGGGCGATTACGTTTCGACGGAAGAGGGAACCGGCATCGTGCACATCGCACCGACCTTCGGCGCCGATGACGCCCGCGTCGGCAAGGCTGCCGGTGTGCCGGGCCTGTACGTGAAGGACAAGGACGGCGCCCCGCAGGCCCAGGTGGACCCGCGCGGCCGTTTCTACCGCATCGAAGACCTGGATCCGGACTACGCCGCCGCCCATGTGCGCGACAGCTACGCCCCCTGGGCCGGCCGCTATGTCAAGAACGCCTATGACCCGTCCCTGGGCCCGGACGATCCAACCCTGGACGTGGACATCTGCATGATGCTCAAGGCCGAGAGCAAGGCATTCCGCATCGAAAAGCATGTCCATACCTACCCGCACTGCTGGCGTACGGACAAGCCCGTGCTGTACTATCCGCTGAATTCCTGGTTCATCAAGGCCAGCGCGGTGCGCGAGCAGATGATCGAGCTGAACGGGCAGATCACCTGGAAGCCCGAGGCCACCGGAACGGGCCGCTTCGGCAAATGGCTGGAGAACATCCAGGACTGGAACCTCAGCCGTTCCCGCTACTGGGGCACGCCGCTGCCCATCTGGCGCACCGAAGACGGCAGGGAGGAAATCTGCATCGGCAGCGTCAAGGAACTCTACGACCAGATCGAGCGCTCCGTCGCCGCCGGATTCATGGCGGAGAATCCGCTCAAGGCCGCCGGTTTCGACCCCGCCGACATGAGTCTGGAGAATTACGAAAAGATCGACCTGCACCGTCCCTACGTGGACAATATATTCCTGGTCAGCCCGACGGGCCGCAAGATGACCCGCGAGACGGACCTGATCGACGTCTGGTTCGATTCCGGTGCCATGCCCTATGCCCAGACGGGCCTGCGGGGCATTGACAGTCCGGATTTCGGCTGCACGGCCGATTTCATCGCCGAGGGCGTGGACCAGACCCGCGGGTGGTTCTACACCCTGCACGCCATCCATACGATGGTCAGCGGGACGCCGGCCTTCCTGCGCGTCATCTCCAACGGCCTGGTGCTGGACAAGAAGGGGGAGAAGATGAGCAAGCGCCTGGGCAATGCGGTCGATCCGTTCCAGGCCATGGACCAGTACGGCGCCGACGCACTGCGCTGGTACATGCTGACCAACGCCCAGCCCTGGGACAACCTCCGTTTCGACGAAGCCGGGGTTGACGAGGTGCGGCGCAAGTTCTTCGGCACCCTGTACAATACCTACTCGTTCTTCGCGCTGTACGCCAACGTGGACGGCTTCGACCCTGCGGCCGAAGCGGTTCCCGTCGCGAAGCGCCCGGAGACCGACCGCTGGATCCTGTCGATGCTGCATTCGCTCATCCGCGACGTGCGCGCCGCGTACGAGGACTTTGACCTCACGCTGGCCGGACGCCTGATCCAGGATTTCGTCTGCGACCACGTGTCCAACTGGTACGTCCGCCTGAACCGCAAGCGTTTCTGGGGCGGCGGCCTGACCCAGGACAAACTGGCCGCCTACCAGACCCTGTACGAAGTGCTGAAGGATGTCGCCCTGCTGGCGGCTCCGATCGCCCCGTTCTATATGGACCGGCTGTGGCTGGACCTCACGGGCGCACCGGAAGGGGACAGCGTCCACTTCCAGCGGATGCCCGATGCCGTGGCGTCGCTGGTCGATACCGAGCTGCAGGAGCGCATGTCCCTGGCCCAGCGGGCTACCTCGATGGTGCTGGCCCTGCGCCGCAAGGTGAACATCAAGGTGCGCCAGCCCCTTTCCAAGCTGGTCATCCCCGTGATCTCCCCGCAGGTCCGCGAGCGGCTGGAGCAGGTCAAGCCCCTGATCCTGACCGAAGTCAACGTCAAGGAGGCGGAGTTCATCACCGATACGACGGGCATCATCACCAAGAAGATCAAGCCGAACTTCAAGACGCTCGGCAAGAAATACGGTCCCCGGATGAAGGAGATCGCCGCGGCTTTCGCCGGATTCGACCAGAAGACCATCTCCGATATCCAGGCCGCCGGGCTGTATGTCATCGACCTGCCCGCCGGTCCCGTGGAGCTGTCGCTGGAGGATTATGAGATCTCTTCCGAGGACATGCCGGGCTGGCTGGTTTCCAGCGACGGTCCGCTGACGATCGCCCTGGACATCGAGGTCAGCGACGAGCTGCGCCGCGAGGGCATCGCCCGCGAACTGGTCAACCGCATCCAGAACCTGCGCAAGGACAGCGGTTTCGACGTCACCGACAAGGTGGCGGTCGAAATCTTCGCGGGGGACGAAAACGCCGCCGCCATCGCAGCCGCGCTGGAATCGTACCGCGATTATCTCTGCGCCCAGACACTCGCCACCTCGGTCCGGATCGCTTCCGGCCCGGCGGACCCCGCTGCCGTGGCCGTCGAATGGGACGAGGGACCGCTCTCCATCAAAGTAACGAAACAATAAACCAATATCACCACTATGGCTGAAGAAATCAAAACCCGCTATTCCGACGAAGAACTCGAGGAGTTCCGTGGAATCATCCTCGAAAAACTGGCCAAGGCCAAGGCGGAATACAACACGCTTCGCGACGTCGTGATGCACAACGGCACCAACGACATCGAGGACACCTCCCCCTCGTTCAAGACCGTGGAGGACGACGGTGCCAACCAGCTGTCCAAGGAAGAGGCGAGCCAGCTGGCCCAGCGCCAGTACAAGTTCATCCAGAACCTCGAGGCGGCCCTGGTCCGCATCGAGAACAAGACCTACGGCATCTGCCGTGTGACCGGCAAGCTGATCCCCAAGGAGCGCCTGCGCCTCGTTCCGCACGCCACCCTGACCGTCGAAGCCAAGGAAATGCTGGCCAAGGCCGGCAAGAACTGATGGCCATGCGTCTTTCGAAGGGAACAAGACTGGTCTTGCTCGGCATCGTTCTGGTGGTCATCGACCAGGTCATCAAGGTCCTGGTCAAGACCCACATGTCCCTGGGCGACCAGATCTACGTGATCGGCAACTGGTTCCGGCTCTGTTTCGTCGAGAACGAGGGCATGGCCTTCGGCATGAAGTTCGGCGGAACCGTGGGCAAGCTGTTGCTGTCCCTGTTCCGGATTGTCCTGTGCGGCGCGCTGGTCTGGTGGATCCGTTCCCTGTACCGGAAAGAAAAAGCCCCGACCGGTGTGCTGGTGGGGCTTACGCTCATTACGGCCGGAGCGTTCGGGAACATCCTGGACTCGCTCTTCTACGGCGTCATCTGGGGCTATGCCCCGCTGCTGTTCGGCCGTGTGGTCGACATGTTCTACTTCCCGCTGATCCACGACGCGGCCGGCAAGGTCATCTTCTTCAGCCCGGTGTTCAATTTCGCCGACAGCTGCGTCACCGTGGGGGCTTTCTACCTGCTGCTGTTCCAGTGGCGTTTCTTCAGCAAGGGAGAGTAGCGTCAGTCAAACACATACTCGAAGTTGTCGAAGCACACCGTGCCTTCGTCGGCTTCGGTGTTGTAGCAGAACAGCGCCGGACGGGCGCCCTTCCAACTGGAGAAGCGCGGCTGGAAGGAGGCTCCCACCGGGGTGAATTCCTTCTTGTCGCTGGAGTATGACAGGACGAAATCGTCCGCTTTCACATCGTAGCTGAGGCGGAACCAGACCTTCCTGCCGGAGAAGGGCAGGGTCTCCGCTTCTTTCCCGGCTTCTTCGCGGAACAGTTCGGTCTTGCCGTCCACTTTCCGGATGCCGATCAGCTGGTCCCGCTGGCAGATGACCGCCAGGCCGCAGCGCTGGCCTTCCGCCAGGGAGGCGAGCTCCATCTTGACCGTCACCTCGCCCGTATAACCCATCAGTTTCTGGGTCAGGCTGTTCTTGGCCTTGCGGAAGGATTCCGCCCGCAGGGCGTGCAGGGTCAGGCGTCCGGGCTTCTCGCTCAGCGACCAGGCGCTGTTGACGGGATTGTGGTTGAACTGCCACTGCAGGCCCAGTTCGGGCGCGTCGAAGTCATCCGAAGCCGCCGGCTTGGACGGGGTCGTCCCCGCGACGGGCATCTTCCAGCAGTATACGGGTTCGCCGATGCCGTTGCGGTCCTGGTCTACGCCGATGACCGGCCAGCCGTCGGCCCAGTACATCGGCTGCAGGTGAACGACGCGTCCCAGCGCTTCCAGGCGCTGGAAATGGAAGAACCACCACTGTCCGTCAGGCGTGTCCACGATGGCGCCCTGGTGCGGGCCGTTGATGCCCGTCATGCCGGTCTGCAGGACGATCTTGCGCTCGTACGGGCCGTAGATGCTCTCGGAACGCAGGACGGTCTGCCAGCCCGGTCCGACACCGCCTTCGGGGATGCTGAGGTAATACATGCCGTTCCATTTGTGGATCTTGGTGCCTTCGGCGGTCGGGCCGCGATACACTTCGACGCCCTCGTCCAGCAGTTTCGTTCCGTCCGGACTCATCTTGTGGATGATGATGGGGCCTGCGCCGCGGTTGCTCCGGCCCAGGTAGGCCTGGCCGTCCTCATCCCATAACGGGCAGGGATCCTCCCAGCCGCGTCCGGTGCCCTCGTGCACGAGCAGCAGGTCGGACCAGGGGCCCTCGGGCCGCTCGGCGCAGCTCATGTACAGGCCTTCCGTCGGCGTGCAGACGAACATGTAGAATTTGCCGTCGTGGTAGCGGATGGAAGGTGCCCAGGTGCCGGCGGCATAGCGCTCGCCCGTGTCGTAGCCCGGCGCGTCAATGTGGTCGAACAGCTGGGCGAGCAGGGTCCAGTTGACCAGGTCCTTGGATTCCAGGATCTGCATGCCCATGTAATGGAAGTCGGAGGCGACCATGTAATAGGTGTCGCCCACGCGGGTGACACCCGGGTCCGAGTAGTCGGCCACCAGGATGGGGTTGATGTAGGTTCCGTTGCCCTGGTCTCCCCAGGAAACGGGTCCGGCGGGCGTTTCGCCGCTTGGGGCCGTGCAGGCGCAGAGGGCGGCTGCCAGCAGAAGGAATGGGCTTTTTCTCATGATTATGACGGTTTTGTCTTTCCTGGACATAAAAATAGTGAAAAAATGGTAATTTTGTATAAATGAACTGAATACCGTCTTATGAACAGAAAGAACCTTTCCCTTTTCCGGCTTGTCCCGATCCTCCTGCTGGCCATCTCCTGCGGCCAGGCGCAAACATCGCAGTCTTTCGATCTCCAGTGGCCCGAAATCAGCTCCCAGACGCGCCCGTGGACGCGCTGGTGGTGGCCGGGCAGCGCCGTGCAGGAATCGGACATCGTTTCCATGCTGGATGCCTATTCCCAGGCGGGCCTGGGCGGCATGGAGGTGACGACGATCTACGGTGCGAAGGGCTGGGAGGACCGTTATCGCGACTACCTGTCGGACGAGTGGATGGACCTCTTCTGCTTTACACT
Organism: Bacteroidales bacterium; assembly: GCA_017454335.1. Classification (GTDB taxonomy): domain Bacteria; phylum Bacteroidota; class Bacteroidia; order Bacteroidales; family UBA932; genus Cryptobacteroides. The sequence continues at coordinate 10,033 of JAFTDE010000040.1, read as the reverse complement.
GAAAGAGGCGGCCAGCCGGGACCTCGGCGTCGACCTGGCCAACGCTTCGGGCTGGCCTTTCGGCGGTCCCTGGGTGGACCCGGAGGACGCCTGCCGCTACCTGGCGCACAAGGAGTATTTCCTGCACGGCGGGGAAAGGGTGACCGAGCCCGTCGAATACATCCAGGAACCCATGGTGCGCACGCTGGGCCTGAGCCGCTCCATCGACGAAGTCGCTTTCCCGATCACGGAGAATGACAGCCTGCAGCAGATCGCCTTCGAGCAGGTCCGCTATCCGGTCCCGCTGCCGCTGCTGGCCGTCACGGCCAACGGCCCGGACGGGCAGTACCTGGACCTGACGGACCGGGTGGAGGATGGCGTGCTGGACTGGACGGCGCCGGAGGGGGACTGGACGGTCTGCGCCCTGTTCCTCGGCTGGCACGGCAAGATGGTCGAGCGGGCCGGCCCGGGCGGGGAAGGCGACGTGATCGACCATTTCTCCGCCAGGACGATCACCAACTACCTCGAACGTTTCGACGAGGCCTTCCAGGGCCGCGACGTCAGCCACATCCGCTATTATTTCAACGATTCCTACGAGGTGGACGACGCCCGGGGCAGTTCGGACTGGACCGAGGACTTCTTCGATGAATTCCGTGCGCGCCGCGGATACGACCTGCGCGCGCACATGCCGGACCTGCTGGGCATCGGCGACGATGCGGAGACCGCACGCCGCGTGCTGTTCGACTACCGCACCACCATCGGCGAACTGCTGCTGGAGAATTATTCCACGCTGTGGCAGAAATGGGCGGCCGCCCAGGGCAAGGGCATACGCAACCAGGCCCACGGGTCGCCGGCGAATATCCTGGACCTGTATGCCGTCAGCGATGTCCCCGAGACGGAAGGCCGTTCCATCGTGGGCATGAAGACCGCCTCGTCTGCAGCGCACGTGACGGCGCATCTGCTGGTCTCGTCCGAATCGGCGACCTGGCTGAACGAGCATTTCCTCTCGACGCTGGACGATGTCAAGAATGCCCTGGACGTGTATTTCCTCGCCGGGGTGAACCATATTTTCTATCACGGCACCTGCCTGTCGCCGGACGACGCGCCCTGGCCCGGCTGGCTGTTCTATGCCGCCGTGCACTTCCAGCCCACGAATCCCAACTGGAAGGACTTCGCCGCGCTGAACGAGTACGTCGCCCGCTGCCAGAGTTTCCTGCAGGCGGGCCAGCCCGACAACGACCTGCTGTTGTTCTTCGATGCGACGGACCTGCTGAACGAGCGCGGCCGCGAACTCCTGTACCACATGTCCCAGACCACGGCCGAGACCAGCGCCATCGGGCGTTACGCCTCGGATCTGTACCGGCGCGGATATACCTGGGACTATGTCACCGACCGGATGATCGTGAACAACCTGGACGTCCGGGACGGCCGCATCGTGAACGGCCACGGGGCTTCGTACCAGGCCCTGGTGCTGCCCCGCTGCCAGGAGATCCTTCCGGAAACCTTCGCCCAGATCGTACGCCTGGCGCGCCGCGGCGCGACCATCCTGATCGAAGGCGGACTGCCGCAGGATGTGCCCGGACTGGGCCGACTGGACGCCGGCCGCAAGACCCTGGAGCGGCTGACTTCATCGCTGAATTTCGCCCGGCTGGGGGATTTCCGGCTGGCGCGGACGGGCCGCGGCCGCATCCTGGTCGGGGACAACCTGGACCAGCTGCTGGATGCGGTGGGCGTGAGCCGGGAGAAGATGTACGACCTGGGCCTGCAGTGCATCAGCCGCCGTCTCGATGACGGGGGAGTGGTGTATTTTGTCCGCAATTCCTCGCGCGAAGCGGTCCGCGGATGGATTCCGCTGGATGTCGCGGCGGCTGCGGCGGACCTGTATGATCCGATGAGCGGGAAGATCGGCGCGGCGCAGATCCGCCACGGGGCGGACGGGACGGAAGTCTGGATGGCCTTGCAGCCCGGCGGCTCCCTGCTGGTCCGCACGGGCGACGCCCCCGCGGTCGGCGCTTCCGAACCCTATCCCTTCTATGATGTTTGCGCCGCTCCGACCCCGCTGCCCGGCCCCTGGACCGTGTCCTTTGTGGAGGGCGGCCCGACCCTGCCCGCGGAGCGCAGCGTTTCCCGGCTCGAGTCCTGGACGGCCTGGGGTCCGGAATACGCGCGCTTCTCCGGAACGGCGGAGTATGTGACGACCCTGCCGCCGCAGCCGGGGGAAAACCCGGTGCTGCTGGATCTGGGAGAGGTGGACTGCAGTGCGTCCGTGACGCTGGACGGCGAGCCGCTGGGAACCTTGTTCACGCGCCCCTTCACCCTGGTGCTGACACCCGCGCAGGCGGCCCGTGGCGGTCGGCTGTGCATCCGCGTATCGAACCTGATGGCGAACCGGATTTCGTGGATGGACCGGGAGGGACAGCTCTGGCGCATCTTCTACAACGCCAACATCCAGGCGCGCCTGCCGCAGGACCGCGGCAGTGACGGCTGGTTCACCGCCGCCGGCTGGCAGCCCCTGCCGTCCGGCCTGGTCGGACCGGTCAGCGTCGCGCCGCTTGCCGCCCAGACAGCCGACTAGAAATACAGGCTCTGCGCCCGTCCGTCGTAGCTGACGATCTGCGGGAGGGAAGTGCCGTCCGGGGTGACCAGCAGGACGGTGAAGGTGTACTTTTCGGGCATGCCGGGCCAGCTGCCTTCGCTCGCATCGAAGTGCAGGGCGCGGGCGGCCTCGTCCCAGTGCATCGGGATCCAGCGGTAATCGCCCTTTTCATAATCGTAATCCGTTCCGTCGTCATCGTACAGGCGGTAGTGGGCGTCGGCCCCGCTGAAAATGCGCAGGGTGTAGTCGGTCTGCGGGTCTGCCGTGCTCTGGATCAGGGATCCGCTGACGACGATCTGGCCGCTGCGCCAGTACAGCGGGATGTGCCCGTAGGGAGCGGGCGCGTCCAGTTGTGTGCCGCCGCGGATGCAGCGGTAGTTGTCGTAGGCGTCGTACCAGTCGCTTCCCTGGGGCAGGTAAACCGTGCGGTTGCGGGCCTGGTAGGTATAGACCGGACAGACCAGCAGCGCGTCCCCGAACAGGAATTCGTCGCTGATGGCGCGGGCGCGCGCATCATCGGTGAAATCCATCACCAGCGGCCGCATGATGGTGTAGTCGTCAAAGTGCACCCGCGCGGCCATCGTGTAGATGTACGGCATCAGGATGTAGCGGGTCTGGTCGCTCTCCAGGATGCTCTGGTAGGCGGGATCGCCCTCCGGCGCGATGTTCCAGGGTTCGCGATAAGGCCACTGCCCGTGGGCGCGGTACAGCGGGCAGAAAACGCCCCACTGGTGCCACCGGGCCTGCATTTCCCGCCATTCTTCGAGGTCTGCGTTGACCTCTCCGGTGCGGTCGTAGAGGCGCTGCGCGGCGGCGAAGCGGTTCTCGACGCTGAATCCGCCGATGTCCTGGCCCCAGAAGGGGATGCCGGAGATCGAATAGTTCAGCCCGGCGCTGATCTGGGCCTTCATGTCTTCCCAGCGCGTGCCGATGTCCCCGCTCCAGCTGGCGGTGGAATAGCGCTGCAGCCCGGCGAATCCGTTGCGGGTCAGCAGGAACACGCGCCGGTTGTCCCGGGTGCCGCGCTGGCCTTCGTAAATGGCCTGGGCGTTCACCAGGGCGTAGGCGTTGAAGTACTGGGTCGAAGGGCCCAGCGCCGTCGGGCCGCACAGCTCCTTGCGGTAGTCCATGTCGGTGCAGTCGTGGATGTTCGGCTCGCTGGCGTCCATCCACCAGGCGTCCACGCCGGTCGGGTACAGGTGGTCCTGCATCTGCTGCCAGAACAGCTCGCGGGCCCCGGGCGCATAGGCGTCATAAAATCCCTGCTGGTGCCCCAGCCAGTCCTCGACGCTGTCCCGTACGCTCGCGGGATAGATCCATCCCTGGTCATCCAGTTCGCGGAAATGTTCCGTGTTGGTGTAGAACTTGGGCCAGACGCTGATCATGAAGCGGCCGTCCAGTTCGTGGATGCGGTCCACCATGCCCTTGGGATCGGGGTAGCGGGAGGCTTCGAACGCATGGCTGCCCCACTGGTCGGCGGGCCAGTACTGCCAGTCCTGCACGATGTTGTCGATGGGGATGCCGCGTTCGCGGAACTCCTCGAAGGTGGCGACCAGTTCGTCCTGGTTGGTGTAGCGTTCACGGCTCTGCCAGTATCCCATGGCCCATTTCGGCATGACCGGGGCCTTGCCCGTCAGGGTGCGGTAGCCGCCGATCACCTCGTCCAGGGTCTCCCCGCCGACGAAATAATAATCCAGCTGGTCCTGCATCTCGCCCCACCAGGACATCCGGGCCTGATCGGCCTCGGGAACGGGGGAGAGCACCCGCAGGGCGCAGTAGCTGGTGCCGCCGTCGGGCCGCCATTCGATGCGGATGGGAACGCTCCGGCCTTCCTGCAGCTCGACTTCGAATTTGCGTCCGTTCGGGTTCCAGGCCGTGCGCCAGATCTCGGGGGTCACCGCCTCGCCGTCCAGGAAGACCTGCGTGTATCCGGCGTAATAGAGGTAGAAATGGAACAGCCCGGATTCCCGGGGCTCCAGCGTGCCCTCGAAGGTCACGTGCGATCCGCTGAAGCGGAAGCTGCGCGGGGCGTTCAGCACGTAGTCGCAGTCCGGCACATGCAGGAATTCCTGCTCCAGGGCCGTTTCCCGCCGGACCAGCGTTTCGCCCCGGGCGGGTACGTAGGTGCCGGTCAGGGCGCCTTCGACCCCGTCCTTGTCCCGCAGGGTGAAGACTTCGCCCAGCGAGGCGTAGGGACGCGGATCGCCCCAGCGGCAGAGGCTGTAGCTGTCCCAGAGGATGCCGTAGCGGCGCGACGACACCACGAAGGGGACGCTGATCTTGGTGTTGTACTGGTACAGTTCCTCGTTGCGGCCCTTGTAGTCCCACTCGTCCGCCTGGTGCTGGCCCAGTCCGTAGAATCCTTCGTCCTGGGGGAGGAAGGTCTGGCGGACGGTCCAGGCCTGCCGGCCTTCCACCGTGACGGGGGAGAAACTGCGGGCTTCTTCCGCCGCGATCAGGCTGTCGTCCTCCAGCCGGTAGTAGCTGACCGATCCGTCGGATTTGGCGACGCGCAGGCGCAGGGCGCCCGTTTCCAGCACGAAGGCATCCGCTTCCTCGCGATGGCGGAAACGGACGTAGGGGCGGTGGTTCCGGATGACGGCCAGCGAGGGGGTGCGGGAGAAGGACGCCCCGGCGGGCACGGCCTCGACATGGATGATGTCGTCGGTGATGGCGGTAATGCGGACGGCGCCTTCGTCCGCCCCCGGGAAGGTGATGCTGCGCGTGCAGGCACCGCACAGTGCCACGGTAGTCAGCAGGGCAAGAATCGCTTTTTTCATCGATGTTCGTACTGGTTTTCATGCAAAGATAAGAAAATGATTTCCTATCTTTGTATGAATAGATGTCTATGCGCAGACTGTTGTCCATACTGGTGTGCACCTTGGTTCTGTTCCTGCCCGTCCGGGCCGGAAACAGGGTGATCTCCCGGGTGGATCCGGTCCGGGTCGATGCTCCCGTCGGGACGGTTCCGGCGCTTCCTTACCAGGTTTTTGTCCATTATGCGGACGGCTCTTCCGCCTGGCGGCAGGCCGTCTGGGAGATTTCGGACCGGGAGATGGAAGCCTTCCTGGCGGACGCCGCCCTGCATCCGGCCGGAACCCGCTATAGCGTTCCGGGATACGTCACCGGAGACGCCGCGACGCCCCTGGGCTACCCCGTCCGGGCACAGGTACGGGTCACGCGCCGTGCCGCAGCCCGTCCCGCCAGGCCCGTCGCCCGGCCGCTGCCGCTGGGGGATGTGCGCCTGACCGGAGACAACCGCCTGACTTCCAACCGTGAACTCGATATCCGCCAGCTGCTCGGCCTGGACGTGCGGCAGCAACTGTACAATTACCGCGACACCTACGGACTCGACACGGAGGGTTATCCCGTCTCGACGGGCTGGGACTCTCCGACGACCAAGCTCAAGGGCCACGGCAGCGGACACTACATGTCCGCCATGGCCTTCGCCTACGCCTGCTGCGGCGATCCCGCCCTGCGGGACAGCATCCGGACCCGGCTGCGCACGATGGTGGACGAGCTGCGCATCTGCCAGGAACGCACCTTCGTCTGGTCCGATTCGCTGGGCCGTTACCGGGAAGCCCGGGACCTCGCTCCCGAGGCGGAACTCTCCGCCCTGGGCGGTTCCTGGGCGGATTTCGACGTCTACAAGCGGGACTGGACCCGATACGGGTACGGCTACCTGAACGCCATCCCGGCCCAGCATCCCGTGCTGGTCGAGGCATACCGTCCGTACAACAACGACCAGTGGGTCTGGGCGCCGTACTATACCATCCACAAACAACTGGCCGGCCTGATCGACATCGCCTGCAACGTGGACGATCCGTCCATCGCGGACAAGGCCCTGCTGATCGCCCGGGACATGGGCCTGTGGGTCTGGAACCGCCTGCATTACCGGACTTTCTCGGACGGGGAGGGAACGCAGGAGTCCCGCCGCAGCCGGCCGGGTAACCGCTATGAGATGTGGAACATGTACATCGCCGGCGAGGTGGGCGGCATGGCCGAATCCCTCTCCCGCCTGGCGGAGCTCTCGGCGGATCCCGCGGACCGGGACCGCCTGATCGAGGCGGCCGGGTATTTCGAGGCGCCGGCTTTCTTCGGCCCCCTGTCGCGCAACATCGACGACATCCGCGGCCGCCACGCCAACCAGCACATCCCGATGATCACCGGCGCGCTGCGAGCCTACCGGACCCTTCCGGACGCGCGCCTGTACGACATCGCCCGCAATTTCTGGAACCTGGTCCAGGGCCGCTACGCCTATGCCACCGGCGGGGTGGGCAACGGCGAGATGTTCCGGGAACCCTATACGCAGATACTCAGCATGAACACCAACGTGTCGCGGGGCCGGGGCGGCCAGACCGTACCGGACCCGAACCTCAATGAGACCTGCTGCGCCTACAACCTGGCGAAACTCAGCAAGGATCTGAACTGTTTCGATCCCGATGACGCCCGTTACATGGATTACTACGAGCGCGTGCTGTACAACCAGATCGTCGGTTCCCTGCATCCCGAGCATTACGGCGTCACCTACCAGTATGCGGTCGGGCTGGACGCCCGCAAGCCCTTCGGCAACCCCACGCCCCAGTCGTCCTGCTGCGGCGGAACCGGGGCGGAGAACCATGTCAAGTACCAGGAGGCCGCCTGGTTCGTCTCGGACGACTGTGTCTGGGTCGGGCTGTACCTGCCTTCCGAGGCGCTCTGGCGGGAAAAGGGCGTCACCCTGACACAGGAATGCGCCTGGCCTGCGGAGCACAGCCGCATCCGGGTTTCCGGCGGCAGCTTCGCGCTGAAACTGCGGGTGCCGTACTGGGCCGGCGAAGGCTTCGACGTCCGGCTGAACGGACGCAGCGTCGCCCGGACGTACCGGCCCTGCTCGTATGTGGAAATCCCGCGCCGGACGTGGTCCGCTGGGGATGTGATCGAAATCGACATGCCGTTCGGTCCGCATGTGGACTTCGGTCCCGACCGGATGGAGACCGCCGCCGTTCCCGGCGACCCGGCCGCGGCGTTCACCCCCGCCTGGGCGGGCGCCCTGATGTACGGGCCGCTGGTGATGGCTGCGACGGACATCCACAGCTGGGATGCCGCCGAGTTCCCGCTGGACAGCCTGGCGGACGGGATCGATCCCGAGGGCTGCGGGGAGGACGGACTGTACGCGCTGCGTTTCGGCGGCCACCGTTTCCTGCCGGATTACAGCCTGACCGGGGCTTCCACCCATTACCTCCGATTCATTCCATGACACTTTTATACACTGTTTTATTATGAAAAACTACTTTGATCTTACCGGACGTGTAGCCGTCGTAACCGGCGCGTCCACCGGCCTGGGCCTGCAGATGGCCAAGGCGTTCGCCAGCCAGGGAGCCAACCTGGTCCTGCTGGCCCGCAGGCAGAATCTTCTGGAAGAGAATGCCAAGGCGATTTCCGCCGAATTCGGCGTCAAGGCCATCGGCGTCGCCTGCGATATCACCGATACCGAGAAAGTCAAGGCTGCCGTCAAGGCCACGATGGATGCTTTCGGCCGCGTGGATATCCTGGTGAACAATGCCGGCACCGGTGCCGTCGCCAACGCCGAGGACATCACGGACGAGCAGTTCAAGAAAGAGATGGACATCGACCTGTTCGGTACGTTCTGCTGCGCCCGCGAATTCGGCAAGGAGATGATCAAGGCCGGATTCGGCCGCATCATCAACATCGCTTCGATGTATGGCCTGGTCGGCAACATGATCTGCGGCAGCTCGCCCTATCACGCAGCCAAGGGCGGCGTCGTGAACCTGACCCGCGCCCTGGCCGCCGAGTGGGGCAAGCACGGCATAACCGTGAATTCCATCTGCCCGGGATACTTCTACACGGACCTCACCACCGAGACCCTCGACAGCGAGTATTTCCAGGCCATCGCCAAGCGGAGCATTCCGCTCGAGCGCTACGGCCGCAGCGGCGAACTGGACACCTGCGCCCTGTTCCTCGCTTCGCCTGCGAGCACCTATGTCAACGGCCAGAACATCGCCGTCGACGGGGGCTACACCTGCGTATAAAACCCATCGATACTGCTTATGAGAAAATGGATCCGCCGTGTGCTGAGAGGTGCTTCGTTCACCTCGATGCTCTTCATCTTCCAGGCCTGCTACGGCACAGGTCCCGCCAATTATCCGGAACTGCCGGTTGAAGAGGAGGTGGAACTGGTCGAGGAAGAAGCCGTCGCGACACCCGACGGAGCGGGAGAAGTGGAACTGACGGAGGTCGCACCCGAATGATCGGCCGCCTGCTCCACCGTGCCTTCCGCGCCAACGAGACGGCGGTGCACGAACTGAACTACCTCTTCTGGGAGTGCACCACCCGCTGCAACCTTCACTGCCGCCATTGCGGCAGTGATTGTTTTGCGGCGAGCCGCGATGTGGACATGCCCCTGGAGGACTTCCTGCGGGCTTTCGATACCATTCCCGCACAGGAGAGGGCCAATCCGTTCACGATCGTGCTGACGGGCGGGGAACCGCTGCTGCGCCCGGACATCTGCGAAATCGGACGCGCCCTGCACGGGCGCGGAGCCAGCTGGGGCATCGTCTCCAACGGTTGGTTCTACGATGGGGAGATGCAGCGGAAACTGCTGGATGCCGGGATGGGCGCCCTGACGGTCAGCCTGGACGGGCTGGCCGGGTCGCACGACTGGATGCGCGGCCGTCCGGGGAGTTTCGACCGGGCGATGCGGGCGATTTCGCTGGCCGCCGCGGCCCCGCAGCTCAATTTCGACGTGGTCAGCTGCATCAACAGGCGGAATATCGGCGAACTGGATGCGCTCTTCGATCTCCTGCAGCAGGCGGGCGTACGGCAGTGGCGCATCTTTACCATCATTCCCATCGGGCGCGCCGCCGACGATCCCGAGATGCACCTGTCGGACGCGGAGTTCACGGCCCTGATGGAATTCATTGCCGGGAAACGCGCCACCTCCGGCCCCTTGCGGGTCACGTTCAGCTGCGAGGGCTACCTGGGGCGCTTCGAGAACAAGGTGCGGGACGTACCGTATTTCTGCCACGCCGGCATCAACATCGCCTCCGTGCTGATCGACGGGCGCATCTGCGCCTGTCCCAACATTGACCGCGACGCCTTCAGCCAGGGCAACATCTACCAGGACAACTTCTACCAGGTCTGGCAGGACCGCTTCCAGCCCTTCCGCGACCGCCGCTGGACCCGCCGCGGCCGCTGCAAGGACTGCAAAGTCTGGCGCGACTGCCTCGGAAACGGCATGCACAACTGGCACGGCCCCTGCACCGACGTCCTGAACTGCCATTACAGCAAGATTCTGGGGAAGTAAGCATAGAGGTAACTCGGAGCGTATTCTAAGACTTTTCCAAACATTTTATCAACTATTTTCACGGCATCGCCGCCGCAATATACGACGTGCGACGGCTACAGTACGGACGCTACGGGGAGCTCGCCTTAAGGGCTCTCCTCGCGCCCGACTGT
>JAFTDE010000039.1 GCA_017454335.1 Bacteroidales bacterium | reverse complement strand
GTCAAAGTAAGCCTTGCGATCCTCTTCGGAGTCGCCCTGGTGTTCGATGTTGATGAATCGGATGTCCGGGATGGAGCATTTGAAGACGGTCTCGAGGAGGCGTCGGAGGAGATTGATGTTGCGCTGGGTGCCGAATAGGGTATTGAACCCGAAGTCCACCATCGGCGAGATGAAGGTGGGATCTGCGAAATGTGTAGTCATAAGCCATGTTGGTTTAATAAGTCACCCGCAAACATGGTGACCCTTTGGCGGAAGTCCAAGGATCAGTAAGAAACGCAACGTAGAAATGAAAGAATCTTATGTCTTTTAACGAAACTTATCCCGGCCCGCGTGTTGGAAGTCAGGTGGGCAAGTGTGCGCCTACCCTCCTTCCGCTGGCGACTGTGTCTCCGCGCTGCAAGACGGGCTTAGTTCTTCCGGCCTTCGCCGAATTCCTGTTGCTGCTGGTGAACTTGCCGGAGCTGTTCGCGGATGTCGGAAGGGGTGGGATTCCCGGTCAAGCCGGGAATGACGGAAGGGCCTGCCGGAGCCCCGGAGGATCCGGGGCGCGGGAATTCAGGGAGAAGCACCCCGGATCCTTCCGGGGTTCCGGCAGTCAAAACAGCGTCACAGAACGGCAGCACCGCGGGCACGCTGGAGAACTCCAGCTCGGCCGCCTCGGGGGTGACGTCCCCTTCGAACTGCACCCGGGCGCGGACCCGGATTTTGCCGGCCTGCCGCGTGGCGCGGACCAGCACCGGCGCCGATCCGAACTCGACCGCGCGCGGATTGGCTCCGATCGAGGCGTCCCCGATGATGCTCCCCTCTCCCTCAACGCTGAAGACGATGTTGTCCTTGGCCAGCCGCCGCACATTGCCGTTGTCATCCGTCACCTCGCAGACCACCACGATGAAATCGTTTCCGTCCGCCACCAGCGGCACCCAGGGGTGGTCCAGGCGCAGCGACAGCTTCGTGCTGCGCCGTGAAGGCATCTTCTTCGTGCTGCAGACCACCTTGCCGCCGATGATGCCCTCGGCGATGAAACTGACCCGCTCGGGGCTCTTCTGGAAATAGCTCACTTCGCGCATGTCCCAGAAATCATAGGCTCCCTCGAACACCACAGGGCGGCTGGGCATCCCGTCGGGCGCGTGGACCACCGGCCGGACCAGCGTATCCTGCTCGCGGATGATCAGGCGCACCGAATCGCAGTTGCTGAACACCACGACGTCCGGCGAGGAAGTCGGCATGATCTCGTGCGCGATGTACACCATCGGCCCCGTCTCGACCAGCGGATGCTGCAGATCGGCCGGAACCTGGCTCCGGAACATGTAGTAGGCGTATTTTTCCTGGCGGAAGGCGTCGGCCTGCCCGCCCCAGTACGGATCGGGGTGGTAGCCCCGCTGGTGGTCGAAACTGTGCCACTGGGCCCCGCCGGTGAACTGCCGGCCGCCCCGGAACATCTCGTCGTAGGAGTCCGCCAGGGACAGGGCCTGCAGGAGCTGGGCCTGTTCGCCCCAGCTGCGCGAGACGCGGTTGTTGTTGTTCTGGGCGTACCAGTCATCGACATTCTCGCCGAATTCACGGGTGAAGATACTCTGGGCGACCTTGCCCGTATCGGAAGGCCAGCCGTAAACGACCCCGTAGTGCTCCGCCACGCCAGCGCTCTTGTAATCGGCGGCCGACAGCGGCGCTCCCGGGTACGGGAACTCGTCGAAGGTCAGCTGCAGCGCCTGCAGCGAGAAATCCTCCGGGAAGGGCGTCTCGTTCAGGATCGGCTCCCACAGCAGCACCGAAGGGTGGTTGCGGTCCCGGCGTATCATCTGCGTCACATCGTCCAGGACCCTTTCCCGAAATTCCGGAGCCTTGTTCCAGAACTGCCAGCCCGGCGTCGGCACGATCATGAAAATACCCAGTTCGTCGCAGGCGTCCATGAACGCGGGATCCTGCGGATAGTGGGCGGAGCGGATGATGGTGCAGCCTCCTTCGCGCAGCATGCGCACATCCCGCCAGTGCATGGAATTGGGCAGGGCGTTCCCCACGTAGGCGAAGTCCTGATGCCGGTTCGTTCCGATCAGCCGGTGATAGGGTTTTCCGTTCAGCCAGAACCCGTCCGTTCCGCGCCATTCGGCCAGGCGGATGCCGGCGCGAACCGTTCCCCCGTCCACGCAGCGTCCCCCCTGCAGCACACGCACGTTCACCCGGTACAGATAGGGATCCTCGGGCGACCACAGGTGCGGAGAGCGGACCGTAAAACGCGTCGAGACCGTGCGGAACGCACCCGGCTGGAGGCGCAGGGACGTTTTCCGGACGCCGACGGCCTTCCCCTCCGCATCGCAGAGGGTCAGTTCCAGCACCGCGGAAGCGGAGCGCGCCGCGGCGTTGCCGATTTCTGTCTCGACCCAGACCTGCGCGCTGCCTTCGGAGATGTCCGCGTAGTGCAGAAAGACCCCGCCGCCGGCCGTCTCGTGCCGTTCCACCACCGGATCGGTGATGTGCAGCGGCGCGCGGCCGACCAGCCAGACATCCCGGTAGATTCCGCCATGGTAGCAGAAATCCAGGGTGTACTGCGTCTTGCCGGGCGGATAGGACTTGTCATCGCTGTTGTCCGCGCAGACCGCCACCACGCAGCTGTCCCCCGCATGCAGGCCGAACGCCTCCAGGTCCACGGCGAAGGGCAGGTAGCCGCCCAGGTGCCGCAGGGCGTGCCGCCCGTTGACGTACACGTCCGCAGCGCCCATCGCCGCCTCGAAATAGAGCTGGGCCTGCATCCCGGAGAGTTCCTGCGGGATGACGAAGCGTTTGCGGTACCAGGCCGGTCCGCGGTAATTGCGGCCGCCGCTGGCCTCGGCGGGCACCAGGGCCACGGTGTGCGGGAGGGTGACCTCCTGCCAGAGACGGTCGTCCCAGTCGGGCCGGGCGACATCGGGGACGGAATCCCCTTCCGGAGCCGCCGGGCCGCGCAGGAAACGCCATCCGGTATTGAAATTGAACACCTGGCGGCCGCTGTCTTCCAGCGGGAACAGCCCGGCTACGGAATACTCCGGCAAGCGGACCCCGTCCGCCCGGAGCGTCCCGAGCGGCAGCATCAGTGCGCACAGCGCAGCAAACAGCATTCTCCTCATATTATTCCAGCATGATTACAATGTCATCCCGGCGGGACGCGGGCTGGACCTCCAGCTGCGTCACCACGCCGCCGCGCAGCGTCGCCTCAACCGTCGTTTCCCCGGGCGCACAGAGTTTGAAATGCACGTCCCAGTCCGCCGGCCAGGCCGGGAACAGCAGAATCCGCCCTTCATCGGTCTGCAGCAGCATTTCCTGCAGGCCGATCATCGCCGTACCGCCCCAGTTATGGTCGGGCGTCCAGTCATAGCCGGGGCCCCAGAAAGTCGGGAAACGGTGCGGTCCGTCCGCGAACTTCAGCAGCGTCAGCTTGCGGGCCTCTTCGGTCAGGCCCAGGCAGGCGGCGAAGATGTTGTACTGTTTCCAGCCCGTGTGCGTATAGAACTCCCGCACGTCCGGGTCGTAGCGGTAGGTATGGCACGCCACGTCCGCATCCGGTGACAGCAGGTTGATCATCCGCCAGGGCCAGACCGGGTACAGCTGGGGCGCCTCGGAATTGTTGATCCGTTCCCAGCTGCGGGCCGGGGCGAGGGCCGGGACCGGGCGGCCCTGATCGTCAAGGACCTCCCGCAGGGGCAGTTCCGGCAGCAGGTACAGGAAAGCCTCCCAGCGCCGCGCCTTTTCCGCGTCGCGCGAAGCGAAATAGTCCGTCAGTTCGGCCGCCACGGTACGCAGTCCGGCCACGGTCGAAGCCGCATCGTCCGCAATCTTGTAGGTCTCGCAGGCGCTGCCCGGGTAGAGGCGCAGGCGTCCGTCCGCGTCCAGCGGGGACTCGCCCCGCTGCGCCGCCAGGTAGCGGTAGTGCTCGTCAAAAAAGGTCAGCACGCTCTCGCAGAGCGGGATGTAGCGGTCCAGGTCGAATGCCGCCGGGGCATAGCGCTCCGCCTCGAACGCGAGGTGGCAGAACTCCAGCGCCGTGTCCCACTGGTATTCCAGCCATTTGTTGTATTCCAGGCCGGGATCGAAGCCCTCCGGACGGTCCCAGCCGTATTCCGAGGGATTCGGCAGGCCGAAGTTTTCGATCTGCTCGGTGAAACAGGCTCCGGCGTGTCCCCAGTACCATTTGCTGCGCAGTTCCGCGTTCCCCAGCAGATTCCGGTAAAACTCCAGCTGCGGGGTGATCATGTCCACGTCCCCGCTCTTGAGCATCGGGAAATAGACCAGGCGCTGGTTCTGCGCGGTGAAGGTGCCCCCGCCCCAGTTGCGGAAATCCGGGGTGAAGGGCCGCTGGGGATTGACGAAACGCGGGTCGAAGGTAAACAGCCCGCCGTTGAACTTGGTCGGCCACTGTCCGTAGGCGTTGCAGGCCAGCTGGTAGCGGAACAGTGCGTAATTGCGTCCGATCCGCCAGGCGGCGGCGCGGTCCGAAGCGGCATCCTCCCCCGGCCCGTCCGGGAACAGTTCGATGAAACTCCGCTGCCACAACTGCTTCCACCAGGCGGCGCTGGCACGACGGTCTGCACCCCGGCGCAGCGAAGCGAGCGTCGTGCGCAAGTCCTGCTTCCAGGATTCCAGTTCCTCCTGGGCCGTATGCAGGACCACCCGGACCTCGAAATCCCGCCGCCGCCCGGATTCGAACTGCCAGGCGCGGTACGGTGTGTCGATATAATTCCCCTCGGCGGTCCCCCGGAAACGGAAGCCCGGAGCATCCACCAGACCGCCCGAAATACGTCCGGTAACCGGATCGAAGAGGCCGTCCCGCACATCGGACAGCCCCTGCTGGTCCACCGTCGCATCCACGATGGTCCGGGCTGGGTTCTGATGGTAGAAAACCAGGCCGTGCGGCCGGACTTCAAATGCATCCGAACGCATCTGCAGCCCGGCGGGCGGCTGCCATTTGTAGGTATTCTGAAAACTCTCGTTCTTGCGCAGCAGGCGGTCCCCGTAACGCCAGGACTCGTACGCAAGCATGGCCTTGCGGGGCCGGTCGGCGTGCATCTCCAGGTGCACGACGGGCTTGAATACATCCACCCAAAGCGACAGGCGGACGCGGTCTCCCTCCGGGCCCGCGCTCAACTCGACGCTTCCGTCCTGCAGGCACAGGCGCTGTGAAAAGTCCGTTTCGGACAGGGCAGGATCCAGACGCAGGCGCAGGCGGCCCAGCTTGAGCATGGTATTGTTCTCATCGAAAGTCCCGCTCCGGGCCATGTAGAACAGCAGATCCCCGTCCTCGACCCAGACGTTCAGGCCGATGTCCCCGCCTCCGCAGGGCATTGATTCACTGGCATCCCGGCCCGGACTGGTCCAGACCACGTCATAGGGCGTGGTTTCCGGCACGAAGCGGCCGCAGGCGGCCGCCAGGACGGCCAGCAGGAGCAGGATCCTTTTCATCGGCGGCGGATTTTGTCGATGATCCGTTCCGTGGGCTTGTTGATATAATACAGGTGCATGCTGCCGCTGAGGCCCGAGGGCTGCAGTTCCACCTCCGAGATGGATCCGTCCTGGCGGAAATCCCACTTGCGGGCATCCGTCCACCAGCCGTCATCCTTCACGACTCCGTAGTTGACAGCCTGGCTGTGATTGTACCAGGTATTGGCCACTTCGACCTCCAGGACATTGTTGCCCTGTTTGATGGCGTCCGTGATATCGACCCGGTACGGGCGGGTCCAGACCGTGCCGCAGTCCAGGCCGTTCAGTTTCACCCGGGCGATCACGTCCACCTCGTCCAGTTCCAGCCAGACACGCTGGTAGCGGACGGGCAGGATGATACGGAAGGTCCGGGTGTACACGCCGGTTCCGCCATAATACCGGGCGGCACCGGCCTCACCCCGGACGTCCCAGCGACGGAAATCCCCCATCCCGCTGAAGTTCGAGCGCTCACCGAGGCGGGCTGTCCAGCCTTTGTCCGACCAGCGCATTTCCTGTACTTCCGAATCCAGCCCGAGTTCCTCTTCCGGCAGCTGCGGATCCTGGACCAGGAAACACGAGCCGTCGGTTTCCAGCGGCAGGGTAAAGCGCAGCAGATTGTCCTGCGAGAGGGTGTACGGGAGTTCCCGGATCTCGCCGTCGAGCGGATTCCACCACTGCAGCGGCACGCCGGGGGTACCCCGCAGCAGCACTTCGGCCTGGATGGGTGTACCTCCCTGGTTGGAGACGAACCACAGGTCCGTCGATCCCTGGCGGCGGTGGTTCCAGGCGATTTCGTTGGACAGCAGGCGGCCGACGGCATCCTTGAACTGCATGTCACGGACCAGCCCGAAGGCGTAGAAGTCGTTCGAGCGGAACGGCAGTAGACTGCCGTTGGAAGCGGCCTGCGCCCAGATTCTGTCCACCTGGGCGGCATACGCCGCCGCATCCGTCCCGGCTGCATGGGACAGCGGCGCCGCAGGCCGTTCGGGTGGCAGCAGCACCACCACGCCACCCTGCTGGAGCTCTTCGATCTTGTCCAGCAGTTCCGGGCTCATGTATCCCGTATCCGGATGCATCTGGTGGGCCATCGGCAGCACCAGCACCCGGTATGAAGCGCCGCCCGGCAGCACCATGCGTCCGTTTTCGGCCCGGGCGAGGCGCAGCAGCGCGTCGCGGTTGATGCAGTCGTAGCGGTATCCGCGCAACGGATCCGCCCACAGGTCGGCGGTCACCATGTTGGCCGAAGCCGTCACGCCCACGGAGGTCGTCTTGACCGGCTGGCCGGCATTGGCCACGCGGTCGCTTTCGCTCATCACGCGGCTGGCGCCGAACAGGCCGGGCAGGCTGCCGACCAGGCGGTCGGGCAGGACGCTGCGCGAAGGCAGTTCCTCGCCGGTGAACACCGCGATGTCGGTCACCGGGACGCCCCATTGCAGCATGGCCTGGCAGCGGCGGAAATAATCCACCCAGGCCCCGGCGTAGGGCCACCAGGTCTGGCCGCCCTGCATGAACAGGCCGATGCCGTCCAGGGTCATGCCGGGATGCTTGTCCGGGAAGGGATTGTGGGCGAAAACATGGAAGAACAACTTGTTCATGCCCAGCGCCAGGTTGCGGTCACCCAGGGACTTCAGCATCCCGGGATACTCTTTCCACAGGGCCCGCAGCTGGGTGAAGCCTTCGGCCTGGACGATGTTCCTGCCGTAGATGTGCGCGCCGGAAACGGCGTCCAGCATGTCATTGGGTTTGTCGTGCGTGGGGCTGTCGTACCAGAACTCGCCCATCGGCAGGTCCACGTTGCCGTAGTGCAGCAATCCGTCGCTGAGCATCGTCGGGGCGACGCACTCGCTGCTGAAGGCGCAGCCGTGCTCGGCGGCCAGCTGGTGCAGGGTGCCGAAGAAGGCCTCGTTGACCAGTTCCGTCACCGTCAGGCGGATGTCGTACAGCACCGACTCGGACAGCTCGACGCTGCCCACGGGCAGGCCGGCATACACCGGCAGGTAGGGGTACAGGTCGTACCCGCGCCGGGCGCGGAACTCGTCCGGGAAGCGGGCGGACCAGTTCTGGCTGCCGCATTCCCAGCTGTCCGAGTGCAGCCGGACCAGGGTCCGGCCGAGCAGCAGCGGGTCGATGTGATCGTAGGCGGCGCCGAACCAGTGGTCGAACTGGCTGCGCACGGCTTCGGGGTCGAATTTGTCGCACTCCAGCCCCTTGGCTCCGCCGCCGGTGTCGTTGCGGTGGCCGGTGGAGGTGTGGCCCAGGCGGACCACGATCCACTCATGGCCGGGATCCAGACTGATCCCGCGCAGCCATCCGTCCGCATCCAGCGTACCGGTAAAATCACAGGTCAGTTCGGTATCGAAGCACAGGTCCGCGGGGAGGTCCCGGCTGTCCTGGCGGCGGCTCAGGCGCCATACCTGGCCGGATTTCCCCTCGTAATTCTCGATCAGCGGCAGGCCGCTCAGCCGGAGCAGGCGCACCGACAGTTCGGGTTTCCATTTCGCGGCATCCAGGTCCTCGGCCCCAGGCTCGGTCCCCTCCGGGGTCCAGCAGAAGCGGAAGTAGCGGGCCGTCGTCTCGGGCAGCGAGTAGGTGTCGGGCGCGTCGGAATCCTGCCAGCCGCTGCGGGGCGGGGTGCAGGTCTTGACGGTGCGGAACTCGCGGCCGTCATCGCTGCACTGCACGGTCCAGCGCAGGGCCTGGTGGTTGGTTCCGCTGGGCGCGACCGTCAGGGAGCGCGCCGTGTAGGGTTCGTTGTATTCGTACTGGATCCAGATGGGCTCGGCTGCGCGCACGCGGCCCGTTCCCAGCGGCAGGCGCTCGGCATTCTCGCTGGAGGACACCCGGATCCGGTCCGGCAGTTTTTCCAGGGAACCGCCCCAGGCCATGCGCTCCGGCAGCGGCAGGGCCAGCACGGCGATGTCCTCGTAGTAATTCTCCAGCGTCTCGGGCTGCGGCAGGCGGACATCCAGGCTGTCCGCACCCGCCACGACGGTCCAGGTGCTGACCACCTTCTGCATCGACTGCTCCGGAGTGATCCACGGACCGCCAGCCAGGGCGAAACCGTCGCTGACGTGCAGGCCCATCTTCAGGCCCAGGCGGTCGGCTTCCTGCATCGCGAATCCGACCATCTGCCACCACGCGGGCGTGCCCTGCAGGACGCAGTTGTCCATGAACTTGGTCCGGGACGAATCCCGGATCGGCATCAGGTACGCCCCTTCCAGGCCGATCTCGCGCATCGCCTTCAGGTCCGCCGAGATGCCCTCGCGGGTCACGGCGCCGTTCATCCAATACCAGAAGACCCAGGGCCGGGCGGCGTCGGGCGGGGTCTTGAAACGTTCACGCAGGTCTGCGGCGGATTGGGCCGGAGCCGGAAGCGCGCCGAGACACGACAGCAGGAAAAGCAGGATAAGGGTTCTGTTTCGCATGGTCTAATTCAAGGGTTCGATCCGATACTGCAGGGTATCGGCAGTAACCAGGTATTTCTTCAGGACGCCGGGGCCGCAGCTGCTGTTGCCCAGGCCCAGCTGGCCGGCGTCGATCGAGCAGACGACCATCGGGCGCGGGCTCAGTTCGTCCGGATGGGCGGCCGCGGCCAGGTCGGCAGCGCGATACGGCAGGGCGGAGAAGGACAGCGGAGCGCCGACGGCGCGGATGCGCAGGCCGCGGCCGCGGCTGTCCGTCAGGGACAGCCACTGCGTCTGCTCGTGGTTGCCGCTCTCCTGCGGTTTGGGATACGGGAACAGCTGGTCAGCGACCTGCCCCGACCACAGGCCCATCCGGGCCCCTTCCAGGCGGTCGGGATAGCTTTCCTGCGGACCGTAGCCGAACCACTGCAGGCCGCCGAGATCCGGGATGAAGGTCCAGACCACGCCCAGGCGGGGCAGGACCGGCAGGGTCCCCTCGGGAGCGAAGCGGTGCGCGGCGTCGATCGCGCCGGACGCATCGATGGTGTAGGTCGAATGCAGGGTCATGCCGCCCTGGGCATAGCTGTCATGCGTGACGACCGTCAGCTGCAGGCGGCCGTCCGGGAGGAAGCGGGCCTCGCGGGACAGGACCTCCGTTTCCGGCGCATCCAGGCCGTTTTTCCGCCAGTCGCTTGCCAGCCAGTTGCCGAATCCGGCATCGTTGTCGGTCGGAGCACGGAAAGCCTGCAGGACCGGCATCGCGGCACCCGCTTCGGGGGCGGCGTACTCGCGGCCGCGGTAGCGCAGCGAAACCAGGCGGCCGTCCTCCCAGACCTGGGAGAAGCCGCGGCCCGTGACGGTCCAGCGGCCATCCGCAGCGGACAGGGTGCAGACGGGACGGGCGGAGGCCTTGACCGGCGCCGCCGCCAGGGATGCACGCTGCAGGCAGAACTGCTCCCAGGCCACTTCGTACCCGGCCGGAGCCCAGGGTGCATCGTCCCGGAGCACCACCGCGGCGCGGAGGTAGAGATTGGCACCCGCACGGGCGCGTTTGCGGGCCGGAATCACTACGGCAGCCGTTTCCCCGGGGGCTGCGGCAGGCAGGTCCAGGCTGCCCTGCTCGAGGGGGCTGCCCTCCTGTTCGATCACCCACTGCAGGCGGAATCCTTCCGTCCCGACATGGTGGTTGCGGTTGGTCAGGGTCAGGGTCATCGAAGCGGGATCCAGCTCCAGCGCAAAGGGCTGGTACACCTGGCGGACGGTTTCGTACTTGGGGGTCGTGCTGCGGTCGCAGAGGATGACCCCGTTCAGGCAGAAGGCCTTGGAATTGGGCCTGTCCCCGAAATCACCGCCGTAACTGACCTGGGTCCGGCCGTCCGGAAGGGTCCTGTACAGCCCCTGGTCCACCCAGTCCCAGATGAATCCGCCGAGCAGGCGCGGTTCGGCGTAGATTTCGTCCCAGTATTCCTTGAAATTGCCCATGGCATTGCCCATCGCATGGGCGTACTCCGAGGTCATGACCGGCCGGTCTCCGTTCGAAGGATCCCTGGCGATGGACAGCAGACGGTCCCAGCGGGCGTTCTCCGCCCGTTCCGCATCGCTCCCTTCCGGGATGCCGGGATTGACGTATTCGCTCTGCGTACGCGGATAAAAACGGGCAATGACGTCCACTTCGCGCGGGTCCAGCGGGGATCCTTGGGCGCCCTCGTAGTGGATGAAGCGCGTCGGGTCGAAGTCCTTCAGCCAGGCGGCGTCGGCGGCGAAGTTGAACCCCCACCCCGCCTCGTTCCCGAGGCTCCAGGCGATGACACTGGGATGGTTGCGGTCCCGCAGGGCCATCCGCACGGTCCGGTCCAGGAAGGCCGACGCCCAGGAAGGGTCGCTCGCCAACAGGCCCCGGACCCCGTGGGATTCGATGTTGGCTTCGTCAAAGAGATACAGGCCGTAGCGGTCGCAGAGGTCGTACCACAGCGGCGTGTCGGGATAGTGCGAGCATCGCACGGCATTGACGCCTGCGCGTTTCATCAGTTCGATGTCACGGATCATCATCTCCTCAGTCATCACCTTGCCCAGCTGCGGATCGTGCTCGTGGCGGTTGACGCCGCGCAGGCGTATGGGGGCCCCGTTGATCAGCAGCCGGCCGCCCTCGATGCGCACTTCGCGGAATCCTACCTGCTGGCGGACCCGCTCCAGGACGGTTCCACTGACCGTATCGCGCAGGGCAAGCTCGAGCGTATAGAGGTTCGGAGTTTCAGCGGTCCAGAGCGCGGGCCGCTCCACCTCGCCCCGGATCCAGCCGAAGTCCCGCGGCCCGCGCTGGGGCGTACGGGCATTCAGGATGCCGGAGCTGTAACCGCGGTTCAGGATGGACAGCGCATCGTGGGTTTGTGCCTCCGCCCAAACCGCGCGCCCCCCGGCGTCGAACAGCTGGGCCTCTACCCGGCAGGGCGCGACCAGCGGCCGCCAGACCGCCTCGGAGACGGCTTCGCCGCGCTGGCCATATACCTCCAGCTTCGGTTCGATCAGTAGCGTCGCCGCGCTGTAATCCGGCGACAGCTGTGTCCGGATGCCGACGTCGAAAAGGCGCAGCCGCGACGTCGCGTACAGGGTGACATCGCGCTGGATGCCCCCGAAGCGCCACATGTCCTGGTCCTCGAGGTAACTGCCGTCGGAGTATTTGAACACCTGGACGGCAAGGAGGTTGTCCCCCGGGCGCAGCAAGGCGGTCACGTCGAATTCCGACATTTCCGTCGCCCCCTGGCTGTATCCGGCCAGCTCGCCGTTTACCCAGACGTAGAAGGCGCTCATCACCCCGTCGAAGCGCAGGAACACTTCGCTCCCCGCCCAGTCGGCGGGCAGGGTGAAATGCCGGCGGTAGGCGCCCACCGGATTGCGCTCGGTGAAGGTCGTGTAGTCCCGCCGGGGCTCGTCTGTGACAAAGGGCGGATTGATCCGGAACGGGAATCCGGCGCTGATGTAGATCGGCGTACCGTAGTTGTGCACGGCATTCGCCTCCCAGCAGGCCGGCACCGGGAAGACGTTCCAGGCGCTGTCGTCGTAGTCCGTGCGCCAGAATTCCACGGGGCTCTGCTCCGGGGTCGGCGCCCAGCGGAACTGCCAGTCGCCATTGAGGCTCAGGCTGCGGTCGCCGGGATGCTCGCCGAAGGGGAAGAACCCGCCCCGGGCGGGCAGGCGGCTGATTTCCAGCACGCGCTGGTTCTCCCAGTCCCGCTGCTGCGCGTTGGCAGGAGGGGCTGTGGCGATGGCGGTGCTTGCGGCACCGAGGCACAGGGCGACCAGGGACAAGATCCTTCTCATAAGGCTCAGAATCGGTTTAGCGGCATCCAGACGGTCATTTCGCTGTGCCCGCGGTTGCCGAAGGCGAAATACGGGATCAGGGTGATGTCCACGGACTGCGGGGCGCCGCTGACCTCGCGGTACAGCGTATTGGTCCACGCCACGTCCGGGGTACGCAGGGCTTTGCCCGTCAGGGCGGTCACAGTGCATCCGTCGATGTCCAGTTCCTTGGGCGTGAGCCGGATGTCCGCGGGGATCACCACGTTGTCGATCTTGACGCCGCCCAGGTCCGGGGATTCGAGGCAGTACACGACCGGACCGCGCATCACGGCGACCTGGTTGCGGGTCTCCTCCAGCAGCGGGTTCGATTCGATCAGCTTGGTCTTCATCTCGAGGTCCAGCCGCAGCGTGTCCCCGGCCTTCCAGACGCGGCGCACGGCAGCATAGCCCTTGTCCACCGTGACGCTTTGGGGCTGGCCGTTGACGCTGACGGTGAAATGGCCGTCACACCAGCCCGGGATGTACAGGAAGAGGGTCATCTCCTTGCGGCGCGGGGCTTTTTTGAGGGTGATGGTCACGTCCCCGTTCCAAGGGTATCCGGAAGCCTGCGAGAGCGCCACGGCGCTGCCGTCCCGGAGTTTCGTGTCCAGCTCGCTGCAGCCGTACAGGTTGCACCAGACGCCCTCGTCGGAGAGGGAGTAGGCGTAGTTCTGGGCCTCGCAGATGGTGCGGACCGTATTGGGCGGGCAGCAGAAGCAGCTGATGTATTCGGTGCGCTCCTTGGGCCAGCGGAGTTCGTAGGGGAAGTCGTCCGACAGGCGCAGCGGGTTGGTGTAGAAGTACCGGGTGCCGTCGATGCTGATGCCGGACAGGAGGCTGTTGTACAGAACCTTCTCGACGATGTCGTTGTACTTGCCGTCGCCGCTGATGCAGAACATGCGCCAGTTGAACAGCAGGTTGCCGATGTTGGCGCAGGTCTCGTTGTGGGCGGTGGTGTTGGGCAACTGATAAGCACGGCCGTAGGCCTGGTGTACCTTCTGGATGAAGTCGGGTTCGTAACTGGTGCCGTCGGGCGAGGTGCCGTCGTACAGGGCGCCGCAGCCGCCGGTAATGTACATCTTGCGGTTCACGATGTCCTCCCAGATGCTCTCGAGGTTGGGCAGCAGGGTCTCATCGCCGGTCTCGGCATAGACGTCCGCCACGCCGGCATAGAGGTAGTTCGCGCGGACGGCATGTCCCATCGCGTTCCACTGGTCCCGGAAGGGGATGCGGTCCTGGTTGTCATCGGTGCCGTCCTTGACGCGGCTGCGCAGGTCGATGAAGTCATGCGCGAGTTTGAGGTAGCGCGGATCGCCGGTCGCGCGGTACATCTCCACGACACCCATGTAGTGGGAGGGGCAGATGGTGCTGCGGGCCAGCCCGTCCGGGTCGTTCTCCATGAACTCGCACAGGAAGTCCGTCGCCTTGATGGCCACGTCCAGCAGGTTGCGCTTGCCGGTCGCCCGGTAGTGCACGCAGGCGGCGGTCATCAGGTGGCCGTGGTTGTAGGTCTCGAAGTTCAGGCGGTTGTTGAAGGCACCGCCATCCGCGGTGGCCGTGGCGGTCCCGACGGGGCCGCCCGCGCCCACGATGGCGGTGGACTGGGCCTGCGCGGCGTTTTTGCGTGCGTTCCGCTCGGGAATCACCACCTGCGTATGCATGTATCCGTCCTCACGCTGGGCCTTGGCGATGGTCTCGATGATCTCGTCCATCTGGCGGTCCAGGGCCGGGTCCCGCGTGACGGCATAGACCGCCGCTGCGCTCTCCAGCCATTTGAAGAAATCGCCGTCCAGGAATGCCGGGCCGCGGTGACGGCCTTCCATATACCCCGCCGCGATCTCCAGGTTGCGGTACGCCGGGCAGAGGTCCGGGTCGTCCATGATGTGCCACATGTTCACGACCATCGTATCGCGGCACACCTCGAAACGGTTTCCCCAGAACCCGCCCGTCCAGTGCACGGCGGTCTCGTCCACGCCCCATACGCGGGCGTATTTACTGTTATAGGTGTTGGTCAGGCTCCGTTCCTGGGCGCCCAGGCCGAGCGTCACAGTCAGCGCCACCAGCACTGCGGCGGCACATCTGCGGATCGTGGGTTTGTGAATCATATCGGTCTTGTTTGAGTGTCTTCTCCCGGTTCTTACAAATATACTCAAAAGTTTCGACTCCTATGGCCACGAGTAGTGGCACTTTTTGTTTTTCCCAACCTTTCGGGCGAGTTTTGCGTTATATTTGTGAAACCGCTCGGGAAAGGGCATTGTTAAATTATAAAGTATTGATAATCAATCATCGAATGAAAAGAGTTTGCTGTTTGTTCGCGGCGTCGCTGCTGCTCGCCGCGTGCGGCCCGGCGGATCCGGCGGTGATCCGCATGGCGGAGCTGAAGGAGGCGGCGGTGCCCCAGGCGGGGCTGCCGTGTTTCTCGTCCGAGGAGCGGATCCTGCTGGACCGGGAGCCGAACGAATGGTCGGTGGCGCTCCCAGAGAAGGTCGTGGTGGCCGGGGAGCGGATCTATCTTCTGGGATACAGCGGAGACATGCGCCTGGCGTATGTGTCTGAATATGACCACGAAGGCCGCGCGGTCCGGATGATAGGCCGCCGGGGCCGGGGACCGGGCGAATACGCCCGGGCGCAGGACTTCGTCGTGGGCCCGGATGGAGACTGCC
Organism: Bacteroidales bacterium; assembly: GCA_017454335.1. Taxonomy (GTDB): domain Bacteria; phylum Bacteroidota; class Bacteroidia; order Bacteroidales; family UBA932; genus Cryptobacteroides. The sequence continues at coordinate 961 of JAFTDE010000039.1, read as the reverse complement.
GGATCCTGCTGGTGGACCGGGGCGAGGCGATGCTGTACCATTACGGCCCGGGCGGGACGTTCCTCGGAAAGGCTTCTCCCGCGGGGACGGACCCCGTGTCACCGTATTATCTGGCCGCCCTTCCCTCCGGCGAACTGCTTGTGGGGACGACCCTTTGGGACAAATCCGCGTGGAAGGACTTCCGGGTGGTGGTCTGCGACACCTTGCTGCAGGCCCGCCGCGGGATGATTCCGAATCCGCACAACCTGGATCCGAATTTCGCGTTCTCGAACGTGGGGATCTGCGACACGGGGGACGGCTTCCAATACATCGTGCCGATGGAGGATTACGTGCACCGCTTCGACCGGGCGGGGAATGACATCGGCTCGGTGCGCATCGACTTCGGGCCCGCCGCGGTCACGGACGACATCCGCGCCGACGTGGAGCCCCATCTCGACGAGATGGACGGCAAGAGTTTCCTGTTCAACGCTGCCTACTTGGACGATGCCTGGCTGTTCGGCTCGGTGCGCGAGAATGGCAAGCCGCGGAGCATCGCCGTGGACCGCGCCGCCGGGGTGCGGTATGCGACCGAAGAGGTCTACGGCCTGTTCTTCGGCATCTGGGACGGCCGCGCCGTCTGGCTCAAGGACACCGAGGACGGCTGGCAGCTGACCCTCTGCACGCTGCGGCGCTAAGCGCCTGGCGCGTCGCGGGCTGCCGTTTTTGTAAGTACTTGATCGACAGAGAAATAGTATTTTGCTCCGGGGAAAGAAGCCACCCCGCTGGCCAGCACGGCAATCGAGGCGCTGCTACCTTATAAGGACAAGATACATACGATAACGGCTGACAACGGAAAGGAATACGCCCGCCATAAGGAGATCGCGAAGGGACTCGATGCCGAGTTCTACTTCGCACGCCCATACCACTCTTGGGAGCGGGGTGCAAACGAAAACACGAACGGGCTGATACGCCAGTACATTCC
>JAFTDE010000038.1 GCA_017454335.1 Bacteroidales bacterium | reverse complement strand
TGGCACCTGCGCTCCTATTCGTCCGTCTATATGGTTTACGATGCCAACGTGGCCGAGCACGTTGCCAAAATCAAGAAGCATGTCAAGTCTTCGCTGCCCCTGGAGATCAGCGAGGCGGCCAAGACCATGGACACCGTCCTGGAGATCGACCGCTGGCTGTTGCAGGAGGGTGCGGACCGCAAGTCCATCGTGCTGGCCGTCGGAGGAGGCACCACCAGCGACCTGGCCGGATTCGCCGCCAGCATCTACCGCCGCGGCATCGCCTACGCCAACGTCCCGACCACCCTGCTGGCCCAGGTCGACGCTTCGATCGGCGGCAAGAATGCCACGCAGGTGCTGGACGAGCTCATCCATCGGTTCAACCCGTCCTACCAGATCCCGGCGTCCCTTTAAATTACTTGTTGTAAATGCTCAGAATCTTTGATATGAAAAGAATGACGATCCTCTGGGGCGCAGCTTGGCTGCTCGTGTTTTGTGCCGGGCCCATGTATGCGCAATCGATACCCATTGATACCCGGGTCGGGAAAGTCTCCGTAGCGGAGTGCGCGATGACCGACTATCCCCAGGACACGTCGGCAGCCATCCTGCTGTTGTACGAAGACCATACTGTCCAGATTGATTACGACCTCTCCCTGGGGATTCCGATGCAGATGGCCTCGCGCCGGGAGCGGGTCAAGATCCTGAAAGAGGAAGGAAAGTCCGTCGGTGATTATTCCATCCTGCTCTCCCGGGACTCGGATGACCTGGAGTCGCTGCCGACGATCAATGTGGTGACCTACAACCTGGAAAACGGCAAAGTCGTCGCTACCAAGATGCCCCAGTCCAACATCTTCCGGACCAAGTACAACGACCATTATGACAAGGTTTCCTTTACGGCCCAGAACGTCAAGGTCGGATCGGTCATTGAAGCACGCATTGAAAAATATACGGCGCAGTTCACGGACATTGACGACTATTTCTTCCAGCGGACTTATCCGATCAATATGTGTGAGTACACGGTCAAACTGCCCACCTGGCTGCAGTTTAACGCCATTACACGCGGAGATATCCACCTGGATGTCGCTAAGGAGGTCGAGACAGGCGTTGATCTGGGAACGTATATTCCGGTTAACACGCTGAATGTGTCGAAATACACCGCGGTGGACGTTCCGGCGCTGGGCCGTGAGCCCGGACTGTACTGCCCGCGCCAGTACCGATCTTCCATGACCATTGATGTCAGCGGTGTGCGCCTCCCGAATGCTTACCGGGATTTCAGCGTGACCTGGGAGGATGTGGACAAGCAGGTGCGGGAGTCCCCGATCATGCGCCAGATCAAGGCGAATTGCCGTTTCAAGGATGAGGTCGATGCTGCTGTGGCGGGCAAAACATCGGCCCAGGACAAGCTGGCCGCCATCATCGCCTTGGTGCGTGGAAAAGTCGCTTGGGACCAGAATTACCGCCTGGTGCCTTCGGATGCCTCTGAGATCCTGCGCTCCCGCTCCGGCAACAGCGCAGATATCAACGCGCTGGTCGCGTCGGCGGCCAGGTATGCCGGATTCACGGTTTCTCCCGTGCTGATCAGTACCCGTTCCAACGGGATGGTCCTGGACATCCATCCCAGCACAAATGTATTCAACAAGCTGATCCTGTGCATTGATGGCGAAGACGGCAAACCCCTGTACGTGGATGCCGCGGATCCGGACGGGTGGTTCAATGTGCTGGGGGATAACGATCTGGTGTACAAGGCCCGGGTTGTTCCGGAGAAGGACGGAGGCCGCTGGGCGGACCTGACGGCTCTGACCAAAAACATTTCCTACTACACGGTGAACGCCGAGCTGACGTCTGATGCGCTGTTGACGGGCGACTGTAGCATCCGTTATATCGGCAGCCCTTCCTATGATTTCAAAGAAGCCTATCGGGCTGCGGACAAGGAAGAGGATCTAATCAGCCGCCTGGAGAAGGAATATTCCGTCGAGGTCGAGGACTTTGGCGTCGAGCAGGTTGAAGACTATGGACCCCAGTCCGCCGTTAATTTCCATTTCGAAAAGGTGTGTGACGATGCCGGCGGGACCATCTTTGTGAACCCGTTCCTGGAGAAGTTCCACACGGAAACACTGTTCCGGGCAGAAAAGCGCAGGTTCCCTGTCGAATTCCCTTATCCGGAACAGATTTTCTATACCCTGCGGCTGACCCTGCCGGAAGGCTATACCGTGGACCAGGTCCCGGAACGTCGTCGGCTCTCATCCGGACTACCTTCTTCCGTGATGGTCGGGGCGGAGGTGTCTGACAGGGTTATCCAACTGACCTACCGTTTTGATTTAGGGACGCTGTTCTGCCCAGCGCAGGACTATGCTGCCGCCCGGGAGTACTGGACGGCCCTTTGCGGGATCTATGAACAGATGATCGTGGTCAAGAAGCCCTAACTCGATGCGACGTTCCGTTCTTGTTTTTCTCTGCGTGGCGCTGCTGGCCTGCACAGCCTTCGCCCAGCCGGCGGCGGTAGTGCTGTCGGTCGATGTGACCTTCACGATGAATTCGCCCGTCCAGGGCCAGTATGACGTGCACGAGCGCATCCGCGTCAACAACCAGAAGGGCATCGCTGCCGCCACGTTCATGCAATACACGGACGAGTTTCGTACGTTGAGTGCTTTCTCTGGGAGTATTTCTTCCGGTGGGAAGGTCCTCCGCAAGCTGAACAAAAAAGATGTTTCCACCGTCCTGGAGTCGGATGCTCTGGCGGAGAGAGTCTATATGAACGGGTACGAGCCCGTGGCGCCGTTCCCGTTCGAAGTAGAGTACGTTTATACCGTTTCCTATCGGAAAGCCATCGCTTCTTTCCCCTCTTTCATTCCGGTGCAGGATTTTGATGTCCCGGTTCGGAGCGCCACCTACACCCTTTCCCTACCCGCAGGGACGGAGATCAGCTATGATTCCTCCGCTGAACCGGACAAGCAGGAAGGCAAGCGGCTGGTTTACTGCTGGACTTTCCGGGATTTTCCCGGCGTTTCCTACGAGTCTTCCATGCCGTCCATTTTGGAGTTCGTCCCGTACGTCCATGCCTGCCCCGTTGCATTCCAGTATGCCGGGACATCGGGCACCCAGCACAATTGGAAGGAAATCGGCACGTGGGCCTGGTCGCTGATGCCGGATCCGCAGATTCCTGCGGCCGTCCTCCAGGAAATCGACGCCCGGACAAAGGATTGCACCTCGGATATCCAGAAGATTCGGGTAGTCTATGATTATCTGCGCGAGCACACGCGCTATGTCAGCATCCAACTGGGTATCGGGGGCCATGCGCCCTTGCCTCCGGCGCGCGTAGCGACATCCGGATTCGGGGATTGCAAGGCGCTGTCCTTCTATATGCAGCAGTTGCTCGCGCATCTGGGCATCGCTTCCGATTATGTGATTGTCAACACCGAACGACGCGACCTGCCCGATGCCTATGCCTCAATCGGCCAAATGAACCATGTCATCCTGCGCGTGCCGCTGCCCCGGGACACCCTCTGGGTGGAGTGCACGAATCCCCTGGTCCCACTCGGATACAATCATGAGGATATTGCCGGCCACCAGGCTGTCGCGGTCTGTGCGGATGGTGGGGAGGTAGTTCGCATCAGAGATTATCCGGATTCGCTGCGTGGAGAGACGGAACGGCAGGAGATCCGGCTGGCGCCGGACGGGTCAGCTTGGGTTGAAATCGACCGGAAAGCCCGCCTGGACCGCGCAGAGCGTTTTATCTCTTTCTCCTCGCTTCGACCGGCGGATATGCAGCAATTCCTGTATTCCGGCCTTCAGGGGCATCCGGAGGGCTTCCATCTGGAATCCTATTCCGACAATTTCCGCTCGTATGAGGGAGAACCCGGTTACATTCCTGAGGCGCAAGTACGGTTTTCGTTCAGCGTCAAGGGGCTGGGCCGGGTGAGTGGGGACCGGATGTTTGTGAAGGCTGCACCGTTTGCGCGGGCCATGAACGCCCAGAAAGCGGAACGTAAATATGATTGTGTGATCCAGCGCAGTGCCGCCGTCCGCGACAGCGTGCTGATTTTGCTGCCGGAGGGATACGGGATCGAGCACATTCCTGAAGGCCTATCGGCCTCCTGTCCCCTGGCTGATTTTCACCAGGAGGTCCAGCGGCAGGATCAGGGCGTGCTGATTATCAGCGAGATCCGAACGCGCTCCGGCCGGATGGCCGCCAGCGACTACCCGGCTTATCGCGAACTGGTTAAGCTGGTCAACCGCGCTTACGAAACGACCCTGGTGCTGCGGAAAGAAGACAGATAAATGCTATCTTTGAAATGGAATCAAAAAGCAATATGAAAAGAATGACGATCCTCTGGGGCATGGCGGCGGTGCTGCTGGCCCTGTTTGCAACAGCCTGCGGGCGGAATAAGGAAGTCCTGTTCAACGGCAAGAACCTGGACGGGTGGGTGTATTTCCTGGCGGATCCCGCACCGGACGCCGAACCTGTCACCGAGCCTACATTCAGCGTCGTCGACGGCAAACTGCATGTCAGCGGCAAACCCAACGGATACATCCGCACCGAGAAGGTCTTCGGCGACTGCACCCTGCGCCTGGAGTGGCGCTGGGTGGACCAGCGGGTGGACGGCGGCATCTATGTCTTCCTGCAGGAAGGCGACCGCGTCTGGCCGACGGGTGTCCAGCTGCAGATCCGCGAGTCCGACTTCGGATTCTTCTTCAGCCGCATCGCCATGGAAG
>JAFTDE010000037.1 GCA_017454335.1 Bacteroidales bacterium | reverse complement strand
TCAATATTGCCTTCCATCTGCAACAGGCCGATACCCATTGCCCGGGCCTTCTCCAGCGCATATTGCAAAAGTTTGAGGCCATAGCCCTTACGTTTGTAATCCGGATGGATGCTGATGGGGCCGAAAGTCCAGGAAGGGAACGAAGTTCCGTCGGTTAGGGTAATTTCGGACTTGGAGAACATGACGTGGCCTATAATTCGGCCATCCTCCTCCATCACCAGGTCCAGCTCCGGGATGAAAGCCGGATTGCTGCGGTATTGATTGAGTACAAAGTGTTCCTGGCATCCGGGCCGGTATACGTTCCAGAATGCTTCCCGCGTGAGGTTTTCCACCTCCCGCCAGTCTTTGGGTTGTTCCAATCGGATAGTCATTTTTCGGTTTTATATCTATCTATCACGCATTCTGCGAGGAACCAGCGTGGGATATGCCTCAACAGCATCGCGGAATGTGAGGCCTGCGTTCTCCCGCAACCAGCTTTGGAATTCCACCTTGAAACGGAATCCTTTGCCAAGGTACTGTTCAAAGAATGCCCGCAGGTCCTGGGAGCATACGATGTTGGGGGCTATGGCCTCGTCCAAAGAAGTGGGAACCTGGCGGTTGACTGCACTTCTTTTGGCCTTTGACTTGCCCTTCATCAGTTCCGGCAGTGTTGCCCGGATGATGTCCTCCAGGTAATCCCGGTCGTCTACATTCGTGATGTAGAAATGGTCCCGTGCGCTGGGATAAGGCGGCCGAAGCACAACCTCGTCCAGAACCGCCTCACCGGCATCCGTCTGCTTTATAAACAGGTTGTTGTCGCAAATCAGGCCGAACAGGACGCCATCGCAGTAGATGCAATAGTCTCCCATCATCTTCTTCACGGCAATCTCGCCGGCGCCGGAGCACTGGTCGATTATGAATTGAACGAAATCGGGGTTACAAGCCATATTATTACGCTACCTGTGCATAATGGTCAAGGTATCTATTGAATGCCGCTAATTCCGCGAGGTTTCGTTCGAGGAAGGCCTTACAGTATAGTTCCCTGAATCGGCAAAGTTCTTCCAGCATGGCGGAGCGAAGCATCGGGGAGGCATCAGTACGACCATATTTGATGGTTAGGTCGATAAGCTCCTGAAAACGGATGAAAGCGCTCTCGGCCCTGGACTCTTTCCCTGCCTCAAGCGCCCGATAGATACGGGAAGTCTCGCTGCCGATGTTGGCCATCTGCTGCGGGAAAGTCAATTCGGCCCATCGGCCGCTATCCAAATCCTTGTGTAGCATTATCACAGAACCACTTCTCGCAAAGTTAACAAAAAAAGAGGAATCATCCGTTAGATAATTCCTCTGTAGTAGCGGGGGCAGGACTCGAACCTGCGACCTCCGGGTTATGAGCCCGACGAGCTACCAACTGCTCTACCCCGCAGTATTGGACTGCAAAGGTACTCCTTTTTTTTGAAATAACAAATCCTGCTGATGTTCTCCGGAACACCCGGACGCCCCTAGCCCAGGAAGGCGATCATCCCGGCGAGGTCCCCGGCGGCGAAACTGCGCTGGTCGCCGGAGGACAGATTCTTGATCTGAACCGTACCGGCGGCGACCTCATCGGCCCCGCAGATGGACAGGAAGGGGATGGACTTGCGGTCGGCGTAGTCGAACTGTTTCTTCAGCTTCACAGCATCGGGGTAGATCTCGACACTGACCCCGGCGCGGCGCAGCGCGGACGCCACCGGCAGGACGTATCCGGCTTCCTGCGCGCCCATGTTCGCGAACAGCAGGCGCGTCGAGGACGCAAGCGCCTCCGGGAACTTCTCCAGGCCCTTCAGCACGTCGAAAATCCGGTCGGCACCAAACGAGACCCCCACGCCGGACATGTCGGGCAGGCCGAAGATCCCGGTCAGGTTGTCGTAACGTCCGCCTCCGCAGATGCTGCCAATCTGCCAGTCCAGCGCCTTGACCTCAAAGATGGCACCGGTATAATAATTCAGTCCGCGGGCCAGCGACAGGTCGATCTCGACCTGCGTACCGATGCCGGCTCCCGCCACGAATCCGAACAGTTCCTCGAGTTCATCCAGGCCCCGGAGTCCCGTTTCGGAAACCCGTCCCGAAGCGCTTCCCCCGTTCATCAGCGCACGCATCGTGGCCAGTTTCTCCGCCGTCGTTCCGGACAACAGCAGCACCGGCCGGATCACCTCGACCGCCTGGTCGGAAAGGCCCTTCTCCCGCATCTCGGCCTCAACCGCCTCCAGACCGATCTTGTCCAGCTTGTCGATGGCGACGGTGATGTCCACCACCTGGTCCGGGAATCCGCAGATCTCCGCCAGACCCGTCAGGACCTTGCGGTTGTTGACCTTGACCAGCACGCGGACATCCAGTTTCGAGAACACCTCGTCCACGATCTGGATCAGTTCCAGTTCGCACAGCTGGCTGCGGGAGCCGATCACATCGACGTCGCACTGGTAGAACTCGCGGTAACGTCCCTTCTGAGGCCGGTCCGCCCGCCAGACGGGCTGGATCTGGAAGCGCTTGAAAGGGAAGGCGATCTCGTTCTGGTGCTGCACCACGAAACGGGCAAACGGCACCGTCAGGTCGTAGCGCAGGCCCTTCTCGCACAGCTGCAGCGACAGCGCCTTGGCGTTCATGCTGCCGTCCTCGAGACGGTATTGCCCGAAGTCCACCCGGGTGAACGGGTCACCGGAATCCAGGATCCGGTACAGCAGTTTGTCCCCTTCGTCCCCGTACTTGCCCAACAGCGTGGACAGCTGCTCCATCGAGGGAGTCTCGATCTGGGCATAGCCGTGGCGGCGGAACACATCCCGGATCGTATCGAAGATATAATTGCGTTCAGCCATTTCCTGCGGGCCGAAATCCCGCGTCCCCTTGGGTATGGAAGGTTTCTGTGCCATAAGATTCAGTTTTATCCGGGCAAAGTTAGCAATTTGCCGGCGAAATTCGTACTTTTGCGCCGATTACAACATTGCAGCCATGAAGAGTTTTCTGAAAACCGTTCTTGCCGTCATCGTCGGCATACTGATTGTCTCCCTGCTGGGATTGTTTATGATTTCCGGACTGGCTTCGGCCGGATCGTCCGAACCGGTCATGCCCCGCGAAGGCGTGCTGGTCCTGGACATGTCCAAGATAAGCGTCACGGAACAGCGCCAGGAAGCGGATCCGATTTCCATGATCCAGGGCGGCGGCACCAACGCCACCATCGGCCTCTGGGACGCCGTGCAGGCCATCAACACCGCGGCTGAGGACCCGGGCGTCAAATACATCTACCTCAAACCGGACGGCAACATGTCCGACCTGGCCATCGTGCAGGAGCTCCGCAAAGCCCTTGCGAACTTCCGCGCCGGCGGCAAGGCCATCGTCGCCTACACCGAGAACCCCACGACGGGCGGATACTACCTGGCTTCGGTCGCCGACAAGGTCTTCATGACCAGCTATCCCGGCGGATCGCCGACCATGGTCGGTGTCAGCACCCAGCTGGTCTTCCTCAAGGACCTGCTGGACAAGCTGGGCGTCAATGTCCAGCTGATCCGCCACGGCAAATACAAATCCGCCGGTGAAATGTTCATCCGCAGCAGCGCCAGCCCCGAGAACCTCGAGCAGAACCAGGTAATGGTCAACTCGATGTGGAAGAGCCTCTCCGGGGAAATCGCCGCGAGCCGCGGATTCAGCGTCGAGAAACTCGATGCGGACATCAATGAGCTCAAGCTCTGCCTGCCGGAAGACTTCCTGCGCGAAGGATACGTGGACGAACTCCTCACCGGCCAGCAGCTCCGCGACAAACTCGCCTCCCTGGCGGTCGTGGACAGCTACAAGGACCTCAAAACCATCGGCTTCGCCGATTATGTCACCGCCAAGGTCAAGCCCAACCTCAAGGCCAAGCAGAAAATCGCCGTCATCTATGCCAACGGTGAGATCGCCGAGGGCGCAAGCGGGAGCAACATCGACGGAGACCGTTTTGCCGGCATCATCCGGAAGATCCGCGAGGACGAACAGGTCAAGGTCGTCGTCCTGCGTGTCAACTCCCCCGGCGGCAGCGTGATCTCTTCGGAGAAGATCCGCAGCGAAATGGCCCTGCTGAAGGCGGAGAAGAGCGTCATCGCCTCGTACGGCGGCTATGCCGCTTCCGGCGGTTACTGGATCTCGGCCGGCTGCGACAAGATCTACACGGATCCCGTCACGCTGACCGGATCGATCGGCGTATTCGGCATGATTCCCGACCTGAGCAAGACCCTCAAGGACATCGCACATGTCAACATCACTTCGGTCTCGACGCACAAGCACGGGGACATGATGAGCCTCATCAGCCCGATGGATGCCGAGGAGACCGCATTCATGCAGCGTTCCATCGAGGATGTGTATGACAACTTCGTCGGCATCGTCTCCGAGGCCCGCGGCCTGAGCCGCGAGCGCGTGGACGAGATCGCCCAGGGCCGCGTCTGGACGGGCGCCGATGCTGTCGGAATCGGCCTCACCGATGAGATCGGCACCCTCGAGGATGCCATCCGCTGGGCCGCGAAGACCGCCGGCGACGAAGACCTGGCCAACTGGAACGTCAGCGGATATCCCAAACCGCAGACGACCATGGAGCTGCTCATGGAGACCCTGACGGGCGGATCGACGGATGCGAACGTGTTCGCCGGCACCCCGCTGGAGGATGCGGCTGCGGCAATCCGCCGCGCGGCCACCCGGATGGAAGGCCGTGGCGTACTGGCACGCATGCCCTATGAAATCGTGATCAGATAAGCAACATCACTGCGAAAGCATACAGCAGGAAAGCCTGCAGACGGACCCTACCCCTCGATGATTCTTCGATCATCAGGCCGGTGGGGTCCGATCGTCTGAAGGAGCTCAGCCGCTCGGCTTCCGGCAGGGCGGACGCCGCCCGCTTGCAGATGATCTGGCCCTCCGCGATGTAGGTTGCACCGCCGTTGGAACGGTTCAGGGTCATCAGTTCCCGCTGGTCCGAATAATACGCCCGGGGCAGGATCCACTCGGGGGTTCCCGCATCGCGCACCGTGGATTCATTGCCGCTGAGCAGCAGGAGCGGGAAGAACCCGCCCTCTTCCAGGCGCTGGATGAACGCATCCGTCCGCACCCAGTCCGCCTCGTCGAAGCGGTCCGGCGCATACACCGAAACGACCATCACATGGGGACCGCAGGCCAGTTCATAGGGATAGTCCCCTTCCGCGTCCGAGAAGGACAGCAGCGGGGCCTTTTCCAGATCGGTCAGCAGGGACTGCTGGATCTCGATGCCCGGTTTGAACGGCGTATAATCCACGATGGGCAGGCGCAGCAGCGAATACACGGTCAGGAAACCCACGGACAGCATGGTCAGGGAGAAGGCGGCGTATTTGGGTTTGCGCGGCTCGCCGAAATCCCTGAACGGCAGGAAGGCGATCAGCCACAGCGCGCACAGTACGCCGTTCTTGATGACCGTCTGCTGTTCGGACAGGTGGATGACCTCGCCGAAACAGCCGCATTCCATCACCTGGGGAGAGATCCAGATCGCCACGGTCAGTGCGGTGAACACCACGGTCAGCACCCCGCTGGCGATGGCGGCGGCCTTGCGCCAGAGACCCGTCAGCAGCGCGGCGCCGACCAGCGCTTCCAGCAGCGCCATCCCCACGGCGATCGGCTTGGACAGCGGCCACAGGAAATACAGGTGCAGGAAACTCAGGTAGTCCGTCACGACCAGTTCGGCCCCGACGGGATCGATCAGTTTGAAAATGGCGGCGATGAAAAACACCGCTCCGATCAACACGGCGCAGAATCTTCTATAGTTTTTCATCGACGATGGCCTTGATCTTGGTAAAAATGGAATCCGGGTCCAGCATCGACCCGTCGGCGGCGGCGCAGTCCACGGCCAGGAAGGAAGGATCCTCCTCGGCCTGGCGGCGGTACATCGCCTGGACCCGTTTCTGGAAGGCGATATCCGCCTCGTGGATGTCCTGGCTGCCCTGCAGGTAATCGCGGTCCCCGCCGTTGCGCTGGCGGCGCAGGCTCTCCTCGACGAATCCGATCGGCACGTCCAGGAAGATGTTCAGGTCCGGACGCGGCAGGCGGAAATTGCCGTACTCCGTCTCGAAGATCCATTTGCGCAGCTCCTCCGCCTCGGCCGGGTCCGGGAGTTTCGCGCACTGGTAGGCGATATTGGAATACACGTAGCGGTCCAGCAGCACGCTCCCACCCCGTTCCAGCACCCGCCGGATGCGCGGCGCCGCCCCGTGCCTGTCCTCGGCGAACAGCAGGGCGACCAGCTGGGGATGCACGGAATCGATCGATCCGAATCCGCCCCGCAGGAATTTCCCGATCAACCCGCCGTAAACCGGCGCGTCATAGCGGGGGAAATGGATGTAGGCAAGTCCGGGACAGCGGGCCTGCAGATATTGTTTCAGTCGACGGACCTGGGTGGACTTCCCCGCCCCGTCCAGACCTTCGAGTACTACCAGCATATCGTTCGAGTGTTCCTGCAAATTTATGAAATTCTTGTCATATCTTTGCATGGTGATCCGCATAATGGGCATACTGAATCTCACGCCGGACTCGTTCTATGCGCCCAGCCGGGGTGACCTGCGCCTCCTGCGCAGCGGGGCCGACATCATCGACATCGGCGCCGTCTCCACCCGTCCCGGGGCCGCCCCCGTCAGCCTGGAAGAGGAATGGCGGCGGCTGGAACCCGTCCTGCGCATGCTCGAGCCCGGTCTGTGCTTTTCCATCGATACCACCCGCGCCGAGATCGTACGCCGCACGTACGAACTGGCCGGTCCCTTCATCGTCAACGACATCTCCGCCGGCGAAGACGATCCCGACATGCTCCCGACCGTCGGAAAACTGGGCCTGGAATACATCGCCATGCACAAGCGCGGCAATCCGCAGACCATGGACGCGCTGACCGGTTACGACGACGTGGTCGCGGAACTCCGGCGCTACTTCACGGACTTTGCCGCCAGGGCGGAACATGCCGGCATCCGCTCCTGGATCCTGGATCCCGGGCTGGGATTCGCCAAAACCCCCGCCCAGTGTTTCGAAATCATCGACCGCCTGGAAGAACTGCGCATGGAGGGCCACCCCATCCTGATCGGGGCCGCGGACAAACGCTTCACCGGCGGCCGCACCGAAGAAGTGCACCTGCGCGCCCTCCACCACGGCGCGGACATCCTCCGCGTACATGACGTAAAAAGAGCCCGACACACCGTCAGGCTCTTTGAAGACAAATCACTCGCTGAATAGCGGCGCCGCCGGATCGCAGTTTCCTTTCGGGGATTGCAGCGGGATGCGCCGGAATTGCCGCACGATCAGGGCCAGCAACACCGCGCAAGCGGCGAAGATAATCCAGTAGGCCTGCGGCGAGAGGAATTCCTGCCAGTTCTCCACATCCTGCAGGGCGTCGATGTGCCCGCAGATCAGGGCGAAGGTGTTGTTGGTGAAGTGCATCAGCATCGTCAGCTTCAGCGATCCGGTCCGGTAATAGACGTATCCGAACAGGCAGCCCAGCAGGAAAGCGGGAATCGCCTGCCAGGGATTGGCGTGGATCACCGCGAAGAACACGGCCGAGATCACGATCGCCCAGAGCGGTTTGATGCCGTTGTTGAGCAGCCCGCGCAGCACCTGGCCGCGGCACAGCCACTCCTCGAACAGCGGGGCGAAGATGGACACCATCAGGAAATTGATCAGCACGTTCCCCTGCGTCAGGCCGGACAGGGCCGATTCCAGCCATTCCGGCATCGGAGGCAGGATCGACGCCACCGCGTCCGACATGAAACTGAGGGCCAGGGTGCCCGCCATGGCCAGCAGGGCGCACAGCCACCCCTGCACCGGAGCGAAATGATTGCTGTCCAGCAGCACGCCCGGGTAATTCAGGCAGCGGGCGCGGCTCTTGGCGCTGGCGTACATCATCGCGGGGATGAACATCAGCGGGTAGGCGACGAGCGTCCCGTAAGTCGTGGCGGCCGAGGCGTCCATGAACAGCAGGAACAGGCCTGCGATCAGGTTGCCCACCAATGCGCCGGCAAGCAGCCAGGCCAGCAGGATGAACATCTCAGCCACGCCGGGCACATAGTATGTGTAGTGGCTGAGGAAATTGTAATTGCGTTCTACTTTACGTGCCATTTCAATACAGGGGTGAAGGGTAAATGCCCTGGCGGACCAGTTCGGCAAAACGGGCGACGACTCCGGGACGGTCTTCCTTGTAGGTGACACCGAACCAGTGCGCCGGCGTGCTGAGCACGTCGGTGGAGGCAGCGCCGTCGTGGATCATCGAATCCACCACGAAGGGGATGTAGAATTCTTTCTTGGGCTCGTTGATGTTCGCCTCCAGGAAGGTCTCGAACAGGCGGGCGCTGTAGTCGAAGTAGTCGGGCGTGAATCCCCACATGTTCATCGAGCACAGGGCCCGGGCGTCCAGGACGACCCGCTCGCCGGTCTCGGAATTGTTGCCGCGCACGACGCCGTCGCTCTCGCAGAAGATGTCCAGGTGCTCCACGATGCCCGTCAGGTGGTTCTCCGCATCATAGTGGCAGATGCCGCGGGACACGCCGCCGGACTCGGACAGGGTGTGGTCCAGTTCAAAACCGATGATGCTGTACACGCCTTTGCTGTGCTCGTGCGCACGGCACCATTCCGCGGCGATCCGGAAAGACTCCGCGCCGTAGAAGTCGTCGCCGTTGATCACCACGAAGGGCTCGTGGATGACATCGCGCGCCATCAGCATCGCATGCGCGGTTCCCCAGGGCTTCTCGCGCTGCGGATTCAGGGTGAAGCGAGCGGGAATCTTGCCCAGTTCCTGGGTCACGAAGACGAACTCCAGCGGAGCCCCGTCCACGCAGCGGACCTGGCTGTACTTGCGTGCAACCGTCTCCTTGAAAGCCTCCAGGAAATACTCCCGGACAATATACACGACCTTGCCGAACCCGGCCCGGACCGCATCGTAAATGGAATAATCAATAATCGTCTCTCCGTTCGGACCCAGACCGTCCATCTGCTTGAGACCACCGTAACGACTGCCCATGCCGGCAGCGAGCACCAATAATGCAGGTTTCATATCAATCTCTTTTTCAAGTATGCAAATTTAACTATTTTTGCATTGGTTATGCGCAAGGACCCGGATATCCAGAAACGATCTTTCCTCCGCTACGCCGCCATCGCGACGGCGTTGGCCCTGGTGTTCCTGCTGCTGAAGAAAGACAGCGTCATCCGCTGGATCCAGGGCGGATTCACCATCCACCGCCAGGAACGCCAGATCGAGCAGTACCAGCGCCGGATCGAGGAACTGGACCACCAGATCCAGACCCTGTCCACCAACCGGGATTCGCTGGAAAAATTCGCGCGCGAACAGTACTATTTCTCCACGCCCGACGAGGACGTCTATCTGGAACCGCGGTAGCGCCGGTTCGCCTCCTCCAGCCGTTCCGGACTGCCGACATCGATCAGGTCCAGGGACGCCGGCTCGTATCCCCGGATGATGCCATGGGCCGCCTCCGCAAGGTAAAAATCAATGATGGAAAAACGATCCGGCCAGTCCTGCATCCGGTCCAGCACCACCTGTGACAGCACGTGGATGCCGGCAAAGGAATACTTCCGGCAGTCTTCCACCCGCAGGTCCGGGAAGGGGGATTTCACCTCGCCCGTCACGACATTGGTCCATCCGACCAGGCGCATGCCGTCATCGAACAGCAGGTAGCGGGTCGTGTCGCGGTGGCTGACCGCCAGCGTGGCGATCGCATCCGGGCGGTGTGCGGCGACCAGCGCGCGGATGTCCAGGTCCGACAGGATGTCCGCGTTGTGGACCAGGAAGGGTTCCTCATCCCGCAGCAGCGGGGCGGCGAAACGGATGCCTCCGCCCGTCTCGAGGGGCTCGGGCATCTCCAGGGACACCTGGATGCGGGCGCCGAAATTCTCCTTTTCCCGCAGGAAATCCACGATCCGGTCCGCGAAATGGTGGGCGTTGACGACGAAGTCCGAAATGCCCGCCGCCTGCAGTTTGCGGATGACCCGCTCCAGCAGCGGCACCCCGGCCACCGGGACCAGCGCCTTGGGCATCGTATCGGTCAGGGGACGCAGGCGGGTTCCCAGCCCCGCCGCAAAAACCATCGCTTTCATTACTTCAGCGGTTCCCAGTCAAAGGCCAGCGTGTGCAGCACCTCCGTCAGGTAGGGATAGCGCTCGAAAGGCTGTTCGATCAGTTCGCGCAGGCATCCCAGGGCAGGCGGCACGCAGTCGATGAACAGCTGCTTGCGCTCGTAATATCCCCGGAACCCGTACGCGCCGAACTCCTGCAGCATCCGCACCAGCGTGATCAGGCGGTAGCGGCGGCGGAAATCCGCCTCGTCCACCGGCTGGTAGCGGCGCAGCGCATCCAGGTAGACGCCTTCGAGTTCCTGCTTGACCGCCTTGGGGAAATGCGTGCCGGCGTTCCACAGGAACGAAGCCAGGTCGTACTGGACCGGGCCGCGGCGTCCCCCCTGGAAATCGATGAAATACGGTTCGCCGTCCAGGATCATGATGTTCCGGGCCTGGAAATCCCGGAACATGAAGGTGTTCCCGATGGATTCCAGGGAATCGGCGACCAGGGTGTCGAAGTCGTCCTGCAGCTTGATCTCGCTGAATTCGAGGCCCGTGAACTTGAGGAAATCGTATTTGAAATAATTCAGGTCGAAATTCACCATCCGGGCGTTGAAGGCGCGGTCGGGGAAGCAGATGCCCCAGTCCAGCCCGTCGGCCGTCTCGTACTGGATGGCCGGCAGGGCCGCGAGGGTCTTGCGCAGCAGGGTCATCTCAGCCTCGGTGAAAACGCCCTTTTCAATGCTGGGACGCAGCAGTTCGAACAGCTGGCCGTCCCCCAGGTCCTGCTGGAGATAGGTCATCCGGTCCGGGCTGACCCCGTACACCTGCGGGGCACGGATACCCTTGGACACCATTTGTGCGGCGATCGTGAGGAAGGCCTCGTTCTCGGCGATGTTCGTTCCGATTACGCCGATGGCCGTGCGGCCGCCGGCCGCCATCCGATAGTACTTGCGGGCGCTTCCGGACAGGGGAAGCAGCTGGACCGATTCCGGCTCCCGGCCGGACCAGGCCTTGAAAAGGGAAGTGAGTCTAAGCATAGCAAATACAAATGTACACTTTTTTGAGAATACTCAAAAAGTGAGTACCTTTGTAAATTGCGATGAAAGCGCTGTCTCATATCCTGTTTCCTGCCACGGTCCTGGCGATGACCGTGTCCGGCATCCTGGGCACCGGCCGTCCCGAACAGCATACGGTCGCAGTCGGTGCGCCCGTCAGCGTCACGGACACCGTCACCTACCCCGTTTCGGGATACAAGATCGGGCGCAGCGGGGAGGATTTCGGGACCTACACCCTGCCGGACAGCCTGCTGGACGACGGGTACGTCCTCCGGCTGAACGCTTCGGACGAGCCGCAGCTGACCGCCCTCGACACGCTGATTCCCCCGGACTCCCTCCGCCTGACGGATCCGTTCCGATACAAATACTACGCGGCCCTGCTGGATTCAGCCGCGCACGTGTTCGTCCGCGACACCCTGATCGAATCCCGCGCCGAACGCCTGGCCAGCGAGGATTCCCTGCTGCTGGCGCTGGCCGAGCTGGACTCGCTGGACCGCTTCCAGCTGGATTCCATCTACTATGCCGACTCGCTCGTCATCGCCAGGGAAGCCTTCGAACGCTGGTACGCAGGGCTGGACCCCAAGGAAAGGAAGGCCTATGACAAAGAGCAGGAGCGGCTGCGCAAGGCGGCCATCCGCGACAGCCTCGACCTGGTCAAGGAAGAGGCCAAGTTCATCCGGGACTCCATCCTCGAAGCCACGCCGCGCATCCTGGAGACCTTCGCCCTGGCGGATACGATGCACTACAAGCGCATCATTTCCTGGACGACCGATCCCGACTTCCAGCAGATGGACGTCATCATCCCGGACACGACGTACAACTACCATTACGAAGACTATCCCTTCAAGCACCGGGACCTGAACGCCACCTGGCTGGGCGTTGCGGGTTCGCCGGTCCAGTCCTACAATTTCTTCCGGCGCGACAGCGACGAGGGGGTGGATTTCTACACCGCCCAGGAGAGCTGGAGTTTCTCGCCGCGCACGGTCGAGAGTTTCAACACCAAGACCCCGCACACCGAACTGGCCTACTTCGGCACCCTGCTGGCCGGCCAGGAGAAGGAGTCCGACAACCTCCACCTGTTCACGACCCAGAACATCACCCCGGCGCTGAACGTCAGTTTCCTGTACAAGCGCTACGGCGGCGGGGGCATGCTGGACAACGAGACCGTCGCCAACAAGACCACGGTCCTGAATACCAATTACCTCGGCAAGAAATACCAGATGCGGGCCGGTTACATCGGGCACAAGGTCAACGCGCATGAGAACGGCGGAATCCGGGACAACATGTGGATCCGGGATACGACCGTGGACGCCCGCGACATCGCCGTGAACCTGACGGACGCCTCGTCCACGATCAAGAAGCGCACCCTGTACCTGGAACAGCAGCTGCGCATCCCCTTCACGTTCATTCAACGGATGCGGGCCGAGCGGGACAGCACCTATACCTTCGACCCGGACAGCCTGGACAACGACATCACCACGGCCTTCATCGGCCACAGCACGGAATACAGCACGTACAGCCGCAAGTATGTGGACAACATCTTCAGCTATGACGCCGCGGGCCGCGCCTTCTACCACAACCAGTTCTACTTCGATCCGGCGACCAGCCTGGATTCCCTGCACGTGAACCGCCTGGACAACAAGCTGTTCATCAAGCTCCAGCCCTGGTCCGCGGACGCCATCGTATCCAACCTGAACATCGGCCTCGGCGACGTGCTGGAGACCTCGTTCGACAGCACCGCCGTCCACCGCGAGAACGACCTGTACCTCTATGCGGGAGCGGGAGGCAATTTCCGGAACAACCTGACCTGGGGTGCCAAGGCCCGGTACAACGTGGCCGGATCGAACCACGGGGACCTGTCCCTGTCCGCCGACGCCCGCCTGGACCTGTATCCCTTCCGCCGGGCCCGGACCAGCCCGCTCAGCGTCGGAGCGCATTTCGAGACCAGCCTCCTTTCGCCCACCTACTACCAGGACGTCATGCACACCAACCACTTCCAGTGGGAGAACAGTTTCGCGAAGACCTCCACCACCCGCATCGAAGGCATGGTGGACATCCCGCGCTGGAAACTCCGGGCGGATGTGGGCTACGCCCTGCTGGCCAACAACATCTACTACGACACCCTGGGCATCGTCCGCCAGAACGCCGAGGCAATGAGCGTCCTGGCCGCTTCGCTGCGCAAGGACTTCGACATCGGCGGATTCCTGCACCTGGACAACCAGGTCCTGTTCCAACTGTCCTCCAAACCCGACGTGGTGCCCGTGCCGAAGCTGGCGTTCAACCTGCGCTACTACATCCAGTTCGTCGTCGCGCGCGACGAGGCGAAGAACAAGATCATGGAAATGCAGATCGGCGCCAACGTCCTGTACAATACGCCCTGGTACGCACCGGCCTGGAACCCGGCCCTGGGCGTCTTCCACAACCAGAACGAGTATCTCTACAACAACGGACCCATCATCGACGCCTTCGTCAACATCCAGTGGAAACGGGCCTGCATCTTCATCAAGGTGGAGAACGTCGGCCTGGGATGGCCGATGGAACACCCGGACTACTTCACGGCGCACCACTACATCGACACGCAGCGCTCCGTGAAACTCGGCATCTTCTGGCCCTTCTACATCGAACCCAGCCCGAACCGGGGCCGTTAACGCCATGCAGATCCGACAAGAGAACCGCACCGCCGTCATCGCCGCCGCCGTCACCGCCGTCCTGGTCATCCTGTCCGGCCTGGCTACGCTGCTGCGGCCCGTCCAGGCGCTGCGCGAGTACGACCACCTGGACTGCATGATCGAATTCGGCGACTACGACGACACCACCTCCGGGCTGGTCACGGGATACAACTACGACCTGCTGCAGCGCTTCGCCCGGCAGACCGGACGCACGCTGACGATTTCCCTGGGTCCCGAATCCGAATCCCAGATCGATTCGCTGCGCCGCGACGTGGTGGACCTGGTGGTCATCCCCATCCACGACCTTCCCGACGCGGACAGCATCCTGATCTCGGATCCGGTGGACAGCCTGGCCTGCTGGGTGGTCCGGCAGGAGGACCCGCACCTGCTCGCCCAGATCAACGAATGGATCGCCGCATGGACCGCGAGTGCCGAGCACGATTCGGTCAGCACGCGTTTCCTCAAGACCTTCAACCCGTTCCGCCGGCGTTCCGGCACCGGATACGCCGGACCCTATGACGGGATCCTGCGCGCCTGGGCCGACTCGATCGGATGGGACTGGCGGATGCTGGCCGCCATCGTGTTCCAGGAATCCCAGTTCCGCATCGACGTCCAGTCCCGGCGCGGGGCTGCGGGGCTGATGCAGATGATGCCGGCCACCGCCCGCGCCATGCAGGCCGGTGACCTGCTGGACCCCGAGGAGAGCATCCGCACCGGGGCCCGCTACCTCCAGCGGCTCTCACGCCGCTATTCGCACGCCGCGGACCGGCTGGAGCGGATGAAATTCACCCTGGCCGCCTACAACGCCGGCGAAGGCCGCATCCAGGACTGCCTGACCTATGCCGCCCTCAAAGGGGTGGACGACAGCCGCTGGGAGAACATCGCCGCCATCATCCCCGAAATGCGGGAAGACGAAGTCGCCTCGCTGGACACGCTCCGTTTCGGCCGCTTCCTCGGGCACGAAACCCTCGCCTACGTGGACCGGGTGCTGGCGCTGTACCAGGAATTCTGCCGGATCTGTCCCCAATGAAACAACTTAATCTTTAGATGATATGAAAAGAATCATGATGTTTCTGTTTTCTGCCATGATGCTGGCCGCCTGCGCTCCGAAATCGGAGAAGGTGCCCGCCATCAACCCCGCCGATTTCGACCTCAGCGTCGCCCCCGGCGAGGACTTCTACCAGTATGCCAACGGCGGTTGGATGAAGGCCAACCCCCTCAAGCCCGAATACGCCCGCTACGGGTCGTTCGATGCGCTGAGCGACCTCAACCAGGTCCGCCTGAACGACCTGTTCACCTCGATGTCCGAAATGGAGACCACGCCGGGCACCATCGAGCAGAAGATCGTGGACCTGTACAAGCAGGGCCTGGATTCCGTCCGCCGCAACGCGGAGGGAGCCGCTCCGATCAAGAAATACCTGGACGAACTGTACGCCGTGACGGACAAGTCCGCGCTGGCCGCCCACCTCGGCAAGATGAACCTGGCGGGTGAGGGCGGATTCTTCGGCGGCGGCGCCGAGGCCGACCTGATGGACAGCAAGTCCCAGATCTTCTACCTCAGCCAGGGCGGACTGGGCATGGGCAACCGGGACTACTATGTGGATCCGGCCAACGCCGCCCTGCGCAAGGGATACGAGGCGATGCTCGCCAAGTTCTTCGCCCTCGCCGGCATGGACCGTCCCGAGCAGCGCGCCGCCAACGCCGCGGGCATCGAGGACCAGCTGGCCGCCTTCTCCTGGTCCAGCCTCGAGAACCGCGACTACACCAAGCAGTACAACCCGATGAGTTCCGCCCAGATCTTCAAGGCCTACCCCGGATTCGACTTCAAGGCTTTCTGCGAAGCCATGGACATCCCGGCCCAGGACAAGATCATCGTCCAGCAGCCTTCCTTCTTCGAGGGATTCAGCAAGCTGTTCAAGGACACCGACATCGAAATCCTGAAGGACTACCTGGCCGCGCACCTGCTGAGCGGCGGTGCCAACGCACTGTCGGATGACTTCTACGCCGCCTCCTTCGACTTCTTCAGCACGCAGATGAGCGGCATCACCGAGCAGCGTCCCCGCTGGAAACGCGCCATGAGCGTTCCCAACAGCATCCTGGGCGAAGCGGTCGGCAAGATGTACGTCGAGAAATACTTCCCCGAGGCCTACAAGCAGAAGGTCCTCGCGCTGGTCGAAGACCTGCGCACCGCCCTGGCCGAGCACATCGACCAGCTGGAGTGGATGGGCGACGAGACCAAGGCCTACGCCCGCGCCAAACTGGAGGCCTTCACCGTCAAGATCGGATATCCGGACAAGTGGAAGGAGTACGATTTCGAGGTGGATCCGGCCCTGAGCTACTACGAGAACCTGCGTGCCGCCAGCGCCTGGTACGTGGCGGACAACCTGTCCAAGATCGGCAAGCCGACGGACCCGACCGAGTGGGGCATGACGCCGCAGACGGTCAACGCCTACTACAACCCGACCACCAACGAGATCTGCTTCCCGGCCGCCATCCTGCAGCCGCCTTTCTTCAACGCCGACGCGGATGACGCCGTCAACTACGGAGCCATCGGCGTAGTCATCGGACACGAGATGACCCACGGATTCGACGACCAGGGCCGCATGTTCGACAAGGACGGCAACATGACCAACTGGTGGACCGAGGCCGACGACGCGGCCTTCCGCGCCAAGGCTGAAATCCTGGCCGACCAGTACAGCGCCGTGGAGGTACTGCCCGGCATCCATGCCGACGGCAAGCTGTGCCTGGGCGAGAATATCGCCGACCACGGCGGACTGAGCATCGCCTTCTCCGCCATGCAGAACTCCTGGAAGGGCGTGCACCCGGATCCGATCGACGGATTCACCGCCGAACAGCGCTTCTATCTCGGTTACGCCCACGTCTGGGCCCAGAACATCACCGACGAGGAGATCGCCCGGCGGACCAAGCAGGACGTCCACTCGCTCGGCTGCAACCGCGTGAACGTGGCCCTGCGCAACTTCCAGTCCTTCTTCGACGCCTTCGACATCCACGAAGGGGATGCGATGTGGCGTCCGGAGGCCGAGCGGGTCAACATCTGGTAAATGAACGCCGGAAGCTTCATAGCCGGCAAACTCCGTTTCGAGGGGAAGATGGCGGTCATCGCGATCGCCATCTCCTTCCTCGTCATCATCATTGCCGTGACGGTCTCGGCGGGATTCCGCCGCGAGATCCGCAACGGCATTTCCGCCGCGACCGGCGACATCCAGATGTACGATCCGGTCTCGGGCAATTATTCCATCGACCATCCCATCCCCGCACGTCCCTCCTGCTACGAACGGCTGGAGGGCGTGAAGGGGGTCCGGGAGATTACCCCGGTCATCTACCGGACCGGTATCATCAAGGCGGGGGATGTCCTGGAAGGCGTGATTTTCAAGGGCGTGCCCGACTCGGACAGCGTCTCGCTGCGGGTCAGCATCCCCCAGCGCCTCGCGGAAAAGCTCCGTCTGCAGCCGGGCGACCCGATGCTGAGCTATTTCGTCGAGGAGCGCCTCAAGATCCGGCGTTTCACCGTCCGGGACATCTACCAGAGTCCCGTCGAGGACGGGGACAAACTGATGGTCATCGCCTCGCTGTCCGACATGCAGCGCCTCAACGGGTGGACGGCGGACCAGGCTTCCGCCCTGGAGGTCTCGCTGGAAGGACGCTGGCGGGACGCCGCGCCCAGCCGCAGCAAGGCGATGGAACTGGGGACGATTTCACTGGTCAGCACGGCCGAGGATGAATCCCCGCTGGTCGCCGCGGCGGCCGCCGACCGCTATCCCCAGCTGTTCGACTGGCTGGACCTGATTGACTTCAACGTCCTGGCCATCCTGGTCCTGATGACCATCGTGGCTGCGTTCAACATGATTTCCGGGCTGCTGATCCTGCTGCTGCGCAACGTCCCGACCATCGGCACGCTGAAATCCCTCGGCATGACCGACAAGGCCATCTCCGGGGTATTCCTGCGGGTTTCCGCCCGCATCGTATTGAAGGGAATCCTGATCGGGAATGCACTGGGGCTGCTGTTCTGCCTGATCCAGGGGACGACCCACTGGATCCGCCTCAACCCCGAGAACTACTTCGTCTCCTACGTTCCGGTCAGCGTCAACCTCCCGGGCATCCTGCTCGCGGACGTGGCCGCGGGACTGGCCATCCTGCTGCTGTTGCAGCTGCCGCTGATCTTCGTCTCGCGGGTCGATCCCGCCCGCACGGTCCGGGTCAGCTAGCGCTTGCCGCTGAGGTAATCCAGCCGGGCCTGGGCGGACATCCGCTCCGACTCCGAATCCGTCACCCGCACCAGCATCGGCAGGTATTTCTTCTCCAGTTTGGTATCTTTCTCGCTGCGCGCCAGCAGGACGCAGTTCTTGATCGCGGCGTAATGGTCCGGATCCAGCTTGATGACCTTGTTGTAATAGGACAGGGCCTTGCGGTTGTTCTTCTTGACGACCAGCCAGTAGGTTCCGATGTTGTTCTGGAATTCGGGGTTCTTGGGGTACAGCTTGGCCATCTTCTCCGACAGGGCCAGGAACGAGTCGAGGGAATTCGGCGTTCCGATGCGGTAGAAACTGTAGCAGTACTGCTGGATGAGGGACAGGAAGACGTCCTGGTCCACCGGGGACCCCTCATAGGTCCAGGACGGGTGCGACTTCCGGTTGTAGTCCACCAGTTCGGACAGCGCGGCGGCCGCCATGTCGGGGCTCTCCTTCTCGTAATCGGTCAGGGACGTGATCTTGTCCAGGCGGTATGCCAGTTCGTTGGGATACAGCTGGATGGCCCGTTCGATGGCCTGCTGGGCCTGGCCGAAGAGTTCTTCGTCGTAGAAATACTCCTCGAAGTAGTTGACTTTCTTTCCGCTGGAATCGGGGACGGAAATCACCGGGTCGTTGCCCAGGTAACGCGTCTGGTCCTTGACCAGCACCTTGCTGGTGGTCGCCTTTTCCAGGAAGTAATGGAACTTCCCGACCAGCAGCGCCCCGTCGTCGGGGGCCGCTTCTTCCCAGCGGTTCAGGATGGTCTCCACGCCGACGCCGGCATATCCGACGTTGCGGATCTGGCGTTCGTAATTCTCCTTGTACTGCTGTGCCGTCAGCTGGGCCGCCGCGGGAATCGCGCACAGCATCAGCGCCACAGCCATCAATCTCTTGTTCATTTCACATCCATCATGATGCGGCGTCCCAGGGGGTGGAGGTTGTTGCACCTGCGTCCCAGGTTCTTCACGAACCCCAGGGGCAGCCCGCAATAAGTTATTACTACGTATCCGAGCGGTGCGTCGGGCAGCACGAGCGCGTCCCGGTGCAGGAACGACAGGGCCAGGGCCCGGTCGGCTTCGACGCACGGATACTCATTCTTATCAAAAAGCATGCTCAAAGCATAATCCGGGTTCGGAACCAGGTCCGCGCCCTTCCGGAAGCCCTTCGGCACGCCCATGCGCAGGGGATGCAGGTCTTCCAGCGGCAGCGGCCGGCCCTTCGGGGCGGGAGTGCTGCGCTGCAGGGCGCCCACCCACTGGCCTTCCCCGCGCTCGCCGATGTCCAGCCGTACGCCGCAGGCGGTCTGCGTCACGCCCTCGAATCCCGTCACGGGCGGAAACAGGGTCCCGCCCAGTTCGGCGGCCGCCCACTGCAGGTTCCCGTCGTTCTCCCGCTCCTCGAAGGTGCAGGTCGAATAGATCAGGATTCCGCCCTGGCGCAGGGCCGGCCACACGTCGGCCAGGATGCGCCGCTGGCGCGCCACGCACAGGTCCACCGTCGCGGGGCTCCACTCTTCGCGGGCCCGGGGGTTCTTGCGGAACATCCCCTCGCCGCTGCAGGGCACGTCCGCCACGATGATGTCGAAGAATCCCGGCATCCGGGCGAAGGCCGCCGGATCCGCCGAAGTGACGACGACGTTGGGATCGCCCCACAGCGCGACATTGTCGCACAGCACGGCCGCGCGCTGGCGCATCACTTCGTTGCTGACCAGCAGGAAGTCATTCCCGCAGGCCTCGCGCAGCGAAGCGGCCAGGTCCGTCGTCTTGCCGCCCGGTGCCGCACACAGGTCCAGCACCCGCAATCCCCCGCCCGCGGGCAGCAGGCTGCGGAATACATGCCCGACGTACATCGCCGAGGCGTCCTGGACATAGTAGGCGCCGGCATGCAGGAGCGGATCCAGGGTGAAGACGGGCCGCTCCGGGAGCGTCCGTCCATAGGGACTCCAGGGCACAGGATCTCCCTGCGGCCCCAGACATCCTTTGAAGGGGTTCAGCCGGACGGATGCGGATCCCAGGTTCATCACAGACTGAATCCCTGGGGCATCCGGCCCTCGGACGCGTCCACCAGGCCATCCACGATCTTGTCCAGCGCCTGCTGGATCCGGTTGCCCAGCATCGCCTTCATCACCAGGTTCAGATCAGCCGAGGCGGCGATGTGGAAATCCGTCTTGCCGGGCTCGCCCGCATCGTCGAAATGCAGGGTGATGCAGAACTGGAACGGTGCGCCGTTGTCCTCGATGGTGATCCGGGAATACGGCACACGCCCGGTCACCCGGACCCCGATGGTGAATCCCCGGACCGTGGCGGTCAGGGTATCGAAATCCGCCTGGACCCCTTCCTGCTTGTCCGCAGGGAGCATCCGGACGAAATTGCGCATATCCACGAAGGACATGTAGAGTTCCTGGGGCATCCGGGAGACGATCCCGTGCTTGCTGTTGTAAACTGCCGGCATATATGCGTAATTTTTAATACATTTGCAGTTGCAAAGATAGTATTTTTCTGATGCACAAGATATACTTCGAAAAACGCTGCATCATCATCTGCAGCCCGGACGACCAGGCGCTCGCCGATCCCAACGCCATCGAGTTCCACATCGGCAGCCGGATCGACATCCGCACCCTGGTCGGCATGTTCGAGGCGTCCGAATCGCTCGGCCGCATCTACATCCCCACGGACGAGGCGGAGTGGATGTACCGGCGCATCGCCGCCGAGTTCCGCGAGGTCAACGCCGCCGGCGGGCTGGTCGCCAACCGGCGCGGAGACTACCTGCTGATCCGCCGGAACGGTCTCTGGGACCTGCCCAAGGGGCACCAGGAGGCCGGCGAGGACATTTCGACGACCGCCCTGCGCGAGGTCCGGGAAGAAACCGGCGTGGACCGGCTGGAACTCGGGTCGCTGATCTGCGTCACGGACCACTGCTATCTGCGCGACGGGCGCTGGCACCTCAAGCACACCTGGTGGTACAACATGCTGTACAACGCCCCCGTCGACCTGACCCCGCAGCGCGAGGAAGACATTTCCAAGGCGGCCTGGGTGGCCCGGTCCAGCCTGCCCGCCTTCCTCAAGAACACCTATCCATCCATCCTCGAAGTCTTCCGCGAAGCAAAAGTGTAGGAGGGGCTGAAACTTTTTGCCCGACTTGTCCGTATAGAATAAGCATATTCACTACGGAACAGTATGAAACTTTCACAATTCGACTTCACCCTGCCCCCCGAGCAGATCGCCAAGGAGCCTACCCGCTGGAGGGATGAGTGCAAGCTTCTGGTCCTCAACAGGAAGACCGGCGAGATCGAGCACAGGATTTTCAAGGACATCATCGATTATTTCGGCAAAGGCGACATGTTCGTCCTGAACGACACCAAGGTTTTCCCGGCCAAGCTGTTCGGCAAGAAAGAGAAGACCGGCGCGGACATCATGGTGTTCCTGCTGCGCGAACTGAACCGCGAGCAGCGCCTGTGGGACGTCATCGTGGACCCGGCCCGCAAGATCCGCATCGGCAACAAGCTGTATTTCGGCGAAGACGAGAGCATGGTGGCCGAGGTCATCGACAACACCACCTCGCGCGGACGCACCCTGCGCTTCCTCTTCGACGGACCGTATGACGAATTCAAGAAGGCCCTCTTCGCCCTGGGCCAGACCCCGCTTCCGGAATGGATCAAGACGACGCCGGATCCCTCCGACGCCGAGAATTTCCAGACCATCTTCGCCGCCCACGAGGGCGCCGTTTCCGCCCCGGCGGCCGGCTTGCACTTCAGCCGCGAGCTGTTCAACCGCATGACCCTCAAGGACATCGAGAAGACCTTCATCACCGTCCACATGGGCATCGGCCACTTCCGTACCGTGGATGTGGAAGACCTCAGCAAGCACCGCATGGACGGCGAGCGGATGATCATCACCGAAGAAGCCGCCGCCCGGATCAACAACACCAAGCGCAGCGGACACAAGATCTGCGCCGTCGGCGTGACCGTCATGCGCGGCCTGGAGACCTATGTCACCACGGACCACGAGATCAAGGCGAACGACATCTGGACGAACAAGTTCATCTTCCCGCCTTACGAGTTCTCCATTCCCGACGCGATCGTCTCCAACTTCCACCTGCCCGAATCCACCATGCTGATGTGCGTGGCGGCCTTCGGCGGATACGCCAAGGTGATGAACGCCTACAAGGAAGCCCTTGCGAACGGCTACCGTTTCGGCCCCTACGGCGACGCGATGCTGATCATCTGATACCATTAAAATAAAATCGATATATGAAAAGGACGTTTTCCAACCCTGGGAAACGTTCTTTTCTTTTATGTTGCGTCCATGATGGACGAAATGGAAAGAATCAGCGCCTGCGCGATGAACGGCATCTTCGGGTACGAACCGAGGATCGCACGCAGGATCATCGACGAACTGGGCAGTTGCCGGGCCCTGTTCAGCCTCGACGGGGAACAGCTGCGGGGCATCATCCACCCGGGATCGAAGTATTACGGCCGCGTGGGGCCCGCCGCCCTGGACGGGGCGGAACGGGAACTCCGGCGCCTGGACGCCGCCGGATACAGTTTCCTGCCGGTGACGAGCGAGGATTATCCCCAGGTGCTGCGGGACTGCGAAGACGGTCCGGTCGGGCTGTACCTGCGCAGCGAAACGGCGCCGAAGGATCTGTTCCGGGGACCCCTGGTCTCCATCGTCGGCACCCGGGACGTCTCGCCCTACGGCCGGGAGTGGTGCAGGCGCATCGTCGAAGCCCTCTCCGGTGCTGCCCGCCGCCCGACCATCGTCAGCGGCCTGGCGTTCGGCGTGGACATCACGGCCCACCGGGCCGCGCTGGAGTGCGGGCTGGGCACCCTGGCCGTGCTGCCCACGGGCATCGACGACGTGTACCCGCTCCAGCACGCCCCGGCGGCCGCCTGCCTCGGCCGGACGGCGGGCTGCGGCTTGCTGACGGATTTCCCGCCCGGGACCCGCTCGATGGCGGCGACCTTCCTGCGGCGCAACCGCATCATCGCCGCCCTGGGCAAGGCCACCATCCTGGTGGAATCCAAGGTCAAGGGCGGCGGGATGATGACCGCCCGGCTGGCCTTCGATTACGGGCGCGAGGTGTTCGCGCTGCCGGGGCGGATCGACGATCCGCGCTCGGGCGGCTGCAACCTCCTGGTCCGGGAGAAGGTGGCCGAGCCCATCGTCTCGCTCCCGGACCTGCCGGACCAGCTGGGCCTGGGCGGGAGCGCCCTGCGGCGCAAGGCGGACCTGGCCGTCCTGCTGCGGGAGAGATACGCCGCCCTGCCTCCGGAGCGGCGGGATGCACTGGTCCGGATCGCCCTGCAGGTCAAGTCCTTCCGCGGCATCAGCGTCGAGGACCTGTGCCGCACGCTCGGCCTGGGCTACCCGGATGTGATCGCCGGCATTTCCACCCTGGAGAGCGACGGGATTCTGTCCCAGGACCTGCTGCAGCGATGTACCATCAATACAAAAATTACGTAAATTTGTACGTTATGCCGGAGTTTGTCGATACGCATACGCACCTGAGCGATGCCGCCTTCGGGCCGGACGCGGATGCCGCCGTGCAGCGCGCCGTGGACGCGGGCGTGACGCGCATGATCCAGGCGGACGTGGACGCGCGCGAGCGGGATGCCATGTACGAACTGGTCGGCCGCCATCCGGGCGTGCTGTTCCCGATGGTCGGGCTGTACCCCGGATCGGTGGATGCGGACTGGCGCGGGGAAATCGACCGGATGCTGCCGTACCGCGAGCGCGGCGCCGTCGCCGTGGGGGAAATCGGGCTGGATTACCACTGGAGCACGGAATTCGTCGCCCAGCAGCAGGAAGCCCTGCGCGTCCAGCTGGAACTGGCCGCCGCCTGGGACCTGCCCGTCAACATCCACCTGCGGGACGCCACCGAAGATTTCCTGCGCATCATCGAAGACTGCGCCCACCTGCACCTGCGCGGCAACCTGCACGCCTTCAGCGGCAGCGCCGAAGTCTTCCAGCGGCTGCAGCGCAGCGGAGACTGGTACGTGGGCATCGGCGGCGTGCTGACTTTCCGGAACGCCGGAATCGCCCGCGACATCCTGCGCATCCCCCTGGACCGGATCGTGCTGGAGACGGACTCCCCCTACCTGACCCCGGTGCCGCACCGCGGCGAACGCAACGAGAGCGCCTACATCCCCCTGATCGCCGCCCGGCTGGCCGAACTCAAGGGGCTCTCCCCCGCCCAGGTCGCCGCCGAGACCACCGCCAACGCCTGTAAACTGTTCCCGAAGATATGTCCCTGCTGAACAAATCCTCCGTCCTGCTGATCTACACGGGCGGAACCATCGGAATGAAAGAGGATCCGCGCGACCAGGCCCTGCGGCCGTTCGACTTCAGCGGCATCCTCAGCGAAGTCCCCGAACTGTCGATGTTCGCGTGCAAGATCGACTCGTACACCTTCGACCCGCTGATCGACTCGTCGGACGTCGAGCCGCAGCTGTGGCAGCAGCTGGCCGAACTGATCCGCGACCGCTACGACGACTACGACGGCTTCGTGATCCTGCACGGCACGGACACGATGGCCTATTCCGCATCGGCCCTGAGTTTCATGCTCAACGGTCTGGCCAAGCCCGTCATCTTTACCGGCAGCCAGCTGCCCATCGGCCGGGCCCGCACCGACGGCAAGGAGAACCTGATCTCGTCGGTCGAGATCGCCTGCGCGAAGACCCCCGACGGGCAGGCGATGGTTCCCGAAGTCTGCGTGTTCTTCGACTCGATGCTGCTGCGCGGCAACCGCTGCACCAAGGCCAACTCGACCGCGTTCCATGCCTTCGTCTCGCCGAACTACCCCGCCCTGGCCGAGGCCGGCATCAACATCCGCTACAACCAGCGCCTGATCCACTACCCCGCGAACCCCGACTGGGACCTGCGCATTGATACGGCGCTGGACACCCGCGTCGCCATCCTCAAGGTGCACCCGGGCATCACCGAACAGATCACGCGGCACGTACTGTGCGACCCGCAGATCCGGGCCTGCATCCTGGAGACGTACGGATCGGGAAACGCCATTTCCCGCCCCTGGTTCGTGGACATCGTGCGCGAGTCGGCCGCGAGCGGGAAGATCCTGCTGAACGTGTCGCAGTGCCTCAGCGGCGAAGTGGACATGACCCTGTATGCAACCGGCATGGCGCTCAAGAACGCCGGCGTCCTGTCCGGATACGACATCACGACCGAAAGCGCCCTGGGCAAACTCTTTCACCTGATGGGGATAGAGCCTGATAATGAGCGCGTCAAGAGCCTGCTTGAGAAGAACCTGCGAGGAGAAATCTCAAAATAGCTATTGTTAAATGAAATATTTTTGCTAAATTGCGGTGTTTTAGATGGCAAATTAAACTACAACTAATACATTATCAAACACGTTATGAAAAAGTTTTTCATGTTACTGGCAGTAATCGGCGTCATGGCCGCTTCTGCAAGCATTGCATCTGCACAGGCTGACAACGCAGCCGCCCCGCAGACCGAGCAGGTCAGCGCCGCTAGCATTCTTAACGGTACCGGTGAGGAAGTTCCCCTCCACCAGGCTCTGAAGACCAAGTTCATCGAGGGTGGCGCCGGATTCATGTCCCTGATCATCATCTGCTTGATCATCGGTATGGCTCTCGCTATCGAGCGTATCCTCTATCTCTCCTTCAGCAAGACGAACACCAAGAAGCTGGTCGAGAAGGTCGAGGACGCCCTGGCCAATGGCGGCATCGAGGCTGCCAAGGATGTTTGCCGCAACACCCGTGGTCCTGTCGCTTCCATCTTCTATCAGGGTCTGCTCCGCTATGACCAGGGTATCGACGTCGTCGAGAAGACCGTCGTTTCCTACGGTTCAGTCCAGATGAGCGAAATGGAGAACGGCCTGACCTGGATCTCCCTGTTCATCGCCATCGCCCCGTCCCTCGGATTCCTCGGAACCGTTATCGGTATGATCAACGCTTTCGATGCCATCCAGGCTGCCGGTGATATCTCCCCGAACGTTGTTGCGGGTGGTATGAAGATCGCCCTTATCACCACCGTCGGCGGTCTGATCGTCGCGATGATCCTGCAGGTCTTCTACAACTACATCCTCTCCAAGATCGACCGTCTGACCATCGACATGGAGGACGCTTCCATCTCCCTGGTTGACGCGCTGACCAAATACGCTGCGAAAAAGTAAAACCAAACCCGTTTAGATTCTTATCATGAAACTCAATAAAATCTTCAAATGGGGCATGGTGGTGCTGATTCTCATCAGCATCGCAATCCTGATCTGGGGTTTTGTCGCAGGTTTCAACGACGGTCCTACCGCGTTACCTCCGACCAACGCCCTGCTCACCTGGGCCTTGATCATGATTGGCATCGCCGTGTTCTGCTGGCTGGTAATCGGTCTGATCGTTTCCGTCGTGAACGACCCGAAGAGCCTGGTCAGGATCGGCCTCGTCCTGGTTGGCGCGGCTGTCCTCTGCCTGGTCTCCTACCTGCTTGCATCCGGCGCCCCTGCCATAGGTTACACGGGAGATCCCGTTACGCCCGGCACGCTCAAACTTACTGATGCGATCCTCAACCTTACGTACATCTGCGGCGCCGCCGCCATCCTTGCGATCGTCGTAGGTGAGATCCGTATGGCTATTGTAAACAAGAAGTAACAACTACTATGGGTAAAAAGAAAGTACCAGCAATGAACACCAGCTCGACCGCGGACATCGCGTTCCTGCTGCTGTGCTACTTCCTGATGACCACGACCATGGGTTCCCAGACCGGTCTTTCCCGCCGT
Source organism: Bacteroidales bacterium (assembly GCA_017454335.1). GTDB lineage: Bacteria > Bacteroidota > Bacteroidia > Bacteroidales > UBA932 > Cryptobacteroides. The sequence goes on along the minus strand of JAFTDE010000037.1, from coordinate 14,248 downwards.
TTGCCTCCCATGCCGGATCAGACTCAGAAAGTAGAAGATCAGAAGGTCAATCGCCGCAATATCATTGTGGTGAGGATCAATTCTGCCGATAGGATTCTTGCCGGTAGCGACCCTATAGACATCAGCCAACTCAAGGACAAGATCAAGGAATTCCTTATCAACCCGACTGACAACCCGAACCTTCCCGAGAAGGAAGTCCAGGACATCGAGGGCTTCGGTCCCTACGCTGTCTCGAAGGGCGTCATCTCGCTGCAGAATGACCGTGGTACCAGTTACCAGGCCTATATTGCCGTCCAGAACGAACTTGTCAAGGCCATCAACGAGATCCGCGACGATTTCTCGATGCGCAACTACAACAAGAAGTTCGCCTTCCTGGATGAGGAGAAGCAGGACATTGTCAAGAAGGCCATACCCCAGAACATTTCCGAGGCCGAGCCGAAGGATGTTGCAAAAAGATAACAGGAGGATATAGTTATGTCAAAATTCGGTGGAAGTAACAACAAGAAGGAAGTGCCGGCGATGACCAGCAGTTCCCTGTCCGATATTGTCTTCATGCTCCTGTTCTTCTTCATGGTCACCACGCAGATGCGTGAGACCGAGAACAAGGTTATGGTCAAGGTCCCTGAGGCATCCGAAGTCGTCAAACTCGAACGGAAAGACCTCAACTCATACATCAACATCGGTACCCCGATCCCGGCCATGCAGGCCCAGTACGGTACGGATGCCCGTATCCAGTTGAACGATTCCTTCAAGACGACCGACGACATCCGCGACTTCATCGCTGCGGAGCGTGACTCCAAGAGCGAAGCCGACCGTCAGTTCATGACCGTCAGCATCCGCGCGGACCAAGATGTCAGAATGGGTATCGTTACAGATGTCAAGCAGGAGCTCAGACGCTGCTCCGCGCTGAAGATCATGTACTCAGCAAGAAAAACCGGAAACTAAACCTGGTTTCCGACTGATACCGAGCAGCCCCCTTTAATGAGGGCTGCTTTTTAAAATCCAGCAAAGCCAAAATGAAAGAAATACAAAGATCGAAAGTGAAGGACCTGCTGCAGATGCAGGCAGGAGGAGAGGTGGTCGCCAAAGGTTGGGTCCGCACCAAACGAGGCAACAAGGAAATCGCATTCATTGCACTCAACGACGGTTCGACCATCAACAATATCCAGATTGTGGTGGACAAGACCCGCACGGACGAGGCGCTTCTGGCCCAGGTGACGACCGGAGCATGCCTGCGCGTGCAGGGACGCCTGGTCGAGTCCGTGGGCAGCGGCCAGGCCGTGGAGATCCAGGCGGATGAGATCGAGGTGTACGGCCCCTGCGATCCGATGCGTTTCCCGCTGCAGAAGAAGGACACTTCCTTTGAATACCTGCGCACGGTCGCGCACATGCGCCCGCGCACGAACACCTTCGGCGCCATCCTGCGCCTGCGCAGCCAGATGGCCTTCGCCATCCACTCGTATTTCCATTCCAAGGGCTTTGTCTACCTGAACACCCCGCTGATCACGGCTTCCGACGCCGAAGGCGCCGGCCAGATGTTCCAGGTGACGACCCTGGACCTGAACAACGTCCCCAAGAACAAGAAGGGCCAGCCGGACTTCAGCAAGGACTTCTTCGGCAAGCAGACTTCCCTGACCGTCAGCGGCCAGCTGGAAGGCGAGCTGGGCGCCACGGCGCTGGGCGAGATCTACACCTTCGGTCCGACCTTCCGGGCCGAGAATTCCAACACCCCGCGCCACCTGGCGGAGTTCTGGATGATCGAGCCGGAAATGGCCTTCTACGACATCAAAGACAACATGGACCTGGCCGAAGACTTCATCAAACACCTGGTCCGTTACGCCCTGGAGAACTGCTATGACGACATCAAGTTCCTCAACGACCGCTATGACAACGGCACGGGCGGCGAGGACGGCGGCCTGATCGAGCGCCTGAAGAGCGTCATCTCCACCGACTTCGTGCGGCTGGAGTACACCGAGGGCATCCGCATCCTGGAAGAAGCCGTCAAGAACGGCGTGCAGTTCGAATACCCGGTGTACTGGGGCGTCGACCTGCAGAGCGAGCACGAGCGCTACCTGGTCGAGAAGCACTTCAAGCGTCCGGTCATCCTGACGGGCTATCCCAAGGACATCAAGGCCTTCTACATGAAGCAGGACGAGAACGGCAAGACCGTCCGCGCCATGGACATCCTCTTCCCGAAGATCGGCGAGATCATCGGCGGATCCGAGCGCGAAGCCGACCTGCAGAAGCTGGAGACCCGCATCGACGAGCTGAAGATGAGCCGCCGCACCCTCGAGTGGTACCTCGACACCCGCCGCTTCGGCAGCTGCCCGCACAGCGGATTCGGCCTGGGATTCGAGCGCCTGCTGCTGTTCGTCACCGGCATGACCAACATCCGGGACGTCATCCCCTTCCCGCGTACCCCCAAGAACTGCGAATTCTAGCAAGGAAAAGCCATGTTAGTCATTGGTATCGCCGGTGGATCCGGCTCCGGCAAAACGACGGTGGTCAAAGCCATCACCAGCCGCCTGAGACACGAAAAAGTCGTCGTCATCCCGCAGGATTCCTACTACAAGGACTCCAGCGACCTGACCGACGAGGAGAAGCGTGCCCACAACTTCGACCACCCGGATTCCATCGACTGGGAACTGCTGTGCGACCAGCTGTCCCAGCTGAAATCCGGCAAGACCATCCACCAGCCGGTGTATTCGTACATCTCCTGCAGCCGGTCCAAGACCGAGACGGTCACGGTCGAGCCGGCCGACGTCATCATCATCGAAGGCATCCTGATCTTCAACTGCCCGGAACTCCGCGACCAGATGGACATCAAGATCTTCGTGGATGCGGATGACGACGACCGCCTGATGCGCGTCATGGCCCGCGACATCTCCGAGCGCGGCAAGGACGTCCACTGGGTCATCGAGCGCTACACGCGCACGGTCAAACCGATGTACCTGCAGTTCATCGAGCCCAGCAAGCGCTACGCGGATATCATCATCCCCCAGGGCGGCCACAACAAGGTCGCCATCGACCTCATCACGACCGCCATCGAGAAAGAGCTGAAGAAGGCGCAGTGAGACGGATTCCCAAAGCCGACCGGGCAGGATTGTACGTCACCGTCATTGTACACCTGGCGGTGCTGATCATCCTGCTGGTCGTGCAACTGGGCCGTCAGCTGCGGAGCGAAACTTCGTTCGTGCTGGATTTTTCCAAACTCGAAGAGATCGAACGCCTGCAGCAGGAACTCGAATTCAAACAGGAAGTCAACCGCCAGCTGGAAGAGATGCTGGCCGAACAGGGCGTCGGCACCACGCCGATCCGCAACATCGCCGTCAACCGGGGCGAACTGCGCGACGACCGGAACACGGACGCCGCGCAGTTGTATGCCGACGCCGAGCGCCTGCAGCAGGAACTGTCCGGCGGATTCTCCGCCCCGGACGAGGACGTGGCGGATCCGGGACCGGATCCCGCCGGGACCAAGGATCCCGATCCCCCCGCAGAAAACCATTATTCCGGTCCCTCCGTCCTCTCGTACGAACTGACCGGCCGCCGGGCCAGTCACCTGCCGATCCCTGCCTACCGCTGCTACGGGGAAGGCAAAGTCAAGGTGAACATCACGGTGGACAACGCCGGGACGGTGGTCCTGGCCAAGGTGGACGAAAGCGAATCCGCGGCGGACAACTGCCTGCGCAGTTTCGCCATCCGCGCGGCGCGCCTGTCCAAGTTCTCCTCGGATCCCGGCGCACCCGCCCGTCAGACGGGGTATATCCTGTATCAGTTTATAGCGCAATAGCCGCCGCGACATCCCGGTCAACGGGCAGGTACAGGTGATAATAGGCATTGTCGCCCAATTTGCTGTACCGGCCGACCAGGGCGCGCACCTGCGCCATCAGATAGGGCTTGTCTTCGCCCCAGCCCCCGGCCGCGGGGGTCAGGCCGTCCACCTTCTGTGCGAAATCGAGGAACTGGCGTTCCAGGTCGGAACGGTCCAGGAAGCGGATCAGGGCATTGAAATCGTCGATCGCGCCGAGTTCTTCCCGGTGTGCATCGAAGAAGGCGGAGGCGAAGCGCATCGTCGTCGCCTTGTTGCGGCAGTCGATGAAGAAGCGCGAGGCACGGGTCGTATCGATGGGCACGAACACATCCGGGAGGATGCCGCCGTTCTCGACCTTCATGCTGTCCGCCGCCAGCATCTCCCCGCCCTCGTAGCGGCGCAGGACCTCGTAGTCGTAATCCTCGCCGTAGGGTTTCTGGATACAGCGCCCCGAAGGCGTGTAGAAACGCGCCACGGTAATGCGCAGGCCGGATCCGTCGCTGAAATAGACGGGCTCCTGGACCAGCCCTTTGCCGAAGGAGCGGCGGCCGACGATGGTCGCGCGGTGGTTGTCCTGCAGCGCACCGGAGAGGATCTCGCTCGAAGAAGCGGAGCCCTCGTCGATCAGCACGACCAGCCGGACATCCTGCAGGATGCCGCGTCCGTCCGCCTTGTAATCTTCACGCTTACGGTGCAGCCCTTCCATATAGACGATCTGCTGGCCCCGGTGCAGGAAGAGGTTCGACAGGTTCAGCGCCTGGTCGAAGAATCCGCCGGTATTGCCGCGCAGGTCGAAGATCATCTTCTTCATGCCCTGGTCCAGCAGGCTGAGGCTCGCCTCCCCCACCTCGTTGAACGAAGTCCGGGAGAACTTGGACAGTTTGAGATACGCGGTCGTATCGTCCAGCATGAAGGCGGCGTCCACCGAATGGAGGGGAATCTTGCCGCGGGTGATTTCGAAGGGAATCAGGTCCTTTCCTCGCCCCACGGTGACCGTCACCTTGGTTCCGGCCGGGCCCTTGATGCGCCCCACGATGCTGTCCTGCGGGAATTTGACGCCCGCGATATTGGTTTCGTTCACCCGCAGCAGGCGGTCACCGGGCTGCAAGCCGATCTTCTCGGACGGCCCGCCGGGAATCACCTCCAGCACGATGGCCGTGTCGTTCGGCACGTTGAACTGGATGCCGATGCCGTCGAAATTGCCGGCCAGCTCGGTTTCCGATTCCTCCAGCGTAGTCGGAGGCATATAAATCGAATGCGGATCCAGCTTGGCCAGCGCCGCCACGATGGCGGCTTCCCCGACCGAGGCGTGGTCCACGCTGTCCACATAATTCTCATCCACCTGCTGCAGGACCAGATTGAGTTTGCTCCAGTCCGATTGCTGCACGCGCAGGCGGCGGTTTCCGACCCACTTGTCGATGGTCAGCACCAGCAGCGCGCCGATCAGCACGCCCAGCAGGGCGACCAGCCATGTATTCTTCTGCATAGGCTCAGTCCACTTTTTCGACTTCAATACCGGCCCGGCGCAGCAGGTCCACCCCGTCCGTCAGGCGATACTCGTCCCGATAGACGACGCGGCGGATACCGGCCTGGATGATCAGTTTCGCACACTCCATGCAGGGCGAAGCCGTGATGTATAGCGTGGAGCCCTCGGCGCTGTTGCCGGATTTGGCCACCTTGGAGATGGCATTGGCCTCGGCATGCAGCACATAGGGTTTGGTCACGCCGTTCTCGTCCTCGCAGATGTTCTCGAAGCCCGACGGCGTACCGTTGTAACCATCCGAGATGATCATCCGGTCCTTGACGATCAGCGCGCCCACCTGGCGGCGCTTGCAATAGGAATTCTGGGCCCAGATGGCCGCCATCTGCAGGTATTTGTCGTCGAATTTGTTCATTACTTGCGTTGGTATAGATATCGTTTGATGCTCTTCTTGGGGGTGCGCTCGAAGTCCTCGGGCAGGAACTCGATCTTGCGGATGTTCGCATAGGAGGGCAGGAGCTTGTTGATCTCGGGCAGCGAAGTCTGGATGCGTTCCTCCAGTTCCTCGCCCGTCATGCCGTCCAGCGTCGCCTGCTTGTAATCCGGATAGATCAGCGCCGTCAGGCCGCCGTCATCGTCGATTACCAGCGAATCCACCACGTAACTGACGTTGTTGATGACCGCCTCGAGTTCCTCGGGATAGATGTTCTGGCCCGACGGCCCCAGGATCATGCACTTGGAGCGTCCGCGCAGGTACAGGTATCCTTCCGAATCCATGACGCCGATGTCCCCCGTCTTGAACCAGTCGTCGTTGGTGAACGACGCCTTGGTCGCCTCGCGGTTCTTGTAGTATCCCATGAAGACATTGTCGCCCTTGATCTGGACTTCGCCGGGTTCCTTGTGCGGATTCTTGGAATCGATGCGGATCTGGCAGCCGCCGATGGGACGGCCGCAGGATCCCTTCTTGGTCCGGTACCACTTGGCGTAGGTGATCAGCGGCGCACATTCCGTCATGCCGTAACCGACCGTGAAGGGGAAATGGATCTTGCGCAGGAAGGTCTCGACCTCGGGGTTGAAGGCGGCGCCGCCCAGGATCACCTCCTCGAAACGGCCGCCGAATGCGTTGATCAGTCCGTTGCGTATCTTCTTCTGGACCGCCTGCCCCAGGATCGGGATGCTCAGATAGAACTTGTTGCGGTCCACGAGGGGCTTGATCTGCGACTTGTACACCTTCTCGATGATCAGCGGCACCGCGATGATGATGTCCGGATGGATCTCGGAAAAAGCCTTCAGGATGACCTTCGGACTGGGAACACGGGTCAGGAAATGGACGTGCGCACCGATCGTCATCTCGAAGAGGAACTCGAACATCATGCCGTACATGTGTGCCGAAGGCAGCATCGAAACTACTTCGGATTCGCAGTTCATCTGCGGCTCCGCCTCGTAGCGGGCGCAGCGCAGGTTGGCATAGACATTCCGGTACGACAGCATGACGCCCTTGGAGAATCCGGACGTGCCGGAGGTATAGTTGATCAGCGCCAGTTCGTCCGGCTGGTCCTCATAATAATCCAGGTGGCAGGGCTGGAATCCGTCCGGATACTGCTGGCGGAACAGTTCGGGAATACCTGCGATGAAACTGGCATTCTCGGGATCCTTGGCGTACAGCAGCTGCAGCGTGTTCATCTGCACGATGACCTGCAGGTCCGGCATTTCCGTCTCGGACAGGCCCTCCCAGATCACCTCGTCCACGAACAGCACCTTCGCCTCGCTGTGGTTCACCAGGAAGTGGATGTTCTCCGGCTTGAATTCATGCAGGAGGGGCACAGGCACGGCACCATAGGTCATGGCGGCCAGGAAGCAGACGCCCCAGTTCGCCTGATTCCGCGAACAAAGCGCCACCTTGTCCCCTTTCTGCAGACCGCAGTGTTCGAAAGCGATGTGCAGCCAGCGGACACGCGTGGCGACATCCTTGTAACAGAGGGTCGTCCCCTGGTAGTTGGACAAGGCATAACGCTCCCAGTTCTCCTGGAAACTCGCCTGGAGGATCTTATTGACAGACTTGAATTCCATAATGCTCAGTTCATTTTGATTTCAATACCCTGGCGGGTCCAGCAAAGGGTCCCTTCCGGAGTATACACGACGGCCAGTTTGTTCTTCTCCGACCACGGAACCGATTCCAGCCGGGATTCGCAAGTTACAAATTTTTCCAGATCTGCAACACTCCCGACCAGCGTCCATTTGCCGAAAGTACAGCAAGTGGATTCGTCCGGCAGATCGAAGAGATTTCCGAACAGCATCCCGAAATAATCCGGAGCGGGGTTGGGGCCGGTTTCGACCGTGCGGGCGCGACGGTCGGTCCGACAGGCCAGGATCTCGCTGCCGTCCCAGCGGACCAGGGCCAGTTCACGGATCCCCTGCGAGAGGATCCAGCTGCGCGGATTGCTGCGCGTCTTCTTCCGGAGTTCGTCCAGGGCCTTGTTGTAACGGACCAGCTGCATGTTGGCGTCCAGCCACCGCTCCCGCGCCTCCAGATAATCTTCCGCCTTCGACAACGGAAGTGACACGGCGAAATCCGTTTCGGCCGGCAGAATGGCAGGCAACTGGCTGGAAGATGCGTCAAGCGATCCAAACGCAGCCATATAATAGGTATCTTTCTCTTCCTGGACCGGAAGGACACGCAGCTGTCCGCGATGATTCAGCTCCGGCAGGACAACGGTCCAGCGGGTCGCATTGCGGACGAAATTCAGCAGATGGCGGGGCGTCAGTCCGGGAATCTGCGGAAAAGTAACCGGCCAGCGGTCCACGCCGGCATTCTTCAGGATCAGACAGGGTTCATGTCCTGCCGCACGCAGGGCATCCGTAAAACCGGGCGCTTCCAGGATGGAGGACCCGGCCCGCAGATGCCGCAGGGCAGCACCGAGCAGGTTGGCGGACTCACTGATCAGCAGCAACTGGGAATCGGGCGAAAGACTCATGCGGGCCGCACTGCCCAGACAGGACAGATCCGGAACGAAGGTCGTATCCCCGGCCACTTCCAGGACCAGCAGACGCTCCACCCGGCCGTCGTAATTGGAAGAAAGGACGGCACGGCGGCGTAAAACGCGCCCCAGGTCAAGTTCCCGCAAGGCATCGGCGGAATCCAGCAACTCCATCAGGTCGGCGGCATGCGCAGCGGCCATGACGGAGAACGCATCCGAAGGAACCGCACGCATCAGGGCTGCCGTCCCGGGCAGTTCTCCCCCGGAATCGGCATGCCGCCCCGCACAGCCTGCAAGGAGTGCTGTCACGGCGAGAACAAGGACCGGACGGATGATTTGCGGAATACGGAACATGGTTACAAAGATAAGAAATATCAATGAAAAAGGGGTGTCCGATCGGACACCCCTTTATCAGGTAGTTGGGTTAATCTATCGATTAATAGGAACCGGTAGCGACAACCTCGACAGTAACCTTCTCGGTAGCGACATGGTTGTAGTCAAGATAGTAACCAACCTCGACAGGAACCTTGAACTTGACAGTCGGGTTCGCGGAGTCACCGATGATGACAATGGCATCAATGTGACCGTCGCCGTCCTTATCGATGAGCTTGTACTCAGTGTTGTTGACCATGTCACGCTCAGCCTCAGTGCTGACAGCACCTCTGACAGTCGCAGCAGGATCAGCATCGATAACGACACCGTAGTTGACAGTTCCGGCGATGGCACCCGTGGTCGGGTTGACCAGGTTCTGGGTCGGATTCAGGATACCCGTGATCTTCATCTTCTTGGCGAGGATGACGGTATCGTTCTGGCCGACAGTACGGTTGATCGCGATCGCACCCGTGGTCTCAGCCTTGATAGGCTTCTCGGTCTTGAGGGTCAGGGTGATGGAGTCGACGCGCTGGGCACCGGCCTTCAGGACGGCCTTGACCTTGATCTCACGTCCAACGTAGGTGTTCCAGGTGAGGGAATCGGCGCTGGAGAGGATACCGTCGGTAACCGTGTGGGAAGTACCAGGCTGGAAGACAGCGTTGCCGAGCGTGGTGTTCGCGGCACCCCAGATGCCACCGGCATACTTGAAGAGGGTAGAATCCTCGTAAGCAGCAGGAGCGGTGATGTCAGCGTCGACGGTCAGACCGGCGGTGTTGTCCAGGTTGCCATTGGAGTCAACGACGCGGAGGTACTTGCTCAGGTAAGCCTTCTTGATGGAGTAGACGCCCGGAGTCGTGGTGGAGTCACCCTCGATCGGAACGATGTTACCCTCGATCACGTAAGCAGAGGTTCCCAGGTGGAAGTCAGCCGGAGCGACGACGATGTTCTGGGTGTACTTGTAGGTGATGCCACCGAAAGCAGCGTGCTTGACATAGGCCTTGTAGGTCTTGTTGTACTCAAGCGTAGCAGCCGGGAAGGCCAGGGAGTTCTTCGTTGCGGTAACACCGGCGACAGTACCCTCGCGGACACCCTTGGCGTTGAAGACAACGACAGAGTCAACCGTGTAAGCGGCAGCACCGTCGAAAGCGGTGTAGATCGGAGTCGCGGAGGTCTTCAGGTCACCGTAGAACTTGACGGTATCAGCCGGAGCGATAGCGTTCTTGATGAAGTCGACGGCGAAGGTCTTCGCAGGAGCGGGGATCGCAGTGATCTTGTAAGCGGAGTCAGGCATCGTGATCACGGTGTCACCAGGGAACTTGGTCACCTCAACCTCGAAGTCGAGAACCAGCGTATCGGCCGGAGCGTAGGACGGGTCGGTGTAGTTCATGTTGTGGACCTTGTAGGTGCCACCCTCGGTGTGCATCGGGAAGTTGTTGATGCGGACGAAAGCGGTGCTGGTACCGGAGATACCGATAACCTGGGCGGCCGGGGTCAGCATGACAGCGGTGTTGCCCTTCGTGGCACGGGACGCATCGAAGGTGCCGGTGTAAGCCGGATCCGGAGTGAACGGAGCGGACTCGTACAGGGTCACGTTCTGGACGGTGCGGTTACCCTCGACGAAGTTCCACTTGATGGTCTGCTTGGCAAGCGTACCGAGAGACTTCACGCTCGGGATGATCTTGTAGGTAGCAACCAGGGCCGGAGTCACAGCAGCGGCAGGAACGGCGGAACCGATGGCATAGTACATCGTCATGGTCTCCATGGCGTTGATCTTGGTCTTCGCGGTGGCGACGTTGCTGATGGCGATCGAGGTGTTGAAAGCAGCGGTATCGATCTTCGTGGCGCCCTTGGTCGGCGTACCGGCAGCGAAACCGATGGAGTCACGGACGGCCATCTTGGCGGCAGGGAAGCCGAGCAGAGCGGCGGCGTCAGCGGGCTCGAGGAAGCCGTCACCGATCTTCACCTTGATGGAGTAGCCATCGAAAGGCTTGAACTGGCTGTCAGCGGCATCGTAAGGAACTTCCTTGGCGATGGTCGGAGCAGCGGTGACCTCAGCGTTGTTCTTGACAAGCTTATAGAGGGTCAGCACATTGTTCGGGGTAGCGTTGATCGTAGCATCCTGGAACTCGGACATCACATGATAGGTGGAGTCGGCGTTGTCCTTTCCGAAGAAATCGAGGGAATAGAACAGCTCGTTGCCAGCACCGAGAGCGGGGAGATCCGGAACGATAGCGTACACATTGACAACACCCTTGGCAGCGTCAACCTCAACCTTCGTCGGCTTGACAGTCACGTTGATGGCAGCACGGTTCTTACCCTCTTTCAGGATAACCTCGACATTGCTCTTGTCGATGGACTCGGCAGCCTCTTTCGGACGGATGTCAAAAGCAGCGGAGAAGATGGTGGTGTCGTTGGCACCCAGGGCATAGGTCTGAATAACATCAGCGAGGGCCGGGGTGGCAACAATGCTGGTGATGCGGCTGGCGAGGGCACCGATCTGGGCGAGGAGATCCTCGACGTTGCCGTCGAAAGCGGTCTTCGCGGCCTTCAGTTCTTCGATGTCGGCCTGGATGGAGGTGATGTCATCCTGGGCGGCAGCGACATCGCTCAGCAGGGAGACGATGTCGTCCTCAACAGCATCAACGCGCGGCTTGAGCTCGTTAATCGCATTCTGCAGGGCGGCCTTGTCGGCAGCGTGGACAGACTGGAGGTTGTTGACCTGGGTCTGCAGGGCGGAAACGGTAGAAGCATCCGCTTTCTGGGCGATCAAGGTCTTGTTGGCCTCGATGGCGTTGTTGGCTGCAGTCTTGAATTGCTCCAGTGAAGTGTTCAGGTTGGCAACCTGACCCTGCAACGCAGTGAGGTCAGTGTCGATCTCCTTGATGTCGCTGGAGAAATCCTTAGTACAGCCAGAGTACAGAAGTGCGGCACCTGCGAAGGCGCACACCAATGCCATTCTAATAACTTTGTTCATAAGGAATTAAAATTAAAAAAAGTTTAACTATAAAATAATTTATCGTTTTTTTCCTTCGTTTTTGTCTACAATACCCCCATCAAAAGGGATATATCAACGCGCAAATTTATGTACTTTTTTTTACTTATGCAACTTATTTACACTATTTTTTCGGGCCTTTGAGCACAAAGGTTACCTGATAAAAGATGCAAACCAGCGGGGTGACGTTGCATCTTCGGCGCTTTTTTTTCAAAATTCCGGAGGGCGTGTCCGGAGCCCCTTATATAATAAAAGGTGCGTATGTGCAATATTCCCAAGAAAATTTGGAGTTCTTATGAAAAATCCGTAATATTGCGCGATAATACACGATTAGTCATTAAATTTTAATAATTATGAGAAAAGCATTATTCGTCATTTCTTCTCTTCTGGTGCTCAGCACGACTGCGCTCGCACAGGAAACGTTCTATCCGGACTGGAACCTCGGAATCAAGGCCGGAGCGACCTACACTGCAGGTGAGGCCAAGTTTGCCGACCTGCTTTCCTATCCGACCGTCGCCCTCAGCGCCGGCTATCAGTTCACCCCTGTCTTCTCCCTCCGCGGAGAGCTCTCCGGTTTCCAGGGCAAGGGTTCCCTTCCCGGAATCGGCAAGATCTACAAGTGGAACTATGGCCAGCTGAACGCTGACGCCGTCCTGGACATCTGCAACATCTTCGCAGACTACAAGTCCTCGCGCCTGTTCAATCCGTATATCTTCGCAGGTATCGGTGGCAACGTCGCGTTCAACAACCAGGAGGCCCAGGGCGTCAAGGCTGACTTCCCGACCAAGAACAAACTGTGGGACGGTACGCTTCCTTCCTTCACCGGCCGTTTCGGTGGTGGTCTCGACATCCGTCTGAGCGACGCTGTCAAGCTCTCCCTCGAGGTTGTTGACAATGTCCTGACCGACAAGTTCAACTCCAAGACCGGCGAGGCCTGGCAGATCGGCAAGACCGTTCTCGATTTCGACTACAACATCAGCGCCCTCCTGGGTCTGAAGTTCACGCTGGGCCAGGCCCGCAGAAAGGCTGAGGCCGCTGCCGCCCTTGCCGCCGCCGAGGCTGCCGCCGCCGCGAAGGCCGCTGCTGACAAGGCTGCCGCCGACAAGGCTGCCGCCGAGCGCGCCGCCCGCGAAGCTGCCGAGCGTGCCGCTGCCGAGCGTGCCGCCGCCGAGCGTGCCGCTGCTGAGCGTGCTGCCGCCGAGGCCGCTGCCCGTGCTGCCGCCCGTGCCGCTGAGGAGCATGTCTTCTTCATCATCGGCAGAACCGACATCCGTCCTTCCGAGACGCCGAAGATCGACCACATCATCGAGATCATGAACAAGTATCCCGAGGCTGTCTGCACCGTCACCGGTTACGCCGACAAGAACACGGGTACCACCAAGGGCAACCTCATTCTGTCCCAGAAGCGTGCCGAGATCGTCACCGAGGCCCTCGTCAAGGCTGGCATCGCCCGCGAGCGCATCGTTACCGATTACAAGGGTGACACCGAGGCTGTCTCCCCGATCGTTGCCGAGAACCGCGTCGCCGTTCTGGTCACGAAGTAATCACGATACTCCGAATGAAAAAAGGCTGACCTTGCGGTCAGCCTTTTTTCATGGGGTTTGGGGGATACCTCCCCCAATGGATCATCGGACTACATTATCAGTGATTGTCTTTGTCTAACCCTTTGTTTTATTTCCGAAATTGTGTATATTTACACAGTTTCGGAAATATAATGAACTATTACGAATTCAAAAAGCTATACTCGGGGCAAGGTGTTTTTTCCTTAAACAGTATAGAGAGAAGCAGCGACAACAGCCTTTCCTCCAATCTCAGGCGCTGGAAGGGCGAGGAAAAAATCCTGCGCATCCGCCAGGGCTGGTACCTTTTCCCCGATGAGGCAGGAAGGGCGGACGTGCGTATGGCTGCGGCCGGTAAAATCTATTGTCCGTCCTACCTCAGCCTGGAGTATGTCCTCTCGTGGTACGAAATAATCCCTGAAACTGTCCTTGCGCTCACATCCGTGAGTACGCTGAAGACCGCCGTATTTGACACCCCGATCGGTTATTATTCCTATCGGCACGTTTCCCCGAACCTGTTTTTCGGGTATAAGCCCCTCCAGCCGAGGGACGGTTTGCCCTCTCTTATGGCAACCCCGGAGAAAGCCCTGCTGGACCTGCTTTACTTCCACCCTGAATACAAATCGGATCGCGATATGGAGAATCTTCGCCTTGACAGGGATGCCATGCGCGAAGAGTTTGACTGGAAGCGTTTCCGTGCCTATTTAGAGCGATTTGACAATAGGGCTCTATCACAAAGAGCCGCAGTAATGGAGAATACCTATGCTTGACCTGCAAAACATCAGAGCATTTTATCCCGGTTTTCCGGAAAGTCCGGACACGGACATCCAACTCTATAAGGAATACCTGGAGCTGATGGTCCTGGACTATTTATCCTCCCACTCTCTAATTGGGAAACTGACATTTATCGGCGGCACCGCCCTACGACTCCTCAGGCAGATAGACCGGTTTTCCGAGGATTTGGACTTTGATTGCAAGAATCTCTCGCAGGAGGAGTTCGCAAGCCTAACCGATGATGTCGTCCGCTTTCTAAGGCGGAACGGTCTTCCTGCTGTC
>JAFTDE010000036.1 GCA_017454335.1 Bacteroidales bacterium | reverse complement strand
GACCTGGCGGATGGCGTACTACCTGAACCCGATCGGTATCTCGCACCTGCTGCTTGCCTCGCCGACGGGCAAGGATGCTGCCGCATCCACGATCTACCAGAATCCTTACTGGCCGATCGAGGCTGACCAGTCTGCTACGAAGTAGTCTGACATCCGGAAAAGATTCATATCAGGGAACTTGCCCTGATATGAATCTTTTATTATATTTGCGTAAAAAGATATAATAACCGTGAGAAGAGTCCTCTGCTTGTTTCTTTTCACCGCGACAGCCTGTTGTTTTCTGACAGGATGCGGAGCGGGGCGCCAGGCCTATAAACCGGTCCCGCGCCATGACCTGCCGACCCAGTACGACGGGATGACGCTGGTCTGGCACGACGAGTTCAACGTCGACGGCCGTCCCGGACCGGACTGGTCCTACGAACTGGGTTTCGTGCGCAACCAGGAGCACCAATGGTACAAGGAAGAGAACTGTTTCGTCGAGAACGGCGTCCTGGTCCTGGAAGCGCGCAAGGAGATTGTCGAGAATCCGAACTACGATCCGAACGCGCCGGCGCGTGACTGGAAGCGCTCCCGCAAGGTGGCCGAGTACACCTCCGGCAGCGTGAACACGCGCAACAGCTTCACCTTCAAGTACGGCAAGCTGGAGGTCCGTGCCAAGATCTCCGTCGAGAAGGGCTCCTGGCCCGCCATCTGGACCCTCGGCAACCGCTGGGGCTGGCCGTTCTGCGGCGAGATCGACGTGATGGAGTACTACCTGGTCCGGGACACTCCGACCATCCTGGCGAATGCCGCCTGGGGCTCCGAAAACGGCGGTTCCAAGTGGCGCACGACGCACCATCCGCTCTCGCGCTTCCTCGAGAAGGATCCCGATTGGGTGGAGAAGTACCACGTCTGGACGATGGACTGGTCGCCCGAGCGGCTCGTCCTGCTGCTCGACGGCGAGGTGCTCAACGTGGTAGACCTGTCGGAGACTGTCAACGGCGGTTTCCGCGGCAACACCGAGAATCCCTTCAGCAACGACCATCCGGACTTTGCGCACTACATCCTGCTCGACTATGCCATCGGAGGCCAGAACGGCGGGGATCCGTCGGGCTCCAACTGGCCGCAGCGCTACTGCATCGATTACGTCCGCGTCTACCAAAATTCCAAATAAACCCGCCTATGAGACTTGTCCTCAAACCTATCATCCCGGTGCTGGTGGCCTTCTTCGGGGCCATTGCATCCGCCTGTTCTCCCTACACCGACCAGCCGATCCGCTCCGGCGAGATCTGGCCGGACGACCGCGGGGAGCATATCAACGCCCACGGCGGCGGCATCCTCGTCCATGACGGTACTTTCTACTGGTTCGGCGAGCACAAGGGTGAGCGTTCCAGCAGCGCCTTCGTGGGGGTGACCTGCTATTCCTCCAAGGACCTCGTGAACTGGAAGTATGAGGGCGTGGCCCTCAGCGTCTCCGACGATCCCGCCAGCGACATCACGCGCGGCTGCACGCTGGAGCGCCCCAAGGTCATCTACAACAAGAAGACCGGCAAGTTCGTGATGTGGTTCCACCTCGAACTCCGGGGCCGGGGCTACAGCGCGGCCCGCGCCGCCGTCGCCGTCAGTGACAACGTCACGGGCCCGTACACCTATATCGGATCCGGCCGCGTCAATCCGGGCATCCCCGCCGAGAACGTGACCGATGCCGACCTCGCCTACATCGACGCCCTGCAGGAGATCCCCCGTTCCTGGACTCCCGAGTGGCTGGAGGCCATCTCCAAGGGCCTGTACTACAAGCGTGATTTCGCCGGCGGACAGATGTCCCGCGACATGACCCTGTTCGTGGACGACGACGGCAAGGCCTACCACATCTACGCCGCCGAGGAGAACCTGACCCTCAATATCGCCGAACTGTCCGACGATTACCAGAGCCACAGCGGCCGCTACGTCCGCGTGGCGCCGGCCGGCCACAACGAGGCCCCCGCCATCTTCAAGCGCAACGGTACGTACTGGATGATCACCTCCGGCTGTACGGGCTGGGACCCGAATGCCGCCCGGATGTTCTCCGCGCCTTCGATCTTCGGGCCCTGGACCCAGCATCCGAACCCCTGCCGCGGCGAGAAGTCCGAGATTACCTATGGCGGGCAGAGCACCTTCATCCTGCCGGTCCCCGGCAAGAAGGACCTGTTCATCTTCATGGCCGATATCTGGCGTCCCCGCAACCCGATCGACGCCCGTTACATCTGGCTCCCCATCCAGTTCGAACAGGACGGCACCCCGTATCTCGAGTGGCTGGACGAATGGAACATCAAAGACTACAAATAACACTTCGCTCCAATGAAAAAAACCATCATCTCAACCATCTTCTGCCTGTTGGCACTGGGCGCATCCGCCCAGACCTTCAAGGAGTGGCAGGACCCGACGCTCAACGAGGTCAACCGCGCCCCGATGCACACGAATTATTTCGCGTTCGGAGCCGGTGAGGCTGTGACGGCGCCCGAGGCTTCCGCCAACTACCTCACCCTGCACGGCAACTGGAAATTCAACTGGGTCAACAGCGCCGACCAGCGCCCCACCGGATTCTGGAATGCCTCCTTTGACGACAAGGGCTGGGATACCATGGTCGTGCCCG
>JAFTDE010000035.1 GCA_017454335.1 Bacteroidales bacterium | reverse complement strand
GGCGCAGGATGCGGCGGATGACATAACCGGCCTTCACGTTGCTGGGCAGCTGTCCGTCGGTGATGGAGAAGCTGATGGCCCGGATGTGGTCGGCGATCACGCGCATGGCCACGCCCACCTGGGTCTGCGGGTCGTAGGCCACGCCGCTCAGGCGTTCGATGGCGGCGATCATGCCCGTGAACACGTCGGTGTCGTAGTTGCTCTTCTTGCCCTGGATGGCCATGCAGAGGCGCTCGAGCCCCATGCCCGTATCTACGTGCTTGGCGGGCAGCGGTTCCAGCGAGCCGTTGGCCTTGCGGTTGAACTGCATGAACACGAGGTTCCAGATCTCGATGACCAGGGGATGGCCCTGGTTGACCATCTTCTCGCCGGGGACGGCGGCGCGGTCGGCCTCGTCGCGCAGGTCGATGTGGATCTCGCTGCAGGGGCCGCAGGGGCCGGTGTCGCCCATTTCCCAGAAATTGTCGTGCTTGTTGCCGGCGATCACGCGTTCGGCGGGCAGATACTGCAGCCAGTAGTTGCGGGCTTCTTCATCGCAGCCCAGGCCGTCGGGGGCGTAGCCCTCGAAGACGGTGGCGTAGAGACGGTCCTTGGGGAGTTTGTAGACTTCCGTCAGGAGTTCCCAGGCCCAGGCGATGGCTTCTTTCTTGAAGTAGTCGCCGAAGCTCCAGTTGCCCAGCATCTCGAACATGGTGTGGTGGTAGGTATCGTGGCCGACCTCCTCGAGGTCGTTGTGCTTGCCGCTGACGCGCAGGCATTTCTGCGAATCGGCCGCCCGGTTGAAGGCGGACTTGCTGTTCCCCAGGAAGATGTCCTTGAACTGGTTCATGCCGGCGTTGGTAAACATCAGGGTCGGGTCATTCTTGACGACCATGGGCGTCGAGGGGACGACGGTATGCCCCTTGCCGGCGAAAAAATCCAGAAATTGCTGTCTGATTTCTTTTGAAGTCATGTCTTTTGTGTCTATATCCTGCAAAAGTACGACATTTTTACCTATATTTGTCCTATGTTACGCAAAATCCGTATAATCCTCGCGGCATTGATGCTGATCGGCATCACCTTGCTGTTTGTCGGGATCGGCCACCAGTGGTGGGGATGGATGGCCAAACTCCAGTTTCTCCCCTCCTGTCTTGCCCTGAACGTCGGCGTTATTGTCGGAATCACCCTGATCACCCTGGTGCTGGGCCGTGTGTACTGCTCGGTCATCTGCCCGATGGGCATTTTCCAGGACCTGGTCCTCTGGCTGCGCCGCCGCATCGGTCCCAAGAAGAAATTCGCCTTCAACCCCGAGCGCAAATGGGTTCGCTATATCGTGCTGGCCCTGTTCGTGGCCGCGATCGTCGCAGGCATCCAGGTGTTCATCGCCCTGCTGGCCCCGTACAGCGCCTACGGACGCATCGTCCGCAGCATCGCCGGGATCGGCAGCGGCAGCACCGCCTGGGTCGTCACCGCGGTGGCGGGCGTGACGCTCGTCGCTATCTTCCTGTGCGCCTGGTGCTGGGGCCGTGCCTACTGCAACACCGTCTGCCCCGTCGGCACGGTGCTGAGCCTTTTCAGCCGCTTCGCCATGTTCCGCGTGACCATCGATCCGGACAAGTGCAAGCACTGCCACGGATGCGAGAAGGAATGCAAAGCCTCCTGCATCGATTCCGCCAGCCAGACCATCGACTACAGCCGCTGCGTCAGCTGCTTTGACTGCATCAAGGACTGCAAGTTCGGTGCGATCAACTACACCTGCACCTGGGGCGGAAAGAAAGCCGCCGCGACCGAAGCGGCCGCTCCCGCCAAAGAGGGTGCGGATGCCGGCCGCCGGGCCTTCGTCGCCGGGTCGGCGTTCCTGCTGGGCGCCGCGGCGCTCAACGCCCAGAACCAGGGCGGACTGGCCGTGGTGCTGCCCAAGCAGGATCCGGGCCGCAGCGAAAGGCTGGTCCCGTTCGGATCCGGCAGCGTCGCGGGATTCTACGCCCACTGCACCGCCTGCCAGCTGTGCATCAGCGCCTGCCCGAACCACGTGTTGCGTCCCAGCACGGACCTGGGCCACCTGATGCAGCCGCAGATGGGATACGAGGATGGATACTGCCGTCCCGAGTGCACCGCCTGCTCGCAGGTCTGCCCCGCCGGCGCCATCGTTCCCGTCAAGCGTGAAGAGAAATTCGGTATCAAGATCGGTACCGCCGTCGTCGATGCGGGGCTCTGCATCGGCTGCGGCAACTGCACCCGTCACTGCCCGACCGGCGCCGTCACGATGATCGAAAAGGACGGCAAATCCATCCCGGTCGTCGCCGAAGCCCAGTGCATCGGCTGCGGCGCCTGTGAATATCTTTGCCCGACGCGCCCGATCAGCGCGATCCACGTCAATGGCATCAGCGTACACCAGAAACATTAGGATTATGGACAGAAGAGAATTTTTGAAGACAGCGGGCGCGGCCTCGGCAGCCCTGGGACTGGCCGCCTGCGCTTCCGACAATAAGAAAAAAAGCGTCGAGGCCACTTCCGGCGAGATGCCCACCCATGTCGACGGCGTCAGCCTGCTGGGCTACGGCTGCATGCGCTGGCCGATGACCCGCGACGCCGACGGGCGACAGGTGATCGACCAGGAGAAGGTGGACGAGATGATCGACCTGGCCCTGGCGAACGGGGTCAATTACTTCGACTCCGCCCCCGTGTACCTGCAGGGACAGAGCGAAGCCGCGACCGGCAAATCCCTGCAGCGCTATCCGCGCGACAGCTATTTCATCGCCACCAAGCTGTCGAACATCCGCCCGGTTCCGACCTACGAACTGTCGGTCCAGATGTACCAGAATTCGCTGAAGTATTACGGGACGGACCACATCGACTACTACCTGCTGCACTCGGTGGCCAACAAAGCCGCCTTCGACAGCCGCTTCGGGAACAACGGCGTGATCGAATACCTGCTGGAGGAACGCCGGCTGGGCCACATCCGCAAACTGGGATTCTCCTTCCACGGGCACGAAGAGGGCTTTATGGAGATGATGGAGCTGCATGAGAAATACCATTTCGACTTCTGCCAGATCCAGATGAACTACATCGACTGGGACCACGCCAGCGGCCGCAACTGCAACGCGAGTTTCCAGTATGAGGAACTGACCAAACGGGGCATTCCCGTCGTGATCATGGAGCCGCTTCGCGGCGGCGCCCTGGCCGACCTGCCCGCCCCGCTGGCCGCGACCCTGAAGGAAGTCGAACCGTACAAGTCGCTCGCCTCCTGGGCCTTCCGCTTCTGCGGATCGTTCCCGAACGTGATGACCGCCCTGTCCGGCATGACCTACATCGACCACCTGCGCGACAACCTGGATACTTTCCTGGATTTCAAACCGCTGACCGACAAGGAGTTCGCCCTGCTGGAGAACATCGCGGTCTCGATGGAGCAGTATCCGGTCGTCGGGTGCACGGACTGCAAGTACTGCATGCCCTGCCCGTACGGCATCGACATCCCGGGCGTGTTCCAGTTCTACAACCGCCGCATCAGCGCGGGCACCTACGCCCAGAGCAAAGAGCAGAAGGATTACGAGCGGCAGCGCCGCCGTTTCCTGGCCGCCTACGACAAGACCCTGGAATCGGTGCGCCAGGCGGACCACTGCATCGCCTGCGGCGAGTGCCTGGACAAGTGTCCGCAGCACCTGCAGATTCCGACGGAGTTGCGCCGGATCGACCAGTACATCGAAAAGCTCAAGCAGGATACCCTCTAGAATTCGCTCAGATCCACAACAGCCAGGCCGTCGATTCCGGTCTGGCTGATTGTTTCAGCCCCCCGGACTTCGACGACGACCTCGTAGTCCCCCGCTGCGCCGTAGCGGTGGACCAGGCCGGATGCCCAGGTTTCGGTCTGACCGTCTCCCCAGTCGATGACGGCACGGGCCGGATCGCCGCCGAAAGCTGGCGCTTCCAGCATGTCGCGGTGGTGACGGATGCGCACGTACTGCCGGGGCGGCAGCTGGAGCGCCGCCTGCCGGATGGTGATGAGCTGGCTGATGTCCAAGGCCATCAGGGTGACGCTCCCTTCGCGGGGCGTTTCCTCTTCGTTGGCATCCACGGTGATGGTCAGGGTGAAATCCCCCGCGGCGCCGTGGCTGGCCCCGGGATGGATCCAGTCCGCCGAGGCCGAGGCGGTCCAGTCTCCGGTCACGGAAACCTGGACGGGAACGGCTTCCCGCCCCGGTCCGACCTCCACATTCGCCCGGTCCACGGTGATCCGCAAGGCCCCCTGGCAAGCGCACAGGGCCATCAGCATCAGGATGAGAATTCCGGTCTTGCGCATCTTATCTGTCTCCCATGATGAATTGGACGCTGGCCTGTTCGTCCCCGCAGCGGAGCTGGAGGGTGTAGGTCGCCTTGGGCAGCGCGGCGGTTTCAAGGGTGATCGTCCCGTCGTCGGCCTGGCCGCCGGCCGGGACGCTGCCGTCCGGCGCGCTCAGGGTCCAGGAAGTGTACTTCTTGGTCTTCAGGCGCAGGCGGCGCGTGCCCTTCTCAAAGCTGTACGAAGTGGCTTCCGCGAGGCTGTGGGAATCGATCAGCGGCAGCAAGCCCACCGTGCCGTTCTCCTGGTTGCCCCAGGCGACGACCCAGGGCGTGCCGTCCCCGGTCCGGTAGACGACGCCGATCCGGTCGCCGTAATTGATCTCGGTGACCGTGGCGTTGCCCCGGATGCCGATGTATCCGTTCGAAGGCAGGGTCAGGGTCTGTTCGGCCGAGACGATCTCCTCGATCCGGTCCTCGCGGTTGATGCGCGCGAAGGCGACCCGGCCGCTGAAGTCGCGGCTGGCGGCGTTGTACAGGAAACGGCAGTTGAGTTCGAAGGGCTGGCCGGCCGAGAAGCGGCTGTCGGGGCTGGTCAGGCCCTCGCCCTCGGAGATCCGGTCCACATACAGCTGCACGGCCGGGGTGCCCCCCTGGTCGGGACGGGCGCCCAGGATGGCCGCGTGGTCACGGGTATAGGCGTCGAAGTTCGGGAAGGCGAAGTAGCCGTTGGCGTGGCCGCCCCAGCCCCAGTTGATGTGCAGCAGGCCGTCGGCGTCGTAGCCGTCGATGATGAAGGCATGGCCTTCCTGGGCCGACTGGCCGCTGTACAGGACCGGGCCGCAGCCGTCGATGTTGTCATACAGCATCTGCAGCCACTGGCTGTCGCTGTAATAGGACTTGTGGTACTCTTCCATGCCGGCGTCGTACCCCATGTATTCGGCGAGGGCCTCCGGCAGGCAGTAGGTGAATCCGGGCGTGCCGGCGGTCCCGAACCAGGACAGGGCCAGGATGGCGGTGTCGTACAGCAGGGTCGCGATCTCGGTGACGGCGGAGGCGGGCGTGGCGGCCGTCACGTCCAGGGGCATGTTGTCCCAGCGGTAGGGCCGCTCGAAACTCTGGGCCGGCGCCGTGCCGACCACGCTCTGGCCGTTGACCGGATAATTGACGTAATAATTGTAAGCCGGGTGCGTTCCGCGTCCGCTTTCGGGCCAGCGGTGATAGCGCATCAGGATGCCCAGCGCCACGGCGCTGCAGCCGGTCAGCGCCCGCTGTCCCCCGATCACCGGGCAGGCGTTGTTGAACGGCGCCGTCTGGTTCCAGTTCGCCGTTTCCAGCAGTTTCCCCGTCCCGCCGCGCACCGCTTCCCGGGCCGGCGGAAGGCCTCCCTGGAGCGGGCGAATCGTCCATGCCTCCATCCACGCGCGGAGGTTCTCCGGCAGTGGCCCCTCCGGCCAGTCGCCGCGGGGCGACCAGGCGATCAGCGGCGGCAGCGCGTCGTCCGCCGCAACCAGGGCGAATCCGCCCGAAGGTCCATCGAATATATAATAAGGAGACGCCGGCGCAGTGCGGGTATCCCCCCGTCGGAGCGACGCGCCCGGCAGCACGCGCCGGGCGGTCCGTGCCGCCTGATCGGGCGTCACGGGCCCGGCTGCCGCCGGCAGGGCCAGCAGCAGCGCCGTCACCAGGATCCAGCCATATCTCAACAGTCGATGCATCACCTGCAAAGATAACAAAAGATGTATATATACACCGGTGTGTGCATCCGGAAGCTGAAATTGGGCGCAAAGACGTGAAAGGCAGCGGTTTGCGATTTTTTTATTTTTTTAAAATACTTACAGATTGAAAGTAAGAAGCCCCAAAAATCTCTGTTTTGTTAAGTAAAAAATATTTACTCTCCGTAAAAAAAGATTAAAAACACGCATTCAGACACACAGAATGCCCTTTCCGATTGATTTCGATTGTTTGGATATTTCGAAAATTATACCGAACTTGGCGGCTTGAATTGCGTCTGTTAAAACTGCTTGACCATTTTCAGTTTTAATGAAGACTTGCAGGTAGTAAAGTTGGTTAGAAAAAAATACTACGACTATTTATTATTGTTTAATTAAAATTCAACCTATGAAGAAAATCAAAGTTTTTCTTTCGTTGATGCTTCTCACGCTGGGAACGCTGGCATTCGCCCAGAATATCCAGGTGAGCGGCTCAGTACGCGAAAGCAACGGCGAAGCAGTCTCTGGTGCCGCCGTGCAGCTCATGGGAAGTGCGACGGTCTACACCATGACCGATGCGCTTGGAAACTTCCGCCTCAGCGTTCCCGCCAACGGGTCGCTGGCCATCAGCTGCCTTGGTTATCATTCCGTCGAGATTCCCGTGAACGGAAGGGCTGTCATCAATGTGACCCTCGAAGCCGACAACGAGATGCTCGATGAGACCATCGTCGTGGCTTACGGTGTCCAGAAGAAGTCTTCCTTCACCGGTTCCGCCGCCCAGATCAGCGGCGAAGCGCTGGAGAAGATGCAGACTTCCAACATCTCCAAGTCCCTGGAAGGTGCCGTCGCGGGTCTGATGACCGCCAGCTCTTCCGGTACGCCGGGTTCCGGCGCCAGCATCCAGATCCGTGGTTTCGGTTCCGTGAGTGCTTCCACCTCTCCGCTTATCGTGGTTGACGGTGTCCCTTACGAAGGGAGCATGAACTCCATCCCGGCCATGGATATCGAGTCCATCACCGTCCTGAAGGACGCGGCTGCGAACTCGATGTACGGTGCCCGCGGTTCCAACGGTGTCATCATCATCACGACCAAGCACGGTACCGCAGGCAAGGTGAACATCACCTTCGACGCCAAGGTGGGTGTGAACTCCCGCGCCGTTCCCGAGTACGACATCATCACCGATCCGGGTGAATACTACGAACTGGCTTGGGAAGCCATCCGCAACCAGGTGTACTACAACAAAGTCATGGGTCTCGCCCAGGCCAACGAGTACGCTTCCGCGAACCTCCTCGGTGTCCTCGGTCCCTACAACATCTTCAAGAACGTTCCCGACAACGCCATCGTCGACGCGAGCGGCAAGCTGAACCCGGCCGCCAAGGACCTGAAGTGGAACGACAAGTGGTCCCGCGACGTGTTCCGTCCGGGTATCCGTCAGGAATACAACCTGTCCGCTTCCGGCGGCTCCGACAAGACCCAGGCTTACCTGTCCGCCTCCTACCTGTCTGACGGCGGTTATGTCCCGCAGTCCGGATTCGACCGTATCGCCCTGCGCGCCAAGGTGGACCATTCCATCGGCAAGTTCATCAAGGCCGGTCTGAACATGGCCTACTCCAACACGAACCAGAAGCGCTACAGCGACCAGGAGGCCAGCAACTACTCCAACCTGTTCATGTTCAGCCAGATGATCGCCCCTATCTATCCGATCTATCTGTACGACAACAACGGCAACCTGCAGAAGAACGAACTCGGCCAGACCCTGTACGACTGGGGTGAGACCGGCCGTGCCTATGCACCGACCTCCAACCCGTTCGGCCAGATGATGTCCTCCCAGGTCAGCACGATCCGGGACAACATCTCCACCCGTGGTTATGTGAACTTCAACATCCTCCCCGACCTCGTCTTCTCCGTGAACGCGGCGTACGATGTGTTCAACACCAAGTTCAACAACTACCAGACTCCGATCGGCGGTGACGCCAAGAACGTGAACGGACGCGGCACCCAGGAATACGGACGCTACACGGCGCTCAACGCCAACCAGCTCCTTACCTGGACCCCGACCTTCGGCGACCACAGCCTCAATGTCCTGCTCGGTCATGAGACCAAGAGCGACAGCAGCTACGGCATGGATGGACAGATGACGGGCTTCGTCAACAAGGACGTTCCCGACTTCGACAACGCTACCGTTTACCAGTACCTGTACTCCAGCTCCGCCAATTACTTCCTGGAGGGCGTGTTCGGCCGCGCCGAATACGAGTACGCCGGCAAGTATATCCTGTCCGCCTCCTACCGTCGTGACGGTTCCTCCCGCTTCGCGAAAGCCAAGCGCTGGGGTGGTTTCTGGTCCGTCGGTGCTTCCTGGAACATCAAGAACGAAGGCTTCATGCAGAGCGCTCCTTGGGTGAACGCCCTCCGTCTGAAAGCCAGCTACGGTACCCAGGGTAACGACAACATCAACCTGAACCGGGTTTATGAGAACCTGTACCGCATCGACCGCGTCGACGGCGAGGCTTCCCTGACCCAGACCTTCCGCGCCGCCCCTGACGTGACCTGGGAGAAGTCCAACAACTTCAACGCCGGTATCGAGGGTCGCCTGTGGAGCCGCTTCAACTTCAATGTCGAGTACTTCGTCAAGGAGACCAAGGACATGATCTACTACCGTCCCCTGCCTGTTTCCCAGGGTGCTCCTACCACCCAGCTGGTGAACGACATGGACATGATGAACACCGGTGTCGAGTTCGAACTCGGCGTGGACATCTTCAAGGAGCGTGACTTCTCCTGGAACATCGCCCTGAACGGAACCCACTACAAGAACAAGATCACCAAGCTCCCTTCCGACTATCCGGCAGAGGGTAAGCAGATCGGCAGCTACTGGCGTGAGGTCGGCGGTTCCCTGTACAACTACTACATGTACGAGTGGGCTGGTGTCGATCCCAAGACCGGAGAGGCCCTGTACAACAAGTACAAGACCGACGATGACGGCAATCCGACCGACGAACTCGACGACCCTGTGAACAGCACCTCCAATGCTACCTACCGCAAGATCGGCAAGACCCCGATTCCTGACCTGTACGGCGGTTTCAGCACTACGCTGCACTTCCACGGTTTCGACTTCAG
The DNA here is from genome assembly GCA_017454335.1 of Bacteroidales bacterium. GTDB lineage: Bacteria > Bacteroidota > Bacteroidia > Bacteroidales > UBA932 > Cryptobacteroides. The sequence continues at coordinate 20,784 of JAFTDE010000035.1, read as the reverse complement.
CGCCAATTTCGCCTATCAGCTCGGCGGTTGGACCAACGACGCCATCTACCGTCGTCTGATGTCCGCCGGCGGCGACGGTAACAACTGGTCCCGCGACATGTTCAACCGCTGGACCCCGAACAACACCACTTCGTCCATCCCGCGCGTCCAGCTGAACGACCAGAGAGCCAACGAGTCCTCCACCCGCTGGCTGACCTCTTCCTCCTACCTGAGCCTCCGCAATGCGACCCTCGGCTACACCCTGCCGAAGAGCCTCACCGACAGACTCGGCATCGAAGGCATCCGCGTTTATGTGACCGGTGACAACCTCTGGTACATCTCCGCCCGCCGCGGTATGGATGTCCGCAAGAGCTTCAGCGGAGCGAACGACACCAACACGTACTCCGCCCTGCGTACCGTCTCCGGTGGTATCACCCTTACTTTCTAATCAATAGGAGATACGCTATATGAAAAAATATATTGCCATTCTTGCAATTTCCCTGCTGGCCCTCGTCTCCTGCGACAAGCAGTTCGAGGTGAATGATTCCAGTGTGCTGTCCGGCTCCGAGGCCATCGCCATGGTGGAGCAGGATCCTTCCTTCCTTGCCTCCTACATCAACGGTTTCTACGCCTGGATGGTCGAATTCAACACCGGCGGCGGCAGCCACGGTGACTTCGGACACCTCGGATGCGTGTACAACACCGATATGATGGGTCTTGACATCGCGCTCCAGGGTTCGCTGAACTGGGGCAAATACGACGCTCCGCACGATTACGGCCAGTATGACTGGACCCGTCCCTACCAGCTGTGGAACTTCTACTACACCCTGGTCAAGAAGTGCAACGAGGTGATCGACTTCTTCGGCGAAGAGGATCCGACCAACACTACGCTGCGCGGATATCTCGGCGAGGCCTACGCCCTGCGCGCCTTCTGCTATACCTACCTGGTCCAGCTGTTCCAGGATCCCGTTTCCGGCACGACCCCGAGCGCGACCCTGCGCAAGGACGCCCCGGCCGTTCCGATCATCTACGCCACGCGCGACGGCAAGACCGTCGAAGAGGCTGACGAGAAGAGCGGACGCAACACCATCGCCGACCTGATGGAGCAGATCGAGAGCGACATCGCCCAGAGTATCGCACTGCTGGACGGTTACAAGCGTTCCTCCAAGAACGAGATCAATCTGGAAGTCGCCCAGGGTATCGCCGCCCGTTACTATCTGCTGACCCAGCAGTGGGACAAGGCCCTGGCTGCCTCCAAGGCCGCCCAGAACGGATTTGACATCATGAACAAGAGCCGCCTCGAGTCCGGCTTCATGGATGTCGAAGACAACGAGGTGATGTGGGGCTTCAACCACACGACGGAGACCCAGACCGCCTATGCATCCTACTTCTCGCACATGAGCAACGACTGCCAGGGTTATGGTGGCGTCGGCCAGAGCGTGCACTGCATCGACCGCAGCCTCTATGACCAGATTCCGGATACGGACTACCGCAAGGCCCTGTTCAACGGCCCGCAGGGGGATCCCAGCTGCGCCACGACCGGTGGCAAGCTCCCCTATGCCGCCCGCAAGTTCGGTTACATGGCTTCCTGGCTGCAGGACTACACCTACATGCGCAACTCCGAAATGGTTCTCATCCAGGCTGAGGCCGAGGCCCGTACCGGCCAGAACTCCGCCGCCGCTGCCACGCTGGGCAGACTGATGGCACAGCGCGACCCGGCTTGGGCTTCCGCCAATGTTTCCATCGACGACGTCCTCCTGCAGCGCCGCATCGAGCTCTGGGGCGAAGGTTTCGAGTATTTCGACCTGCGCCGCAACGGCCTCGGTGTCAACCGCAAGTATGACGGTTCGAACCACCTGGCTTCCCTGCAGTTCAACTTCCCCGCCCACGCCAAGAGCTGGAACTTCCAGATCCCGCGCCAGGAGATGCAGAACAACACGCATATCACGGAGGCTGAGCAGAATGAATGGATCTCCGGTACTGTTGAGTTTTAATCGCACAGAATTATGAAAAGATATTTTAAAACCCTTTCTATCATCAGCGCGGTCGTGATGCTTTTCGCTTCCTGCCAGAAGCTCGCGCCCAGCAAAGCGCAGGTTGAAGCCGGTTTTACCGCTCCCACCGCTGTCCCTACGCTGACCATCGGCAATGTCGAGTGCGACGCCATCAACGGGATTGTCAACGTGAACGTGACCGTCAGCGGCCTTCCGTCCGACAAGAGCAACCTCTCCGTGGGTATCCTTTCCAGCCTTACCCCGGACTTCGCGGACAGCAAGTTCGTCGAGACGAAGGATCTCTCTGACGGCAATGTCGTCATGAAGGGTGCCGTCACGGCCAACTCCACGTACTATGTCAAGGCCATCGCCTCCTCCCCTACCGGCGGAAGTTCTTCTTCCAGCGTCGTTACGGTCGAGGTTCCCGACATTCCGCTCTACTACAAGGCACCCGGTGTCTATGTGGGAACCGTGGATTCCGAAGCCTATGGTGACTCTTACACCAGCACGATCTACATCGTTGCCGACGAAGACGATCCCGAGCACATCATGTGGATCGGCGGTATCGAGCCGTACTATGCGGACAATGGTTACACCGGTCAGAATTTCGACCTCAACTACGTCATGGCTACGGTGGACGAGGAGAAAGGCTGCCTGGTCGTCGCGCTCGGCGAGGACGCGCACCTCGGCGGACGTGTGATCGCGGGTCTGAATGCCGCCAGCATGGATGATGCCACGAGCTACGCCCCTGTCACCTTCAAGATGACCGCCACGGGCGATTTCTTCCGCGCAGAGGCCTTCCAGACCGTCAAGTCCGACGGCAGTGCCGAAGACAGCTACGCCGGCAACACGACGTACAAGCGCAAGTAATCGCTGACTGTAAAAAGAAAGCGGTGGCAGACAATGTCGCCGCTTTTTTTTATCTTTGTGCATGAGAAAAATTTTTCCGATTCTTTTCCTGCTGGCGGCTGCCCTTCCCGCCTTTGCGGAGATCGTCCCGATGACGCGCGCGAAGGAAGAAGCCGAGCAGTTCCTGCAGCGGGTCAGACCCGGACGGGCGCCGCAGTTGAAGCTCCTGTCCGAGGGATCGAAACTGGCCAGATCCGCTGCCGACGCCCCGGAATACTATATATTCGCCGATGAAGGCGGCGGCTTTGTCATTGCCGCCGGAGACAACACGGTGCCCGCCATCCTGGGATATTCGACCACATCCACCTTCAAAACGGAGGGGATGCCCGAGAACCTGCGGGGCTGGCTGGACATGTGGGAACGCATCGTGACCGGAACGAGGCAATCCGGCGCCGCACCCATCCAGGCTCCCCTCCAGGCGACCGGGACCCGGAAAGAGCTGGAAACGGCCCTGTGGAACCAGGGACATCCCTTCAACCTCCAGTGCATCATGATGGACGACGGACGCCCGGTGACCGGATGCACCGCCACCGCGATAGCCATTGCCATGCGTTACCACCAGTGGCCTGTAGCGGGAACGGGAACCCTGCCTTCCTACTCCTTCTCCGACGGAAACACCGGCAAGAATTATGTGGTTCCCGCCCAGGACCTGGGACGCCCGTATGCCTGGGACAAGATGCCGCTCACCAAGTACAGCACCAGCTGGACGGACGAACAGAACGAAGAGGTTTCCATCCTGATGCGGGATGTCGGCGTGATGCTGCAGTCCCACTATTCCCCGTCCGGCACCGGGGCTTACCTGCCGAATGCCGTTCCCACGCTGGCCAAGTTCATGGGATATGACAAGAGCCTGTATTCGGATGATAAAAGCCTGTATGACGACGTCAAGGACTGGGTGGCCGTGCTCAAGAACAACATCGACCAGTTCGGGCCTGTGCTGTATGCCGCCTATACGTCGGACGTAAACGCGGCAGGACATGCTTTCATCCTGGACGGATATGACGAATACGACAACCTGCGCATCAACTGGGGCTGGGGTGGCAACAGCAACGGCTTCTTTGTCATGCCCTCCTTCAACGAGTATACGGAAGGACATCATGCCGTGCTCGGGCTGAAGCGCGACGAAGGCGGATCAGCCCCGGACGACCTGCAGATTTACAACCTGGGGATCAGTTCCTCCGCCAGCTCGTTCGTGGTCGGCAAGCCCTTCACCATGTCCTGCCGCTCGGTGGCCAATTATGGCATGGACACATTCCGCGGAGAAACGGCATTCGCCAAGTTCGACCGGAACGGCGTGATGGAAGAGCTGATCAGCGAACCCGATTCGCTGATCCTGAATTCCTACTACATCCTCTCCCTGACGGATGTTGACTGTGTCGTCACCACCCCCATCAAGGCGGGAGATGTCATCCGATTGCTGTACCGGTCGGAAAGGACACCGGAATGGACCGCCGTGCGTTACGACCATGAAACGATGGCCATCGGGGTCTTCCCCATCGGGGACATGGTGATCCTGGAAGACATCGTTTCCGTTTCCTACGATGCCGGAACCGGGATCCTGACCGTTTCCTTCAAGGATACGGCCAGTTGTGAGCTCCGCCTCAACGGCAGCCCCGTCACGGACGGCGTGACCGACAAGGGAGACAGCGTCACCATCGACGCCCACCAGCTTGCCCCGGCCACCTATACCCTGCACCTGCAGCGCGGTGACCAGCAGCGGGACATCTCGCTCAAGTTCGGCCTCAAATAAGAAATGCAGCCATGAAGAAAATCCTGTATATCCTGATCTTTGCCCTGGCACTTGCCGCATGCAAGAAACAACCTTTCCTGGATGTGGACAAGCCCGCCCTCACCGTCGCTTCCTCCGGCGGGACGGAGCAGGTGAACGTTTCGGCGAACTATCCCTGGACCGCCAGCGCTTCGGAATCCTGGATCAAGGTCAAATACACCGAAGGCGAGAGTGTGCTGACCGTCACCGTCAGTTCCAACAACGACACGGACGGACGGCAGGGCACGATTACGATCAAGAGCGAAGAGCTGACCAAAACGATCTCCGTCACCCAGAACCAGCGCGATGCCATCGAACTGGATGAGGCCGGACGTCTGGTCATCAGTTCGGACGCGCAGCAGATCGACATCAAGTTGCGGAGCAACGTCGACCTGACCGCCACCGTCACGGAAGGTTCCGGATGGGTCTCCGTGCTGTCCGTGAAGGCGATGGTCCCGCATACGGTCACGCTCGCCGTCCAGGCCAACACGGTACGCACGATGCGGCGCGCCCTGGTCACCTTTTCCGACAAGTCGGGGAAGGTCTCGCAACAGATCATGATCGACCAGGAAGGCAAGCCGCAGGTGCTCCGGGTGGACTTCAAGGACGTCCGGGTCTTCCAGGTTCCCCTGATAGAAGCGCCCCCGGGATCGGCCCTGACCGGCTTTGTCTTCTGGGACGCGGAAACCGAAGGCATCCCCTATGCCAAGAACCTCTTCCGGGAATACAACCTGGCGGCCGGGTCCCTCCGGATCGAGGCGCACAATGCCGCGACGCTCTCCTTCTCCGACGTCGACGGCCTGACGGCCATCGACCTGTCGGAGTTCTGATCCAGCTGAATCGGAAATCTTATCTTCCCCGAACCACCGTGTAGGATCCGTAATGCGGGTTGGAGCGGACCGGATCGACGATCCGGGCGCCCGCGGCGACCCCGGACCTGCTGGCTGACAGGGGATGTTTCTCCTCCGGGAAGCGGCCGGTCACGATGTGGGTCAGGCAGGCCTTGATGCAGGCTTCTTCGGGTCCGAAATCATGATAGACATCATCCGGCTGTTCGTTGTCCGGGACAAAACCGTCGTCCGGGATGAACTCGCCCAGGGAGTTGGTGTTGTAGAAGCAGATCGGCAGGAACACGAAGCGCAGGCCGGAATAATCCCCGTTGTCGTAGCGCTTGTAGTCGCTGCTGTTGCCCGGGTACATCAGCACGTACATGCCGTTGGGCTTGCCGTAGGTCTGCTGGCCGACCCGGTACAGTTTGTCCTTCATGTAGGGCTTGAGCCCGTTCATGACCATTTCGCTGGCCGAGGCGGTACCCTTCCCCGTGATGAAATAAATCTCGTTGATGTCGAAACGCTTTTCGTTCGCCTTGACCACCATGGTCGTATCTTCCGAACGGAGCGTCCGGTTGTGCGTCCGGGTGACATAGGGCTTGCCATTGGCCTCCTTGGGAGCCAGGAACGAGATCAGGCGGTCGCTGACACGGCTGTCGCCGCCGCCGTTGTAGCGCAGGTCCACGATCAGCTTCTTGCACGGCGCGTTGGCGAAAACCGCCATGGCATCGTCGATGTCGTCGATGAAATTGCTCTTGAAAGACTCGTAGTTGAAGTACCCGACCGGTTCGGTCAGGCCTTCGAATTCATCGGGACGGATCACCCGGACGGCCAGGTAGGACTTGGTGGACAGCGATTCAACCCGCGTAGCCGTGAAGGTCGTGTCGCGGCCGTCCGTCAGGCGGAACGTGAAGGAGTTCGTCTCCTTGGCATACTCGGTCTGGAAGGTCTGCAGCTTTTGGTTGTCGAAGTGGGATCCCTCGCGGTCCTCGATGTCCTGGCCGCCGATGCGGATCATGGCCGCACCGCGGGTGACGCCGAACTTTTCGAACGGCGACCCGGGATAGATGTAGGAGATGCGGATGGTAAAGTCGTTGTAGTAATCCGACGGCTGGGCCAGGCCGACGCCCCAGGTGCCTTTCTTCTCGCCGGATTCGGAGGCCAGGTAGTCTGCCGCAGTCGTCATCCAGCTCCAGCGGTCCTTGGGATACAGCATTTTGTCGAAGAACTGTTCGACCGTATAGGACGCGGGATTCACCATCGCATTGCGCTCCATGACCTGCTCGTTCCAATAGTAATAGACATCCATGTATTCGGAACGCAGATAGCGGTTCGTTTCGGCGTCGGGATCCTCGAACACGATCGGGGTCGTCTTCTTGCAGGAGGCCGCCGCGAACACGGCGAGAACCGCCAGGGCGCTATATATGAGTTTCTTGACCATTTTATTGTGCACCGCCCAGCAGGTCCAGGATCTCGGCTGTGATCTTCTGCTGACGGCCTTTGTTGTATTCCAGTGTCAGTTCGCCCAGGATCTGGTCGGCGTTGTCCGACGCCGTCTGCATCGCGACGGTCCGGGCGGCGAATTCGGCTGCGGCCGAATCCAGCAGCACCGTGTAGATCTTGAGCTTGAGCACCTGCGGGAGGATCGTACGGGCGATCTCTTCGACGTCGGGCTCGAAAATGTAATCGCAATCATCGTGCCCCGTTTCGTCCGGCCGGATTCCGCCGGGCAGGAATTCTTCCACGACGACCTTCTGGGAGGCCGTGGAAACGAAGTGGTTGTACACGAGGACGACCCGGTCGAACTCGCCCGCTTCGTAGCGCTCGATCAGGTCCCGGGCGAAGGCTTCAGCCTGGTCGTACGCGGGGCTGCCGCTCAGGGAATTGAAATCTCCCCGGGACGGGTATCCGGCTTTGCGCAGCTTGTCCGCCATCTTGCGTCCGACGGCGAACACGGCCGGGTCCTTGTAGCAGCCCAGCTCGCCCAGGGCGGCCTTGACCGCCGCCGCATTGAATCCCCCGCACAGCGAGGTGTTGGAGGCGATGGCCACCACGGCCACCCGCGCTTCCCGCTGGGCCGGAGCCTCGCCGAAAGCGGATTCTTCCGCCGGGACAGAGGGGGCCTTCGGCACGGGCAGGGCGGAGGCGGGAATCCGGGAAAGGATGTCGGACAGGGCCCGCTGGTACGGGTACATCGTCTCGATGGCCGCCTGCGCCTTGCGCAGCTTGGCCGAAGATACGAGTTTCATCGCCGAAGTGATCTTCAGCGTGCTGCGGACCGAACCGATCCTGTCCTTGATTTCCCTGAGCGACGCCATCCTACTGCTTCAATGACAAACAAATGGAGGCGGCCTCCTTCTCGATGACGGCCGGCGCGTCCTCGGGGATGCGACCCGCGGAGAGCGCTTCCAGCACGTCCGGATGGCTGGCGCGCATCCGGTCCAGGAACAACGTCTGGAACTGGCGCACCTGGTCGATGGCGATCTCCGCCATCAGCGCGTGTGTGCCGCAGTACAGCACGGCGACCTGCTCGCCCAGCGGCATCGGGCTGTACTGGGCCTGGATCAGCAGCTGGTTGTTCTTGCGGCCCTTGTCCAGGGTCATTGCGGTCACCTTGTCCATGTCCGAGGAGAACTTGGAGAAGGCCTCGAGTTCTTCGTACTGCGCCTGGTCGATCTTCAGGGTGCCGGCGATCTTCTTCATCGACTTGACCTGGGCCGATCCGCCGACGCGGGAGACCGAGATACCGACGTTGATGGCCGGACGGAAGCCGTTGTTGAACAGCGAGGATTCCAGGTAGATCTGGCCGTCGGTGATGGAGATGACGTTCGTCGGGATGTAGGCCGAGACGTCGCCGGCCTGCGTCTCGATGATCGGGAGCGCGGTCAGCGAACCGCCGGCCTTGACCCGGCCGCGCAGCGCCTCGGGCAGATCGTTCATCTGCTCGGCGACTTCCTGCTGGCCGATGATCTTGGCGGCACGCTCCAGCAGGCGGGAGTGCAGGTAGAAGACATCGCCCGGATAGGCTTCGCGCCCGGAAGGGCGGCGCAGGATCAGGGACACTTCGCGATAGGCGACAGCCTGCTTGGACAGGTCGTCGTACACGACCAGGGCGTGACGGCCGGTATCCCGGAAGTATTCGCCGATGGCGGCTCCGGCGAAGGGCGCATAGTACTGGAGCGCCGCGGGATCCGACGCCGTCGCAGCCACGACGATGGTATAGTCCATCGCCCCGTGGCGGCGCAGGGTCTCGACGATGTTCGCCACGGTCGATCCCTTCTGGCCCACGGCCACGTAGATGCAGTAAACGGGGCGGCCCTTCTCGAATTCGCTGCGCTGGTTGATGATGGTATCGATGGCGATGGCGGTCTTGCCGGTCTGGCGGTCGCCGATGATCAGCTCGCGCTGGCCGCGGCCGATCGGAATCATCGCGTCGATGGCCTTGAGGCCCGTCTGCAGCGGTTCGGTAACCGGTTCGCGGAAGATGACGCCGGGGGCCTTGCGCTCCAGCGGCATCCGGACCAGATCGCCCTTGATCGGGCCCAGCCCGTCCAGCGGCACGCCGAGGGGATCCACGACGCGTCCGACCATGGGTTCGCCGACCTCGACGGAGGCGATGTTCTTGGTCCGGCGGACCTTCATTCCCTCCTTGACCTGGTCGGTCGGGCCCAGGAGCACCGCACCGACATTGTCCTCTTCGAGGTTCATCACCACGCCGCGCACGCCGCTCTCGAATTCCAGCAGCTCGCCGGCCTCGGCGGACACCAGCCCGTAGATGCGGGCGACGCCGTCGCTGACCTGCAGGACGGAACCGATCTCTTCGTAATGCAGCGAGGTGTCGATGCCGCGCAACTGGCCGAGCAGGATCTCCGAAATCTCACTGGGGTTGATATTGTTGTTCTGGGACATTATACAATCCTCCTATTCTTTTCTACGAATTCGCGACGGATGGTGGCAATCTGGTTGCGGACGCTCGCGTCGAGCATCCTGTCGTCGATCTCGACCACGAATCCGCCGACCAGGGACGGGTCCGTGACGCATTCCATCTCGACCCGGCAACCGGACTTGGATTCCACCATCTCCCTGATTTTTTGTTCCAGTTCAGGCGCCTTCACCACCGTCGTCAAACGGACCAGCTTGACGCCGATCGCCCGGAAATACATCCGGACAAAGGAAGCGAAGATGAAACGGACGTACTCCATGCGTCCGTGATCGACCAGCAGCGCGGCGAGGCGCTGCAGTTCGGGCTCCAGCGGGGACGGTGCATGCGCGGGATCGGCGAGCAGGGCGCGCACCTGGGCGCACACCTTCTCCCCGTTACCGGTCTCCAATACGTACCTGAGCAGGGCCCGGGCGTATCGGGTTGCTATCGCTCCCGTATTCATCTCAGCTCAATCCTGCACGCTGACTCTCCTCCAGCATCCGCTCGACGAGGGCCAGCTGGTCTGCATCTGTCCTGAGGTCCTCGCGGACCACTTTTTCGGCGACTTCCATGCTGATCATGGCCACCTGGCGCTGGATGTCCTTGATGGCCGCGTCCTTCTCGGCGGCGATGCGCGTCCGGGCATCCTCGAGGATCTTCTCCGCGGCGGCCGAAGCATCTTCGCGCGCCTGCGCGATCATCTGCTCGCGGGCCTGGGAGGCCTCCTTGAGGATGCGGCTCTGTTCGACGCGCGTCTGCTCGATCAGCTTCTGCTGCTCCGCGGCCATGTTCGCCAGGCGCTCCTCGGCCTGCTGGGCGGCCTGGAGCGAATCGGCGATGTGGTCGGAGCGGCGCTGGACGGCCTTCGTGATGACCGGGAATCCGAACTTCGCAAGCAGGAAGAACACGATCCCGAAGATCACGACCATCCAGAACAGGAGGCCGAAGTCCGGTGTGATCAGCGACATAGGCTATGACTGCAGGACAGCCAGCAGACAGACGATCACGCCGAAGAGGCAGACGCCTTCGATGAGGGCGCCGATGATGATGGCCGTGGTCCGCAGACCGCCGGAAATCTCCGGCTGGCGGGCCGAAGCCTCCATCGTGTACTGGGCGAGTTTGCCGATACCGAACGCGGCCGCGATGGCCACGATGCCGGCTCCGAGGGCGCCGGCCAGTTTGCCGAGCGCAACTGCTTGAAGAATAGTACCTACCATAATGATATCATGTTTAATTGGTTTCGTGTTCGGGTTGTTGGTGCGCCAGGCCGATGAAGACGGCCGACAGCATGGTGAATACATAGGCCTGCAGGAAGGCCACGAGGACCTCCAGGCAGTCCAGGAAGACGCCGAAGACCGCGGCGACCAGGGTCATCGATCCGTTCAGCACCGGACCCAGGGCGGCCGTCAGGAAGATCAGGGCGATCACGCTCAGCAGCATGATGTGTCCGGCCAGCATGTTCGCGAAGAGTCGGATCATCAGGGAGAAGGGCTTGGTGAACATGCCCAGGATCTCGATAATCGGCATGATGGGGATGGCCTTCAGGAACAGCGGCACGTCCGGCCAGAGGATGTCCTTCCAGTAGTGCTTGTTGCCGAAGACGTTGACCATCGCGAAGGTAAACAGGGCCATCACGCCCGTCACGGCGATGTTGCCGGTGATGTTGGCGCCGCCCGGGAACACCGGGAAGATGCCCATCAGGTTGTTGATCAGGATGAAGAAGAAGGCCGTCAGCAGATAGGGCGAAAAACGCCTGTATTCCGGGCCTACGGCGTCCTTGATGACGTCCTGCTCGATCATCACGATCACGGGCTCCAGCAGGGCCGCCAGGCCCGTCGGTTTCTCTTTCAGCACATCGTGCCGCCGGTACCAGCGGGCGCACAGCAGGATCAGCAGCACCAGCAGGATGCTGTTGAAGATCAGCCCGAGGACGTTCTTGGTGATGGAGATGTCGATGGGACGCGCGCCGGTGGCCGCATTGACCAGCTTGCCGTCGGCGTTCAGGGTGTATCCGTGTTCGGCCGCGTGGTGCAGGGTGAAGACGTGCACGCCGTGGTCGATCACGATGCAGGGCAGCGGGATGGAGATCTCGCGGCCGCGGATCTCGGTGATGTGCCACTCATAGGCATCGCCGATATGGCCGAAGATGAACTTCGTCATGTCGAACTCCTCCGCCGACACGCAGAGCGACGGCAGCAGGAAAAGCACTATGAGCAGCCAGCGTTTCATGAGAGTTCCACACAAGCGGTGATTACGTCGTCTTTCACGCGGACCAGGCCGCTGCGGATGTCCAGGCCGTCCTCCTTCCCGTCCGCATCGCGCCAGCGGATGCGCCCCGCCTCCAGGCTGGAGATGATCGGGGCGTGGCCGGGCAGCACCTCGAAGGGCGAGCGCGTTCCGGGCAGGAACACGGCCGCCGCCTGGATGCTGCGGGACGATACGGGTGTGAGGATGTCGAGCTGGATCATGCCTTGGCCTGTGCTAGGATCTTTTCACCCTTCTCGATGGCGTCCTCGATGGTGCCGACGTTGACGAAGGCCTGCTCCGGCAGGTAATCCACCTCGCCGTCCAGGATCATCTTGAATCCCTTGATCGTATCTTCGATCTCCACCATCACGCCCGGGCAGCCCGTGAAGGCGGCCGCGACGTAGAAGGGCTGGGAGAGGAAACGCTGGACGCGGCGGGCGCGGTTCACCGTCAGTTTGTCCTCGTCGGAGAGTTCGTCCATGCCGAGGATGGCGATGATGTCCTGCAATTCGTTGTATTTCTGGAGGATCTTCTTGACGCGCTGGGCGGTCTCGTAATGGTCCTCCCCGACGATGTTCGGGTCCAGGATGCGGGAGGTCGAGGCCAGCGGATCCACGGCCGGGTAGATGCCCAGGGTCGCGATCTTGCGGCTGAGGACCGTCGTGGCGTCCAGGTGCGAGAAGGTCGTCGCCGGCGCCGGGTCCGTCAGGTCGTCGGCGGGGACGTACACCGCCTGGACCGAAGTGATGGATCCGTTCTTGGTCGAGGTGATGCGCTCCTGCATCTGGCCCATCTCGGTGGCCAGGGTCGGCTGGTAACCGACAGCGGAAGGCATGCGCCCCAGCAGGGCGGACACCTCGGAACCGGCCTGCGTGAAACGGAAGATGTTGTCGATGAAGAAGAGGATGTCGCGCGGACCGTCGCCGGTGGCGCTGTCACGGAAGGACTCCGCCAGGGTCAGGCCGCTGAGCGCCACGGAGCTGCGGGCTCCCGGCGGCTCGTTCATCTGGCCGAAGACCATCGACACCTGGGACTGCCGGACGGCGTCGCGGTCCACCTTCGAGAGGTCCCACTTGCCTTCCGCCATTCCCTTGGCGAATTCCTCGCCGTATTTGATGACGTCGGATTCGATCATTTCGCGGATCAGGTCGTTGCCTTCGCGGGTACGCTCACCCACCCCGGCGAAGACCGAGAATCCGTTGTGCTTCTTGGCGATGTTGTTGATGAGTTCCTTGATCAGCACGGTCTTGCCGACGCCGGCGCCGCCGAACAGGCCGATCTTGCCGCCCTTCAGGTAGGGCTCCAGCAGGTCGATGACCTTGATGCCGGTGAACAGCACTTCGCTCGAGGTGGTCAGGTCCTCGAATTTCGGCGCCTCACGGTGGATCGGGAGGGTCTCCTCGCGGGACAGTTCGCCCAGTCCGTCGATCGAGTCCCCGGTCACGTTCAGCACGCGGCCGCGGATCTGGGCGCCCGTGGGCATGGCGATGGGGCCGCCGGTGCACACCGCCTCCAGACCGCGCCGCAACCCGTCCGTCGAATCCATCGCGACGGTGCGGACGGTGTCCTCGCCGATGTGCTGCTGGACTTCGACAATGAGTTTGCGTCCGTCCGGGCGGATGATCTCCAGGGCATCATGGATGCCGGGGAGGTCCCGGGAGACGTCTTCGCTGCTGAGGTCAAAATGCACGTCCACGACGGGACCGATGACCTGGGATATGCGTCCTGTGATCTGCGCCATTGCTTACATTCTTTTTACAATCTGCCAATTTAGCAAAAAAAAACGGCTTCGTGAAATCACGAAGCCGCAAATTCGGAATGAAGCGGGAGATTATTTGATCTTGGCGTAGCCGTAACGGGCCTCGTCGCCGAGTTCCATCTCGATCTTCATCAGGCGGTTGTACTTGCAGATGCGGTCGGTGCGGCTGAGCGAACCGGTCTTGATCTGGCCGCTGTTGGTCGCGACGGCGATGTCGGCGATCGTGGTGTCCTCGGTCTCACCGGAGCGGTGGGAGGTCACGGTGGTGTAGCCGTTGCGGTGAGCCATCTCGATGGCGTCCAGGGTCTCGGTCAGGGAACCGATCTGGTTGACCTTGATCAGGATGGAGTTGCCGGCGCCCAGCTCGATACCCTTCTGGAGGTACTTGACGTTGGTCACGAACAGGTCGTCACCCACCAGCTGGCACTTGCCGCCGATGGCCTTGGTCAGCTTGACCCAGCCGTCCCAGTCCTCTTCGCTCATACCGTCCTCGATGGAATCGATCGGGTACTTCTCGACGAGTTTCTGGAGGTACTTGATCTGCTGGTCGGAGGAGAGCTTGCGGCCGCGCGGGTCCTTCTTCTTGCCGTCCTTCAGTTGCTTGTAGTCATAGTAGAACTTGCCGTCCTCGCCCTTGAAGCAGAACTCGGAAGCAGCGCAGTCCATGGCGATGGTCACATCCTTGCCCGGGGTCAGGCCGGCGGCCTTGATGGCCTCGATGATGCAGTCGAGCGCATCGTCGATGCCCTTCAGCGCGGGAGCGAAACCACCCTCGTCACCGACGGCGGTCGAGCAGCCACGGCCCTTCAGGACCTTCTGCAGCGCGTGGAAGACCTCGGCGCCCATGCGGACAGCCTCCGCCTCGTTGGCGGCACCCACCGGACGGATCATGAACTCCTGGAACGCGATCGGGGCGTCGGAGTGCGCACCGCCGTTGATGATGTTCATCATCGGGACCGGCAGGACATAGGCGTTGGTGCCGCCCAGGTAGCGGTACAGGGGGATGTCAAGGTAGTTGGCCGCAGCGTGGGCGACAGCCAGGGAGACGCCGAGGATGGCGTTGGCACCCAGCTTGCTCTTGGTCGGCGTACCGTCCAGCTCGATCATCGTCTTGTCGATTTCGCGCTGCTGCAGGGCAGACATGCCGATGATCGCGGGGGCGATCACGTCGTTGACATTGGCAACAGCCTTCAGCACGCCCTTGCCGCCGTAACGCTTCTTGTCGCCGTCACGGAGCTCCAGGGCTTCGTTCTCGCCGGTGGAGGCGCCGGAAGGAACCGCCGCGACACCGATGACACCAGACTCGAGGACAACCTCGACCTCAACTGTGGGATTTCCTCTCGAATCGAGGATTTCTCTACCTGTAACTTGGATAATGTGCATACTTTTATAAGTTTTTGTTGAAATTTGCGTCATTTCGCGCCGCGAAGTTACGAAATCTTTTTACAATTCGGGAGAATTTGAGCGAAATAGCGCAAAACTTGTCCCGTTTGCCCGGTAATGCGGCGCATATAGGCATTCGATCACCGGAACGCCGCTGTGGAATTCCCCGCTCTGCGTGACGAAGAAGGTCTCCGTGACGGAGGTGTTCTCCTCGGGATAGGTCTCGTACCAGAACTCGCTGCAGTCGGCCTTGACGTTGCGGTAGGCCCTGCCGGCGTATCCGGACAGCTGGTTTTCGGGACGCAGGCAGGCGGGCCGGGGTGCGGTCAGGCGCACGAAACTGCGGTTCTCGGCGTTCCAGATGCTGTACACGGCCAGGATCCGGTCGCCGACCTGCACGACATCGCCTTCGCGGACGGGGATGCGGTGATCGTCCGCATCCAGGCGGTAGAAGCTGCGGCTGACGGTGAATCCGTTGCCGGCGGCGGGAATCTGCTCGAACGGGCGGGTATAGCTGCCCGACAGGGCGACGACGCGCGTATCCAGGGTCGCTTCGCTGCCGTCCAGCACGGACGAGAGCGCGTTCACGATTGCCGGGTCGCTGCCCCAGGACTGGGTCTCCTTCTGCAGCATCAGCCAGATGCGGATGCCCTCGGCGATGGCGTCCTGGCCCTGGCCGGCCATCAGGTCGCACAGCAGGCTGTGCGCGTAGAGTTCGCTCTCCAGCAGTCCGCGCCAGGGCATCACGGCGTTGGGATAGTACATTCCCCC
Source organism: Bacteroidales bacterium (assembly GCA_017454335.1). Taxonomy (GTDB): domain Bacteria; phylum Bacteroidota; class Bacteroidia; order Bacteroidales; family UBA932; genus Cryptobacteroides. The sequence continues at coordinate 5,222 of JAFTDE010000035.1, read as the reverse complement.
GTGCGGATGCGCCACGGCGTACTGGACCAGCGAGGCGGTGTCCGCGTTCAGGGACTTGCGGATGCGGCTGGCGGTGAACAGGCTGATTCCGAATTTCCGGGCCAGGGCGATGCCCTCCTTGCTCTCACCCAGCCACTGCAGGGTCAGCAGGCGGCGCGCCTTGGCGAAGATGGCGCCGTTCAGCCCCCGGGCCCGGGTCGGGACCAGGTAGCTGCGGGCTTCCTTGCGGAAATCGGAAGTGGTCTTCTCCGTGAAGGGCACGTCGGGGAACAGGGCCCGGACGTACAGGTACTGGTCCAGGGACAGGCGGCCGCGCCACCAGGGGCGGTCCGGATCCCGGAAGTACGAGGCGTCGACGTAGCGGACGGCCGTCGGAATCACTTCGCGGATGGCGTCCGGGACATCCAGGCCGCGGCGGATCAGCCCGCCGAGGTAGTCCAAGAGCTGGGCGGTGATCACCGGCGAGGAATCCATGCCGCGGATCCAGGCGAAACCGCCGTCGCTGTTCCGGCAGGCCAGCAGGCGTTCGACGAGTTCCTCCAGCTGGTCGGCGGACAGGCCCGCGGATCCGATCTTCGCAGCCAGGGTGGCGGCGTACAGGGTCTTGCCGAGGCTGACGCTGTTGATCTGGTCCGTCTCGAAGGTCTGCGGGACGGCTTCGCGTACCATGTCCAGGATGGAGATCTCGCGCAGCGCGGCGTTCTCGCCGGGGATCGCCACGAAGGCGTCCCGCAGGCTGCGGATCAGCGCGTCGCGGTCCATCCCGTGCAGGAGCACGGCGGAGTGGGCTTCGGTGATGGTCTGGACCGGCTGGTGGACGGGGATGCGCACACGCACGCCGTCCGATCCGTCTTCGGCGTTGTCCGGACGGAAGATGGCGGTCAGGACCAGCTCGGCAGATGCCGGGGCGATGGCCACGGGCACCTCGACGCTACGCTGGGAGTACGGCGGCAGGGTGACGGGAACGCTGGTCCCGTTGACGCTGATGGTGCCGCTGACCTCGCGGTCCACGGAACTGGACAGGGAGATCCGGGCGCGGTAGCTGTCGTTCTCATAGAGGAACTGCGGCTCGACGACGGCGATCTTGACCGGCAGCGAGACGACCATTTCCCGGCGCAGGGTTTCGTTGCGCATGTCTCCGTCGTGGGCGAAGAGCTGGACATAGAAGGTCGAGAGCTTGTCGGCGTTGCGGAAGGTGAAGGTCACGTTGCCGTCCTTGTCGGAGTACAGGCAGGGCTCCCAGGCGATGGTCGTGGCGAAATCTTCGCGGATGCTGACGCTCTCCTCGTCGGCAGCCGCGTCATACGCCATCGCCGGCTCGCGCTCGAGGACGGCGGATTCCAGCAGGACCACATCGTCCAGCATGGCACCGGCCGCGCTGGCCATCATCCGCGCTTCAGCGACCGAAGCGTTCTTCTGCACGGCCCCGCGCATCAGGATGGGCTCGAAGCTGCGGGTCCGGTCGTCGCCGGTCTTGCACGAATAGCGCGGCGAGAAAGCGGGATAGGCATTCGCGCGCACGGTGCTCCAGCGGTTGGGACGGATGGTTTCGCTGCTCTTGTCGAAGACGGTGGCGGCGACTTCCACGCCCGTTCCGGTCCGGATGGTGAAGCTGTATTCCGTCCCAGGGAGGGTCGTATCCAGGAAGCGGGTGAACTGCAACGGCAGGTCGTAGCGGGTGTCGGGGCAGCGCCAGGTCACGCTGTAGCTGTGTCTTTCCTTATCCTGGAAGTACAGGACGCTGAGGGTGACCACGTCGCCCCAGGCGGACTGCCAGTCGCGGCGGAAGATCTTCTCTGTGGGGGCGCCGCTGCCGGCCGGGATGTACTCGACGCGGCTGTCGATCAGCTTGCCGTCCCGGCCGTACAGGTCCACGACGGCCCAGACGGGCTGGTCTCCGGCGACGAGGCGGATGGCCGGCCCCTGGGTGTCGGAGTCATCTTCGAAATAGTAGGTGCGGACCCGCTGGTCACGGGTCTGTTGCTCGCGCGAGCGTACCGGCACGGACTGGCCGAAGTCGGCCGTCTCGCCGGTGCCGTCCACGACGTGGATCTGGACCAGGTAGTTCTGGTATCCGTCGCTCACGTGGGTCGGGAATACGATGGAGAAGCGGCCGGCGCCGTCCATTTCCACGGGACCTTCCTTGATGAGCTGTCCCCAGCGTTCGATGCGGTAAGTCACCCGGGCGCCGGAGAGGCTGTGGCCGCTGTAGGCCTTCAGGGTGCCGGAAACACGGGCCGTATCACCGGCATAGATGGTCTTCTCGATGCGGTCGAAGCTCAGGGCGTAGGTCGGCAGGACGAAGTCGTCCACGGTCAGGGCCTGTGTAGCCAGGCTCTCCCCGTCGGCGCTGATCTCCAGGCGGTAGCGGCCGTTGCGTTCGCGGCGTTCCAGCACGAAACTGCCGTCCACGGACCCGAATTCGTTGGTCGTGAGGGTCGTGCTCTTGATTTCCTTGCCCTGGGCGTCGTACAGCGTCGCCTTGACGCTCTTGCCGGCGGCGACGCCGGTCAGCCGGTATCCCTTGCGGTACAGGATGGCTTTGAACTGGACGGTTTCGTCCGGATTGAAGGCGGCACGGTCGGTCAGCAGGATGCACTGCAGCTGCATCTTCTCTTGGTGGGGGCCGATGCCGGGCGCGACCAACGCGCCGGGCTGCGAACGGCGGATGATGCCGTTGTCTTCGTAAACCGCCTCGTAGCTGTCGTATTCTTTCTTGTCCAGGTGCTTGAACCCGGTCTTGAAAGCGGGGATCGGTTCTCCGGTGCGGTAGTCGGTCGCCCAGGCCCAGAATCCGCCCGCGTCGTATTTGGTCGCGAGGGACAGGGTGTATTTCTCCCAGTCCGCTTCCCGCTCGATCTTGCCGTTGGTGCACCAGGCGGTGTACGAGCCGTCATTGATCGGGGGCAGGGTGAAGCGGATGGTGTCCAGTCGGTAGTAGCTGCGGACGGGGTTGGTCAGCGTCACCTTGAAGACCGTCTTCTTGTCCTTGTCCTCGATGCGCAGGTCCGCATGGTCGAGGTTGCGCAGGCGGACGGTCAGCTGGCTGTCCCGGATATCGAATTCCAGGTCCTTGCTGTCCAGGGCATCGATCAGGCCAGCGACGGAGGTGCAGCACTCCGCCAGGGTGCGTTCCTTGGCCATGAAGGCCTTGCGGTCGCGCTCGAAACGGGCGCAGTCCTCGCGCAGGGCCTTGTAGTCTTCGGACGAGGCATCCTTCTCGTTCAGCCGCTGGAATCGGTCTCCCAGCAGTTCCTGCCGGGCCAGCAGGCTGACGGCCCGGTCTTTATACTTTTCGGCATACGCTTCGAGGCGCCGGGTCCGACCCCGCTCGCCGTCGGCGTTGAAGTACTGAGAGTCGCGTTCGTATTCCAGGAATTGCTGGAGGGGATAGCGGCCCTGGCAGACGTCGCTGACCGTGGTGGAATCAGCCATGCCGGAGGAGAAGAGGCTCCAGACCACATACTCGGCGTCATTCTGCAGATTCTCCAGCAGGGCGTCGCTGTAGTAATAGCGGCGGATGGCCCAGTCACGTTTGTAGAATTCGGGGTTGTGGGTCTTCTCCAGGCGTTCGCGGTTCGGGGCGAAGAAACTGCGGAGGCCGTTTTCGTCGTGGTAATGCCAGTAGGCGTAGGTGACGACGGGTTCGTCAAAGCCCTCGATCTCCTGCAGGGCGAGTTGGTGCTGGGCGTCGCGGACCTTCCAGTTGATGCGGACGTTGGTCTGCTCGGACTGCTGGACCGCGTCGTAGAAGTCCACAGGCAGGTGTTTGGCGCGGGCCTCATCCTTGATCTGGGTGAGGACTTTCAGCTGGTCCTGGGGCAGGTCGGAGCGCCGGGCGGATTCCAGCTGGCGCCAGAGTTTGGTAAGGACATGGCCTTGGTCGTCCGACGCGGGGGCCGCGGCGGAGGCGGGGTTTGCGGGGGAAAAAGACATAGCAAAAATGGTTACGGCGGCAAAGGCAACCAGCCCCGCCGCTGCAGTGAATATGCCGGAGGTTTTCATTGTTGTAAATTTAACAATAATTCTCCGACATCAATTATCGTTCCAAGGCAACACCGACCTGCCCGTCATGATTCCGTCATGCCCGACCTGGATACGTCATGCCCGACCTGATCGGGCATCCCGCCCCGAAAGGGACCCCCGGTCGATGCCGGGGGTGACGGGAAGGATCCGCAGCGTAGTATTCACCGAGATACGAACGGTCCTTGATTCCGGCACGGGAATTATCCCCACACTGGCCCGTCAAATTCGTGATCATGGTGCCAATTGATAAAACGGATGGAGATGATGGTTCCGGATTTGGCTTTGATATAGATATTATAGTTGCAATCATCGCGTTGCACCTTGTCTTCCGCGATGGTGGATGTTTTAAATGAGTTTATAATGACTGTTTCTATCAAGTCGTTTCCGCCTTTGTACTCTCCCCTTTCCATCGGAATGCGGAGATTGCGACCAAGCCCCAGAGACTCGTCCAAGCCCCAGATGTCGACTTCGTATATATACTGAGGAAGGTTATCGTAGTCCATTATATCCAATGTCAGGCCCTCTTCTGGAAGAGGTTGAGAAAGATGCACCTCAGCCCGTCTTCGTCGGGTCGCTCCATCCTCGGAAAAAGATTCATAAAAATAAAATTCCATATGATACTCGAATGGGGGAACCTGATACAAATATCCAATAGCTGTTACCGCTTTAAGATCGAATACTACTTCGGAAGAGCCCTTGGGAAGAATGACCACGGCCCGTTCGTGCTTCGTCCTGATGTCCGTCTGCTCCTTATTGCAGGATACGGCCATCAACGCTGCCAGCATGCAGAGAAACAATCCTATCTTTTTCATATTTGAGGTGTTAAATCATACAACCGCGTTGGTTTCATGGGGTTATGGATTATTGAGCGAAATATAGGGTTTTTTTTGAAAAAACAAGAACCGTGTTGCATTTTTTCAAAAATATGCAGGTCCAGAAAGAGTGCCCGCCCGGGCCGTGCTTAGGAGATGGCGAAGTGGTCGGGAGGGCAGCTTCCGTGAAATGCGGCCGGGGGACCGGATGTGGTTTTGTAAAAAGTGAAGCACACGGACCGGGCTCTCACGGCCCTGTAGGGTGTGTCCATGTGCTCAGACCCGCCATTTCGGCCCTCTGAGCACACGCACCCCTCACAGAAGGGCCCCTGTGGCATCCCCGCGTGCTTCACTTTCTACAAACGCTTGAACAGTGGGGGCATT
>JAFTDE010000034.1 GCA_017454335.1 Bacteroidales bacterium | reverse complement strand
GGACGAACCGACGAACCACCTGGACATCGAGTCCATCGGCTGGCTGGAGGACTACCTGAAGTCCCGCCGGGTCGCGCTGGTGCTGGTTTCGCACGACCGGCGCTTCCTGGACAACGTCACCAACCGCACCGTCGAGGTGATGCTGGGGACGATCCACGACTACAAGGTGCCGTACACGCAGTACCTGGCGCTGCGCGCCGAGCGCATCGCCCAGCAGACGGCCGCCTACGAGAACCAGCAGCGGATGATCGAGAAGACGGAGGATTTCATCCGGACCTTCCGCTACAAGCCGACCAAGTCCAACCAGGTCCAGTCCCGCATCAAGGCGCTGGAGAAGCTGGAGCGGATCGAGATCGACGAGACGGACAACGTGACCCTGAAGGTCAAGTTCCCGCCGGCACAGCGTGCGGGCGACGTCGTGTTCAAGGCGACGGACCTGACGGTGGGCTATCCGCAGAAAATCGTGTTCCGGGATGCGCAGATCGAGATCCGCCGGGGTGAGAAGGTCGCGCTGGTGGGCCGCAACGGCGAGGGCAAGACCACGCTGATGCGCGTCATCGCGGGCGAGCTGGACCCCATCGAAGGCGAGGCGAAACTGGGGCACAACGTGCACCTGGGCTACTATGCGCAGAACCAGGAGGACATCCTGGATCCGGGCGATACGGTGTTCGGCACCCTGGACCGCATCGCGGTGGGGGACATCCGGACCAAGCTGCGTGACATCCTGGCGCAGTTCCTGTTCCGCGGCGAGGACATCGACAAGCGCGTGTCCGTGCTCAGCGGGGGCGAGCGCGCCCGGCTGGGCATGGCCAAGCTGATGCTGTCCAGCCACAACCTGCTGTTGCTGGACGAGCCCACCAACCACATGGACATCCATTCCAAGGACATCCTCAAGCAGGCGCTGGCGGCCTTCGACGGCACGCTGGTGGTGGTTTCACATGACCGCGACTTCCTGGACGGGCTGGTGGAGAAACTGTACGAGTTCCGCGACGGCCGCGTCCGCGAGCACCTGGGCAGCGTATCGGAGTTCCTGGAGCGCCGCCGCATCGAGGACCTGCAGGAGCTGGAGCGGGAAATGCCCGCCCCGGCGACGTCCGCGCAGGAGCAGAAGAAGACCGTCGCCGCCCGCAGTTTCGAGCAGAACCGTGCCGCCAGCCGCGAGGACCGCAAGCGCCGGGACCGCATCAAGTACCTCGAGCACGAGATCGCCAAGCTGGAAAAGCAGATGAAGGCCCTGGAGGAGAAGCTTTCCGCTCCGACAGAAAACGATGATATTATGGAACTTACCCGTTCTTACCTGGAGTTCAAGCGCAGCTCGGACGCCCTGACGGAAGAGTGGGGAAGCCTGATTGACTGACAAGCCTATGACCGTATTGGACGCCCATTGCGACGCTCCGTCGCAGATGTACCGGCTGCGGGATTTCAGCCGCGACAACGACCATGCCCAGGTGGACTTCCCCAAAATGAAGCGCGGGGGAGTCGACGCTTCCTTCTTCGCCCTGTACGTGCCGGCTTCGAAAGAGCCGGTGCCGGCCCGGGAATACGCCCTGGCCCTGCTGGCGGAAACCCGCCGCCAGGTGGCGGCCAATCCGGGAAGCGTCCGCTTTGCAGTATCTGCAGAAGAAGTCAAGAAGAACCAATCGGAAGGATTGATATCCATTCTTTTAGGTTTGGAGAACGGAACCCCGCTACTGGGGGCGGAGGGGACGCTGGAGTACCTCTATGAGGCCGGGGTCCGCTATGTCACCCTGACGCACAGCGCGGACAACCTGCTGTGCGATTCCTGTACGGGAAAGGGGACCTGGGGCGGTCTGAGCGCCCGGGGGCGGGAGATGGTGCGGGAGATGAACCGCATCGGCATGCTGGTCGACGTCGCGCACTGCTCCGATGATACGGTGCGGGACTGCCTGCGGCTGTCGCGCGCCCCCATCGCCTATACCCACGGTTGCTGCCGGGCGCTGGCTTCGCACCGGCGCGACCTGTCCGACGACCTGATCCGCGGCATCGCCCGGGAAGGGGGAGTCGTCGGGATGAGCATTTATCCGCCCTTCCTCTCCGATGCGTTCGTCCGGACACTCGAAGCGTCGGGCCTGGAGGAGAAGGCGAAAGTCGAGGACGACTTCATCCGGAATCCGGCGGACGAGTCGGCCGCCCGGGCCTGGTTCGAGGTCCTGGACGAGCTGGCCGCGCTGCCCCGTCCGGGGGTGGAAAAAGTGGTCGATCACATCGAGCATGCCCTCGTCGTGGCGGGGGAGGAACACGTCGGAATCGGTACCGATTTCGACGGCATCGAGGTCACGGCGGAGGGGCTGGAAACCATCGCTTCCTTCCGTCTGATCTTCTCCGAAATGCGCCGTCGCGGGTGGTCGGAAGAGCTGATTTCGGGGGTTGCGGGCGGGAATTTCCTCCGCCTGCTGGATTTGGTGCAGGAAGCGAGATAAATCATTGACTGATAAAGAGAAAGGGTGGCATCGAGCCACCCTTTCTTTGTATACACTTGTAATGAAACAAAAATGTTTTACTGTTTAACATAATTGTTTCATTGCTTGATTATCACTGTTTTAAATCTTCAATGATGTAACGGCGCAGTTGATCGAGTGCGGTGGCCGCAAAACGCTCGATATTGCGGATCCGGTCGTTGTGATAATTGAATTTCCGGGTCACCGTACCGTGCGGTCCGCTGACTCCGATCCACACCGTACCCTCCGGATTCGACTCGTCTCCGCCCGGGCCGGCGAGGCCCGTCGTCGAGACGGAATAGGTGCTGCCCGTCAGGGAGCGGACCCCCTCCGCCATGGCCGCCGCGACCTCGGAACTGACGACGCCGTACCGCTCGACCGTTCCGGCGGGAACCCCCAGCACCCGGACCTTGACCGGGACGGCGTAGGAGGTGACGGAACCGAGGAAATAGGCCGACGATCCGGGGACCGTCGTGATCAGGTGGGCGATCATCCCGCCGGTGCAGGATTCGGCCGCGCTGAGGGTCGTCCCGCTGTCGCGCAGAAGCGCCCCCAGAACGGTCTGGAGGTTGGTGTCCGACTCTGCGTACAGCATCTCCCCCAAAAGCGGCTTGAGGGCCTCAAAACGGGCCGAAATCCGCCTTTCCGCCTCGTCTGCGTCGCCGCCGTACACCGACAGGCGCAGGCGGATGCCGGTCAGCTGGTTCGGCAGGTAGGCGAGGTGCATGTCGGCGGGCAGCGCATCCTCCCAGGCTTCGATCTTTTTCGCCAGCGCCGACTCGGCGATTCCGTACACCATCAGGGTCCGGTGCGTGATGCGGTCGGTGGGGTAATGCGCCCGGATGTCCGCGATCACGTCCGGCAGGGCGCCGATCGCCTCGAAGGGTACGCCCGGCAGGGAATAGAGCGTGGCCGGATGCCCGAAACGTTCGCGGGGGAAACGGAAAACCATGATCGGGGCCGTTCCCAGGCGGTTCGGGATGACTTCGCAACTGTCCGGTACCAGGGCCTGGCGCAGGTTGATGTCCAGCACGTCCAGCCCGCGGGAATGCAGGATTTCGTGCACGATGCGCTCCTGTTCAGCATGTTTGACGTAGCCGCCCGCGTGCGAAAGCGCGGCCAGGGCGTCCTTGGTGATGTCGTCCTTGGTGGGGCCCAGCCCGCCGGTCGTAATCACGATGTCGTGCGTGCGCAGCTCGTCTTCCAGGCTGGAAATGATCTGCTCGCGCCGGTCTCCGATCGACAGCATGCGGTCGGCGCGGATGCCCAGCTCGCCCAGGGCTTTGGAAATGTGCGACGAATTGGTATCGACGATCTGTCCGATGAGGATCTCGTCGCCGATGGTGCAGATGGATGCGGTATTCATTTCAGGTTGTTCAGGATGCTGTCGGCAATGCCCGGACCGTCCAGGACCAGGCCGGTCGTGACTTCCACGAGGCTGGCGCCGACGTCCAGCAGTTCGCGGGCTTTTTCCGCCGAGCGGACGCCGTCGTAACCGATGACGGGGAAGCGTCCCCGGGTCAAGGCGCACACCTTCGCGACGTTCGCGGCCTTGGCGACGACGGCCCCGTCCACGCCGTTCAACTGGCAGTAGCTCAGTACTTCAGCCAATTCCCCATCCGGAAAATCATGCATCAGGCGGATCAGGACGGGTTTGTAGTCCTCGTAACTGAGTCGGGTGTCCAGCACGCTGTCCAGCACGTCCTGGATCTGGTCGTCGGGGATTTCCAGGACGAAGAAGTCCACGAAATCGTAGGCCAGCGAGAAGGTGGCCAGGTGGTCCCGGTCGATCATCAGGGCGATCTTGGGGGTCGCCGGGTCGCTCTGCAGGTGCGTAATCACCTCCTTGACGTTCTCCCGGCCGACCGGCCCCACCTCGACGAAACTGAATCCGTAATCCGACAGGGTATTGTACAGCTGGCCGTTCCTGTCCATGCCCGGACCCAGGCCGACAGGGTTGTCAAAATGGATGTTGAAGACGTCCCGGGGCAGTTTTACGCGGTTTTTCCGGCGGTTGAAGCGGATGACGGCACGGGTCAGCGGCAAATGTCCCACCAGGCGTATGTGGGCCTTGAGGATGCGGTAAGCCGTGTCCTTGTTGAAGAGTCGGAGTAACTGCGCGTACAACATACGGCGCAAATATACGGATTATTTGAGTTCCTGATACGTGCCGTCGTCATAGAATACGACGATGCGGGAAATGGCCCTGGGTTTGGCCGAGGCGGCTTGTTGTTTTGTAAATATTTGTGGTTTAGGTTGTTTCTGCTCGGAAAATAAAGTATTACTTTCGGTTGTGGGAATGTCCGGGAAAAGATCCGCCGGCGGATCCGGGGTCGCCTCGGCCGGCGCGGAAACAGCGTTCTGCGGGGCTGCAGCGGTGTTTTTGTACATCTTGCCCTTGCCGGTGACCAGCCACTCAAGGTTCAGGGAAGGGTAGCGGCGCGACATGCTTTCGATGAATTCGAAGCCCGGTTTGTTCCGCCCGGCCAGAATGTGCGAGACGCTGGCGCGTGCGACGTTGATGCTGTCGGCGAACTGGGACTGGCTGAGATTTTCGGCCTGCAAAAACTGCTGTAAACGCTGATTCATAATTCTGAATTTGGTTTACAAAAGTAGCGATTAAAATTGGAATTCGCAACAGATGTTACAATGTTACATTTGTCAAACCGCCACAAAAGCGCGCTAGGTATATTATAGTTCAAATGAAGTTAAATAATATTAAAAGCATGGGTCCTAAAGATTTAAACATTCATTATGATATGGTACAATTCCGAAATCAGGCGACTTTGCCGGGAGTTTCCATCGAATGGATGAACCAGTGCAGCAGAACAAATCATATAAATATCTGATTATCCGCACTATAATCAAAATCAAAACACACGATTATTTTTCCTTATTTTACAAAACTATCCGGGCGCCGAATTTCCCCGGGTTACATTTAAAAATTACATAAATGAACACAATTTATCCCCGATAGTTACAAATGTAACCATCGGGGATGGTGCTGTTTTTCCGGGGATTTTTTGTGCGCTCCGCCGTTAGCGCGTGATGATGGCGTCGCGGTCGGGGCCGATTGAAATGATGTGGATGCGGCAGCCGGTCTCCCGCTCGATGTACGAGACGTAGTCCTTGAATGCCTGCGGCAGCGCATCGTAATCCCGGATCGCGGTCAGATCCTGTTTCCAGCCCGGGATTTCCTTGTACACGGGTTGGGCGCCGCCGCCGCCGTCATAGGGATAGGTGACGGTCTCGCGTCCGTCGATGATGTAGGATGTCGCGACTTTGATGGTGTCGAAATCGTCCAGCACGTCGGATTTCATCATGATCAGGTCGGTGACACCGCTCATCATGACGGCGTATTTCAGGGCGACCAGGTCCAGCCAGCCGCAGCGTCTGGGGCGTCCGGTGGTGGCGCCGAACTCGTGTCCGATCCGGCGCAGGCGCTCGCCCGTCTCGTCGAACAGTTCCGTGGGGAAGGGACCGCTGCCCACCCGGGTACAGTAGGCCTTGAAAATGCCGTATACACGCCCGACCCGGGTCGGAGCGATTCCCAGGCCGGTGCAGACACCGGCGGCCATGGTATTGGAGGAGGTTACGAAGGGGTAGGAGCCGAAATCGATGTCCAGCAGCGATCCCTGGGCGCCTTCCGCCAGGATGGGGACTCCCTGCTGCAGGTAGTCGTTCACCAGGAATTCGGTATCCGTGATTTCGAAGCGTTTCAGCTGCTGGACGGCATCCAGCCACTTCTTCTCGTATTCCTCCACGTTGTATTCAAACCCGGGATACTGGGCCAGCAGACCCAGGTGCTTGGCCTTGAGGGCCTCGTATTTCTCCTGGAAGCTGCCGGTCAGCAGATCGCCGAATCTCAGGCCGTTGCGGCCGGTCTTGTCCATGTATGCGGGCCCGATTCCCTTCAGGGTCGATCCGATCTTCGAGGCGCCCTTGGCGGCCTCGCTGGCCGCATCCAGCAGCCGGTGGGTAGGCAGGATCAGGTGGGCGCGACTGGAGATGACCAGCCGGTCCGTGATGTCCGTCCCGGTCGCCTCGATGCCTGCGATCTCCTCGCAGAGGATGACCGGGTCCACCACGACCCCGTTGCCAATGATGTTCTTGACGCCTTCGCGGAAAATGCCGGACGGAACGGTATGCAGCACATGCATCTCGTCATGGATGCTGATGGAGTGGCCGGCATTGGGCCCGCCCTGGAAACGGGCTACCACCTTGTAGTCCGCGGCAAGGCAATCCACGACTTTTCCTTTTCCTTCATCGCCCCATTGGAGGCCGAGTACGACATCGGTTTTGTTCATCATGATATTTTTTTGCTTAAATGTCCATTGTCCCGTCAAATACGATGCTGGCTGGGCCTTCCATCACGATCTCCCGGGACCGGGGATCGCATTGTACGGTCAGTTCGCCGCCGTCCATGCGGACGCGGCAGGATCCGCTGACCAGGCCTTTCAGCGTGGCGGCTGCCGCCGAGGCGCAGGCGCCGGTACCGCAGGCCATCGTGATCCCGCTGCCCCGTTCCCAGACCCGCATCCGGATGCCGGAAGGGGAGAGCCGCTGCAGGAACTCGACGTTGGTCCCTTCCGGGAAAGCCGGATGCTTCTCCAGAAGCGGGCCTTCCGTCTCGGGGCTGATGCCGGGGTAATCGTCTGCGAAGATGACGAAATGGGGGTTGCCCATGTCGATGACGCATCCTTCGATGACGCGTCCGTCCGGAAGCGTCACGGACAGCATGTCGCCGCCGCCGAAACGCCCCATGGACACCGCCACGGAGCGGACCGTTCCGGCCGGATCCGGCCGGAGGGTGAGCGTTTTCACCCCGGCGAGCGTATCCAGCGTGATGACGGTCTTGTCCGTGAGTCCCCGTTCGTACAGGTATTTGCCGATGCAGCGGGAGGCGTTCCCGCACATCTGGGCTTCGGATCCGTCGGCGTTGAAAATCCGCATGCTGAAGTCGGCCGAAGCCGACCGGGCGATCAGGACCAGGCCGTCGGAACCGATTCCGAAGTGCCGGTCGCTGACCCGCCGCGCCACGGACGCGGGGGCCGCAATGGGGAAACGGTCCGTGTCCACGTACACGTAGTCGTTCCCCAGTCCTTCCATTTTTGTGAATTGAATTTTCATGGCTTGGATTATTCCCATTCGATGGTGGAGGGCGGTTTGGAGGATATGTCGTAGCAGACGCGGTTCACGCCCCGCACCTTGTTGATGATCTCGTTGCTTATCCGGCGCATGAAGCCTTCCGGCAGGAAGGCCCAGTCGGCCGTCATGGCGTCGCTGCTGGTCACGGCACGCAGGACCACCGCGTAATCATAGGTCCGTTCGTCTCCCATGACGCCCACGCTGCGGACGGGCAGCAGGATGGCGCCGGCCTGCCAGATATCGTCGTACAGGCCCTCGCTGCGGAGCGAGCGGATGAATATGTCGTCCACATCCTGCAGGATGCGTACTTTTTCGGGGGTGACTTCGCCGGGGATGCGCACCGCGAGTCCCGGACCCGGGAAGGGGTGGCGGAACAGCATGTGGCGCGGCATGCCCAGGCTGAGCCCGACGGCGCGGACCTCGTCCTTGAACAGCCATTTGAGGGGCTCGCACAGCTTCAGCTTCATGTCCTTGGGCAGTCCGCCGACGTTGTGGTGGCTCTTGATTACCTTGCCCGTGATGTTGTGGCTCTCGATGCGGTCCGGGTAGATCGTTCCCTGGGCCAGGTAGCTGACACCGGGGATCTTCGCCGCCTCGGCATTGAACACCTCGATGAAGAGGCCGCCGATGATCTTGCGCTTGCGCTCGGGATCGTCCACGCCTTCCAGCGCGGAGAGGAAGCGCGCCGACGCATCCACGCCGATCACGTTCAGGCCCAGTTTGCGGTAGTCCGCGAGCACGTCCCCGAATTCATTCTTGCGCAGCAGTCCGTGGTTGACGAAGATGCCGGTCAGCCGGTCTCCGACGGCGCGGTTCAGCAGCACCGCCGCGACGGAGGAATCCACCCCGCCGCTGAGCCCGAGGATCACTTTCCCGTCGCCGAGCTCTTCCCGCAGCTGACGGACGGTCGTCTCCACGAAGGAGTCCGCCGTCCACTCCCCGCGGCTGCCGCAGATGCCGGAGACGAAGTTCCCCAGCAGCTGCGCTCCCTGGACGGAATGCACGACCTCCGGATGGAACTGGACGCCCCAGATCTTCCGCCCGGGGTTCCAGAACGCCGCATTCCGGACCGTATCGGTCGAAGCGGCCAGCCGGAAGCCTTCGGGAAGGGCCGTGACGCTGTCTCCGTGGCTCATCCAGACCTGCGAACCCTGTTCGATGCCCCGGAACAGCGGGCAGTCGGAATCGACTTCCGACAGGAGCGCCCGGCCGTACTCCCGGGTTCCGGAATTCTCCACCCGTCCGCCGAAACTGTAGCTGATCAACTGGGCGCCGTAGCAGATCCCGAGTACGGGATAGCGGTCGAAGACGGCGGAGAGATCCGGACGGAAGGCGTCATCGGCATAGACGCTCAGCGGAGATCCGCTCAGGATGACTCCGATGACGTCCGGATCGCCGGCGGGAAATCTGTCGTAGGGCAGGATCTCGCAGAAAGTTCCGAGTTCCCGCACCCGGCGGCCGATGAGTTGGGTGGTTTGTGATCCGAAATCGAGGATGATGATTTTTTGCATGGACACAAATATACGATTATTTTGTGTCTTCACTTTCAGAAATGTTATCTTTGTACCATGATTCCGCAGATTCAGATCAAGGATTTCGATTACGGACTCAGTGACGGGCGCATCGCCAAGTATCCGCTTCCCGAGCGGGACGCATCGAAATTGCTGGTGTATCGGGACGGACAGGTTTCGGAACACGTTTTCCGCGACCTGCCGTCGTTGCTGCCGCAGCGGGCCCTGATGGTCTTCAATGACACCAAGGTGGTACCCGCACGCCTGTTCTTCCGGCGCGGGACCGGGGCCCTGATCGAGATCTTCTGCCTGGAACCCGTCGATCCCGCCGAGTACAACACTGCCTTCGCCGCCACGGCCTCCTGCACCTGGAAGTGCGTCATCGGAAACGCCAAGCGCTGGAAGGAAGACGTGCTTTCGTACGATATTCCGCAGGATGCACAGCACCGGGAACTTGCCGGGATGCAGTTGCAGGCCCGCCTGCTGTCGCGCGACGGCCGGACCGGAGCGGTCCGTTTCGACTGGCAGGGGGGAGCTCCCTTCTCGCGCGTGCTGGACCTCTGCGGCCGGGTGCCGATTCCCCCGTACCTGAACCGGGAGACGGAAGCGATCGACCTGGAAAGGTATCAGACCCTGTACGCGCACATCCGCGGTTCCGTCGCGGCGCCGACGGCCGGGCTGCATTTCACGCAGGCCGTGCTGGACGCCATCGACGCGCGCGGCATCGACCGGGAGACGGTCTGCCTGCACGTCGGCGCCGGGACCTTCCTGCCGGTCAAGAGCGAAAGCGTCGCGGACCATCCCATGCACCGGGAACCCTTCGTGGTGTCGCTGGATCTGCTGCGCCGCCTGCTGGATCCCGCCGGACCCGTCATCGCGGTCGGTACGACCTCGGTGCGTACGCTGGAATCCCTGTACTATGCAGGGGTGTGCTGCATCGAGAAGGGGGCTCCGGAAGACATCGGCCAGTGGGATCCCTACCTGCGGGACTATCCCTACGATACCCGGGAGGCCCTGGAAGCCTTGGTCCGCTACCTGGAGTCCACGGGGCGGGACGCCCTCACGCTGGGCACCCGGATCATCATCGTGCCCGGCTTCCGCTTCCGGCTGGTGGAGCGGATGGTGACGAATTTCCACCAGCCCCAAAGCACCCTGCTGCTGCTGATCTCCGCCTTCGTCGGCGGCGACTGGCGCACCATATATGATTACGCCCTGTCCCACGGATTCCGCTTCCTCAGCTACGGGGACAGTTCACTGCTGTACAGAAGATGACCCAGTTCGACGATATACGCCCCATGGATGACGCACAGACCGTGGAAGCGCTGCGGCGCATTTCCGGCAATCCTGTGCTGCCCTTTCTTTCCAAGTACCTGTTTCCCAACGAGAAGCGGGGATACCTGCGCAAGGCCTTCCTCGCCGTGGACGGCGTGGACTCCTTCCAGCGGGAAGTGATGTCCCGGGTGGTTTCCTCCGTCATGGAGAAGACTTCCGACGGGTTCAGCTGCGAGGGACTGGAGAACCTGGACCCGAACGTGCGCTTCCTGGCCGTTTCCAACCACCGGGACATCGTCATGGACACGGCGCTGATGCAGTGGGCCCTGTTCGAGGCGGGATTCCCGCTGACGGAGATCTGTGTCGGCAACAACCTGCTGTCCGGGGGAATCGTGAACACCCTGCTGCGGGTCAACCGCATGATCACGGTGCGCCGCGACCTGGCGGCCCACGAACTGTACAACGCTTCCGTGACGCTGTCCGCCTACATCCGGGATGCCGTTACGTCGGGGCGCACGTCCGTCTGGATCGCCCAGCGCGAAGGCCGGGCCAAGGACGGCTGCGACCAGACCGCCCAGGCCGTGCTGAAGATGCTGACGCTGAGCGGATCGGGGGAATTCGTTCCGGATTTCCTGTCGCTGAACATCGTGCCGATGAGCATTTCCTACGAATACGAGTCCTGCGATGCGCTGCGCGCGCGCGAGCTGCTGCTGCGCCGCCAGGGACCCTATACCAAGAAGCATCTCGAGGACACCCGCAGCATCCTGACCGGCATCCGCCAGCGGAAGGGCCACGTGCACCTGACGCTCGGCGCCCCGCTGACGGAAGAAGAGCTCGTTTCGGCCTCCAAAGGCTGCAGAAACGAGCGCCTGCAGGCTTTGATGGCCCTGCTGGACCAGAAGATCATTTCGGGCTACAAGCTCTGGAAAACGAACTATATGGGCTATGACCTGATGACCGGGGGAATGAAGTACGCGGACCGGTACAGCGCGGAGGACCTGGCGGGATTCCGCGTCTACATCGAGGGTCAGCTGGACAAAATAGAAAAGCGCCTCGACCGAGACGCTCTTCGTGATATTCTGCTGCACATCTACGGAAATCCCGTAGCGGCGAAGGAAAGCCTTTGATTCTAGTGGCGCTGGCCAAAACGCAGGGTCAGACCCAGTGACAGCGTCTCGCGGAACTTGTTCAGCGGGATGTACTGCTTGGCCAACTTGCCGAAGTAGGTTTCGAATCCCAGGTGGAAGGCGAACGGGCCGGCGTTCACGCTGAGGGCCGCACCGCCGTTCGCACCGAAGTTGCCCATTCCGGCGCTGGCCGCGAAGCTGAACCAGCTGATCGGGGTCAGGGTGACGCCCGCACGGGCATTGAAGGAGCTGACACCGTGGAACGAGCCGTAGCTGCCCAGCATACCGACGGACAGGAAGTTCACGCCGGGGATCTGGTAGCGGGCGCCCAGGTTGACGGTCAGGGGGAGTCCCTCGAAGGCGCTCTTGCCCGCGACCGGCTTGAAGTCGGCGATGCTCATGATGTCCTTGAAGGCATCGGAGATGGCGTTGCCGCCGTTGTTGAGATCCACGTTGTCCACACCGGTGTAAGACTTCTCACCGCTGGCCTGGCCGCTGATGTTGTACTTCCAGGAGATGCCGCCGATATCGACGAGCGCGGCGCTTACGGTCAGGCCGTCGATGGGCTTGACGGTGACACCCATGTCAAGGGCGGCGCCGAAGCCGGCCGGGGTCAGCATTTTCAGCATCTGGATGTTCTGCCAATCCATGCTGCCGGCACTGTTGGAGGGGATGCTCATGAACTGGCCGGCGATGTTGACGTTGGCCTTCGAGCTGACCTGCCACTTGTTTGCATCCGGCAGGATGGTGAACTTCTCCGTGGTCATGTTGGCGCTGGCGGCACCGATCAGGAATTTGAGGCGTCCGCCGACGGTGATCATGTCGTTGATCTGGCGGGAGTATCCGTAGGCGATTTCAATGTAGCTCTGGATGGCTCCGCCCAGACCGCCCAGGTCGTACGGGGACGTGGAGGCACCGTTCTTGAGGAAGGCGAACATGTCCTTGGGCACGCTGACGTTTCCGAGGAAGCGGGTATTGAGTTCAAGCGTATGCAGCACCCCTTTCTTCCAGACACCGGCGGCCAGCAGGCTCTCGGCGACGTCGAAGGAGATGGCGCTCTTCTGGGGCAGGCCCGAAAGGAATTCGGCGGAGCTGACGGCGGAATTCAGACCGGTCACCAGCTTGCCTCCGGCATTGAAGAGGAAGTTGCTGGCGCCGAAGTTGGCCTGTGCAGTCTCCGTGACGTTGTTAATGGCCAGACCGAGGAAACTCCGGTCGCTCTGCAGCGCGGGGTTGATGCGGTAGCCGTAGGAATAGTTATCCAGGAAATACCCTGTCTGGAAGCCCTGTGCGTTGGAAAGAACGGTAGAGCCGAGCAGCAGCGCTGCGAGAATGGTGATGATTCTTTTCATAACGCAACTTAATTTTTAGGGGTAATGGTGATACCGTTGGGGAGGGAAGCGATGATGTTGCTGAACTGCATGAACTGATCCTTGTTCAGCTTCTCGCCGCCCTTGCTGGTGGCGGTGAGGACCAGTTCGAGCCGGCCGACGGACTTGACGCCCGGGGCGGAGAGGCTCAGCGTGACGTGCGTCGTCGCCGGGGCGGCCAGCGTTCCGGCCTTGATGGAAGGATTGATCTCCAGTTTCGGGTTGATCGGCGTGCCGCTGGAATCATAGGCCTTGCCCAGGGTGATGTTGAAGTCCATCGGGATGGCGTTGACGGCATCCATCGCAATCTGGATGGCCTCGGCGCCATAGGATTCGAGATTCAGGTTCAGGTCCGAGATCGACATGTCGAAGCTCAGTTCGCCGCCGGCCTGGAAACTCAGCGGGGCGGAGAACTCGAATCCGGCGCTCACCTGACCGGAGATGTTGCCCGGAATGGTGGTGTAACCGTCCGCCTTGAGGGCTGCGGTGCCGTTCTTGATGCTGATCTGCTCGGGGATGCCGCCGAAGACGTCATTGATGTTGGGGACGATCACGGAAGCCGTCGCATCCGCAGGCGTGGGGGCGGAACCGTTGCTCAGGAAGAGGACGTTCTTGCCCTTGTTGATCTGCAGGTCGCTGAGTTGGAGTTCGTTCTGTCCCTCGAAGTTGCCACCGGTGCTGCTGATCAGCATGCCCATGGTCAGGTCGAAGGGGGAGTCGTTGTTCACCAGGAACTTGACCGTGCAGTTGTCCATCTTGATGGTGCTCTTCTTGAGGAACTCGGGCAGGCCGGAGATCTTGGTGACCGAGGTCGGGATGTCGACGCTCTTGCTGATCTTGGCGTTGATCTGGGAGACCGAGACGTTGTCGATGCTGCCGTCGATGATCAGGTCGACCGTGGCCGGGACCTGCGTGGCACCGTCACCGATGACCAGCACTTCGTTGCCTTCCGTGACGGCGGTCTGGTGTACGACCAGGCGTCCGTCCTTGACGCCCTGTCCGGCCGGCAGCTTGGAGATGTCCATCTTCTTGATGGCGACCTTGAAGGACTTCGGGGTGCCGAGGTTGACTGTTTCGACGAAACGGATGATATGGTCGTTCTCGATCTTGAAACCCGGGATGGATCCGATCGCCTCGAGGGTCATGAAGCTCGGGAAGTTGATTCCGTATCCAGCCTTGAGGTTGGCGATGGGAATGTTGGCGTCGAGGATCAGGTTCATGGAACTGTTCAGTTCGATCCACTTGATGTCCGACAGTCCGTCCGGAACGGCCACGTCCAGGTCGATGGGAATCTCCAGCTTGTTGAGGGTGTAGGTCTTCTCCTGGTCCGCAGGGACGATCAGGCCGGCGAACTCGGCCGCGTTGACCGTGGTCGTGTCACTCTCGATGGAGATCGCGTTTTCGAAGTTCATAGCGGGGATGTTGAACGAGGCGCTCATGCCGGCATCCGTGTTTTTGAACTGGAGGACATAGTTGCCTGCCGCATCCGTGGAAAGATACTCGCCGCCCTGGGACTCGATGTCGAAGATCTTGTCCAGGAGGATTTTGCTGGTGCTTCCGACGGGAACGTTGATTCCGTTGCCGAAGAGGGTCATCTCCTTGTCGAGTTTGGCAATGTCATAGTTTTTGTCGACACAGGAAATGGCCAGCAGGGGCAAAGTCGCCAGAAGAGCGATGCGTTTGTAGAATCTTGAAGCCATTGCGTTTAAAAGTTAGTGATGTTTATCTGTGCAAATATAATAAAAAAACGATAGACCCCTCCGGCGCATGAATCCTTTTTTCCGTATATTTGTAAAGAATATAAATGAACCCTGAATGAGCGCTGAATCACCCGCCGTATTCTTTACGGATTTCCGGACGCCGATGAATGGCGATCCCATGCCTGTCAAGTTCCAGAAACTCATCCGCCGCGCCGGTCTGAAGGAGATCGACATGGACGGCAAGTTCGTCGCGATCAAGATGCATTTCGGCGAATGGGGGAACCTGGGTTTCCTGCGTCCCAACTACGCCCGTGCCGTCGTGGAACTGGTCAAGGAACTGGGCGGCCGGCCCTTCCTGACCGACTGCAATACCCTCTATCCCGGTTTCCGCAAGAATGCCCTGGAGCACCTCGAGTGCGCCTGGCGCAACGGCTTCACGCCCTATACCGTGGACTGTCCGATCCTGATCGCCGACGGCCTGAAGGGAACGGACGACGTGGACGTGCCCGTCAAGGGGGGAGAGTATGTGAAAGTGGCCCACATCGGCCGTGCCGTCATGGATGCGGACGTGGTCATCAGCCTCAACCATTTCAAGGGGCATGAGGCCACCGGATTCGGCGGGGCGCTGAAGAACATCGGCATGGGCTGCGGATCGCGTGCGGGCAAGAAGGACCAGCACAGCGGCGGCAAGGCCCGGATCGACGCCAGCCTCTGCCGGGGCTGCCGCAAGTGCCAGCGCGAATGCGCCAACGACGGGCTGGTCTTCGATGAGAAGACCCGCAAGATGAGCGTCAGCGCCCATTGCGTGGGCTGCGGCCGCTGCGTGGGCACCTGCAACTTCGACGCCATCAGCTTCGCCGAGGACTTCGCCAATGCGATGCTGGGCGCCCGGATCGCCGAATACAGCAAGGCGGTCCTGGACGGCCGTCCCAGCTTCCACATCTCCCTGATCATGGATGTCTCGCCCAACTGCGACTGTCACACCGAGAACGATGCCCCGATCCTGCCCGACCTGGGCATGCTGGCCTCCTTCGACCCGGTGGCCCTGGACCAGGCTTGCGCGGATCTGTGCAACGCCGCGACCCCGGTGCCGGGCAGCCACCTGGACGAGCGGATGCGCGCGCCGGGATTCGTGGACACGCACGACGTCTTCCTGAACAGCAATTCCGCCATCGACTGGAAGACCTGCCTCGCCCACGCCGAAAAACTCGGCCTGGGATCCCGTCAATACCGCCTGATCCGGATCTGACGCAAGCGGATGGAGACCCGGCGGGAGACATATACCATCTATTCCGACGGAGGCTACTCGGTGGCCACGGCCAGCGGAGGCTGCGCCTTCGTGGTCCTGCGGGACGGCGAGCTGATCATGGAAGGATCGGCCCGGATCCGGCATGCCTCCAGCCAGCGCGCCGAACTCGAAGCGGTCCTGCTGGCCATCTGGGAGATTCCGGAGCGCTCCGACGTGCACATCATCATGGACAGCCGCTACGCCATGCAGGTGCTGGATGCAGCCCGTCCGCCCCACTTCACGCGCAAGAACATGGACCTGATCCGGCGCTTCTTCGAAATCAAGGGCCAGCGCCGGCTGGGCGTGACCTTCGAATGGATACGCAGCCATACCGGGGACAGCTGGAACGAATACTGCGACCGGCTGTGCACCGAGGCCCAGCAGCAGGAGCGTCCCTTCGTCCTCCACAAATACGTAACCAACGCACTGAACAAAGCAACCAAGACGACCGACAATGAAAGAAAAAGCAATGAACTGTAAACTCGTGGTGCGGCCCATCGTGGGCTGCCTCACTCATTCCCATTTCTGGGAGGGACCCTGCCGCGCGGGCTATGCGAAGGACATGACCCCCGAAGCCGAGGCCGCCGCGGCCGACAGGGCTTTCCGGGAAGCCGTGGACATGCTGCGGGGGGCGACGCCCGAGATCGAGATGCTGCCCGCCGTGGACGCCCGCTATGACGAGACTTTCGTCGTCCCCCGGGAGGTGTACGCGCAGATCGAGGAGCGCATCGGCGAGGTGGATTTCTTCCTGTGCATGAACTGGCGCATCCCCAAGCTGGAGCGCTACCGCAAGACGGTCGTGATCCTGCAGAATGGCAACGAGGGCATCGATTTCGCCGCCTACTGCCGCAGCATCGGGGTCGAGGCGCATGTCTGCATGGACCTGCGGGACCTCAACGACATCGCCCACGCGCTGTGGGTGCGCAAGGTGGTCGCGAACACGCGGGCGCTGGTGCTGACCCACGGCTCGATGCCGACCTTCGGCCTGCAGAGCCTCATCCGCGACCCCGAACTGATTCGTTCCCGCTACGGGATGGAAATCGTCAAGCTGCCCTTCCGCGACATCTTCCCCTACATGGACCGGGTGAGCGACGAGGAGGCCTGCCCGATCGCCGAACGCATCCTGGGCGCCTCGCTGGAGACCAAGGTCAACAAGGAGTGGTTCCTGAACGATGTCAAGTACTACCTGGCCGCCCGGAAGATGATGGACGCGTACGACTGCAACGCCTTCACGACGGCCTGCCACGAGCTGTGTACCAGCGAGATCCCGCAGAACCGCAAGTTCACGCCCTGCACCTGCCATTCCCTGATGAAGGACGAGGGCTATCCCAGCGGCTGCGAGGAGGACCTGAACGCCCTGCTGGCGATGACCGTCATGCAGGCCGCGGCGATGCGTCCCGCCTTCATGGGCAACCCCAACTTGGAGACCGACGAGATGATCCGCCTCCACCACGCCGTGCCGGCGCTGCGGATGAACGGATACGACCGCAAGCCGCTGCGCTACAAGCTCTGGGCCTTCACCGGCCAGGGATTCGGCGGCAAACTGCAGGTGGATTTCACCGAGAACGAGGAGAAGTATGTGACCCTGGGCCGTTTCAACCCGCAGGCGGACACGCTGAGCCTGGGCCGCGGCGAGGTCATCAAGTCCGAATTCGAAGAGGTCTATTGCAGCCCCTATTACTATATCAAGATGCGTGACGCCCGTGCGTTCATGCACCAGCTGGCCGGTTTCGGCCACCACCAGGTGCTGGTCTTCGGCGACTGGTCCGCGGTGCTGGAAAGGATCGCCGGCGTGATGGGATTCAAAATCGAAGCGCAGTTGTGATCTACCTGAACAACGCAGCCACCAGCTATCCCAAGCCCCCCGGGGTCCTCGCGGCCGTCGGCGGGGCTTTGTCCGCTCCGCCGCCCGGCCCCTTCCGCAGCAATGCCCCGGGAGAGGACCTGCTGACCGCGCTGCGGAAAGCCCTGGGGGCGTTGTTCCACATTGCCGACTGGGAGCGGATCTTTTTCGCCGCCAGCGCCACCGACGCCCTCAACCGGGTCCTGGCCGGGATCGACGTCAGTTCGGTCCAGGCGGGCCCCGAAAACCACAACAGCGTCCTGCGGCCCCTGCTAAACGGGGTGCTGCGGGTCGATCCGGCCGGGCCGGGGCCGGCGCTGCACATCGTGAACCACTGCTCCAACGTGACCGGTGCGGTCCTGGACCTGGAGACCCTGCGTCCCAGCCTGCAGCCGGGGACCCTGCTGATGGTCGACGCCGCCCAGAGCGCGGGCTGCCTGCCCCTGGACGTGGACGGCTGGGGCATCGACATCCTGGTTTTCACCGGGCACAAGGGCCTGCTGGGCCCGACCGGAACCGGCGGATACTATGTGCGGCGCGGCATTCCGCTGCGGCCCGCGCAGTTCGGCGGAACGGGCCGGGACAGCCGGGTGATCAAATACGCCGAAGGGGAGTGGGAATACGAGGTCGGCACGCCGGACACGGTGGGGCTGGCCGGGCTCAGGGCCGGCGTCGAATATGTGCTGGAGCAGGGTGTGGATGCGATCTGCGCCCGCGAAAGCGCATTGACCGAGGCGCTCGTCGCCGGGCTGCGGGACATCCCGCGGGTCCGGTTGTACCTGCCGGAAGACGGGCCGCAGGGCCCCGTCGTCAGTTTCAACATCGAGGGGCTGCTGCCCTCCGACGTGGGATACATCCTGCAGAACAGCCATGGCATCACGGTCCGGACGGGACTGCACTGCGCCCCGCTCGCGCACCGTCTGCTGGGAACGGATCCGCACGGCACCGTGCGGGCCAGCCTGGGAGCCTTCAACACCGCCGCGGACGTCGAAGCCCTGGTCGGCGCCGTGCGCGAAATCGCCGCCGGCCTATGACCATCGTGCAGATCACGCGTTCGCCCGAACCCTGCGCCGAGGCGGGCTGGATGGCGTTCCAGTATTACCTGGAGCGTCCCGTCAGCCGGGATTTCATCCTGGGCCTGCGGCCGCTGGGGTCCTTCGTGTTCCTGGAGGGGCTCTCCCGGCCTTTTTTCAAGATCGAGAACGAACACTATATGATCAAGGGCCTGCTGGGGGACGATTCCGTCCGGGTCGCCGTACACGGACAGCACCTCGACGAGCAGGCGGCGATCCAAGAGAGGATACAGACGCTATGAAACGATTCTTTTTATTCGCGGTCCTGCTGGGCATCGGCCTGGGCGTCCGGGCGGGGGACATCGTCGTCCGGCCCGGGGACAGCGTTTCCGACGCGCTGCGCCAGGCACGCGAATGGCGCCGGACCGGGGATCCGCGCTGCGAAGGCGGCATCCGGATCCTGCTGCAGGCGGGCCGCTACCACCTGGACGAGCCCCTGATGATCCGGCCGGAGGACAGCGGCACCGAGGACAGCCCGACCCTGATCCGGGGCGAGGCGGGCGCCGTGCTCTGCGGCGATCCCCGCCAGGCGCACACCCGGTTGTGGCCCCGCGAAGGGATGGAGAGACTGATCGATTTCGATGCGCAGGCGCGCACCATCACCATTCCGACGCCGCCCCGCCGGGTGCGCCGCGCGAAAAACCTGGAGATGGTGGTGCACCAGCGCTGGGCCATCGCCATCCTGCGCGTCAAGGACATGCGGGTGCAGGGCGACCGCACCGTCGTCAGCTTCCACGAGCCCGAGAGCAGCCTGGAGTTCGAGCATCCCTGGCCGCAGCCGGTCATCGGCGGCGAGCGGGGGAATTCGTCCTTCCTGCTGCGCACGACCGAGCAGCGCCTCGGCCTGGAACAGCTGGTCGTCATCGCCGGTACGGACGAGGACCCGGTCTGCCACGTCAGTTTCGAGGGCGTCGCCTTCGAGCACAGCTGCTGGAACCGGCCCCTGCGGCAGGGACATGTCACCCTGCAGGGGGGATTCCCGCTGTTGAGCGCGTACAAGCTGCGGCAGGAGGGCCTGCCCTGGGATGCGGGGCTGGAGAACCAGGCCTGGATCGAGCGGCCCGTCGCGGCGGTCAGCGTCCGCGGCGCCCGCCAGGTGCATTTCCGCGGCTGCAGTTTCCGCCACCTGGGCGCGACCGCCCTGGACTTCGCGGACGGGATCTACGACTGTTCGGTGAGCGGAAGCCGCTTCGAGGACATCGGCGGAACGGCCATCCTGGCCGGTTCCTTCGCGGAATTCCCGCGGGAGGTGCACCGGCCCTATCCGGACCTTGCGGAGCGCTGCAGGGCCCTGGAAATCACCGGGAACGTCATCCGGGAGAGCGCCGTCGAGGACTGGGGCGCCGTGGCCATCGGATGCGGATACGTCCGGGAGACCACGATTGCGGACAATGACGTGCGCGGAACCGCCTACTCGGGCATCTGCCTGGGCTGGGGCTGGACCGCCGCGGATACCGGAACCCAGGACAACCACATCATGCGCAACAAAGTGTACGACTATGCCCGGCAGCTCTATGACGCCGGCGGGATCTATACCCTCAGCCTCCAGCGGAACTCGTCCGTCTGCGACAACGAGATCGGAGCGCCGGGCCCCGCGCCCTACGCCACCAACGACCGGGGCTTCCGGATCTACCTGGACGCCCGGAGCGACGGATTCCTGATCCGGGGCAACCGGACCGGCGGGCGGCCGATCCGCCGGGACGAGATCGGGGACAACCAGCCCGGACCGGGCCTGCAATTCATGGAAGAGTAAGCCGATGGAACAGACCAATTACCACCTCTTCGATTTCATGGACTTCGATCCGGCCCTGAACGCCGACGAGGTCCTCTGGAAAGCCTGGGCCCCCTCGTGCGTGCAGGAGCGGGATGGCGACATCGTGATCACGCTGCCGTACCAGCGCCAGCTGCACCAGGAGGACATGGCTCCGGACAGCGGCGCGGCCCGGCTGTGCTTCGACCTGGTCCTGCGCGCCTATGAACCGGGGATCCTGCGCCTCTTCACGACGATGGCGGGGGACCCGATGGCCGAGTGCGATGAAATGCTGCAGATGGATGCGGCGCTCCGCCGCGAGCCGCTGCATTACGCCGGCGGGGAGGTTCGGACCGCTGCGGGCGCCCTGCGTGCCCGGATCGAGCTGCAGGAGCCCCGGCTGGATCCCTGGAGCGAGCTGCTGCCCGCACCCCAGCCCGCGCCCCGCATCAGCTTCTATCCCGACGGGGACGAGGCGAAGGGCATCGCCCTGAGCGACGACCATTTCTCGCCGCCGCGCTACGACGCGCTGCCGCTGGGTTTCGTCAGCGACGCTGCGCAGACCCGCCTGGAGCGGGCGACCCTCAGTTTCCGCTGCGCCCCCGGCGAGTGCTTCGCCGGCACGGGCGAGCGTTTCCGCAAGATGGACCTGAGCGGCCAGAGCTTCCGGCTGAAGAACCAGGACGGGCAGGGGGTGAACAACCGCCGCGCCTACAAGAACATCCCGTTCTACCTGAGCAGCCGCCTCTACGGGGCCTTTTTCCACACGGCCGATCCCTGCAAGCTGTCGCTGGCGGACCATTCGACCCGCTCGGTGCAGTTCCTCTGCGAGCGGGCGACCCTGGACGTGTTCCTGATCGGGGGCGCGACCCCGGAGGCGATCCTGCGGGGCTACCGCATGCTGACGGGTTTCCCGCAGATGCCGCCGCTGTGGTCCTTCGGCATCTGGATGAGCCGGATGAGCTATTTCTCGGCGGACGAGGTGGAGGAGATATGCGCGCGCCTGCGTGCGGAGCATTATCCCTGCGACGTGATCCACCTGGATACGGGCTGGTTCCGCACGGACTGGCTGTGCGAATGGAAGTTCAATTCCGAGCGCTTCCCGGATCCGGAGGGATTCGTGCAGCGCCTGCGCAGGGAGGGTTTCCGCGTGTCGCTGTGGCAGCTGCCGTACGTGGCGCAGGGCGCCGAGCAGCTGGAAGAGGCCCGGGAGCACCGCTACATCGCGCCGCTGCGGCACGCTCCGGCGAGCTCCGGAGGCAGCAATTTCTCCGCGCTGGATTACGCCGGCACCATCGATTTCACCAATCCCGAGGCGGAACGCTGGTACAAGTACAGCCTGCTCAAGCCCCTGCTGGAGATGGGCGTGGCGTGCATCAAGACCGATTTCGGCGAGAACATCCACATGGACGCCGACTACCTGGGCATGGCCCCGGAGCGGCTGGCCAACCTCTATCCGCTGCTGTACCAGCGCGCCGCCTACGAGGTGACGCGGGAGGTAACGGGCGAGGGGATCGTCTGGGCGCGGGCCGCCTGGGCGGGCTGCCAGCGCTACCCGCTGCACTGGGGCGGGGACAGCGCGTCTTCCTGGGACGGGCTGGCCGGATCGCTGAAGGGCGGGCTGCACCTCGGCCTGTCGGGCTTCGCCTTCTGGAGCCACGACGTGCCGGGATTCCACTCCGTGCCGGATTTCATGAATTCCCCCCTCGATCCCGAGGTCTATGTCCGCTGGACGCAGTTCGGGGTGTTCTCCTCGCACATGCGCTACCACGGGACCTGCAAGCGCGAACCCTGGCACTATCCGCAGATCGCGCCGCTGGTGCGGCGCTGGTGGCAGCTGCGCTACCGCCTGCTGCCGTACATCCTGGCCCAGGCCGGGGCGTGCTGCCGGAGCGGCTATCCGATGATCCGGGCCCTGCTGTTCGAGCATCCCGCGGACCGGGTCTGCTGGCACATCGACGACGAGTATTACTTCGGGGCCGATTTCCTGGTCTGTCCGGTGATGAACGCCCAGCGGCGGCGGGACATCTACCTGCCGGAAGGGGAGTGGGTGGATTTCTTCACCGGGGAAAGCTGGTCCGGGGGACGGTGGTATTCCGGCGTGGAGGTTCCGCTGGAACGCATGCCGGTCTTCGTGCACCCCGGGGCGCGGATCCCCGTGTATCCCGACGCGGTGGACTGCACGGACCGGATGGACCTGCGCCGGATCGCCGAGATCGTCGTGGACGGGAACTTCAAAGGTATTGAGCTTTAATTGAGATACAGCCATGGAAACTTATTACATGCAAGGACTTGACTGGATTATCCTGGCCGTCTATTTCGCGGTGCTGATCTTCATCGGCATCCGGGCCAGCTCCCAGCGCAGGAAGGACGGATCGCTGTTCCTGGCCGGGCGTTCGCTGCGCTGGTACCACATCGGTTTCTCGATGTGGGGGACCAACGTGGGACCCTCGATGCTGATCGCCAGCGCGAGCGCGGGCTTCGCCGGGGGCGTGGTCTCCGGCAATTACGCCTGGTACGCCTTCGTGTTCATCGCCCTGCTCGCCTTCGTCTTCGCGCCCCGCTACCTGGGGGCCCGGGTCAGCACCCTGCCGGAGTTCATGGGCCTGCGCTACGGGCAGTCCACGCGCAACATCCTGGCCTGGTACACGATCGTGACGATCATCATCTCGTGGCTGGCGCTGACCCTGTTCGCGGGCGGCATCCTGATCCGCCAGGTCTTCGACATCCCCATGTGGGCGTCCGCGCTGGTGCTGCTGGTCATCTCGGCCTTCTTCACGATGCTGGGCGGCCTGAAGGCCGTGGCCTATACGAACGTGTACCAGATGATCCTGCTGATCGCCGTGTCGCTGGTCCTCGTGATCGTCGGCCTGGACCGGGTCGGGGGCGTTTCCGCCCTGGTTTCCAAGGTGCCGGCCGACTACTGGGTGATGTTCAAGCCCAATTCCGACCCGGACTTCCCCTGGCTGCCGATCATCCTGGGATACCCGGTGATGGGCATCTGGTTCTGGTGTACGGACCAGAGCATGGTCCAGCCGGTGCTGGCGGCCCGCAACCTGCGCGAGGGCCAGCTGGGCACGAATCTCACGGGCTGGCTGAAGATCCTGGACGTGGCGCTGTACATCCTGCCGGGCATCCTCTGCTTCGCCCTGTTCCCGACGCTGGCCAATCCGGACGAGGCCTACCTGACGATGGTGGAGAACCTGTTCCCGGTCGGGATGGTGGGGCTGGTCTTCGCGGTGCTGACGGCCTGCCTGGTCTCGACGGTCGGTTCCGCGCTGAACGCGCTCAGCACGGTGTTCACGATGGATATCTATGTCCGGCGCTACCGGCCGGACGCTTCGCAGGCGCACATCAACCGGGTGGGACGGATCGTGACGGTCGCAGGGGCGCTCGTCGCCATCGTGCTGACGGTGGCCATCGATGCGATCAAGGGGCTGAACCTGTTCAACGTGTTCCAGTCGGTGCTGAGCTTCATCGCGCCGCCGATGGCAGCGGTCTTCGTGCTGGGCATCTTCTGGAAGAAGGCGACGGCCCGGGCGGCGAATTTCGCACTGACCTTCGGGACGGCGTTCTGCCTGATCGTGGGGGTGCTGTACCTGTGGCCGCCGCAGTGGCTGCATTTCCCCTGGCCGCATTTCATGCTGCTGTCGTTCTACCTGTTCGTGATCCTGCTCGCCTCGATGGTGCTGATCAGCCTGACGGACCGGGACCGGACGCAGTACGAGATCCCGCAGCCGGTCCGGGAGCCTGTCTCCCGGCTGGCGGTCGGACTCTGGGTGGCCCTGGCCGTGGTGATGGTCGCGCTGTACCTTGTTTTTAACTGACCCTTCCGGCGGTCCCCCTGCACCCCGGGAATGCTTCTCCCTTACTCCCGCATTCCCGGGATGCAGGGAGGACGCCGCAACCAGAGAGAAATGAAGATCGTAATCGCTCCGGATTCGTTCAAGGGCTGCCTCTCGGCCGCGGAGGTGGCCCGGACCCTCGCGTCCGCGCTGCGGGAACTGCATCCGGACTGGGAGATTGTGGAGCGTCCGCTCTGCGACGGGGGCGAAGGAACCCTGGAGACGCTTGTTCCGGTGCTGGGCGGGGAGATCTGCCATGCGATGGTTTCAGACCCGCTGGAGCGCCCCGTTCCGGCCTTATTCGGCCTGTGCGGGACCACTGCCGTGATCGAAGTGGCCCAGGCTTGCGGCATGCAGCTGCTCACGCCCGAGGAGCGGAATCCGCTGAAGGCCACTTCCTTCGGGGTGGGCGAGCTGCTCCTCGCTGCGCGCAGCAGGGGAGCCACGCATTTCCTGGTCGGCCTGGGCGGAACGGCGGTCTGCGACGGGGGAGCGGGCCTGCTGCGGGTTCCCGGCCTCCGGGAGGCGCTGGCGGGCTGCAGCCTGGAACTCCTGTGCGATGTGGACAATCCCTTCCTCGGGCCGCGCGGCGCCGCCCGCGTGTTCGCGCCGCAGAAAGGGGCCTCTCCGCAGGATGTGGAGATCCTGGAAAGGCGGATGACGGAACTGGCCGCCGGGATGCTGGCGCAGACCGGGGTGGATGTCCGGAAGCTGCCCGGAGCGGGGGCGGCAGGAGGCCTGGGCGGTGCCCTGATGGCCTTTTTCGGGGCCCGGGTCTGCTCCGGGGCGGAGCGGGTGATGGACCTGGTCGGATTCGATGCCCTGCTGGAAGGTGCGGATTGGGTCCTGACCGGCGAGGGACGTTCCGACCGTCAGACCCTCGGGGGCAAACTGCCGTTCGGGGTGCTCCGGCGTGCAGGGGGAATCCCCGTGGCGCTGGTTTCGGGGCGGATCACGGACCGGGAGGAACTGGTCCGGGCCGGGTTCCCGGTGCTGGTACAGGTCAGTCCGGACGGTCAGCCCGACGGCGAGGCGCTCCGGCCGGAGACGGCGCGGGAGAACCTCAGGCATTCGGTGCTGGGGATGTCCTTGTAAATCCGCAAAATACCCTATCTTTGCAAGAGAAACAGCGAAGCGTATGCAACTGGTCATTTTCGATTTCGACGGGACCCTGGGGGATACCTGCGCCAACATCATCAAGACGATGCAGGACACGTTCCGGACGCTTTCGTACCCCGTGGCAGGGGAGGACGCCATCCGCGCCACCATCGGCCTGCCGCTGGAAGAGAGCTTCCGGGTGCTGCTGCCCGGGCAGCCCGAAGAGGCCATCCTGGAATGCGCCCGGGTGTACCGGGAAATCTTCGAGCTGAACAGGAAGGAACTGGTCCCGGGGCTGTTCCCGCATGTCGTCGAGACGCTGCGGGCCTTGCAGGAGCGGGGTTTCGTGCTGTCGGTGGCGACATCCCGCCGCTCCAGGTCGTTGACCGGCTTCCTGCACGATATGGGCATCGCCGGCTTTATCTCGTATCAGGTATGTGCGGACATGGTCGAAAAGGCGAAACCGGACCCGGAAGCCGTCCTGAAGACCCTGCGGGAACTGGGTGTCGCCGCGGCCGATGCGCTGGTGGTGGGGGACATGCCCGTGGACATCCTGATGGGCCGCGGTGCCGGCGTGAAGACCTGCGGGGTGACCTATGGCAACGGTTCCCGGGAGAGCCTGGCGGCCGCCGGGGCGGACTGGATCATCGATGACATTTCCGAATTGCTTGCACTCATATGAAAACGCGCAGTCTCTTTTTCATCGCAGCGGCCAGCAGCCCTATCCGTTCTTCAAGCAGGATTACAAGGCCTCGGACTGCCTGACACGCTTCCACAAGGGCCGCAGCTTCTGGTACCTGAGCCCCTCCCGGACGCTGGGCGGGATGAATGTACGCAACGTGGTCCTGCGCGGGAAAAAGCTCCGGAAGAATCCTGCCGGCGGCCAGCTGGCATATGTGGTCATGGAGGGGAGTGCCCTGATCACGGTGGACGGGGTTCCCGTCGAACTCCCGGCCAATTCGGTCTGCTACGTGCCCAAGGGGACTCCCAGCAGCATCAGCCCCGTCTCCGGCCCCCTGCGCTACCTGGAAGTCCGCACGTCGGTGAAGTAAGCCCCCCGGCCAAGACTATGGCCGTGAAGCCCGGGAGAGCGGGCGGGAGTCGAAGTGGAGGCCGATGCCCACGTTGAGGGTGGGGAAGATCAGGCCCTGCTGCTGGAGACTCCAGAAATGGCCGCCGAAGACCTTGATCCGGATGGCTGTGTCCGCGAATTCGGGACTGCCGCTCACGAAGGACATGGTCCGCGACAGGATGAAATCCAGGCTGAGTCCTTCCGTGACGCCGGGGCCGCCGACAAACTCGCTGGCGGACTTGCCCAGCGTGAAGAGATAGCCTCCGAAAGCCGGACCGGCATGGAGGGTCATCCGGATCACGCGTGAAGAAACCACCACCACGCCATAATTGAGGGACGCGACGAAGGAAGGCGTCATCTTCTCATTCTTCCAGGCGCCCTGCAGCCCGTCGAAATGCCTGGTGAGGGGATGGAATGCGGCCGATGCATCGACCAGCAGGCTGTGCCGTTTCCAGCGCCGCTCGAAACCCAGTGTGGCGCCGAGGCCACGGGACAGCATGTGGGAAAGCGATCCGTAGGGCAACATGCCGTAAGCGGCCAGGGTGACGCCGCCGCTGCGCCTGGACTGCTCCCATTCCATCCGGGTGATGTCGAACGGCGCAGGGTCCAGGGCGTACGGAGCCGGGTCCGCTCCGAGGCGGATCTGCTCGCGGACTTCCTGGAACTGTCTGGTGAAATCCATCTGGAGCGTGCCGTCCTGGTCATTGGCGGTCAGCAGGGCGTCCCGGTACTGGCGGGCGAAATACTCCATCAGGTCGAAGTCCCGGCGGATGCCGGCGAGGGTAGCCGCTGTCTGCGCGTCGGAACGTACCCAGGACTGGGCCGGGCGGAGCGCCGCCGTGACGTCGTTGTAGACATAGGAAATGCCGTCCTTGCGTACGGTTTTCCGGTCTTTCAGGAAGGTGAAAAAGCTGTAGGAGGGGTCTTCGCGGGCGTCATCGACGACCGGATATCCGCTCAGGTCCTTCAGGCCGTCAGACCATTTGACCAGACCCTTGTTCTGCGCCGTGCAGACGGCGGCCGTTCCGAGAAGGAACAGGAAAAAGGCGATTCTCTTCATCGTACAGCTCATTGTCTGGTCCATATGACGGCAAGGTTCTGCTCCAGATACCAGAAGGTGATCTTGCCGGTTTTCATTTCCAGGGAAACATCCCCCGGTTCATATCCGATCGCCGCCAGGTCTTTATCGGTCAGGCTGCCGATGAAATACTGGCCGAAGGCCGGTTCCCAGATGATTTCCTGGCTGAGCCGCTGGTAGGTGAACTGGTTGCCGGAAACCGGGACGGGGAGCGTGTACTCGAAGTACCAGCGGTCGTCGCTCCCGGACTTGGCCAGGCGGGCGTGCTGGAAAGTCTCCCGCTCGGCGGCGGGGATTTCCGGAAGATAAATGTAGCGCCGGTCGGAGATGCTGGTGACGAGGTAGTCGCCGGCGATCTCCTGCATTTTCTGCTCGGCGATGTCCAGCTGGTCCGAGCAGGCGGTCAGGGTCAGTGCCGCCAGCAGGAAAACAAGCAAGTGTTTCATGATAATCACTTAACTGTCTTTATATGAATGATTTATCTTCTGAATACCAGATTCCGCAGGGGCGTGCTCTGGTAGGGGAGTTCGAAGAAGGCGAAGCGGAGTTCCTTCTGGTCTTCCGTGAAGGTTCCCTGCCAGTAGATGAACTCCTGGTCGTTACGGGGGAAGGGGATCGTGATGGAAGGGAAGTGATAGTCGATCTCGACGAAGGTCTGGGCGGAAATGTTGGACGACGGTCCGTCTTTTTCTTTCAGTTCAGCCTGGAACTTGTAGCCTCCGGCGATGAACTGGATGGTAATGGTACCGGATTCATAGCCCTCGACGCCGGAAACGTTTGCGGTCCAGACGGTTCTTTTCAACCAGTCGATGGTGGAGGGGTCCTTGCTGCAGGAAGACAGGGTCAGCAGTCCGAAACACAGGACGGCGAACAGGGGCAGGATTCTTTTCATGGCAGGGTAGTATCGTGTCGTTCCTGCAAATATACAAAAAGACAGTATATCTGCCTAGGATAGGCCGCGTTCTTTTTTGATGGCCTCGTAGGCCTGCTGGACCTGCTTGAACTTCTCTTCGGCGGCTTTCTGGACTTCGGGGCCCAGGGTGGCGACCTTGTCCGGGTGGTTCTTCATGGCCATGCGGCGGTAGGCGCTCTTGACCTCGTCGTCCGTGGCGTCGGGGGAGATGCCCAGCACGGAGTAGGCGGATTCGCTGTCCTTGTAGAACATGGCGATCACGGAAGCGGCGTCGGAAGGGGAGAGCCCGATCGCCCCTGCAATGGCCTCCAGGACATTTTTCTCGGATTTCTGGAAGGATCCGTCGGCAATGGCGATCCGGGTGAGGAAGTGGAAGAGCTGCAGGCGCTGCGAGTAGTTCATGTAGGAGGCGATCTGGGCGCCTACCGAGTAGATGTCCACCTGCTGGGCGTTCAGCCCGTCCAGGATGCGCATCGCTTCGTCGACAGCTTCTTCGCCGAAATTCTGCCGGATGAAGGTCCGCACGGCGTCGAGTTCCTTCCGGTGGACCTGTCCGTCGGCGCGGATGACGGCGGAGGAGAGGACCAACAGGCTGACCATGAAGCTGTTACGCTGTTGGTTGACACTATAGCCCCGGGACCCGCTCCGGGCCGGACCTTCCGCATACGGGCTGTCCGCGCCCATCAGCGGGCGGAGCCGCTCGATGAAGCCTTCCATCGCCGTGCCGGCGAGAAAGCCCAGCAGCGCCCCGATGGGGCCTCCGGAGACCCATCCGAGAAAACCGGCTATCCATTTGAATGAACCCATGTGCAGCATCTTTAATCCATGCAAAGATACGGAAAATATGAGATTCGTCAGGAAGATTGTTAACTTTGCATGAAATACGGAAAGGGAATGGCGGAATCCATCCATTAGTTAACATAATATAAATTGTGTAACAATTGGGGATTTCATCTTTACAAAGATAATTATATAGTGGATTTGTTGTACCTTTGCCGGTCGTATGCTGCTGGAATGGTTGCTCATAGCCGTGGCGCTGGCGATGGACTGCTTTGCGGTTTCCGTCGTAATCGGCGTCATATCCCGGCCGCAGAAACTGCTCAGCCTTCGCAGCCATCTGCAGACTGCTTTCTTTTTCGGCCTGTTCCAGGCACTGATGCCGCTGCTGGGCTGGCTGCTGACGCACCGTTTCAGCACGCTGATCCGCTCGGTCGACCACTGGATCGCTTTCGGCATGCTGGCCTTCATCGGCGTGCGGATGATCGTCGAATCGTTCCGACCGGGATCCGCCTCGCTGGATCCCGCCTCACTGAAGACCCGGCTGGGCCTGGCCGTGGCGACCAGCATCGATGCCGCGGCCGTCGGAATCAGCTTTGCCTGCACTGGCTATAATACTGTAAATCAATTGATTATACCTTTATTAATCATAGGGTTCGTGTCCTTCCTTTTCAGCCTGGCCGGATACCTGCTGGGCGCCCGTTTCGGGGATATCGTCAACAAAAAAGTGCGTCCGGAGCTGATCGGAGGCCTGATTCTGATCGCCATCGGCATCCGCATCCTGGTCGAACACCTCGGCGGCATGGCATGATGCTGCTTTTTCGCAAAAAATGCCTATTTTTACCACATGAAAGCCCCGAAACAGATCCTCGTCGCCATCCTCTGCGTCACACTCCCCTTCCTGTCCGGATGCGAGAAATTCACCCTTCCCACGGTGGAATCCATGGACATCCTGTACGTGGTCGAAGTGTCCCAGGATGTGCTGCAAGTGGCTGATATCGAGCTGAATTACCTGGATGCACAGGGCAAAGTCGTGACGGAAGCGATGACGCGCACCAGCTGGAAGAAGAGACTCCCCTGTCCTGCCTTCCGTTCCTCGATCGCCGTCTGGCCCAAGCTGACCCCCAAACCCGTACTCCCCCGCGCTTCCTATACCCTTTCCGTCAATCCCGCCGCCGGCGTGTATGCGGACCTCAGCGACGGGACCGCCCTGGTTGACGGATACGGTTTCATGGACGACGAAATCACGCTTCCGCGTGACTCCGTGGCGCTTTGGTGCAGCATCAGCCCGACGATGGCCCTCAAGATCAGCGAATATGGATACGCCCAACGCAACGGCTATGACTTCGGCGGGAACAACAAGGAAAACATCCGGATCTTCCGCATGGTCAACTGGCTGAAATCTACGTTCGGAATCGAGTAGCACAATCTGCCCCGCCCTGTCCGACCCGTCAAAAAAAGCCACCCCGGCGAGGGGTGGCTTTCATTTCACATACAGAGGACCTTAGTCCACGACAGCACGGGCCATGGAATCCTTGTAGTACTTCTGGTTGATGAAGACATCTTCCTTGTACGGGTTGATGTGACGCTTCCGGGACTGGCAGATGATGTATCCCAGCGCGACGGCGTTGACGATCAGGGCCAGGGCGCTGATGACGACCATCATCGTGGGGTTGGCTGCCACGACGGAAGGATCCACCGTGGTGCCCACGACGGCAGCCTCACCGCCGGAGACGGCGTACAGTTTCTCGATGGTGGCGACACCTTCGGGATAAAGAACCGGAAGGGTTGCCCAGGAGAACCACTGCTGGCCGTTCTTGAAGGTTTCCTGGAACAGCGGGAATACCTGGGCGAACATGCACCAGATCGCCAGGGTGTTGGCGCGGTTCTGGATCCATCCGCCGCGGTTCCACAGCAGGGCCGCGATGGTCGGAGCCAGCAGCAGGGCGATACCGCAGTACCAGGAGTGCGTAGGCAGGCAGTTGTAGGTGTAGGCGAAGTTCCATACGTCATAGACCAGGATGTACACCCAGGTCATGTCGGCCCAGATCATGTCTTTCTTGTCCTTGGAAGGATAGACATTCCACCAGGCGGTCATGCAGAAGATGTTCAGCAGACCGGCCACGCCGTTCATCACGTTGTGCCAGCCGCCGTACTGCCAGACGCCTT
>JAFTDE010000033.1 GCA_017454335.1 Bacteroidales bacterium | reverse complement strand
GAGAGAAGACGCACTCTCTCCAGAAAGATAGCGCTGAACAACTATCAGCTTTTCTTCAAACGAATGTGTTTTACCAGGCATAACCCCTTAAAGTTTTGTCTAACTTTTGGGGTGCACATCAGGGGTGCAGGGGGGATAGACAGTGCGATCCGCCGAAGGCGGACATCGCACCCCAAGCAGAAAAGGGCCGGCGTACTGCCGACCCTTTTCTGCTTGGGGTGCGATGTGGGGCTCGAACCCACGACACCCAGAACCACAATCTGGTGCTCTACCAACTGAACTAATCGCACCGTGTTGGAAGGACTGCAAAGGTACGAAAAATAATGAACCTTGCAAATATTTTTACTTCAACTTGCACAGAAGTGTTGCGGAAGTGCAGTCCGTGACCGTCACATCCACATATTCGCCCGCCTTGTGTTCCGTGTCCGGCCATACGCACATCTTGTTGTTCGAGGCGCGGCCGCACAGGCAGGACGCATCGCGCTTGGACGGGCCTTCGACCAGCACCCGGTAGGTCTTGCCGATGTCGGCCCGGTAACTGCGCAGGCTGAGGCCGTTCTGCAGTTCGATGATTTCGTTGAGGCGCCGCGTCTTGACCTCGAGGGGCACGTCGTCGGGGTATTTCCGTGCCGCGAGGGTGCCCGGGCGCTCGGAATAATAGAACATGAAGGCCGTGTCGAAGCCCACTTTCTCGAAGAGGCTGAGGGTCTGCCGGTGGTCTTCTTCGGTCTCCGAGCAGAATCCGGCGATGACATCCGTCGTGAGGCCGCAGCCCGGCAGGACGCTGCGGATCTTGCGGACCCGGTCCAGGTACCATTCCCGCGTATAACGCCGCCGCATCTTCTCCAGGATGCGGTTCGACCCGGACTGGACGGGCAGGTGGATGTGCTTGCAGATGTTGTCGTATCCGGCCATCGTGTAGATGACCTCGTCCGAGATGTCCTGCGGATTGGAGGTGGCGAAGCGCACGCGCAGCGCCGGATCGATCTCCGCGACCATGGCCAGCAGCGCCGCGAACCCCGTCCCTTCATAAGAATAGGAATCCACGTTCTGGCCCAGCAGCGTCACCTCCCGGTACCCTTTTTCGAAACAGTCACAGGCCTCGCGCACGATGCTGTGGTAGTCCCGGCTGCGCTCCGCCCCGCGGGTATAGGGGACGACGCAGTAGGAACAGACGTTGTTGCAGCCGCGCATGATGGAAATGAAGGCGGATACGCCGTTGGTGTCCGTACGTACCGGAGCGATGTCCCCGTAGGTCTCGTCCCGCGACAGCAGGACGTTGATCTGCGGATGCCCGGGACCGGCGGCTTCCAGCAGGGCCGGCAGGGAACGGTAGGCGTCAGGACCGGCGACGATGTCCACCTTGCCGGATTCCAGCAGGCGGTCCTTCAGCCGTTCGGCCATGCATCCCAGGATGCCGATCACCAGACCCGGGCGGCTCTTGCGCAGGTACTGGAACTGGTCGATGCGGCCCCAGATCCGCTGCTCGGCGTTGTCCCGGACGGAACAGGTGTTGGCCATGACCACGTCGGCGTCGGCAATCTCCGTCGTCCGGGTGTATCCGTGTGCCGCCAGGATGGAGAAAATGACCTCCGTGTCGTTGACGTTCATCTGGCAGCCGTATGTTTCGATATAGACCTTCTTCATAGGCGGGGACAAAGATAGATAGATTTTTTCGTATCTTTGTCACGATATGCGCAGACTCGTTCCCATTCTGATCGCCTGCCTGGCCCTCCTGGCCGGATGCGCCCGCCCCCTGGTGGACACCCGCATCACGGACGTCGGGCTGGTCAGCCTGACGCCGAACGGATTCCGTTCGGCCGACGCCGTCGTGCGCCTGGACGTGTCCAATCCCGGGCCGGCTTTCACCCTGCGGGAAGTTCAGGGCACCGTCAAGCGCGGCACCGAACCCTTCCTGCACCTGACGGCCCCGGACCTGACGGTGGACCGCCAGAAAGACAGCAGCTATCTGGTTCCGCTGCACGGCCAGCTGGATGCCGAGACCAGCATCCTCCAGCTGCTGACCACCCCCAACGCCTGGAATCCCGACGAGGTGACGATCGATTTCTCCGCCCGTGTCGGAGTCGGCCGCAGTTCTGGCAAGACTATTGAATACAAGGATATTCCGTTACGAACCCTGATAGAACAATTCTGATATGAACAAGAAGATCCTGCTTCTCGCGCTGCTCCTGCTGCTGCCGTTCCTGGCCCTCCGGGCCCAGGAGCTGGTGGTCCCCGAGGGCTTCGAGATCGTGGACTCGCTGGTCTTTGTCCCGCTGTCCGCCGAAGATACGACCATCAGCGGCCAGACCATCTACTCGGTGATGTCCGGCAATGTCTCCTTCTCCCAGCCGGCTGCCGTCCAGGACGCCCTGGCCCGGCACATCGAGAACAATGCCCAGAAACAGATGAACGGATACCGCATCCGCATCTTTTTCGATAACAAGCAGACGGCCCGCGGAGACTCCGAAGCCGCCGTCGGCCGCTTCAAGGCGAAATACCCCGGCTATGCCGCCTACCGTACCTTCACCAATCCTTTCTTCAAGGTGACGGTCGGCGACTTCCGCACACGTGCCGAAGCGCTGGCGGCCCTCAGGCAGATCAAAGTCGATTTTCCGTCGGCTTTCATCGTCCGCGAACGCTTCCGCTACCCGGCCCTCGGAGATGATTCCTTCCGCGTGGACACCATCCGGATCGTCCGCCGCCAAAACGCTGAATAGGAGATGATCAAGCAGGGACTCGAACTCAAGCAGACGCAGAAACTCTCGCCGCTCCAGATCCAGACGATCAAGCTCATCGAGCTGCCCATCCAGGAACTGGAACAGCGGATCCGCGCCGAGCTGGAGGAGAATCCCGTGCTGGACGATACGCCCGATCCCGAGCGCAGCAGCGACGAGAACGAGCAGCGGGACGTCTCGCTGGACGAGATCAAGGAGGACGACTACATCCCCGCCTACCGTCTGAAAGTGAGCAACTGGGGCAAGGACCCGCGCCCCGAATACAATACCTTCTCGGTCCGGGAGAGTTTCACGCAGAGCCTGATGAACCAGCTGGGCTTCCGCAACCTGGACCGCCATCAGTATGACATCGCCGCGTTCATCATCGGCAGCCTGGACGAAGACGGATATTTGCGCCGCGACCTCGAATCCCTTGTGGATGACCTGGCTTTCCGTGCCGGCATCGAGACCGACGCGGCGGAAATCGAGCGCCTGCTGCGCATGATCCAGGAGTTCGACCCGGCCGGCGTCGGCGCCCGGGACCTGCGCGAGTGCCTGCTGCTGCAGCTCCGCAACTGCCGGCAGACCCCCGATGTCGTGAACGCGCAGCGCATCCTGACCGATGAGTTCCAGGAATTCTCCAACCGGCATTTCCCCAAGATCATGAGCCGTCTGGGCCTGAGCGAGGAGGAACTCAAGGCGGCCATCGCGCGCATTGTCAAGCTGAACCCTTCGC
The DNA here is from genome assembly GCA_017454335.1 of Bacteroidales bacterium. Lineage (GTDB taxonomy): Bacteria > Bacteroidota > Bacteroidia > Bacteroidales > UBA932 > Cryptobacteroides. The sequence goes on along the minus strand of JAFTDE010000033.1, from coordinate 105,328 downwards.
CGGGCGGCCAGATCGACGATTCCTATACCGACCAGGCCCAGCAGATCGTGCCCGACTTCGTGCTGGAAGAGCACGACGGGGATCTCAGTTTCACCATGCCGCGTTTCTCGCTGCCCGAACTGCGGGTCAACAAGAAATATGCGGACATGCTGATGTCCGCCAAGAGCGGATCGGAGCGGGCCCAGAAGGAAGCCGTATCCTTCGTGCGCCAGAAACTCGATTCCGCCAAATGGTTCGTCGAGGCGCTCAAACAGCGCCAGAATACCCTGCAGCGCACCATGCAGGCCATCCTGGACTTCCAGCACGATTATTTCGTGTCCGGCGACGAGACGGATCTGCGTCCGATGGTGCTGAAAGACATCGCCGAGGTCACCGGCTTCGACATTTCCACGATTTCGCGCGTAGTCAACAGCAAATTCATCGAGACCCATTTCGGCATCTTCCCGCTCAAGTATTTCTTCTCCGAAGGCATGGAGAACAAGGAGGGCGAGGAGGTCTCCACCCGCGAGCTCAAGAAGGTCCTGCAGGAGTGCGTGGACAATGAGGACAAGAAAAAGCCGCTCACGGATGAGCAGCTTGTCGAAGAGATGAACAAACGGGGATACAAGGTCGCGCGGCGCACGATCGCCAAGTACCGCGGCCAGCTCGGTATCCCGCTGGCCCGCTGGCGTCGCGAGCTATAGCTTCGCTCCGTAGGCCAGGTCGCCGGCGTCTCCCAATCCCGGAACAATGTAGGCATGCCCCGTCAGTTCGGGGTCGATGGCCGCTACCCACAGGGTGGCGTCGTCCGGCATGTTCTTTTTCAGGTGCTCCACGGCCTGGGCGCTGGCGATGGGGCAGACCAGGTGCAGTTTGCCCGGCACGCCGCCTTCCTTGCACAGCACGGCGTAGGCGACTTCGATGGACGATCCCGTGGCCAGCATCGTGTCCGCCATGATCAGGGTCTTTCCGCTCAGGTCCGGCGTGGTGCAGTATTCCGTATGGATGTGGAATTCACCCTCGGAGTCATACTTGCGGTATGCGGCGACAAACGCATTCCCGGCGTTGTCGAAACAGCTCAGGACGCCGTCGTGAAGGGGCAGGCCCGCACGGAGGATGGTGGATACGACCACCTGCTCGCCCGGAACCGGGATGACGGAAATGCCCAGGGGGGTCTCGACGGTCAGTTCCTGGCTGGCGAGGGTCTTGCTGATCTCGTAACCGAAAATCTGCCCCATCCGGGTCAGGTTGGTCCGGAAGCGGAGGCCGTCCTTCTGGAAATTCCGGTCCCGGATCTGGGCGACGAAACTGTTGAGTGCGGAGCTGTGTTCTCCGAGGTTGATAACTTTCATATTGCAGTCAGTTTAGTGGTTTGTTCTTGCGTGTGGGATGACAGAGGATCAGGACATCGACATCGTCGATCCTGTACCCGCGGAAACGCTTGTGGCGCAGGTATCCTGCGATGTCCTGGCGGAGACTGTCGTCCGTGATGTCCCGGAACTCGTGGTTGTGGGTGTCGTACAGATGGATGTTGCTGGACACGTCCACGTCGAAGTACAGTTTGTTGTCCCGGCTGAGGCGCTGGCGGTAAACCCCGATCCGCGCCATCTGCGAGAGGATGTTGTACACCGACGAGAGGGTGAGGGAAGTCGTGCTGTGCTTGATGACGTACTCGTACACCTGGTCTGCGCTGGCGTGGACCAGTTCGCACATGGCTTCGTGTACGGCGATCCGCTGGGCCGTGACGCGCATGCCGCGGTCCCGCAGCAGGCTGCTCAGGGCTTTGGTGTCCGGTGTTTTCTTGATTCTGGCCATGGCTTCAGCGTTTCAGCAGGGTTTGGGCGTTGGCGATGGCTTCGGGGGTGAGGGTGGCGCCGCTGAGCATGCGGGCGATTTCCCGGACCCGGTCTTCGCCGCTGATCTGGGCGATGCCGGATACCGTGCGTCCGGACTGCGGATCCGTCGTCTTGCTGACCAGGTAGTGCGCGCTGCCCTTGGCCGCGACCTGCGGCAGGTGGGTGATGGCGAAGACCTGCATGGACGCTCCCATGGTACAGATCAGCTGGCCCATCCGGTCCGCGGCACTGCCGGAGACGCCCGTGTCGATTTCGTCGAAAATCAGGGTCGGCATGCCCACGAAGCGGGCCATCATTTCCTTGAGGCACAGCATGATACGGGATATTTCGCCGCCTGATGCGCAGCGCGCGACATCCACCGGCTGCGCGCCGCTTGCGGAGAAGAGGAAGTGGATGCGGTCGCTGCCGCTGGCTCCGGCTTCGGCCGGGGAGAGCCCGACCCGGAATACGGCGCGGTCCAGTTCCAGGAAGTGCAGCGAAGATTCGATCTGGGCCTGGAAGTCGCCTGCAGCCGCGTTGCGGCGTTCATGCAGCCGGCTGCAGCAGTCGCGGTGCCGGGCCTCCAGCGCCTCGATCTGCCCGGCCATTTCGGCCAGGGTTTCGCCGGCCGAGGCGGCGGAATCGAGCTCGCCTGCGTAGCGGTCCCGCAGGGCGCACAGCTCCGCGATGTCCTGGCAGGAATGTTTTTTCATCAGCCCGTACAGCAGGGACATGCGCTCCTCGACGGTAGCGAGGCGCTCCTCGCTCAGGCTGATGCGCTCGTCCTGGCTTTCCGCCTCGTCGCGGATGTCCGCCAGTTCGATGCGGGCGGATTCGACGCGCCCGGACAGGTCCTGCAGGGCCGGAATGAATTTGGCCGAGCGTTCCAGCAGCCGCCGGATTTCGCGCAGGGAACCGTCGATCCCGGCCCCGTCCTGGGGCTCGAAGGCCGAACGGATCTGCGCGAAGGACTCCTTGATCTGTTCCGCGTGCGCGAGCTGCTCCTGTTCCTGTTCGAGTTCCTCCAGTTCACCGATGCGCAGATGCGCCGCTTCCAGCTGGTTGTATTGCGCCTGGTTGTAGCTGCGCTCCGCTTCCAGGCGCTGTATGCGCTCCTGGAGTTCCGCGTGTTCCCGCCGGAGTTGCTGGAGGCTCCGCCAGCAGGCGGCGGTCTCTTCCAGCAGCGGCGTGTTGCCGGCGAAATGGTCCAGGACACGCAGTTGGAAGGCCGGGTCCGTCAGCAGCAGGCTCTGGTGCTGGGAGTGGATGTCGATCAGCAGGGTGGCCAGTTCGGCCAGCAGGGGAGCGGTGGCGGGTACGTCGTTGACGAAGCTGCGCGAACGTCCGGAGCGGTACAGGACGCGGCGGATGCTCAGGGATCCGTCTTCCCAGTCCAGGTCGTTTTCTTCCAGGAGGGCCCGCAGGGAGCCGCTGTCCGCCGGAAGCCGGAATCCGGCTTCCACCACACAGCTCTCCGCCCCGTCGGAGATGAGGCTGGCGTCGCCCTTGCCGCCCGTCACGAGGGACAGGGCGCCGAGCAGGATGGACTTGCCCGCTCCCGTCTGGCCGGTGATGATCACCAGGCCTTCCGGGAACCGGATGTCCAGCTCGTCGATCAGGACGTAGTTGCGTATGTGCAGGCTCTCAAGCATCCGGAAGGGACCCTCTTACCGGTCTTCGTCTCCCTGGGCCTGGCGATAGAAAATCTCGCCGTTCTCGAATTCGCTGATGGCAACGAGGTCCGGCTTGGGCTGGCGCTCGTAGTATTTGGAGATTTCGATCTGCTCTTTGTTCTCGAAGATCTCTTCCATGGTGTCGCGCTCGTTGCGGAAGTCCTCCAGCTTCTTGCTGAGTTCCTTCTTCTCGGCCAGGGCGATCTGGTTCGCACGCTTGGAGAGGATGACGACGGTTTCGTAGATGTTGCCCGTAGGCTGGGCGAGGAACTTCACGTCCCTCGTGATCGTGTTGGTAGGTATTTTCTTTTCCATACTCAAATTACGATACGAGGGACGCAGGAAGTTTCAATATTTTTCAAATATCCCGGACGCGGTTGAACAGCGTATCCAGTTCTTTCCGGTGGGCGGACTCCGGATACTCCGCGATGAAGTTCAGATAGTCGTCCCGGAACACCAGGAAACGCTCCTCCTGTTTCTCGGGGACGCTCATGTCCGCATACTTGTACGAGGTCATGGCGATCAGGTAGAGGATTTCTTCGCGGTAGCGGTTCTCGGCATTGTCCTTCAGGACATTGCGCAGGGCGATGCTGGCCGCGTCGTAGTATTCCATCGTGTAGTACAGGCGGGCGTTCTCGAAGGCCTTGCGCTCCAGGCGGTCGTTCAGTTCGTCCAGGGCGGCGCGGCATTCTTCCATGTGCTCGTTGTCCGGATAGTCGATGATGTACTCGCTGATGGCCGTGATGCACTTGTAGGTGGGCGTCTGGTCCAGTTCGTAACGCAGGGTGCCCCGGTACATGCAGTCCAGCAGCAGGTAGCGCGCGTTCTCCGTGAAGGGGCTGCGCGGGAACTTGTTGACGAAGGACTCGAAATTGGCCTGGGCCGTGTAATAGTCCTTGTAGCGGTAGTTGCTCATGGCCCAGTAGTATTGGACCGTGTCGTCCCGCGCCGTTCCGCTGGTCATCACGGACAGGCTCTCGAACAGCTGGGCGGCCCGGTTGTACTTGCCCTTGTTGTAATAGTCAAAGGCGGCTTCGTACTTGGCGTTCGTATCGTTTCCGCTCAGCAGGGCCTCGTACTCGGACTTGCAGGCGTCCAGCACGAGTGCTGAGAACAGGACCAGGGCGATGAGGGTGTATCGTTTCATTTCTTCAGGAATCTTTCGGCATCCAGTGCAGCCCGGCAGCCCGATGCGGCGGCGGTGATGGCCTGGCGGTAGTCCGGATCCTGTACGTCTCCCGCGGCGAAAACGCCGGGGACGTTGGTCGCGCTGCTGCGCCCGTCCGTCACGATGTATCCTTCCGCATCCGTCTTCACCCACTTGGAGAAGAGTTCCGAAACCGGATGATGCCCGATGGCGACAAAGAAGCCATCGACAGGGATATCAAAAACCTCGCCATCCTTGCGCTCGATGCGGGCCCCGGTGACACCGGATGCGTCGCCCAGGATTTCCCGGGTGTTGCAGTTCCACAGGATCTCGATGTTTTCGGCCGCTTTCACCCGCTCCTGCACGGCCACGGAGGCCCGGAGCACGTCACGGCGGACGATGAGATAGACCTTGCGGCACAGGCCGGCCAGGTACAGGGCTTCCCCGCAGGCGGTGTCCCCGCCGCCGACGACGGCGACGTCCTTGCGGCGGTAGAAGAAACCGTCACAGGTGGCGCAGGCGGATACGCCCAGTCCGCGGAATTTCTGCTCGGAAGGCAGGCCCAGCCAGCGCGCGACCGCGCCGGTGGCGATGATGATGGTCTCGGCGGACAGTTCCTTCCCGTCCGAAAGCTTGACGGGGAAGGGGCGCTGCGAAAGATCGATTTCGGTGATGGCGCCGCGGCGGATGTCGGCGCCCAGCCGGACGGCCTGCTCGCGCATGGCGGCCATCAGTTCGTTGGCATCCACGCCGCCGGCAAAGCCGGGATAGTTCTCGACCAGCGTGGTCATGGTCAGCTGTCCGCCCGGGGCGTTCCCCTCATACAGGACGGGCTGCAGGGCGGCGCGTGACGCGTAGATGGCGGCTGTGTACCCGGCCGGGCCGCCACCGATGATCAGACATTGGGTGGTTTCCATAAACGTTCAGTTTACGACGGTGATGGTGTAATCGGGGGCGTAGATGATACGCCGTACCGCCTGGTTGACAAATCCGGCACCCGGTATGTTCCGGAAACGGAAAGAGGACTGCAGGCCGCGCCCGCCGTATTCCTCCAGCTTCATGGGCCACATCCGTCCGTATTTCGTGCAGATGTCCACGAAATAGCGCGTCGTATCGTAGCCGCTGAAGGCGAAGGCGCCCGGCTCGGTGTGGAACAGGGCACGGTATGCCAGGATGAACTGCTTGACGGCGGGATCCGTATAATCGATATAATAGGATGCCGCGACGCGCAGGTTGACATTGTGCAGGTCTTCGGTCTCGATGGTCGAGAACGAGCGGATCTTGGAGGTGCTGTACACGGCGACATCGAGGTTGCGGTGTTTCAGCATGCCGATGTTGCGGATGGCATCACCGACGAAGGCCTCGTTGTCGGAGGCGATGACGAAGCGGGTCGTGCCGGTGCGGGTGCTGCTGGCGGTGAAACTCGACGCGATGCTCATTCCCTGCAGGATGCCGTAGGAGATGGTCGCATAGGGGATGCCGCTTTCGTCCAGCAGGGCCTTGAGATAGCGGCCGGACTCATTCAGCTCCACATTTTTCTCCACGACCAGGACGAGCTTGTCGGAAGGTGTAAACTCTTCCTGCAGCCAGCGGATGGATTCGCTGGCCTGGCATTCCCACGGCGCAGGGGCCTGGATGACGCGGGCCGAGTCGGCCAGTGCCGCAGCCTTGGGCTCGAGCGGCGAGATCAGGTACTTGCCGGCGGGGCAGTGGTGCAGCTCCTGGCGGAGGTCATCCGTGCTGACAGGTCCGATGACCACGTCGCTCTGGATGAACGGGTTGGAGAAGATGGGGCGCTTGACCGTTTCGTCGACGGAATTGAGGTCGATCTTGACACCTTCGTTGCCGAGATCCCGGACTGCGAGCAGCGCTCCGCTGTAGAAATCCATCATGTTGGCGTTCACCGTGCCTCCGGTATTGAAGGGGAGGAGCAGGGTCAGCGCCACGCGTTCCGGGATGTCGGGGGTGAAGATGTCGAACAGGTCGAAGATGGAGAACCTGCTGCTGTCCCGGGGCTCGTCCGCTTCCGTCCCTTCGGGCAGCGGCTGCGTTTCCGCGGGCTGCTGCTGCCTGGGCTCGGACACCGTGACGGTGCTCGAGTCTGGACGGGACTTGGTGCCGGGGAACAGATACCACTGTGCCGAAGCGCAGGAAGGCGCCAGGCACAGGATGGTCATCGCTATGAGCAGGCCTCTGCGCATCGCTTTACTTCGCGCTCTTGGTCTTGATGTATTCGGCGTTCAGGCCTTCCAGGAGCTCGTTCGTGATGTCGAGGGCGTCGTCTCCGGCCACGACGGGAGCGGGCAGGATGTCACCCTGGGTCGCGAAGATCATCGAATACTGCTTGTCGGCGTTGTAGGCGTCGATGAAGGTCTTGATCGCGTCGGCGATCTGGTTCATCATGACCTGCTGCTCTTCGGCGATCTCCTGCGACTTCTGGTTCGCGTAGTTGTTGAAGTTGGCCTGCTGTTCCTGCAGCTTCTGGCTCTGGACTTCAGCGACCGAACGGGTGATCAGGCCCTTGTTGATCTTGTCGGAAAGCGAGGCGATATCCTTCTCGAGACGGGAGCCGCGGCGGTTGACCTCTTCCTGGATGCTCTGGACCTTGGATTCTACGACGGTGCGCAGGTCGTTGGCCATATCATACTCTTCGAGAATGCGGTCGAGGTTGAAAAACGCAATGGCACCCTGGGTTGCGGATGCATCGGAGGCTTCCGGCTGGGCTTTCTGCTTGCCGGGATTGCCAAAGATCATCGCGGCTGCGAGCGCAACGACGCCCACGAGCGAGACGATACTAAGGATCAAAGGAGTTTTGTTCATATTGCTTTAGTTCTTGATATTGTCCTGATTAAAGTCTGCAAAAATAGTTAAAAATTCCGAATCTGCTGCAGGTAGGCCCGGATAGTTTGCTCCAGCCCCATGTACAGGGCGTCGCAGATGATGGCATGCCCGATGGAAACTTCGTCCGTCCAGGGGATGTTGCGGATGTACCAGGCGAGGTTGTCCAGGTTCAGGTCGTGTCCGGCATTCAGTCCCAGCCCGCAGTCCCGGGCGGCCCGGGCGGCGGCGACGAAGGGGGCGACAGCGGCCTCGCGGTCCTTCGGATAGGCTTCGGCGTAGGAGGCGGTGTACAGTTCGACCCGGTCCGCGCCGCAGGCGCTGGCGCCGCGGGCCATTTCGGGATCGGGATCGATGAAGATGGAGGTGCGGATGCCCAGGGACTTGAAGCGCGCACAGGTCCGGGTCAGGAAATCCCTGTGCTCGATCGTGTCCCAGCCGGCGTTGGAGGTCAGTGCGTCCGGCGCGTCCGGAACCAGGGTGACCTGGGCGGGACGCACTTCGCAGACCAGATCCACGAAGGAAGGAATGGGGTTCCCCTCGATGTTCAGCTCGGTCCGGATGGCCGGTTTGATGGCGCGCACGTCGCTGTAGCGGATGTGCCGCTCGTCCGGCCGGGGATGAACGGTGATGCCTTCCGCGCCGAAGTCTTCGCAGCGCAGGGCTGCCTGCAGCACATCCGGCATGTTGCCCCCGCGGGCATTGCGCAGGGTGGCAATTTTATTGATGTTTACGCTCAGTCGGGTCATAAGGACAAAAATACGAATAATTGTCCAATCTTTATAAATAAAGTAGTAAATTTGAAGTCATTTATGAGATTCGCTTACTACATTAAAAATGCCAAACTTCTCGGGGATCCGCGTTTTGTCGCCCTGATCGAGGAACTCGAGCACGCCGGGTGCGAGGTGTATCCCGCCGATTCGGCCGATCAGTTCCGCCCCGGAACCGACGCCCTGCTGAGCTGCGGCGGAGACGGCACCTTCCTGACGGCCGCCGGGTTCGCCGCTCCGGCCGGCATCCCGATCGCCGGCGTCAATTTCGGGCGCCTGGGCTTCCTGTCCGAATGCCGTCCCGGGGATGTGGCGGAAGCGCTGCTGGGCGGAGCATACAGCATCGAATCCCGGCAGATGCTGCAGGCGGACATCCGTTGCTCCGACCGGCACTCCTGCGCCCTGGCGCTGAACGAGGTTTCCGTGGTGCGCGGCGGTGCGGCCATGCTGGGCGTGGATGTATGCGTGAACGGGGACAGCCTGCCTACTTACTGGGCCGACGGCCTGGTCGTATCGACGAGTTCTGGTTCGACGGCGTACAGCCTGAGTGTCGGCGGGCCGATCTGTACGCCGGATTCCAAGGTGACGATCATCGCGCCGATCGCGCCGCACAACCTGAACGTGCGGCCGCTGATCGTGCCTGAAGATGCCCGGGTCGAGCTTTCGTTCCGTTCGCGGGATGCCGGCGTCAATTTCACCGCCGACAACAACGCCATCGTGCTGCCCGCCGATGCGCGGATCTTCGTGGGGCCCGCTCCGGTCAAACTGCGCTGCATCAAGCCGGGGCATTTCCATTTTTTCGAGGCCCTGTGCAGCAAACTGCTGTGGGGCGAGGACGTCCGTAACGGCGAAGATCCGAAATTGCCATGAAACTGCCAGATAAACTTCCCACACACGTCACCCTGATCATGGACGGCAACGGCCGGTGGGCCAAGGCGCGCGGCCAAGAGCGCATCTACGGCCATTTCGAGGGGGTGCAGAGCGTCCGTGCGGTTACGGAAGCCTGCGTCGAATGGGGCATTCCCTACGTGTCCTTCTATGCTTTCTCCGAAGAGAACTGGAACCGTCCGCAGGCCGAGGTGATGGGCCTGATGGAACTGATGATGAAAACGATGCGCGCCGAACTGCCCACCTTCATGAACAACGGTGTGCGTTTCGTCGTGCTGGGCAACCGCGCCCGCCTGTCGGACGCGCTGAATGCGACCATCGATGACATGATGGCGCAGACCGCTGCGAACGCGCGCCTGACCCTGATCCTTTTCATGAGCTACAGCGGCCAGTGGGACATCCGCCAGGCTGCCGCGCGCATGGCCCGGGAGGGCGGCACGGACATCGGAGCCTATCTGGTCACGGCCGGATTCCCGGATCCGGACCTGCTGATCCGCACGTCCGGCGAGAAACGCATCAGCAATTACATGCTCTGGCAGACGGCATACACCGAATTTGTGTTTACCGACACACTTTGGCCTGATTTTAGAAAGGAGGAGTTCCTGGCAGCCCTGAACGAGTTCGCCTCGCGGGACCGCCGTTTCGGAAAAGTCAAATAAATGCGTATATTTGCACATTTATCTGTCGAAGATGAAGTATAGATTGATTTACGTTTTTGCCTGCCTGCTGCTGATCCCCTTCCAGGGGTTGCGCGCCCAGGATGTCGAGGTGGATTACAACCATCCCCGGAAGGTCGTCGTGAGCGGTGTCAGGGTAGAGGGCAACAGTTACTACAGTTCCCAGCAGATCATCCAGCTGACCGGTCTGGAAGAGGGAATGGAGGTGACCGTGCCCAGCGAAGACGTCTCCAATATCGTCAAGCGCCTGCTCCTTCAGCGTTTCTTCGAGGATGTGTCCGTTTCGATCGACAGCCTGAGTGCCGCCGGGGATTCCGCCATCTTCCGGATCGCGCTGCGCGAGCGCCCGAGGCTGTCCCGCTGGAATTTTACCGGCGTCAGTTCTTCCGAGCGCAAGGACCTGACGGAGAAGCTGAAGCTCCGCCGTGGCGGGGAGTTCTCCGAGTACATCGAAAAGACTTCGGTGGACCTGATCAAGTCCTATTTCCATGAGAAGGGTTTCCTGCTCTGCACCGTCGACGTGGATGTCCGCAGGGACAGCCTCATCGCCAACGCCACCCGGGTGGATTTCAATATCGACAAGGGAAAGAAAGTCCGCATCAAGGACATCAATTTCATCGGCAACGAGCACGTCAAGGACTACAAGATCGCCAAGGAAATGAAGAAGACCAAATCGAACAAGATTTACAACTTCTTCAGCTCCAAGAAGTTCGACGCCAAGGAATACGTCAATGACAAGAAAACGGCCCTGAACGCCTTCAGCGAAGCGGGTTACCGCGACGCCCGGCTGGTCCGCGACTCGGTGTACTACATCGAACCGAACCGCCTGGCCATCGACCTGGAGTTCGAGGAGGGCGACAAATACTATTTCCGCGACATCACCTGGACCGGCAACTCGGTCTATTCGGCCAACACGCTGAATTCCATCCTGCAGCTGAACAAGGGTGACGTGTACGATGTCGTCACGATGCAGAAGCGCCTGTTCGGCGGCGGCAAGCAGACCGATTACGACGTGTCGAAGGCATACCGGGACAACGGTTACCTCTTCTTCCAGCTCAACCCGGTCGAGACCAATATCCAGAACGACTCCGTGGACGTGGAGATCCGCATCTCCGAAGGCAAGCAGGCCACGCTGAACAACATCGTCATCAACGGCAACGACCTGACCAACGAGAAGGTCGTCCGCCGCCAGATCTTCACCCGTCCCGGCCAGCTGTTCAGCCAGAGCAACTTCGAGCGTTCCCTGCGCGAGATCGCCTCGCTGGGCCAGTTCGACCCGGAATCCATCATGGATCCCTCCCAGGGCTGGTCCATCATCCCGAACCAGGCCAACAGCACGGTCGATATCATCTACAACGTCACCGAGAAGCCTTCCAGCCAGCTGGAGGTCTCCGGCGGCTGGGGCGGCAACACCTTCGTCGCCACCGTCGGCGTCAGTTTCAACAACTTCTCCACGCACCGGATCTTCGACAAGAGCGCCTGGCGGCCGGTTCCGCTGGGCGACGCCCAGAACCTGGCTTTCCGTTTCCAGACCAACGGCACTTACTATACGGCCCTGACCGCGAGTTTCACCGAGCCCTGGCTGTTCGGCAAGAAGCCGACCTCGCTGAACCTGTCCCTGTACTATACGCGGCAGACCAACTCCTACCTGGCGCTGGGTCTGCTCAGCCATGACAAGCAGATGGAGGTGTACGGATTCGCCGCCTCGCTGGGACGCCGGCTGAAATGGCCCGACAGCTATTTCGTGCTGTACAACGGTCTCAGCTGGCAGTCCTACCGCCTGACCAACTGGTACTCCGGATTCTTCATCTTCGACGACGGCATCTCGCACAACATCAGCTATTCGATGAACCTGATGCGCAACTCGACGGACCAGCAGATCTACCCGCGTTCGGGTTCCGACTTCTCGCTGTCCGTCCAGCTGACCCCGCCGTTCTCGCTGTTGCGCAAGTATGACTACGACGCCGCCGGGAACAAGATCCCGGTGAACAGCTGGCGGGACGTCAACTACAACAGCGGCAACTGGAGTTCGCGCAACCGCTACAAGTGGATCGAGTACAACAAGTGGAAATTCTCCGGTGCGACCTACATCCAGCTGGCCGGCGACCTGGTCCTGATGGCGCGGGCGCAGTTCGGATACCTCGGCTATTACAACCGCAACTGGGGTTATTCCCCGTTCGAGGGCTTCCTCGTCGGCGGCGACGGTATGTCGGGCTACAGCTCCTACGGCTCCGAGGTGATTGCCCTGCGCGGTTACTCCAACTATTCCCTGACGCCCTATATGCCATCGGTATATAACAGCAACGGTTATTCCTATGCGGGTAACGTGTATGACAAATTCACCGTCGAGTTGCGCTACCCGGTCGTGCTTCAACCCAGTTCCACCATTTTCGCCCTGGCGTTCCTTGAGGGTGGCAACTGCTGGTCAGACATCAAGAAATTCAATCCCTTCGAGATCAAGCGTTCCGCCGGCGTGGGCATCCGTGTCTTCCTGCCGATGATCGGTCTGCTGGGTGTTGACTGGGGCTACGGTTTCGATGATACCCAACATGGCAAAAGCCAGTTCCATTTCGTGATCGGACAACAGTTCTAAACAGTAAACAATTTAAAATTAAAGTAGATATGAAAAAGATTGTCTTTATCGTTACGATGGCATTCGTCAGCATTGCCGCTTTTGCGCAGCCCAAGTTTGCGCACGTCAATTTCTCCGAGCTTGTCCAGCTGATGCCGGAAGCCGATAAGGCCCGCGCTACCATCTCCGCTTCCACCCAGGAGTTCCAGGAGACCTACCAGGCGATGCTGGATGAGTACAATACCAAGCTGACCCAGTACCAGCAGAAGGGCAGCACGATGACCGCCGCCATCCGCGACAGCAAGGAGAAGGAGCTGCTGGACATCCAGGCCCGCATCCAGGACTTCAGCCAGACCGTCGAAGCCGAACTGCAGCAGCAACAGCAGCAGCTGATGGCCCCGATTTACCAGAAGGCGCAGGAGACCCTGACCAAGCTGGCCAAGGAGAATGGATTCATCTATGTCTTCGACGCTTCCTCGCTGGTCTACTTCGACGACACCCAGAGCACGGACGTGACGCCGATGGCCCGCAAGGCCCTGAACATCCCTGCGGACCGCACCCTCGAGTCGCTGCAGGCTGAACTCCAGGCTCAGGCTCAGGCTCAGGCACAATAGAACCACAACTTAAACACTGATATGCAGCACAAAGTAATTGACACGCGGGATGTTGTAATCAGATTTGCAGGAGATTCGGGAGATGGTATGCAGCTCACCGGATCTCTTTTTGCAGATATGTCCGCCATCTACGGCAACGGACTTTCGACATTCCCGGACTATCCCGCCGAAATACGTGCCCCGCACGGCACGATTTCCGGCGTTTCCGGTTTCCAGGTGCACATCGGCAATGACAAGGTCACCACGCCCGGTGACTTCTGCGACCTGCTGGTGGCCATGAATCCGGCGGCCCTCAAGGCCAACGCAAAATGGTGCAAGCGCCACGCGATGGTGCTGGTGGACCAGGACAGCTTCGATGACGCGCTCCTGCGCAAGGCCGGCTTCCAGACCGACAATCCCTTCGCCGAACTCGGCATCGAGGACCGCACCCTGATTGTCTCTCCGATCACCACGATGACCTTGGAGAGCCTGAAAGACTTCGACATGGACCAGAAGGCCAAGCTCAAATGCAAGAACATGTTCACCCTCGGCATGGCCTGTTTCATCTACAGCCGGCCGTTGGAGTACATCTATACCTATCTGGAAAAGAAATTCGCCAAGAAGCACCCGGAGGTGATCGAACCGAACCGCAAGGTGCTGAACGACGGATTCAACTACGCCGCCAACATCCAGGCGATTCCCAACACCTATGTGATTGAACCGGCCCGGAACGCGCGCAAGGGCACGTACCGCAACATTTCCGGCAACCAGGCCGTGGCCTGGGGCCTGATCGCGGCTTCCGAGAAGGCGGGCCTGCCGCTGTTCTGCGGATCGTATCCGATCACGCCCGCCACCGGTATCCTGGAAGAACTCGCCATCCACAAGAGCCTGGGCGTCAAGACGCTGCAGGCGGAAGACGAGATCGCCGGCATCTGCACGGCGATCGGCGCCGCCTTCGCGGGCAACCTCGCGGTGACGACCACGTCCGGCCCCGGCCTGTCGCTGAAGAGCGAGGCGCTCGGCCTGGCGATGATGACCGAATTGCCGCTGGTCGTCGTGGACGTCCAGCGTGCCGGCCCTTCCACCGGCATCCCGACCAAGACCGAACAGTCCGACCTCTACCAGGCGCTGTACGGACGCAGCGGCGAATGTCCGATTCCGATCGTGGCGGCCCATTCGCCGGCACACTGCTTCGACGCGGCGTTCCAGGCGGCCAAGATCGCCCTGGAGCACATGACGCCGGTCATCCTGCTGTCCGAAGGCTTTATCGGCAACGGCAGCGAGCCCTGGCTGATTCCTTCGATGAAGGATTATCCGGAAATCAAACCGCCCTATGTCCAGGGCGTGCTGAAAGAAGGACAGAAGTACTATCCTTTCCAGCGGGATCCCGAAACGATGGTCCGCCGCTGGGCCATCCCCGGCCAGAAGGGCTTCGAGCACCGGGTCGGCGGCCTGGAGAAGAACCACGAGGGCGCCATTTCGTCCGATCCGGCGAACCATGCCCTGATGATCGCCGAACGGCAGGCCAAGGTCGAGAAGATCGCCGCTTCCATTTCGGAGCTGGAGGTCCTCGGCGAGCCGGAAGGCAAGCTGCTGGTCGTCGGATGGGGCGGCACCTACGGGCACATCGATTCCGCGGTGCGCGAACTGCGCGAAGCGGGCGAGAAGGTCAGCTATGCGCATTTCGACTACATTTACCCGCTGCCTGCCAATACGGCGCAGGTGTTCTCCCGCTTCGAAAAGATCCTGGTCTGCGAGCTGAATATCGCCCAGTTCGCATCCTGGCTGGAAGGACGCATCCCCGAAGCGAACATCATCAAGTTCAACAAGGTTCAGGGCCAGCCGTTCCTCGTGGGCGAACTGGTCGAAGCGATCAAAAAGGAGTTATAGGCTATGGCAAATCTTTCATTCAAGGATTTCAAGAGCGACCAGGAGGTCCGCTGGTGCCCGGGTTGCGGCGACCACGCCGTGCTCGCCGCGCTGCAACGGGCGCTCCCCAAGGTCAGCCAGGCGCTGGGATATGAGAAGGAACGTTACGTCGTGGTGTCCGGCATCGGGTGCTCGTCGCGCCTGCCTTACTACATGGACACGTACGGATTCCACAGCATCCACGGCCGTGCTACGGCCATTTCGACCGGCATCAAGGTGGCCAATCCCTGGCTGACGGTCTGGCAGGCCTGTGGCGACGGTGATGCGCTTGCCATCGGCGGCAATCACTTCATCCATGCCATCCGCCGCAACATCGATATCAACATCATGCTGTTCAACAACCAGATCTACGGTCTGACCAAGGGACAGTATTCCCCGACCTCCAAGTTCGGCGCGATCACCAAGACCTCGCCGTACGGAACGGTCGAGCATCCGTTCAACCCCGGTTCGCTGGTGCTGGGCGCCAAGGGCACTTTCTTCGCCCGCAGCCTGGACGTCGAGCTGGCGCTCAACGAGGAAATCATGACGGCGGCCGCCCTGCACGACGGCTGTTCGGTCATGGAGTTCCTGACCAACTGCGTGATTTTCAATGACGGAGCCCACCGGAACCTGTCCGATCCCGCCGTCCGTGCCGACCACACGATCGTGCTGCGCCACGGCGAGAAGATGATTTTCGGCAAGGAGAAGGAAAAAGGCCTGGTGTATGACGGCCGCAAACTGCGCGTCGTCCGCATCGGAGAGGGCGGATTCACGCTGGAAGACATCCTGGTGCACGACGCCCATACGGACAACATCGGCCTGCACATGGCCCTGGCGGACATGAAAGGCCCCGATTACCCGGTCGCCCTCGGTGTCATCCGGGACGTCAAGGACATCACCTATGACGACGGTGTCCGCGACCAGGTCAAGGAAGTCATGGCCAAATCCAGGATCCATTGCGTCGATGACCTGCTGCACAGCGGAAGCACCTGGGAGGTGAAATAACCAAAACTCAACCACATATTATGAAAACACAAGACATTATGGCCCGCCTCCAGGCCAAGTATCCGGGGGAGAGTGAATATCTCCAGGCCGTTCAGGAGGTCCTTGAGTCCATCGAGGAGGTTTACAACCAGCATCCGGAGTTCGAGAAATCCCGGATCGTGGAGCGGATGGTCGAACCCGACCGCATTTTCTCGTTCCGTGTCACCTGGGTGGACGACCGCGGCGAAGTCCAGACCAATACGGGATACCGTGTCCAGTTCAACAGCGCGATCGGCCCCTACAAGGGCGGTTTGCGCTTCCACCGGGCGGTGACTCCGTCCATGCTGAAGTTCCTCGGTTTCGAGCAGACCTTCAAGAACGCCCTGACGACCCTTCCGATGGGCGGCGCCAAGGGCGGCAGCGATTTTGACCCCAAGGGCAAGACCGACGAGGAGATCATGCGTTTCTGCCAGGCGTTCATGCTGGAGCTCTGGAACTGCATCGGTCCCGACCAGGACATCCCGGCCGGGGACGTCGGCGTGGGCGGCCGCGAAATCGGTTACATGTACGGCATGTACAAGAAACTCGCACGGGAGTACAACACGGGCGTGCTGACCGGCAAGGGTGCCACCTGGGGCGGATCGATCCTGCGTCCGGAGGCCACCGGTTTCGGCGCGCTGTATTTCACGCAGAACCTGCTGCACCCTGCGGGCAAGGACATCAAGGGCTGCAAGGTGGCGGTCTCGGGTTTCGGCAACGTGGCCTGGGGCGCCTGCATCAAGGCCCTCGAACTGGGCGCCAAGGTCGTGGCCATTTCCGGCCCGGACGGCGTCTGCGCCATCCCTGACGGCATCACCCGCGAGATGATCGACTACATGCTGGTCATGCGCGCCTCCAACCGCGACCGCGTGGAGGACATGGCGACCAAGTTCCCCGCCGCGGCGCATTTCACGCCGGGCAAGAAGGCCTGGAGCATCCCCTGCGACATCGCCCTTCCCTGCGCCTTCCAGAACGAACTCTCCGAGGACGATGCGAAGGAGCTGAAGGCAAACGGCTGCTGGTGCTGCTGCGAGGTGTCCAACATGGGCTGCCAGCCGGGTGCCATCCATTTCTTCCAGCACAACGGCATCCTCTTTGCCCCGGGCAAGGCGGTCAACGCCGGCGGCGTGGCCACTTCCGGCCTGGAAATGACCCAGAATGCCGAGCACATCAGCTGGAGCGGCCAGGAAGTCGATGAGAAGCTGCACTTCATCTTGAAGTCCATCCACGAGCAGTGCGTCAAGTTCGGCACCCAGCCGGACGGCAGCGTGGATTACGTCAAGGGCGCCAACATCGCCGGCTTCATGAAGGTCGCCACCGCGATGCTGGAGCAGGGCGTCGTCTAAACGCCGAATCAGAAAACAGAAAGGTCCCCGGACGGCAGACAGCCGCGGGGACCCTTCTCCCTGAATTGATCGGGTCCCCGCGGCTGCTGCCTCCGGGGACCCGTTTTTTCGTCAGAACGAATAGCGGACCATCGCCTGGAGCCGGTTGTTGGTGATCCAGTGCAGGTCCTGGGTGGCGAGGGCGCGGGTGTCGCCGATGCCCCATTTGCCATACTGAACGCTGGTGATCTCCCAGTCGAAGGCGAGGGTGATCTTGCCGATGTTGTACATGATGCCCGGGGTCAGACGCCACATGGCGTTCATGTTAGAGAAACTGTTCTTGTTGAAATACAGGTAGTCGGGACTGATGATGTCGACCGCCGTTCCGAAGTTTCTGGCGTATCCGGCGAAGAAGACGGCCTGCACCTGCCTGCCGTAGCACAGGCTCAGCCAGGACGAGGAATTGCGCGTCGGGGCGTAGCTCCAGCTGTGGTCGGCGTTAAACGCCGTGACGCCGTAGCCGCCGTTCAGGAAGAGGTGTTCGCCGCTCTGGGCGAAGATCGTCTTGAATTTCGCGATGAACGGGCCGTCTGAATACTGCAGGAACAGGTACGGAGATACATTGGTGATGCGGTCGTTGACCTTGACCCCGGTCGCTCCGTCGAGGTGACGGGGACGGATGGAGGTCATGTCGACGCCGGCGCGGGCCAGGAAGCCGCCGGACTTGTAATTCAGTCCGAGGAAGATTTCGGGGATCAGGCCGTACTTGATGTAGTCGGCGGAAGCGGCGGATTTGTACGTGTGCGAAGCCGCATCCCAGGAAGGACCCTGCGAGGTGTACTGCATCTGCCAGAGGATCGATCCGGTCATGGACAGGGCGTTCGTGAAGCTGTATTCTGCGGTCAGCTGCGGGCTGCGGCCGAAGGGACCGAAGGGGGCTCCGGAATTGACGTCGAAGATGACCGGCAGGTCGGTCGCCATCGGATTCCAGGTCTGACCCACCTTGATGCTCAAGTTATCCTTGGCGAAGGAGACATAGGCCTGGCGCAGACGCGTCAGGGCGGTGCCGGTCACGCCGGTCACGCCTGCATGGAAGTCCATTTCCAACCGGGCGTCCACGTTCCAGCCGTTGATCTGGTATCCGTTGATGTCCACGCCCAGCCGCGAAGTCAGGGCGGCGAAGCGGAAACTGTTGACGGCGTTGACGTCTTCACCGTCCACGATCTTCCGGTCCCGCGGGACATAGAAGAACAGGTCCTCGACGCCGCTGAGGCTCTCGCGGGTGTCGAAGGTGAAGAAGTTGCGGACAAAACCGTACCATTTGAAGGTCGGCTTGCTCTCCTGGGCCATGGCGCCCGAGCCGAGCGTCAGCGCTGTGAAGATGATAAACAGAACTTTCTTCATATACGTTTTAAATCTGTGCGAACGGGAACAGTTTGGTGACCCAGACAAAGCCCAGGATCAAGCCGACGACGCCCACGATCAGGCCGACTTTGGTCATGTCCTTGGTTTCCACCATTCCGGTCGAGGCGGCGATGGCGTTCGGCGGGGTCGAAATCGGCAGCAGCATCGCCAGCGAGGCGCAGACCGCAACGAAGATGGCGAGGGCGTGCTGGCCGCCCATGGCGGTGAAGGCCCCGGCGTTGTCGCTGTTCAGCAGGCCGTTGCCCATCGCGACCATGATCGGGATCAACAGGGCGGCCGTGGCGGAGTTGGAGATGAAGTTGCTGAGGAAGTAGCAGATCAGGCCGGCGACGACGAAGACGACGATGATGCTCATCGCGCTGAAGTTGATGGAGGTGACCAGCGCCTTGGCCAGACCGGTGCCGTCCAGGGCGTATCCCAGGGCGAAGCCGCCGGCGACCAGCCACAGCACGCTCCAGTTGATCTCCTTGATGTCTTCCTTGGTGAAGACGCCCGTGGCGGTGTACACGGCCAGCGGAATCAGGGCGACGATGTTTGCGTTCAGGTGCGTAAGCTGCTCGGTCATCCACAGCAGGATCGTCACGCCGAAGGTGATCCAGGCCACCCAGGTGCGCCAGGTCGTCTTCTGCTCGCTGGGCTTGATCTCCAGCTTGATTTCCTTGGACTTGAAGGGATAGAGCACCATCAGCAGCACCCAGGCCAGCAGCAGCATGATGATCACGAAGGGGATCATGCGCAGGGCCCAGTCGCCGAAGGTGACGGTCAGGTCGTTGTTCTCCAGGATGCCCTTGGCGGTGGCGTTCGGCGGGGTGCCGATCGGGGTGCCGATGCCGCCGACATTGGCGGCGACCGGAATGGCCAGCGCGATGCCGACCTTGCCCTTGTTGTCCTCCGCCGGGAGCGAGGCGAACACCGGGGCGAGGAATGCCAGGAACATGGCGGCCGTGGCGGTGTTGCTCATGAACATCGAGAAGATGGCGATGACCAGCAGCACGCCCAGCAGGACGAACTTGGGATTGGTGCCGAAGGGCTTGAGCAGGATGCGCGCCATGGTGACGTCCATGCCGTATTTCGAGGCGACGATGGCCAGGACGAACCCGCCCATGAACAGCATGACGGTCGGGTCGGCGAAGGCGGACATCAGGGTCTTGAACGGGACGAAGATGCTGTCGTCGCCCGTATTCATGCAGAAGGCGAAACTCCGGTTGGAAATGGTCAGCAGGGACCCCACGATGACGATCAGCGAGGTGACCCAGTTGGGTACGATTTCAAAGATCCACATCAGCGCCGCAAAGGCGAAAATGGCAATGGTGCGCTGCTGGGTGGCGGTCAGTCCGTCGATACCGAAGAAGCCGGAAGGGGCGACCCAAAGAAAGACTGTGACTATCAGCACGATGGGCAGAAGGACACAATACTTGACAGATAATTTACCTTTTTCCATTATCAAATAATACTACCCGCATAAAAAGCGGGTCCAAATTTAGCCATTTCCTGCGAATTTTCATATATTTGACGCGCAATGAGAAGGAACACCCAGTTCAACTGGCCGCGTTTCCTGCTGCAATGGGGAAGTGTGGTTCTCCTCGTCCTGCTGCTGGTCGGATGGGACGGGGGACTGTTGGCCGGGGCTCGTCCCGACTGGTGGAAGTGGGCCGTCGCCGGATTTGCGGGTCTGTGCGTGCTCTTCGCCAACTTCTTCTGCGGGTATGTGTGCCCCGCCGGTACACTGGAAGATCTCTTTGTGCGTATCCGTTACCGCCTGGGCATCCGGCCGGCCATACTGACGCCCGGGACACTGTCGGACCGGATCCTGCGACTTTTCAAGTATCCCGTGCTGTTCGCCTGCCTGTTTGCGCTGTACCGCGACGGGCGGATCCAGCCCGGTGGCTGGACGCTTCCGACGCTGATCGTCTGCGCCGTCCTCCTGGTGCTGGGCGGACTGATCGTGGACCGTTTCTGGTGCAAGTATTTCTGCCCGGTCGGGGCCGTGACCGTACTGCTGCGGCTGTGGCTGCCGTCCCTGGCCGTCACCGGCCTGTATCTGCTGCTGCGCGGCCTTTCCGGCCGGGACTTGCCGTGGATCTGGTGCGCAGGGGCGCTGTGCCTGCTGGGCGCCGTCGGCGAATGGCTGGGCGCAAAAACCTGGCTGCATCTGCTGCGGGTCGTCCGCGACGATGGGGCTTGCAACCACTGTGAGTCCTGCATCCGGGTCTGCCCCTATACCATCGACTTGCGCAATACGCGGAACTGCGGAGTCATCGACTGCACGCTCTGCGCCGAATGTGTCAATGCCTGTCCCAAGAAAGCGCTGGCCATCGCCCCCGTCATGCGCCGGGGCATACGCCGCGGATTCGGCCGCTTCATCCCGCCGATGCTGACCGTGGCCGTGATTGTCTTTGCGCTGGGAATGAAGCGGGACATCCGCCTGGGAGAGCGCAGCCCGAAAGGGGAGACGGAAGCCCTGGCGTCCATGGATTCGTCGGAGGTCCCTGCCTTCCGGCCTTTCAGCCGGGAGTTCAGCATCCGCACCGAAGTGGACGGCGTTCCGGAGCTGCGTCTTCGCCGCGAGGTCTTCGCGGACACCGAGCCCTGGGTATGCGAATTCGCCGATCCGGATTTCGAGACCCTGGATGCCGCCGAAGTGCTTCCGCATCTGTGTGCTTATCTGGAGGCTCAGCCGGGAGCGCTCGGGGTCTATTTCCGCCGCAACGCTGCCGGGGTTCCCGCCATCGACATCCTGTATTGCCAGCCCCTGAACCGTGACCGCCTGTGGGAACTGCTTTCGGCGCAGACCTGGAACTATACCGATTCGCAGGGCGTCTCCTGTTCGATGCCGCCGGTCATCCGCTTCAAGCGTCCCGGCCGCGGATACTCCTACCGCAACCATCGGGCGGAATTCGATTTCTGACAAAAAAAGCGGGATGACCGATTTGGTCATCCCGCTGGTCGAGAAGAGGCGACTCGAACGCCCGACCCCCACGTCCCGAACGTGGTGCGCTAGCCAACTGCGCTACTTCTCGATAAGTTTCCGGGGACTACAGCTTGTTGATGTAAACCTGGATGCCGCTCTTGAGGTTGGCAGCCTTGTTCTTGTGGATCACACCGATCTTGGCGAGTTTGTCGATCATTGCGAACACCTTCGGAGCGTTCTTCTCGGCTGCATCCTTGTCGGTGGTGTTGCGGATCTCGCGGATCGCGTTGCGTGTAGTCTTTGCATAATACCTGTTATGCAATCTGTGCCGCTCGCCCTGGCGATTGGCCTTCTCTGCTGAAGCGTGGTTTGCCATTGTTTTACTTTTTTTAAATTTTGGTAGTGGGTAGGAGAATCGAACTCCTATTGCAAGAATGAAAATCTTGAGTACTAGCCGTTATACGAACCCACCTCAATGCCCCCGGCCAAGCTTTCGCTTTTTAGAGGGGTGCAAAGATAGAAATTATTTCTTGAAATGACAAATTATTTCTCTTCATTCTTCCATTCCCAGGAATAGACGATCGACTCGACCTGGCGGAGGTACTGCCTCTTGTCGTAGCGGGGTGCGTACACAAATCCCTCAACGACAATGATATCCTTGCCGTCCGGGCTGTAGAAGGAGTGGGAGACGAAGGGGCCTCCCATGTAGTCGTTCTCGACTTCCCACAGTCCGCGCGTCTGGGTGAATTCGCGGCCGCGGAAGCGGATGTACTCCACGGTCGGCTCCATGAACTCGCCGGTCGTCATGTACGTATTCTCGAACATGCCGGGGACATTGGCCATCAGGACCTGGTTGCGGTGCGCGATGATCTTGTCCACCTCAAAGGGCGATTCGTCGTCCACGGGGTAGCGGTATACGAACACCCCCTGCATCGTGTACTGCTTCTCATCGGCAATCCATACGAAATCACCGGTCTTCTTCTTCAGCTTGTACCCGGAGGGGAAACGCGGCGATCCGCCGAAGATCTCGGCTACCTGCGGGGCGAGCGAACCTTCTTCGTAGCGGATGGCGTTGCGGATGATGCGGTCCCGCTCGGCCTGTTCGATGTAGGCGGCGATGGTCTTGCCGTTGGCCCGGACCAGCTCGCTGGCCTGGGCGGCGTCGGCCGCGCTCACCTGGATCAGGCACTGCGGTGCCGCCCAGGCGTCGGACAGGTACTGGATGCCGGGTTCGGCGACCTGCTGGTCGATATTGAATATGACGATGTTGCGATGCACCTTGAACAGGTCCACGAAGCCCGTGGGGATGACGTTCACGAGCGAGTAAAGCGGTTCACGCTGTGCCAGGTACGGACAGTCGGACGCCAGCAGGTCGCGGACGTCGTTGCCCAGGTTGCCTTCCCAGTTGGCCTTGTCCATCACGATCAGGACTTCGCCGGCCTTGCCGCTGACATTGGGCAGTAGGGTCCCGGATCCTTTGCAGCCTGCCAGCAGCAGGACGAAGGAAAGAAATGCGAAGAGTCGTTTCATATCTTTGTACGTTTAATGGATTAATCTTCCGATATCATTGCCGAAAGCGAGAACCATCAGCGCCAGCAGCAGGACCATGCCGACCATCTGGGCGATCGTAAGGAAGCGGTCGCTGGGCTTGCGCCCCGTGATGATTTCCACCAGGACGAAGAGGATGTGGCCGCCGTCCAGCCCCGGGATGGGCAGGAGGTTCATCACCGCCAGCATGATGGACAGCAGGGCCATGATGGACAGGAAACGGTACCAGTCCCAGGTGGACGGGAACACCTGCCCGATGGCGATGAAACTGCCGACGGACTTGTAGGCGCCGGACGAAGGGGTGGCCAGCAGCCGGAGGTCCTGGAGGTATCCGCCGACCGTGCTGACGGCATAGCGGAAACCGGCCGGGATGGCGGTCAGGACGTTGTAGCTGCGCCGCTGGATGTTCACGGCGGGCATGTATACCCCGATCTGACCCTGGTCGCTGACGTTCAGACCGACCGTCAGGAGCTGTCCCTCCCGTTCGATATCCGCCGATATGCCCTCTCCGGCATGCGCCGCCAGCAGGGGCAGGGCATCCTGCACGAAGGAAACCGGCTGGCCGTCGAGGCTGACGATCCGGTCTCCGCGGCGCAGCGCGCCGGCGGCATTGGGCCCTTCCGCTGCGACGGAATCCACCACGAAGGGTATCGCCAGGTCGAACATCATCGGGGTGTTGAGCACCTGGCCGATCATCGCATGGTCGATGTACAGGCGGACCGTGTCCGTGCCGCGCAGCAGAACCGCCTCCCGCACCTTCCGGCGGGCCAGGTCGGCCTGCAGCATCCCGAAATTCTCCGGGACATAGTCGTCGAAGCGCAGGATCCGGTCTCCGTTGCGGAAGCCCATCTCGTAGGCGAGGTCGTCCACGTAGATCTGCGCGCCTTCGTTGCTGATGTAGGACTGCCCCCAGATGCCCATGATGGTGATGTAGAGCAGGATGGCGAAGAGGAAATTGTACAGCACGCCTCCGACCATGACCAGCAGCCGCTGCCAGGCGGGACGGGTGCGGAATTCCCAGGGCTGGGGCTCGCGCTTCAGCGCCTCCGTGTCCATCGACTCGTCCACCATGCCGGCGATCTTGCAGTAACCGCCCAGCGGCAGCCAGCCGATGCCGTATTCGGTTTCCCCCCGGCGGAATTTCAGCAGGGCCTTGCCACCGATGTCGAAAAACAGGTAGAATTTCTCCACCCTGATCTTGAAAAGACGGGCAAAGGTGAAATGTCCGGCCTCGTGGATGATGATCAGGATGGAAAGCGCAAGGATGACCTGCAAGGCCTTGATGAGAGCGTCCATTCTATATTAACTGGCTGGCGAGGGCCGTCGCTTCACGATGCGTGGCGAGGATCTCCTCCAGGGAAGGGTCCGCTGCAAAAATTGCGCCGGACATGACCTGTTCGATGATGCGCGGGATGTCGTAGAATCCGATCCGGCCGCGCAGGAAGGCGGCGACGGCAACTTCGTTGGCTGCGTTCATGGCGCAGGGAATGTTCCCGCCGCGCCCCAGCGCCTCATAGGCGAGGGCCAGGCAGGGGAAACGGCCGGTGTCCGGTTCGCTGAAATGGAGCGAACCCAGTGCCGCGAAATCCACCTTGCGGTTGCCGACGGTGATGCGGCGGGGGAAACTCAGGGCATAGGCGATGGGCTCGCGCATGTCCGGACATCCCAGCTGGGCCAGGATGGCCCCGTCTTCGAATTCGACCATCGAATGGATGATCGATTCGGGATGCACGACGACATGGATCCGTTCCGCCCCGACGTCGAACAGCCAGCGGGCCTCGATCACTTCCAGTCCCTTGTTCATCATGGTCGCGGAGTCGATGGTCACCTTGGCGCCCATGTCCCAGTTCGGATGCTTGAGCGCTTCGCCCGGCGTCGCCCGGGCCAGGGCGTCCTTGTCCCAGTTGCGGAAAGGCCCGCCCGACGCAGTCAGGTGGATGCGTTCGACCGCATTGCCGGAGGCGCCCATCAGGCACTGGAAGATGGCGGAGTGCTCGGAATCGACGGGCAGGATGACGCCGTTGTTCTCTCGGGCCGTGGCCATCACGATGCTGCCGGCGGCGACCAGGGTCTCCTTGTTGGCGAGAGCCAGGATCTTGCCGTGACGCAGCGCGGCGAGCGAAGGCTTCAGCCCGCTGAACCCGACCATGGCCCCGACGACGATGTCCACCTGCGAACTGCTGACCAGCTCGCACAGGCTGTCCACGCCGGCAAATACCTTGATGTCATGGCTCTGCAGGGCATCGGCGAGGACCTGGTAGCGGGATTCGTCGCAGACGACGACATTGCCCACATGGAATTCCAGCGCCTGCCGGATCAGCAGCTCCGTATTGGTGTTGGCCGAGATGGTTTCTACTTCGAACAGGTCCGGGTGCTGGCGTACGACGTCCAGCGTCTGTGTTCCGATGGATCCGGTCGATCCAAGAATTGCGATGCGTCTTTTCACTAGAAACTGATGTAAGTTGCGGGATCGACGGCTTCTCCCTGGTACCATAGTTCAAAGTGCAGGTGTTCACCGGTGGTCAGCGAGCCCGTGCTGCCGACCAGGGCGATGGGGGTGCCGGCCGTGACTTTGTCCCCGGCGGCTTTGAGAAGCTTCTGGTTGTGTTTGTATGTGGAAAGGATGTCTCCTGCATGCTGGATGACCAGCGAGTAACCGTTGGCATCGTCCCAGCCGGCAAATACCACCGTCCCGTCCAGGACGGCGCTGACGACCGAATTGGCCGGCGCGGTGACGTCGATTCCCGGATGGAGGGCTTTGTCGTAGCCCTGGGAGATGACGCCTTTGACGGGCGGGAAGAAGTGCTGGCCGTTGATCGGAAGGACGCGGTCCGCTTCCGGGGAAACGCCGAACTGCTCTTCCTGGCGGACGGTTTCGCGCAGGATGGAGTCCTGCCGCTGCAGTTCCTCGATGGACTTGTTCTGGAGGTACCGGGTGGTATTGCCCTTGATGATGCTGTCCAGGTCGAGGGTCTGCTCGCCGGAGAGCACGCGCCCCAGGTTGTCCGCATACAGTTCCCAGCGTGTGATGGTGCTTTCCAGCGAGTCGATGCGGATGGCATTGGCGACGGCGTCGCGCTTGGAGTGGGCGTTCGGGTATCCGGGGATGGTCGTGCGCAGGGGCGTGAAGGCGAACAGCAGGTAGAAGCCCCCGATCAGGACGACCGCGACGGTAATCGCGGCGATCAGCAGGCTCAGCTTGGAGAAGCGGTAAGCCCGGATGCGTTTGTGCGAACGGTCCTCGGTCAGGGTCAGGCGGTACGCCTTGTTCCATTCTTCCCGATTTTGTACTCCCATACTTTTAAACTAAATTTGCAGCGGATGGACAGAATTGTCGGAATAGACTACGGAAAAGCCCGGGTCGGTGTCGCTGTCAGCGACCCGCTCGGCATCTTCGCGTCTCCCCTCGAAACTGTCCCTGCTGCAAAGATAATAGAATATCTCCAAAAATACGCCGCCGCCGAGACGATCACCCGCTTTGTCGTGGGGTATCCGGTCAACCTGAACGGACGGCTGGCCGCCGCCGCGGCGGATGTGGAACTATTTTTGAAGGCCTTGCAGCGGCATTTCCCCGCCGTGCCCGTCACCCTGGAGGACGAGCGCTTCACGTCGGTGCTGGCGCACCGGGCGATGATCGACGGCGGGATGAAGAAGAAGGACCGGCGGGACAAGTCCTCGGTGGACAAAATCAGCGCCGCGATTATTTTGCAAAGTTATTTGGACAGGAAACGATGATCAAACCCATCTATCTCTACGGAGCGGAAGTGCTCCGGCGCAAAGCCGACGAGGCGGACCTGAACCGCAAGGAAGAATTACAGCAACTGATTACGGACCTGCACGATACGCTCGCACGTTCGGAGGGCTGCGGCCTGGCCGCCCCGCAGATCGGCGTCAGCCTGCGGGTCCTGGTCGTGGACGGGGACGAGGTGGCGGACACCTACGACTACCTCAAGGGCTTCAAGCGCACGATGATCAATCCTGTCATCGTTTCGGAGAGCGAAAAGCAGAATGAATACTCCGAAGGCTGCCTGAGCGTCCCCGGCATCTACGCGGACGTGACCCGGCCCGCCGCCATCACGGTGGAATACTACAACGAACGCTTCGAGAAGGTCCGGGAGGATCTCGACAAGTTCGCGGCCCGGATGGTCCAGCACGAGATGAGCCACCTGGACGGGGTGCTGTTCACGGACCTGCTGCCGCCGATCCGGCGCAAGATGCTCTCCAAGAAACTCGGGAACATCTCCCACGGCAAAGTCTCCACAGTCTATAACACCAAAATCAAATAACCATGGGCGCTTTTCATGCATATGACATCCGCGGAATCTACAACCAGGATTTCGACCGGACGACCGCTTACAAGGTCGGTTACTTCCTTCCTGAACTTCTCCATGCCGATACAGTCCTGGTCGGACGGGACTGCCGGGTCTCTTCCCCGGAGATCCATGACGCCCTGGTCGAGGGCATTACCGATGCCGGCGCAGATGTGCTGGACCTGGGCCTGACTTCGACCCCGATGGTGTATTTCGCCACGGCCTATTACGGATACAAGGCTTCGGTGCAGATCACGGCCTCGCACAATCCCGCCGAGTACAACGGCATGAAGGTCTCCCGCGAGAACGCCCTGCCGGTGGGTCTGGATACGGGCCTGGGCCAGATCCGGGACTGGATCGACGCCGGCCGGCCCACGCCGCCCGCCGCCCGGAAGGGGAGCGTGGCCCCCAAGGAGATCCGCGAGGACTACCTGGCTTTCCTGCGCAGGTTCAAGCCGGACCTGTCGGAGCTGAACATTGCCTTCGACCTGTCGAACGGCATGTCCACCCTGCTGGCGAAGGATATTTTCGGCGAGAAGAACACGCACTACATTTTCGATACGATGGACGGCCGTTTCCCGAACCATGAACCCAATCCGCTGGTGCCCAAGAATGTCCAGCCGCTGCGGGAACTGGTCCGCAGGACGGGCGCGGACATCGGTGTCATCTATGACGGCGACGCCGACCGTGTGATGTTCGTGGACGACCGCGCCGAGTTCGTCGCTCCGGACCTGGTCGTCGCCCTGCTGGCCCGTTACTTCGTGGACGAGCGCGGCGAGAAGAATCCGCGCGTGCTGCAGGAAATCCGCAGTTCGAAGTCCGTCGGCGAATTCCTCGCCGGATACGGCGCCGAGTTGCATACCTGGCGCGTCGGCCGGGCTTTCGCCGCTCCCAAGCTGCGTGAAATCGACGGTCTGTGGGGTGGCGAGCTGGCCGGACACTATTATTTCAAGGACTTTTTCTATTCGGACAGCGGCATGCTGTCATCCATCCTGGTGCTGCGGATCGTGGCCGCCCTCAAGCGGCAGGGACGCCGGCTGAGCGACGAGATCGCCGCGATGACGCACTACCGGAACTCCGGCGAGATCAATTTCCGCGTCGAGGACAAGCAGGGCGCGATGAAGGCGGTCTGCGCGCATTTCACCGCGGAGCGCAAGCCGGATGCCCTGATGGACTTCGACGGATACCGGCTGGAATATCCTGACTGGTGGTTCAACATCCGCCCGTCCAATACCGAACCTTATCTCCGTTTCATCTGCGAAGCGACGACAGAAGAACTGCTGCAGCGCAGGATCGCGGAGGTGACGACCATTCTCACCGAGCAATTCGGTGCCCAGAAATCCTGATGAAGCGAAGCCTTTTCCTTTTCCTGGCGATACTCCTGCCGCTGGCGGCCGGGGCGCAGGACACGACGATGACGATGAAGCGGGCCAGACTGCTGGTCCCGCGGCCGGCGCTCGAACCGGTCAAATCCCTGATACCCGGCCAGCAGGCTCCGGCCGTGGACACCCTGGAGACTTCCGATCCCCGCGTGATGATGGTGCTGCGCAGTGACAACACCTGGCAGTACGTCAAGAACGCGGATTCGCTGTTGACCGATGCGGTGTTCCGCGAGTCCTGGAGCAGCTCCGTCGTCAATCCCTATCAGGTCAAGTATGATGATCTGCCGTTGCGGATCACCCTCTGGCTGGTGGATTCGGCCAGCCAGTACACCTGTCCGTACCAGACCAAGGTCTTCTCCAAGTTCGGCATCCGGCGCGGACGCCAGCACCAGGGTGTGGATCTCCCGTATCCGAAAGGAACGCCGGTCCGCGCCGCCTTTGACGGGCGCGTACGCTATGCGGCCCGGGCCAGCGGATACGGCAACCTGGTTGTGATCCGGCACGCGAACGGGCTGGAGACCTTCTACGGACACCTTTCGCAGATGGATGTCCAGGTGGGCGACTGGGTGCACAACGGGGATGTCATCGGGCTGGGCGGGTCCACCGGCCGTGCGACCGGTCCGCACCTGCATTTTGAGACCCGGTACAAGGGATATGCCTTCGATCCGCAGTGGATCATCGATTTCGAGAGCGGCGATCTCCGGCAGGGCGCTTATGTGCTGCACCGCCGCCTGCTGAATCCCTCTGCGACCTATGTGCCCGCCTCCGAGGACGAGGAAGAGGAAATCTACCTGACCGAAGAGCAGGAACGCGCCGAGGAGGAACGCATCGCCAGGGAGCGTGCCGCCATGCGCTACCACACCATCCGTTCCGGGGACACCCTGTCCGGCATTGCGCTGAAGTACGGGACGACGGTGAACAATATCTGCAAGTTGAACAACATTACGCCCAAGACGACCCTTCGCATCGGGCGTTCCATCCGCGTGAAGTGATGCTGCGCAATATCGTTTTTGATTTCGGGGGCGTGATCCTCGACTGGAACCCCCGCTATTTCTATGATACGTATTTCGGCGACCCCGAAAAGTCGGAGTGGTTCCTGACCCACATCTGCCCGTACGAGTGGAATGTGGAGATGGACGGCGGGAAACCGGTCGAACAGGGAATCCGGGAGCGGATCGCCCTGTTCCCCGAGTGGGAAAAGGAAATCCGCCTGTATTTCGCCGACTGGACCCGGATGGTCCCCCGGGAAATCCCCGGGATGAACGCCGTCGTACGGGATCTCAAGGCGCGGGGCTATCATACGTACGGCCTGACGAACTGGTCGGCGGAAACCTTCCGTACCATCCGGCACCTGTTTCCGACGCTGGCCCTGATGGAGGGCATCGTCGTGTCGGGCGAGGAGAAGCTGCTGAAACCGGATCCGCGCATCTTCCACCTGCTGCGCGACCGCTACGGCCTGGATTTCTCGGAGTCACTGTTCATCGACGACAACCCCGACAACGTCCGCGGATCGGAAGCGGCCGGCCTTCCTGCCGTGCGCTTCGAATCCGCGGAACAGATCCGTGCCCTGCTGCTGGGCTGATTATCTTCTGAGTGAACCGTTCGCGAGGGTCAGGCGATATTTGAATGTCGTCCGGCCCTGGTAGTAGAAGAGCGCCAGGGTGCTGCCGCTCTCGAAGTAGATGTTGTTCAGCAGGCGGTCCGTATTCTTGTTGCGGGCCTGCGGTTCCGCCCAGGCGAGGCTGTAGCTGGCGCTGTCGCGGTTGTAGACGACGATGACCGTGTATCCCCGGAGATCGAAAAGCGCGGCGCTGTAGGGAGCGGCGCTCTGTTTGGAGGCCTTCCTGTAGGCGGCGACCAGCGAACTCTCGGCCGGGATCTGTCCGAAGCTGATCCGGGTGGCGCGGGTCAGCGCGGTGGGGTTCTTCTCCAGCCACCATGCGATGGCCTGGTCGGTCATCAGGTCCGCCTCGCTGAGTTCCACCAGGCGCGGGTTCGCGGCCTGTGCGGCGATGGCCCAGCGCATTTCGGGGCTGCCGGCATTCAGCTGGAAATTCTTGTTGGAACTGCCTTCCAGACGTCCGTCCGCCAGTTTCTTGCCCGAGAAGGACAGGTTCTCGAAACTCCCGGTGGCGGGTTTGTACAGGAAGATGGTATGCTGGCCGTGCTTGTCGGACTCCGCCCAGGTGGCGAAGGTCAGGCAGGTCTGGCCGCCGAAACTGCGCACGGTGGCGCTGTCCGTGAATTCCTTGAAAAGAACGTCATTCGTCCTGTCGCAGGGGAAGTCCGTCCGGTTCTCGAGGGCCCAGGCGCCCTTCTCCGGGGCCAGGGTATAGACGGCCACGCCGCTGAGGTCGGCGGCGGGGACGAAGCCCCAGACGCGGGGCCCGGCTTCGGTCTCCAGGGCAAAGGCCCGGAGGGGTTCTTCCGTCCCCGCCAGGGCGCGGACCAGCGAGTCCGCTTCGGCCTGGGTCGGGACGCTGAGGGGAATGACCGTGACCTTGCGCTGTACACCGCAGGCGGACAGCAGCACGAGGGTGAAAAAAATAGCAAAAGACTTCTTCATAGCAGGGACAAATGTAGCAAGATTTTGCGTATATTTGGAAAATTAAAACTTCAAGCCTTATGTTAATCGCCATTATTGTCATTATCGTCCTTCTCGTTCTGTGGCTCATCAGCGCCCAGCGTAAACTTGTCAATGCGGATGAGTTGTCCAAGAATGCCCTCAGCCAGATCGGTGTCCAGCAGAACAGCCGCTGGGATGCCTTGACCGCCATTGCCGAGCAGATCAAAAGCTATGACGAGCACGAATACAACACCATCAAGGACGTCATCGCCCAGCGTTCGCTCATCGGCCGCGACTCGAGCGTCCAGGACGCCCAGGCCCAGGAAGCCCAGATCGAGTCCGCCCTCAAGATGATCAACGTGGTCGTTGAGAAATATCCCGAACTGAAAGCCAACGAACTGTACGTCAAATCGCTGGATGATATCAACCGGTACGAGAACCAGGTCCGCGTCAGCCGCATGACCTTCAACGACACCGTGACCAAGTACAACAAGCTGATCCGGATGTTCCCGGATTCCATCGCTGCCGCCATCTTCCACTTCAGTACGCGGGATTACCTTGCCGAGCCGCAGGGCAAGACCGAGATGCCTTCCATGCGCTGATGCGTCGGCTGCTGCTCTGCGCCATTCTCCCGCTGGTGGCCTGGACCCTGTCCGCCACCGGTATCCGGGACATCGACATCCGTGTGACGCTCCTGCCTGACGGGAGCGCCCGCGTTGTTGAGGTCTGGGACATCGATGCCGACGAGGGGACCGAGTGGTACCTGGTCAAATCCAACCTGGATGCCATCACGATCCGGGACTTTTCCGTGCAGGACGAGTCCGGGGCCGTGTTCTCCAACATCGGGACCTGGGACGTGGACCGCAGTCTGGGCCAGAAGGCCCGGAAGTGCGGTGTCGTGACCAAGCGGAACGGCGTCGAACTCTGCTGGGGACTGGGCAGCTATGGGCACCATGTCTACACAGCCTCCTATACCATGGACCGCGCCATCGAGAATTTCGACGATTTCGACGCCCTGCACCTGCAGCTGGTCTCACCCGGACTGACCGGGCGGCCCGAGCACGTGCACGCGCTGGTTGAGGCGCAGGGGCAGGTCCTGTCCGAGGACAACTGCCGCGTCTGGGGATTCGGCTACGAGGGTACGACTTCCATGACGGAGGGCCATGTCGAGGCCGTTTCCACCGGGCGCTTCCGCTCCAACAGCGCACTGATCCTGCTGCTGCGTTTCGACCAGGGCCTGTTCGCCCGGAACAATCCGGTGGACGAACCCTTTGAAACCCGCCTGCAACAGGCGATGGAAGGGGCGTCCTTCGACGACGATGACGAAGAAGACGAATTCGTCGGCCTGTTCATGACCATCCTGGGCGTGCTGTCATTCGGGCTCCCGCTGGCCGGCGCCTACTGGTCCGACCGCCGCCGCAAGAAGAAGATCCTGGGTCTCAAGAACATCAAGACGATCGACTGGTGCCGGGACGTGCCTTTCGGCGGCAATGTCCTGGAGTCCAATTATGTGCTGGCCAAGATCGACACCAACCGCCGCAGCGACACGCTGGCCGGCGCGCTGATCCTCCGGATGATCGAGCAGGGTTACCTGAGCATCCGCAAGGATGCGGACGAAAAGGTGGAGATCTGCTTCAGCGGCCGGGACCTGTCCGGACTCGGCGCGTGCGAACTGGGCCTGTACCAGATGATGCAGGAAGCCTCCGGTTCGGACGGAATCCTGCAGGACAAGGAATTCTCGCGCTGGAGCCGGCGCCATACCTCCCGCGTGGAGAAGTGGACCAAGACCCAGGAGACGGATGCCAAGGCCGCGCTGCAAGCGGACGGATTCATGCCGGCGGGCGACAACTTCTCGCCGGACGGCCAGCAGCAGGCCCGCAACGTGCTCGGTTTCCGCAAGTTCCTCAAGGATTTCACCCTCGTGGACGAGCGCTTCTCCCAGGAAGTCGCCGTCTGGAACGACTACCTGGTGTTCGGCGCCCTGTACGGCATTGCCGACAAGGTGGCCCGGGAACTGAAGGATATCGATCCGAAGATCTTCGAACAGACGGTGTACCGGGATCCGATGACTGCCCGGCAGGTTATATTCATGACCCGACAGATGTCCACGGCCATTACGAACGCCCATGTGCGCTCCGGTCAGAGTGCGGGCGGCTTCGGAGGCAGCGCTTCCTTCGGCGGAGGCGGCGGCTTCCATGGCGGCGGATTCGGCGGGGGAGCCAGATAGACAAGAACCATGTACTCATTTCTCATTTGCATCGTTGCGCTCGTGCTGGGCTACCTCTTGTATGGCGGCTTTGTCGAGCGTGTCTTCAAGCCGGACCCTTCACGGATGACGCCGGCCTATGAAATCAACGACAAGGTGGACTACC
Source organism: Bacteroidales bacterium (assembly GCA_017454335.1). Lineage (GTDB taxonomy): Bacteria > Bacteroidota > Bacteroidia > Bacteroidales > UBA932 > Cryptobacteroides. The sequence continues at coordinate 71,586 of JAFTDE010000033.1, read as the reverse complement.
TTCCGATGCCCACCTGGAAGGTCTTCATGATCCAATTGCTGAACATCGCCGGAACCGGTCCGATCTTCGGTGCGATCATGGGTGCCAAATTCGGCCCCGCATGCTATCTGTGGGTCGTCTTCGGATCCATCCTGGCCGGGGCGATGCACGATTATTTCTCCGGCATGCTGTCCCTGCGGAACAAGGGGATGTCGCTGCCGGACATCATCGGCAAGTACCTGGGAGGCGGGACCAAGAAGGTCATGCTGGTCTTCTCCGTCCTGTTGCTGCTGATGGTCGGCGCCGTGTTCGTGTACAGCCCCGCCCTGATCCTCGGGGACATCGCGGGAGACGGCGGCACCCGGTCGGTGATGCTATGGATCCTGGTCATCTTCGTGTATTACATCATCGCGACCCTGCTGCCGGTGGACAAGATCATCGGACGCATCTATCCGCTGTTCGCCTTCGCCCTGCTGTTCATGGCGATCTCCCTGCTGGTGTGCCTGCTGGTCAAGTGGCCGGACCTGCCGGAGATCTGGGACGGACTGGGCAATCTCGGGGCGCAGAAGGGCCTGGCCGGCATGGATTCCCAGCCCATCCTGCCCTGCCTGTTCATCACGGTCGCCTGCGGCGCCATCAGCGGTTTCCATGCGACCCAGAGCCCGATGATGGCGCGTTGCCTGAAAAATGAGAAACTGGGCCGCCCGGTGTTTTACGGCGCCATGATCACCGAGGGCATCATCGCCCTGGTCTGGGCTGCGGTCGGTTCGTATTTCTTCTTCGACGGGGGAGCGGAAGCGGTCGGTTCCCGGATCGGCGCGGCGGCTCCGGAAGTGGTTACGTCCGTCTCCCGGACCTGGCTGGGCGTCCTGGGCGGCGTCATGGCCCTGCTGGGCGTCGTGGCCGCCCCGATCACCAGCGGCGACACGGCCCTGCGCAGTGCGCGCCTGATCATCTCCGACGCCCTGCACGTGTCGCAGGACAAGCGCCGGAACCGCCTGCTGGTCAGCCTCCCCATCTTCGTGGTGACGGCCCTGGTGCTGTGGTTCAACATCGCCGACGAGAATGGTTTCAACATGGTCTGGCGCTATTTCGGCTGGTCCAACCAGACGCTGGCGTGCTTTACCCTCTGGGCGATCGCCGTTTTCCTGTCCAGGGAGCGGAAGGACCCCCTGTACCTGATCGCCCTGCTGCCGGCCTGCTTCATGACGGGCATCTGCCTGTCGTACATTGCGACGAACAAGGTCGGATTCAACCTTCCGGCCGCCTGGGGCATCTGGATCGCCGCCGGTATATTCTTCCTCTGCCTGGTCCTTTTCTGCCTGTGGAAAACCCGGCGTTGTCAGAAAAACCTTTAATCCCGCAAGCTCATGTATTCACTTGGTTTTGACGTAGGCTCCTCTTCCATCAAGGTCTCGCTGCTGGATATCGCCAGCGGCCGCTGTGTGGCCAGCACGATGAATCCCAAATCCGAGGCGCCGATCCATGCCCCGCAGAAAGGCTGGGCCGAGCAGGACCCCGACAGCTGGTGGCGTTACCTGTGCGAAGGCGTGCAGGAACTGCGCGCCGCCGGCCACGATCTCGGAAAGGTCCGCTCCATCGGCATCTCCTACCAGATGCACGGCCTGGTGGCGGTGGACCGGGATGTCCGTCCCGTCCGGGAAGCCATCATCTGGTGCGATTCGCGCGCCGTGGCCCTGGGCCAGCAGGCCCTGGAAGAGATCGGGTACGATCGCTGCATGAACAGCCTGCTGAATTCTCCGGGCAATTTCACGGCCAGCAAGCTGGCCTGGGTCAAGCGGAACGAGCCGGACGTCTACGAACGGATCTGGAAGTTCATGCTGCCCGGGGACTACATCGCCTATCAGCTGACCGGAGAGGTCACGACGACGGCGAGCGGCCTGTCCGAAGGGGTGCTGTGGGACTTCCGCCAGCAGTGCCGGGCGGATTTCGTCGCCGAATACTTCGGCATCGAGGCGGACAAGTTCGCCGAGCTCGTCCCGGCCCTGGGCGCCTCGCTGCGCACCAGCGGGAAGATCCAGGAAGAGCTGGGCATCCCGGCCGGCACCCCGGTCAGTTACCGGGCCGGCGACCAGCCCAACAATGCCTTCTCCCTGAATGTCCTCCGTCCCGGAGAGATTGCCGCGACCGGCGGCACCAGCGGCGTCGTGTACGGGGTGACCGACTTCCCCAAGCCGGACGCGCAGTCCCGCGTGAACACCTTCCTGCATGTGACGCCCGGGGCCGAACAGCGCATGGGCGTGCTGCTGTGCATCAACGGAACCGGCGTCATGAATTCCTGGGCGCATCACCACATCTGCCCGGAACTGTCCTACCCGGAAATGAACGAACTGGCCGCCCAGGCCCCGGTCGGGTCTGACGGCCTGCTGGTCCTGCCTTTCGGCAACGGTGCCGAACGGATGCTGGCGGGCCATGCCTCTTCCGCCCGTTTCGCCGGGCTGGACCTGGTGCGGCACCGCCGGGCCGAACTGCTGCGCGCCGTCCAGGAGGGCATCGCCTTCGCGTTCCGTTACGGGATCGACCTGATGAAGGACCTGGGCCTGAAACCCGATGTGATCCGGGCCGGACGGGCCAACCTCTTCCTCAGCCCCCTGTTCCGCAGTACGCTGGCGACGCTGTGCGACGCCCGCATCGAACTCTTCGATACGGACGGAGCCCTGGGTGCGGCCCGCGGCGCGGCCCTGGGCGCCGGCTACTATGCCGATGCGGAAGAGACCTTCGCCACCCTGGAGCGGCTGGACGTCATCGAACCGGCCGCCCTCTGGAAACAAGGCCTGGAAGATGCTTTCCAGGCATGGAAAAATGAACTGAACAAATCAATCCAATAGACATGGCAACAAAAGAGTATTTCCCTAGCGTAGGTAAGATTCCTTTCGAAGGGAAGGGTTCCAAGAACCCCATGGCATTCCACTACTATGATCCCGAGAAGGTCGTGGCCGGGAAAAAGATGAAGGACTGGCTGAAATTCGCGATGGCCTGGTGGCACACCCTGTGCGCCGAAGGCGGCGACCAGTTCGGCCCCGGCACCAAAACCTTCCCCTGGAACGGAGATCCCGATCCGGTGCAGGCCGCCAAGAACAAGGTGGACGCCGGATTTGAGCTGATGCAGAAACTGGGCATCGGCTATTATTGCTTCCACGATGTGGACCTCGTCGCCGAGGCGGATACGATCGAGGCGTATGAGAAGAACCTGAAGGAAGTGGTCGCCTATCTCAAGCAGAAACAGGCCGAGACCGGCATCAAGTTGCTCTGGGGCACGGCGAACGTGTTCAGCCACAAGCGCTACATGAACGGCGCCAGCACCAACCCGGACTTCGATGTCGCCGCCCGGGCGATGGTCCAGATCAAGAACGCCATCGACGCCACCATCGAACTCGGCGATGAGTGCTATGTGTTCTGGGGCGGCCGCGAGGGATATATGTCCCTGCTGAACACCGACATGAAGCGGGAAAAGGAGCACATGGCCACCATGCTGCGCATGGCCCGCGACTACGCCCGTGCGAAGGGATTCAAGGGAACCTTCCTGATCGAGCCGAAACCGATGGAACCGACCAAGCACCAGTATGACGTGGATACCGAGACGGTCATCGGATTCCTGCGTGCGCACGGCCTGGACAAGGATTTCAAGATCAACATCGAGGTCAACCACGCCACCCTGGCCGGCCATACCTTCGAGCATGAACTGCAGGCGGCTTCCGACGCCGGGCTGCTGGGCAGCATCGACGCCAACCGCGGCGACTACCAGAACGGCTGGGACACCGACCAGTTCCCGGTCGACCTGTTCGAACTGGTCCAGGCGATGATGGTCATCATCCGCAACGGCGGACTGGTCGGCGGCAGCAACTTCGACGCCAAGACCCGCCGCAACTCCACGGACCTGGAGGACATCGCCCTTGCCCATATCTCCGGCATGGACGTGATGGCGCGCGCCCTCGAAGTGGCCGCCGAGGTGCTGGAGAAGTCCCCGATCGAGCAGATGCGCAAGGAGCGCTATGCTTCGTACGATTCCGGCGAAGGCAAGAAGTTCGAGCAGGGTCTGCTGACCCTCGAGGACGCCGTCGCCTACGCCAGGAAGCACGGCGAACCGAAGCAGGTCTCCGGCAAGCAGGAACTGTACGAAACGCTGATCAATCTGTATATCTAGGACAGAAAGCGTTGCTTATCAGGCCGGCGGGATGATTTCCGCCGGCTTTTGTTTTTTTTGCCTATCTTTGCACCATGATTACTGAAACCTTGACCGGAAAGCTGTTCTCTGCCATGGTCTCGCAAGGGGCGGTCAAGCTCGACGGGAACCGGCAGGCGGTCAATGACCTAAACGTATTTCCCGTCCCCGACGGTGACACGGGGGACAACATGTATATGACGCTCGATGCCGGTGTGCGCGAAGCAGCCGCCGATGCGTCCTTGTCTGAAGTGGCGGCATCGCTCTCGCATGGGATGCTGCTGGGTGCCCGGGGCAATTCCGGGGTGATCCTTTCCCGTATCTTCGCCGGTATTTCCGAAGGACTGTCCGGGCTGGACCAGGCCGATGTGAAACAGTTCGCCGCTGCGATGAAAAGCGGTGTCGAGTCCGCGTACCATGCCGTCAGCAACCCCGTCGAGGGGACCATCCTGACCGTATTGCGGGAGGGCGTGGAAGGGGTTCCCGCCGAGGGCGTCCCGGATCTGGAGCAGTGGTTCGCCGCCCTGATGGAAGCGATGCGCGCATCGCTGGCCCATACGCCGGAGTTGCTGCCCGTTCTGAAGGACGCCGGGGTCGTGGACAGCGGCGGCGCCGGGCTGCTGTGCATCGTGGACGGCATGCACGACGCGCTGTGCGGCCGGATCAGCGAATCCCGTTCCGCTGCGGATCCTGCGGGGAAGCCCGCCGTCCGGCTGGATGATTTCGGCCCGGATTCGGTGCTGGAATTCGGCTATTGCACGGAATTCCTGCTGCGCCTGCAGACGGCCAAGGTCGGTCCCGTGGACGCCTTCGACGCATCCGTCATCAAGGACTACCTGGACGGAGCCGGGGATTCGGTCGTCTGTTTCCGGGACGGCAGCATCGTCAAGGCCCATGTCCATACGCACACGCCGGGCGAAATCCTCTCGCATGTCCAGCGCTGGGGCGAATTCCTGACCGTCAAGATCGAGAACATGACGCTGCAGCACAGCGAAGTGACCATCCAGGACCATTTCTCCCAGGCGCCGCAGCAGGCGGACTATGTACGCCACCGCCTCCGTTACGGTATCGTCGCGGTGGCCTCCGGTGCGGGCGTGGTGCAGATGTTCAAGGACGCCGGCGTCGAGGAAGTGATCGCCGGTGGGCAGACGATGAATCCGAGCGCCCAGGACTTCCTGGAGGCCTTCGACCGCATCGACGCCGAGACCATCCTGGTGTTCCCGAACAATTCCAATATCATCCTGGCCGCCCGGCAGGCGGCCGAGCTGTACCGGAAAGCCCGTGTGGTGGTCCTCCCGAGCAAATCCATCGGCGAAGGATATGTCGCCGCGGCTTCGCTGGACCGGGACTGCCACGATACTGACGAACTGGTCGCTTCCGTGCAGGAAACGATGGATTCGGTCCAGACCTGCCTGGTTTCCCGGGCCATCCGGGATACGCAGCAGGACGGCGTGACGGTGCACGAGGGGGATTATATCGGATTCGTCCACGGACGGATCCTGTCCGCCGACCCGGACCGGAACGAAGCGGCACGACTGGCGGCCGCGCAGCTGGACCTGGCCGGCCATGACGTCGCCCTGGTCCTGTGGGGTCAGGATACGCCTTCGGATCAGGCCCAGGCCCTGGTGGAGCGGCTGCAGGCGGATTACCCGAGAACTGAAATCATTCCGACTGACGGAGCGCAGCCGGTGTACGACTATATCATTGTGCTATGTTAACGAAATTTGTCGATACGGACTCCGACTTCAACCTGGAGGTTGCAGCCGAGTACGGTTACAAACTGGTCAGCATGCCGTACAGTATCGACGGCAAGACCATCTATCCTTACGAGGATTTCACCACCTTTGACCCGCATTCCTTCTACGAGATGCTGCGCGGCGGCGTCGTGCCGACCACCAGCGCGATCAGCGAAGAGAAATACACGGCCTACTTCGAACCGGAGTTCGCCGCGGGCAACGACATCCTGTACATCCATTTCAGCCGGGCCATGTCGATGACCTTCGATACCATGGACAAGGCCGTGGCCGCCCTGCTGCAGAAGTATCCCGGCCGCAAGTTCTACGAAGTGGATACCAAGGGCATCACCATCGTGAGCTACCTGATGGCCCGCGAACTGGGCGACCTGCTGAACAAGGGCATGACGGCGGAAGAGGCGGTCGAATGGGGAAAGAAAGAGGTGGACCATTATGTCCAGTATTTCTTCGCCGATGACCTGAAGTTCATGCGCCACAGCGGCCGTGTCAGCGGACTCGCCGCGACGATGGGCGGCCTGATCGGACTGCGTCCGGTCATCCACATGAGCACCGAGGGCAAGATGGAGAGCATCGGGACGGTCAAGGGCCGCACCCAGGTGATGGAACGTCTGGTCCAGTACGTCGAGCAGACCGGTCTGGACATCAAGAAACACCGTTTCATCATCGGTCATACGGATGCCCCCGCCCTGGTCGAACAGCTGTCGCAGATGCTGCACCAGCGTTTCGGCGAGGACCTGCAGATCGAATGTGTGACGACCAATCCGACCGCCGGCAGCCACTGCGGCCCGAACGGCGTCGGTATTGCCTTTTATGCCAGGAACCGATGGAAATAGAGATCAGGGAGGTCCGCAGCTGCCGCGAACGGCATGACTTCCTCCGTTTCCCCGACCGTCTGTACAAGGACAATCCCTGTTATGTTCCGCCCCTCCGCATGGATGAGCGGAAGATTTTCCGCAAGGATTATGTCTACAACGATTGTTGCGAGACCGTGTATTACAATGCGTACCGCGACGGGGAAATGGTCGGGCGCATCTCGGGCATCATCCAGCGGGCCAGTAACGAGAAACGGGGCGAGAAACGGGTCCGTTTCACCCGTTTCGACTGTATCCGGGACTTCGAAGTCGCGAAAGCCCTTTTCGCGGCCGTTGAAAGCTGGGCCGTCTCGCGCGGAATGGACACGGTATGCGGACCGCTCGGGTTCTCCGACCTCGAGCGTGAAGGGCTGCTGGTCGAAGGTTTTGACCAGCTGAGCACCTTTGAAGAGCAGTATAACGGTCCCTGGTATCCCGAGTACATCGAGCGCCTGGGCTATGTCAAGGAAGTGGACTGGACGGAGAGCAAGATAACGGCTCCGACCCCCGAGGACCAGGCCGAGATGCAGAAGATGGCGGATTTCGTGATGCGCCGTTACCACCTCAAGATCGGCCCGGCCCGGAACGTGAGCGACTTCCTGAACCGCTACGCCGACGGCCTGTTCGAAATCCTGGACAAGTCCTATGACCAGCTGTACGGGACCGTTCCGTTCACACCCGGGATGAAGAAGCTGATGATCGACAATTTCAAGATGATCATCAGCCTGAAGTATGTCGCCGTCGTGCTGGACGAGAATGACAAGGTTGTCCTGCTGGGCGTATGCCTGCCCAGCCTCGCCCAGGCGGTGCGCCGCTCCCGCGGCCGGATCACGCCGCGTTTCCTCTGGGACCTGCTCCGGGCCAAATACCGGCCGGAAGTGATCGATCTGGGCTTGATCGGCGTCGATCCCGAGTGGCTGAACCGCGGCGTCAGCGTGATGGTGGCCGCCGAACTGGGCAAGATGCTCGGCCAGAGCGGCATCCGCTATGCGGAGACCAACCTGAATATCGAAGACAATTACGCGATACAGAATCTCTGGCGCCGTTTTGGCCGCGAAGACCACAAACGCCGCCGTGCTTATGTCAAAAAACTTGCTTAGGAATATGGATATGTTTCCCGAGGTCCAGAAAATTCTGGCCAAACAACTGCGGATCGCGGATCCCGCGACGGTTACGCTCGAATCCCAGATCAAGAAACTGGGCGCCGATTCGCTGGACATCCTCCAGCTGCTGATGCGTATCGAAGACGACTACGGCATCGTCATCCCCGATGAAGAACTCGCCACCTTCGTGACGGTGGGCGACGTCGTGAACTATCTGAACGCCCAACAGAAGAAGTAATGGTCAAGATCATCCTGGACTGCTTCGGCGGGGACCACAGTCCCCAGGCCCATGTGGAGGGCGGCCTGCGTGCCCTGGCCCTCATTCCGGACCTGTATCTCATCCTGACCGGGGACGAGACGCAGCTCCGCTCCTGCCTGCAGGGGCGCGATTACGACGCGGCCCGGCTGGAAATCATCCATGCGCCGCAGGTGATCGGCTGTGACGAGAAGCCCACCGACGCCATCCGGCTGAAACGGGACTCCTCGATGATGAAGGCCATCATGCTGCTGCGCGACCGGGACGATATCGCCGGCATGGTCAGCACCGGATCCACCGGGGCCCTGGTGACCGGCGCGCTGGTCCGCATCGGACGCCTCCGGGGCGTGATCCGGCCGGCTTTCTGCCCCCTGCTGCCCACCATGTCGGGCGGGATCGTCGGCATCTGCGACAGCGGTGCCAACGTCGAAGTGGACGCGGCAATGCTGCGCCAGTTCGCGATCATGTCCTCGCTGTACCTGGAGAATGTCTATGGTGTGGCGCATCCGCGCACGGCCCTGCTGAATGTGGGAAAGGAGGCGGAGAAGGGGGACGACGTCCGCCGCGAAGCCTACGCCCTGCTGGGGGAGACCGCGGAGCTGAACTTTGTCGGGAACATGGAGAGCCGCGACCTGCTGTCCGGCAGCTACGATGTGGTCGTGTGCGACGGGTTCAGCGGCAATGTCCTGACCAAGACCACGGAAGGGACGGCGCTGGAACTGCTGAAAAAGCTGAAGAAGGACATCTATTCCCGCTGGATCTACAAGCTGGGCGCCCTGCTGATGAAGCGGATGTTCATGGAGGAAAAGGAATTCATGAACTACCAGAACTACGGCGGCAGCGTGCTGCTCGGAACGTCGAAAGTCATCGTCAAGGGACACGGCAGCAGCAAGGCCGTTGCCGTGGAAAAGTGCATCGAGCAGGCTTACAAGATGGAAATCAGCGGCCTCGGCCCCAAGATTGAGGCCGGTCTGGCGCCGTATGAGCATTACGAAGCCTAACGGGTGCGGATCTGCACCGATGTTTCGCCGAGGGCGCTGCTGACCGTCAGGGTCGCGGCGCCTTTTTCGTCCTTGAGCGAGCGCACGACCGCCAGGGCCTTGCCGTTGAACATGGCTTTCCGCGTGCCCTTGAGCGAGAGCGTGTCGGCGGCGTTGCCGTTGTCGATGCCGGCCAGTTCGCCCTTGCCCTTCACGCGGAATTCCAGCATGGTGCCGGCATCGGGCACCACGCGGCCCTGGGCGTCGAGCGCCTCGACGGTGACGTAGCTGAGGTCATAGCCGTCCGCGGCGATGGTGCTGCGGTCCGGGGTCAGGCGCAGCTTGACGGCGGGTCCGGTGGTCTCGTGGACCTCGGAGGCGACGCGGCGGCCGTCCTTGTAGGAAACGGCCTCGATCCGGCCGGGCTCGAAGGGAACCTGCGGCCAGATGACGTGCAGGCAGCTGTCCGTCTTGGCCTTGCGTCCCAGGGACTTCCCGTTGACCAGCAGTTCAACCTCGTCCGCGTTGTTGTAGTAGGCCCAGAGGTCGATGCTGTCGCCCGGCGCCCAGTTCCAGTGCGGGAACAGGTGCAGGGTCGTTTCGTCCGTCCATTCGCTGCGGTACAGCCAGTAGGGATCCTTGGGGAAGCCGGCCAGGTCCACGATGCCGAAATACGAACTGCGCGACGGCCAGCCGTACGGCGTCGGTTCGCCCAGGTAGTCGAAGCCGGTCCACATGAAGGTGCCGCCCACCCAGTCGCGGTCGCGCACGGCGATCCAGGCTTCCTCGTGCAGGGCGGACCAGGAGGCGTGCGAGGCGTCGTAGGCGGTGCACTGGTGATAGAAGGGGGAGTCCGGGGAGAGCTGCTCGCGCGGCCATCCGTAGGTCTCGATGCGGGTGGAGGGCTGTTTGTAGACGCCGCGGCTGTTCAGCGACGAAACGGTTTCGGACCCGATGATGGGCATGTCGGCATACCAGACGCGTACGGAATCGTAGAGGAAGTGCCGGTAGTTCAGGCCGACGATGTCCACGGCACCGCTGCGCAGGATGTTGTTCGTACTGTTCACGTGGTCGCAGCCCGAGGTCACCAGGCGCGTGCCGTCCAGGCTGTTCACCAGGTCGGCGAGGTGCCGGGCGGTCTCCATGTTCGCCTCGATCTCTTCCGGGGTGCGGCCGGTCTGCTCGGGAATTTCGTTCCCGATGCTCCAGAGTATGATGCTGGGGTGGTTGCGGTCCCGGATGATGAAATCGGTCAGGTCGCGGTCGCTCCACTCGTCGAAGAAGCGGGAGTAGTCGAAACGCGTCTTTCTCCGGCGCCACATGTCGAAGGCCTCGTCCATGACCATCAGGCCCATCTCGTCGCAGAGTTCCAGCAGCTGGGGTGCCGGGGGATTGTGCGAGGAGCGCACGGCGTTGACGCCCATCTCCTTGAGGATGGTCAGTTCACGCTCCAGCGCGCGGCGGTGTACGGCGCTGCCCAGGCAGCCCATGTCGTGGTGCAGGCAGACGCCCAACAGTTTGACGTTCCGCCCGTTGAGGTAGAAGCCCGTGTCCTTGTCCCAGGCCATCGTGCGGAAGCCGAAACGCTGTTCGTAGCGGTCGATGACCCGGTCATTCCTGATCAGGCTGACCACCAGGGTGTGCAGGGCCGGGTCGTCGATGTCCCAGTTGCGCGGGTTGGGTGCATCCACCGTGGCGGTGCAGCGCAGGCTGGGCGTTTTCGTCGTGGTTTCGCTGATGCAGTTGCCCTGCGGGTCCAGGATTTCGAAGCGGACAAGGTCGACCGCTTCCCCTTCCAGGGTCACGCTGACATCCACCTGGTTGTCCCGGGTCTTCAGGAAGACGCCGTTGTAGGCGACGCGCGAGGAGGCCGTGCTGACCAGGCGCACATCGCGGTAGATGCCGCAGCCGGCGTACCAGCGGGAGTTGGGCTGGTCCGCGTTGTCACAGCGGACGGCGATGATGTTCTCTTCCCCGACCGGACGCAGGTAAGGTGTGAGGTCATAGCTGAACGAGCTGTACCCGTACGGGCGGGTGCCCAGGGCGTGGCCGTTGAGGTAAACCGTGCTGTTCATGAACACCCCGTCGAATTCGATGGAGTGAAGGTCCCCTTTCGGGGTGACGAAGCGTTTGCGGTACCATCCGATGCCGCCCGGGAGGGCGCCGCTGCCGGGTCCCGACGGATTCGTGGCGGAGAATTCCCCCTCGACGGCCCAGTCGTGCGGCAGGTGCAGGGGACGCCAGGCGCTGTCGTCGAAGTCGGCCCGTGACCAGGCCGGAGCCTCCATGGGCTCGGCCGCTTCGGCAAACTCGGGGCTGTCGCCCAGGGCGAAGTACCAGTCGAAATTGAAGTCCTGGACACAGCGCGGGGAAATGTCCGCACGGCAGCCTGTCAGCAGTACGACGGCAGCCAGAAAGAAAATGACTCGTTTCATCGGGGGTATAAATAAAAATGGAGCAGGATAAGGGAGTCGAACCCTCCTCCTTGGCTTGGGAAGCCAATGCACTACCGATGTGCTAATCCTGCAATTGTTCACAAAGATAATAAAAATGATTATTTTTGCATAATATCCTGCGATTAGATATGAGTTTCAAGGCATTTTTCTCCAAATACGGGGCCTATATCCTGGCCGTGGTTTTATTCGTCATCCTGGGCTATGTGTACTGCAAACCGGAACTGCAGGGCAAGGTGCTGACCTCTTCCGATGACATCAACGGACTGGCAGCGGTCCAGGATGCGGCGAAGGTCGATCCCGCCGACGGAGAATACGGCTGGTGGAATGCGTCGATGTTCAGCGGCATGCCCAATTACCAGATCGGCGGCAACCGCTACCACTCCGACGCCTTGATCCGACCCTTCAAGGCCTTCCTGCACCGGGGGCCGCTGCATCCCGCCTGGATCATCATTTTCTACCTCATCTGCTTTTTCGCGCTCCTGCGTTCCTTCGGGGTGGACAAATGGCTGAGCATCGTGGGAGCCATCGCCATTGCGCTGTCCTCCTACTTCATCGTCATCATCGCCGCCGGGCACGGGGGCAAGACGATTTCCATCTCCTACATGGTGCTGGTGGCGGCGGGACTCTACCTGATTTTCCGGAAGAAGTACGGTCTGGGCGTGATCTTTACGATGTTCTTTACCGCGATGGGATTCAGCATGCACCCGCAGATGGCCTATTACATCCTCTTGATGATCGGGCTGTTCTACTGTGCCGAACTGTGGATCCACATCCGGGAGAAGCGCTGGAAGGACCTGCTGGTCGGGACGGCGCTCTTTGTCGCGGCCCTGGGTATCGGTTTCGGTACCGGGACTTCGAATATCTTCGCCAACGCCGAATATGCCGAGCAGACGATGCGCGGCGGCCATTCCGATCTGGAGGAAGGCGCGCAGCAGGGAGGCGGATCCGGGCTGGACATTGCGTATGCGACGCAGTGGAGCTACGGGATCGACGAGACGCTGAGCTTCCTGATTCCGGGTTTCAAGGGCGGGACTTCCAATGCCTCCCTGGGAAAAAAATCCGACGTGTACAATGCCCTGACCGAGCATGGCATCGCACCGCGCGCGGCCGCTGATTTCTGCAAGAATGTCCCGCTGTACTGGGGCGAGCAGCCCTTCACGGCCGGCAATGTCTATATGGGCGCCATCGTGTGCTTCCTGTTCCTGCTGGGCTGCCTGATCGTCAAGGGACCGTACAAGTGGGCCCTGGTGGCGTCGACGCTGTTTTCCGTCCTGCTGGCATGGGGATCCAATTTCATGTGGCTGACCGAGCTTTTCTTCAAGTATTTCCCGATGTACGACAAGTTCCGGGCGGTCAGCTCCATCCTGATTGTCGCCGAAATCGCCATGCCGCTGCTGGGTTTCCTGGCGTTGAAGGAAATCGTGGAAGGAAACGTGGAGAAGAAGCGCCTGCTGCGCTGTTTAGGCATCAGCGGCGCCATAACTTCCGGCATCTGCCTGCTGTTCTGGCTGCTGGGCGGCAGTATCTTCTCGTTCACTTCTTCGTATGATGCTGCGTGGTCGGCGTCGCTGCCGGACTGGCTGTATGCGGCCATCGTGGAGGAGCGTGCCAAGCTCTTGCGGCAGGACAGCCTCCGTTCCCTTCTCTTCATCTTCGGCGCCGCGGCCGTGATCCGGCCGTTCATCCAGGGGAAACTCCAGAAAAAGTGGATGATTGCCGCACTGGGCGTGCTGATCCTCTGCGACATGTGGCCGGTGGACCGGCGCTATTTCAACGATGACAATTTCGTGTCCGTGACGCGCAAGGCGGATCCTTTCGAGATGCAGCCTTACGAGCAGGCGATCCTGCAGGACCAGGACCCGCATTTCCGGGTTTACAACCTCTGCAACAGTCCCTTCAACGAGGCCCGGACTTCGTATTATCTCAAGTCGATCGGCGGATACCATGCAGCCAAGCTGCGCCGTTATCAGGACCTGATCAGCGCACACCTGGCGGAAATGCACATGCCGGTGATCAACATGCTGAACGCCAAGTATCTCGTCGTTCCCGGCGAGGGCGGAAGCCCGCAGCCGCAGCTGAACCCCGGTGCATTGGGCAATGCCTGGTTCGTCAGCGATATCCTGGTGGCGGACGGCGCCCAGGCTGAGAGCGACGCGCTGATGGAAGTGGATCTGGCCAGGACCGCCGTGGTGGGAGCGGATTTCGCCGCTTCCGTCCCGGACCTGCATCCGGGAATCGCGCCGGATGCGAGCGTCGCGCTGACCAAGTTCCATCCCCGTTTCATCGATTATACGTACAGTTCTTCCACGCCGGGGACCCTGGTGTTTTCCGAGATCTACTATCCCTATGGTTGGAAGGCGACGATCGACGGGACGCCTGTCGAACATTTCCGGGCGGATTATACGCTGCGGGCGCTCAACGTCCCGGCCGGCACCCACGCCATCCATTTCGAGTTCGATCCGGACAGTGTCCGCAAGGGGGATACGGTCGCTACGGTCTGCATCCTGCTGATGTACCTGGTGATGGCGGGTTTCATCGCGGCTGCCGTCGTCCGTCGTGTGAAACGCCGTAAAGCGGAGCAGGATGCCTGAAGTATCCGTCATCATACCGGTCTTTAACGCGCAGGACTATATCGACGCCTGTGTGGATTCGTTGCTGGCCCAGACGATGGACAGCCTGGAGCTGGTCTTCGTGGACGACCATGGGACGGACGGATCGGTCCGGCGCCTGCAGGAGCGCATGTCCGCCTACCGGGGGCCGAAGACCCTGCGGCTGGTCAGCACGCCGAAGAACAGCGGACCCGGAGCTGCGCGGAACCTGGGCATTTCGGAGGCGAAGGGGGAGTTCGTGGCCTTCGTGGACAGTGACGATACGGTGGATCCGGACTTTTGTTCATCGCTGTATCAGGCCGCCGTTTCCGCCGGGACGGACCTGGCCTGCTGCGATATCGAAATGGGCGGGAAAGTGGCGCGCAACACCCATACCGGCGACAAGCGCGCCTTCCTGCGGCATTTCGTATCTTTCTTCACAACCTTCCTGTACCGGCGCTCGCTGATCGTGGAGCGGGGTATCGTGTTCCCGCCCAGCCACAGTGCCGAGGATACCTGTTTCCTGACCTGCAGCGTGCTGGCCGCCAACGGCATCGCCAAGGTGGATGCGCCGCTGTATCATTACCGCCTGCACGAAGGTTCGGTAACGCGCCGCCGGGACCGTTCCCGCGCGGCTGCGCGCCTTTCGTCCATCCGCCGGATCCGGCGTTTCGCCCGGGAAAAGGGCTACTACCGTGATTATTGCCTGGAAATCGAATACCTGGTCCTCAAGAAAGGCTGGATCCTCGCGCTGCGGGATCTGATCCTGGGCTGAGTTGCTGCTTTGTGCTGATGGAAACCGACCGCATCATCCTCCGCCCCTGGCGGGACAGCGACGCCCCTGTGTTGTACAAGTGGGCGTCGGATCCCGACGTGGGGCCACGGGCCGGATGGCCGCCGCACAAGTCGGTCGAAGACAGCCTGGAGGTCATCAGGACGGTCTTTTGTGATGCCACCAATACCTGGGCCATTGAACTCAAGGAAACGGGGGAGGCGATCGGCGCAATGGGTTACGGTCCGTCATGCAATTGCAATCTGCCCGCCCGGGAGGGCGAGCCGCTGATCGGTTATTGGATAGCCAAACCATACTGGAACAGGGGTATCTGCACCGAGGCGCTCGCTTTGATGATCGAACATATCCGTCGTGTGACAGATATCAGGTCCCTGATATCCGGACACTTCATCGACAACCCGGCCAGCGGGCGCGTCATGGAAAAATGCGGTTTCGTCCCGACCGGGGAAAGCGTCATTGACGAAACCCAGTATCAGGGCGCCGGCCGGCCCATCCGGGTCCTGCGTCTGAAAATCAGATAAAACGATGATAAAGCCTTTGATCCGGGCAGCCCTGTGCTGCTTGATGCTGATGGTGGGACTGAGCGCGTGCACCGACCAGAAATCATCAACCCTGAAATATCGTTTCGCCACCCAGGAGGAGGGAAAGAAGCTGAAACTGGCCAATACCGACTATCTGGAGGCTTTGACTCAGAACGATATCGATTGGAAGTTGCAGTCTTCCGGACAGTCGTTGGAGGAGTTCAAGGCCGTTGCCGTCGGGCAGATAGGTGAGTTTACCGACGAGGAGAAGAAATCCATCAGCAAGGTGATGGATTTCATAGAAGGCCGCGCAGCCGAGTTGGGCTTCCGCCTGCCGATATCCGACGAATTGGTGTTTATCAAAACCGCCATGGGGGATGAGGGGCACATGGGCGGCTATACGCAGAAGAACGAGATCTACCTGAGCGCCGACGAGGCAGAGTACCTGACTCGCGCGTTCCATGCGGATCCGGAATTTGACGCCGATTACCTGGAATACCTCATCCATTTCGGCCGCGCGCTCATATCTCACGAAATCTTCCATTGCCTGACCCGCAACAATGCCGAGTTCCGCGCTGCGTTGTACAGCCTCATCGGTTTCCACGTGATGGACCATGAGGTGGAGTTCGGGCCTGCCGTCAGGAATTTGCTGCTGCAAAACCCGGATGTGGATCATGATGACTGCTGGGGAGAGTTTACCATAGAGGGGCAAAAGCGCCGCTGCGCCCTGGTCGCAGTTTATCCGGGCACCTACGCCGAGGCTGCGGAGGAAGACCCCGATGCGAGTTTCTATGCTTATATGCAAAGCGTTCTGGTGCCGCTCGATGAGCCGGATACCATGATTCCGATTGCAGATGTGCCCGGTTTTTATGATCTTCTGGGCCGCAACACCGACTATATTTGCGTTCCCGAAGAATGCCTCGCCGAGAACTTCTCCTTCCTGATTTCATTTGGTTTCTTCGGCCGCTATGACCTCACCCTCGACACCCGCAAGGTGCTCTTCGTCCCGTACGCCACCCCGGCCCTTATACGGGGTATCCATGCTGCCCTTCTGGAGCACTTCCCCAGGAAAGATTAATGCCCCGGGCGGGCACCGTCACTTCCTGTAGCCGAGAATGGCGGGGAACCATTTCTGGCAGAGGAGGATGATGGGGAAGAAGGCCAGCCAGATGGCCACGGCCACCAGGATGCTTTCCGTGGGGCCGGTCAGGCCCAGCTGCTCGGCGGCCAGGATGCCGAAACGGTGGAATCCCACGATGGGAATGGTTCCGACGGACATGGTCCGGGCGAATCCGTCAAGCGCCTTCCAGTGAAGTTTGCCGACCAGCTGGCACAGGCAGAAGGCCCCCAGGGTGCCGAAGATGGCCGCGAAATAGAACAGGAAGATGTTGTGACCGTAGTTCAGCACGTTCATGTCGACCGGCCCGTTGGTCCCGTTCAGCAGGGCGACCATCAGGGCGGATCCCAGGAGCATGGCGATGAGTATGCCGCTCTGGAGGCGCTCCCAGTTCAGTTCGCGCATCCACAGACCCGCACAGAAGAAGGGGACGGCCATGATGGCGGCGTCCGCCGGGCCGATGATGTCTATGCCGTTCCGGCGCAGCAGGACGGTCGTCAGGATGGCGGCGGCGCTGACGAGCCCCATGAACAGGTGCCGTTTCTTCCCTTCCTTCGGGCACAGGCAGAACAGCAGGTGCAGCAGGAAGATGGCCAGGATGAACCACGAAGGGCCGCAGACCGGCTCCATGCCGTGGATCGGGAGGCTGACTCCGGTCAGGATGGCTTTCGACTTGGCGATCAGGTGCCCGATCAGGTCGTAATAGGGATCGCCGAAGGATTCGCCGGCCAGCCGGATCAGCATGCAGACGATGTTGATCAGCAGGTAGGGGACCAGCAGCCTCCGCCAGTCGCGGACCAGGTGCTCGGACAGGGACAGCTGGCGGTACAGGAAACCGGAAATGACAAAGAACAACGGCATGTGGAAGGAGTAGATGACCTGGCGTACGGCCGGGTCGACCGTCCACACATGTCCGACGACCATCAGCAGGATGCCCAGCGATTTGGCGTGGTCGATCCAGGGGTAATATGCCTTGTTCTGTGTGATTGCTTCCATATTCCGTTGGCAAATGTAGGAAATAAATCCTAACTTTACATCCCCAAAGCGTATGGAACCACGTGTAAAAGTATATACCCGGTCGTTTGACCTCCGCCTGTACCGCTATGCCAAGGGCCTGTTCCAGGACCTGGGCTATCCCTGCGTCCGCCTGACGGACCAGTCCGCGGACGGGTATTTCTTCACGATGCTGCGGGACCGGGACTGCGATATCGCCGTCAATATCGACGAAGACGCCTTCCTGACGGACCCGCAGGCCGTACGCGAGCTGGTGGACCGGGTGATCCGCGAAGGATGGGCCAATGCGGGCTATTCGGACGGGGATGCGGCGACGACCGGGCGCAATGCCATTGTCACGAATCCCTTCTTCAATGTCTTCAACCTGTCGCTGATCCGCACCAAATTCTCCCGGGAGGCCCTGCCGCCGCGCAGCTTCGGGGATGCCGAGCCCTATTACCCCTTCTTCCTGTGGCTGGCTGCCGAGTTCAGGACCCTGTACCTGCCCTGCCGCCGCCATGCGGACGGGATCTCTACCGTCGCCCTGGACGAGCAGGGACGCACGCTCTGCCTGCACTCCTGGTTCTCCCGCTTCTATTCGATGCCTTCCTGGCTGGTCCGCCGGGTCGAGCCTTCCCAGGGGCGGCAGAAGGCCCGGATCGACGCGCTGATCCGGGAAGCGTATGCGCAGCGGGGACTGCCGCTGCCGGTCTTTACGCTGGCGGACCGCATCGCATTCGTGTTGAACAAGATCCTGCGCTGGATCGTCAAGGTGCCGCAGCGGATGGCCCGCTGGCCCTGGAAACTGCGCCGGGCGCTGCATAAAAAACATACGGAAGCATGAAGGCGCCGAAAATCTCCGTCGTCACGGTCTCATACAATACGGTGCACGTGATTGCGCGCACCCTGGAATCCGTCCTGTCCCAGACCTACGGCAATACGGAGTACATCGTGATCGACGGGGCCAGCACGGACGGTGCCGCCGAGCTGATCCGGAGCTATGCCGACCGCATCGACCACTTCGTCAGCGAACCCGACAAAGGCCTCTACGATGCCATGAACAAGGGAATCCGGGCGGCCAGCGGGGACTTCGTGCTGTTCCTGAATGCGGATGATGTTTTCGCGGACTACGATGTGCTCGGCGATGTGGCCGAGTTCATCGGCCTGAATCCCGAGGCGGATGTGATCTATGGCAATTCCGTCCAGGTCTTCGAGTACGGATCGTATCAGGTTCGTCCCGGACAGGCCTACCTGAACCACAAGATGTGCATTTCTCACCAGGCGACCTTCGTGCGGACGGAGCTGCTGCGCTCCCACCCCTTCGATACGCGCTTCCGCTATGCGGCCGACTTCGAGCAGCTGTCGCACTTCTACCTCTCCGGGGCGAAGTTCGTCCATTTCGACCGGGACATCGCCCATGTCGAGATGCGCGGGGGAACCACCTTCGACCACCAGATCGAGTCCGCCAACGAACTCTACGACATCATCGCCTCCCGCGGGGTGGACATCGAAAAAGAAAGACGTTCGCAGCTTCGCCGCAAACGTCTTGTCCGATTCTTCAAGCGATACACGCCGAAGTTTATTTCCTATCCGCTCCTGCGCTTCCTGGCCGAGCGGCACAAAGCACTGTAATTACGCTTCGATCGCGGATTTGTCCCAGCGTACCCCGCTCTTGACGATGCGGGCGGGATTCCCGACGGCCATGCTGTCCGCCGGGATTTCACCCCGGACCAGCGAGCCCATGCCGACGATGCTGCCGTCGGCGATCCGGCTGCCCTTCAGTATCATGGCGTTCGTGCCGATCCAGACATGGTTCCCGATGCTGACGGGCCGGGAAGGGTTGATCAACTTGTCTTCCTGATAGACGGGATGGGTGTCGGAGGCCCATATCTCGATTCCCTCGGCGAACATGCAGTCGTTCCCGACGCTGACGCCGTTCCCGTTGCCGGCGCAGACGATCCGCCCGCCGTTGAAGATCAGCTGGGAGCCGATGCGGATTTCGCAGTTGTTCCCTTTGATCCACAGGCGGAGGTTGCGCAGTTCGCCCCCGGCCTCGATGAGGATACGGTTGCCGTCGCCTTCGATCATGACGGCGGACTGCTTCAGCAGGCTGCGGCAGCGGAATTCATTGCCGTTCCCGCGGATGCGGAAGCGGCAGCGCTTGATGTCGGCGCCGCGCGGGTCGACGACGTTGTCCCTGCCGCGCACGGACAACTTGTTCAGCAGGACGAAAAGGTATTGGAGGGGGGAAATCATAGGCGTGGGTTGATTAAGCAAGACGTTCGAAGGCGTCGATGAGGGAATCCGGGGTACAGTTCAAAATGCGGCAGCCGTGTTTGTCGGCATAGTGGCGGATTTCATGGTAGGAGGCGAACATATCGGCGAAGGCTCGCAGCAGCTCCTGCATGGTATAGGCTTCCTTCGTGTCCGGATTCTTCCAGAAGGGGGAGAAAGTAACCGGGGCGTTGTCCTGGAAATGCGTATTGACGGTGCATACCTGGTTCTGGGCATTCACGCCCAGCGTCTTTGTCCAGGAGTGGTCGGCTCCGTACAGCAGAATCTCTTTGTACCCCATGTTGATGCCTGTGAAAATGGAAGCGACCAGGACATTCTGTGCCTTGGGCATCGACAGCCCTTTCCGGTAGATGAAATCCTTCATAAAGCGGAAGCCTTCAAACACTTCCATCTGGAAGGGAACCACCGTGATGTGCGGATTGGGGACGTGTTTCAACTGCCGGTTCCCGTTCCAGCATTCGTAGGGCACGAACAGGTACATGTCCCAGTCCGTATCGGTCATGAGCGGGGCATAGTATTCTTCCTTGGAAAACAGCAGCGGGTCGGCGATGACATAGTAGCGCGGGCGGATTATCCTGTACCACGGAGAATTGAAGAACACATTCATCGCGCTGACATCCGCGGATGAGAAATCGATTTTCCCGATCGCTTCGGTCAGAGAAGGGCCGGTGGCGAGGACGATCAGCCGCTCCGCTCCGTCAACGTGCGGAACGTGATTCCGGCAGTCGGTCTTGAGGATGAAGTAGAACAGCCATTTCAAGGTCCCGAACAGCTCTTTCAGGAATCTTTCAATGCCCCGGATGATTTTCTTGATGATCTTTCTCATATGCTATTTCAGGGCTTGGGCGATTTTTGCTTCCATCACGTCATCCGGGAAGACGGGATCCTTCCCGGCAGTCTTTTTTGACCGGGTCAGCAGCCGGGAGGCGAACCTGAGCGGGGCGAACAGAAAAGACTTCCGGACGGAAACGGGTATCCGTTTCGTCATCCTTTCCGACAGACTCTCCCGCGGGGCGGCGTCCAGGTGACAGTCCAGGCAGAATTCCGCAAACGGATCTCCGCGATAATAGTCATGGAATCTTCTGATGTCTTCCGCCAGCGCCGGCTCGCTTTTCATGTGGTCCCGGGATATCGTCGGGGTGGTGGAGCCCCAGTGCTCCCGCGTAATGATCTCCCTGAAATTCAGCGCGTTGGAAGAAATGTAAATCCGGCCGTTCCGCAGACTCTCCAGACCCAGGGACAGTTCGACAAAGTTCCCGTTGTCATAGTTGCAGCTGTTCAGCGCCGCGAACGCATCCCGGATCGCCTTTTTCCTGAAAACCGACCACAGGATGTTCTGGTAATGGCTCCAGAAATAGCGGACATAGTCTTCTTTGGGCTCGGCGGGGATTTCATTGATCCCGTGCATCCGGTTCATGGCGTCCGTACTGTAGAATCCTTCGCCGAGGCCTTCCTTGAAGAAGACCTGTTTCCCTCCGGCGAGGGAATGATCCGGATGGTCTCTCAGGAACGTCAGGCACTCCATCAGGGTCTCCTCCTTGATGAAATCATCGTCGGGGGACAGGGCATAGAAATCCGCGGATGTCTCTTCAACCGTATCCAGCACCTTCTTGTTGAAGTTCTTCTCCGGAGCCCAGCGGTAGATGATATTCCCGTCGCTTTTGATCCCCGCGTCTTCCGCGCTTGAATCACAGATGTATACCCGGCAGGGGAATGACGAGTAATACCGGACCACCCGCCTGAGATAATCAGGGCGGTTGAAGGTCGGAACGATGATCACCAAATCGTCAATCATTGCGCACTTTGTCCTATGAATAATTGAATGCCTTTCTCTACGTCCACCTGCGCTTTCCATCCCGGGAGCGGCTTGCCTTTCCAGGGAATCATGACCTCCCGTTCGCGATACGGCCTCCCGCCCCATTCGATGTTCAGCCTGCGCCCTGACACCTCGGTGAACAGCTCCGCCAGTTCCCGGAGCGGGATCTGCCGGCCGGAAGTCAGCACATACTCATCGTCGAGTTCCGTGCCGTCGGACAGCATTTCCGCCAGATGGGTGAAACCGGCGACGATGTCCGTGATGTACAGCAGGTCCAGTTTCTGTTCCCCGGGGGACATCTTCAGCACTTCGCCGCTTTCGGAGTAATCCTTGAAGAGCTTGAACAGCTTTCTCCTCGTATCGTTCGGCCCATAGGTGTCGCACAGCTTCAAGGTGCAGAAGCGGATGCCGAAGACCTCCCGGTAATACTTCGCCATGTCGATGAAGGCCTGTTTCGTGGCGGCGTACAGGTTGACCGGGTTGTACTCGGATCCTTTGACATTGTAGTTCTGCCAGATGCTGCCGGTGTTGAGGAACCATTTGACGCATCCGGCCAGGGAGGCCGCTTCCAGGATGGCCGTCCCGAAATAGACATTGGAGGAGACCAGGTCTTTCACCTGCTCGGGCGTATGGGCTGCCAGGTACAGGGAGGCCAGGTGGATGACGCCCTCGATCTCATGCTCCCGGATATAGTCCGCCAGAGACCGGATGTCGTCCGTCATCGTGATGCCCGGAAGCCCCAGTTTCTCCGGGTCCCCGTCGAACTGGCCGAGGATGAACAGGCGGTGCTGTTTCCTCAATTCGCTTGTCAGGTGGGTGCCGATAAAACCCGTGGCACCGCTTACCAGAATGTTCATGATCAAAACGGTGATTTGAAGTCAGCGAGTTTCTCGAAGCTCAGGTCCCGCCCGGAACGGACAGGGTCTTCAACGCCCCAGTCGAAGCCGACGGAAAGGGAATCGATCCCGCAGTCATGGTCCCTGGAATAGCAAGAAGTCTGGGCATAATTGACGATGCTCCCGTCTTCCAGCGACAGGAAACCATGGGCGAATCCTTTGGGGATATACAGGTATTGGCCTTTTCGTTCATCCAGTACGTTGGAGAAGCAGCGCCCGTAGGTCGCGGAGGACTTCCGGATGTCCACGACGACGTCCAGGATACTTCCCTTGCTGACATAGACCAGTTTCGTGTGGTCGAAGGGCGGTATCTGGAAATGCATCCCGCGCAGGACGTTCCGGTAATTGACGGAGTAGTAGAATTCCCTGAAATCGCAGTCCAGCCCGTTCTCCCGGAAGAAATCGAAGTTGAACAGTTTCTGGAATCCTCCCCGCTTGTCCTGGAAATGGACGGTCTGCAGGACCAGCAGGCCTTCGAACGGAGTCTTGATTATTTCCATAGCGTGAACCTTTCTATTTCATCGATACAGATGCCGTACACATCCTCGTTCTTATACCGCTTGTACCAGTCGGACGTCAGCAGGGCGCATTGTGTGGCATCCAGCCGGGGCCGCCAGCCCAGACGGGTCTTGGCTTTCGTGATGTCCAGCATAAGCAGCCGGGCTTCATGAAGAGCTCCCGGATCGGAGACATCCTTCAGCTCGCCATAACCGAAGCTCTTTATCATGGCGGATGCGACTTCCCATACGGTCAGCACGCTTTCCTGTTCCGGACCGAAGTTCCACCCTTCGCAGTATTCCGTCGGGTGCTCCCACATTTTCTGCGCCAGCAGCAGGTATCCGCTCAACGGTTCCAGGACGTGCTCCCAGGGGCGGACCGCCTTCGGGCTGCGGATCTCGATGGGCTTGCCCGCCTCCAGGGCGCGGATGCAGTCCGGTATGATGCGGTCTTTCGCCCAGTCGCCGCCGCCGATCACGTTGCCGGCACGTACGCTCGCCAGGCTGACGTGGTGCTTCTTTCCGAAATCCGCAGGGTTGAAGAAGCTCCTGCGCCAGCTCTGGATGGCGATCTCGCAGGCACCTTTGCTGCTGCTGTACGGATCGTAGCCGCCGAACGGGTCGTCTTCCTGGTATCCGCGCAGCTGTTCCTTGTTGTCGTAGCACTTGTCGGTCGTGATCATCACGCCGACCCGCACGCTGTCCGTCGCCCGGATGGCCTCCATGATGTTGACGGTGCCCATCACGTTGGTCTGGTAGGTCTCGACGGGGATTTCGTAGCTGAGGCGCACCAGCGGCTGGGCGGCCAGGTGGAAGACGATCTCCGGCCGCCAGGCGGCGAAGATTTCCTTCATCTTCCCGCCGTCGCGGATGTCCGCCCGGATGTCCGCCCGGATTTTCTTCCCGATCCCGGAAAGGACGAAATTGTCCTTTTCGGAGTAGGGATCGAGGCCGACGCCGACGACTTCGGCGCCCAGTTCATGCAGCCAGATGCTCAGCCAGCTGCCCTTGAAACCGGTGTGGCCGGTGACAAGGACGCGCTTGCCCTGGTAAAAGCCATTGAACAGATCAATCATGCTACCGGGTTTTTGCGGCCACGAAGGCCTTGATGGTATCTGTCATATACTGCAGTTTCTCCGGAGTCATTCCGGGATAGACGCCCAGCCAGAAGCAGTTCCTCATGATGCTGTCCGTCACGGGAAGATCGCCCACGGTGCGGTAGTCCTTCCCTTCCACATACCCCTCGAAGGCCGGATGCATCAGCAGATTCCCGGCAAAGAGGTTGCGGGTCTGGATCTGGTGATCCTCCAGATAGCGGGTCAGTTCGTTCCGGCTGTACCCGGCGTCTTCCCGGACCGTAATGAAGAAGCCGAACCAGCTGGGCCGGCTGTTCTGCTGCGCTTCGGGAAGCAGGAGCCCCGGGGTGCCCTTCAGCCCGTCGTACAGGATCTGAAAGTTCTCGCGGCGGCGCTGTACGATGAAGTCCAGTTTGTCCAGCTGGGCGCATCCGATGGCCGCCTGCATGTCGGTCGCCTTCAGGTTGTAGCCCAGATGGCTGTACACGTACTTGTGGTCGTAGCCCTGGGGGAGCTTGCCGAACTGGCCGGTGAAGCGGCAGCCACAGGTGTTGTCGACACCGCCCATGCACCAGCAGTCGCGGCCCCAGTCACGGAAACTCTTCACGTATTTGTCCAGTTCCCTGTTGTTGGTATAGACGGCACCGCCTTCGCCCATCGTCATGTGGTGGGGAGGATAGAAACTGCTGGTGCCGATGTCGCCGATGGTGCCGGTCTTCTTCCATTCGCCGTCGATGAAGTACTCGGAGCCCAGCGCGTCGCAGTTGTCCTCGACCAGCCAGAGCCCGTGCCTGCGGCAGAAAGCGACGACGGCTTCGAGATTGAAGGGATTGCCCAGGGAGTGGGCCACCATCACGGCCTTGGTCCGGGGACTGAGCGCCGCTTCCAGCTGGGTGGTGTCGATGTTGCTCTCCTCGATGCTCATGTCCACGAACACGGGCACCGCACCGAACTGCACGATGCAGGCGACCGTCGTGGGGAAGCCGGCGGCTACGGTGATGACCTCGTCGCCGCGCCGGATGGCCCTGTCGCCCAGTTCGTGCGCGGTCAGGGCGCTGAACGCCAGCAGGTTCGCGCTGGAACCGCTGTTGCAGAGCGAGCAGTACTTCACGCCCAGCCACTTGGCGAAACGGGTTTCGAATTTGTGCGCCCAGGGGCCGGCCGTCAGCCAGAAATCCAGGGCGGAATCCACCAGGTTCACCATCTCGGCGTCATCGAAATAGCGGCCGCCGTAATTGACCTTGGTCTCGCCGGGGACGAATGCCCGGGGCTGGCCATGCACTTCCTTGTAATACTCCCGCGTCAGTTCGAGAATCTGTGCTTTCAGTTTTTCCTTGTCCGCCATGGCACTACAGGTTAGGGACTTCGCTCTCCCAGCGCTTCCACGGGGCGGCGTTTGCTTTGAGCAGGTTTTCCAGGAGCGTTTTCTCGCGGATGTTGTCCATGCACTGCCAGAAGCCTTCGTGGATGTAGGACATCAGTTCGCCCCGCGCGGCCAGGGTCTCGAGCGGCTTCCGTTCGAAAACACACGCATCTCCGTCCAGAAGATCGAAGACAGCCGGTTCCAACACCATGTATCCGGCATTGATGGGGGCGCCGTCCGTCTTGTTCTTCTCGCGGAAGGAGGTGACGGCATAGTCGCTGGTGATGTTCAGCACGCCCTTGTCCTGGGCCAGTTTCACCGCCGTCAGCGTCGCGGTCTTCCCATGGCTCCGGTGGAAGGCGATGAGCTTGTTGATGTCCACGTCGCAGACACCGTCTCCGTAGGTCATCAGGAAGGTCTCGTTTCCCACGTATTTCTGTACGCGCTTGATCCGCCCGCCGGTCATCGTATTGTAACCGGTATCGACCACGGTGATCTTCCACGGTTCCATCTCGCTGTGAAGCACGGTCATCTCATTCTTCCCATTCCTGAAATCGAAGGATACGTCGCTGTTGTGCAGGAAATAGTCTGCGACCCAGTCCTTGATGTATTCCTGCTTGTATCCGGCACAGATGATGAACTCATTGTGACCGAACCAGGCATATTCCTTCATGATGTGCCACAAGATGGGCTTGCCGCCGATCTCGATCATGGGCTTCGGCTTATAAACGGATTCTTCCGAGATGCGGGAACCGAATCCGCCGGCTAACAGAACGACTTTCATGCTGCGACGATTTTGGTGTAAACTTCTTTGACTGCCTTGATTTGATGATCCAGCGAGCAGAGCCTCTGGTCGTTTCCGTCCAGGAAAGCCTGCGTCTCCAGATAGAGTCCCGGCTTGAATTCCTTGTCCAGGTGATCGTCGATTTCGACGGGATATACCTTGACGCTGCCTTTGTCCTGGAGTTGGAGCTGCTCCATGGGCTTGAGGTAAATGCGATGAGAAGCCGTGAGCAGTTCGACGGCCCAGCGGCCGGGCGCTTCCCAGTTTGCCTGATAATTGAACAGGGCTCCTTTTTCCGTCAGCCCCGCTCCGGCGAAGTTGACCGGTTTGTGCCAGGAGCTTTCATCCTTTGCGTAACAGGTGATTTCCCGGGGCATGCCGCCGATGAAGAACGCGAGATCGACGACATGCGTGGAGTTCGCGAAGAACCAGTTGGCCAGGGTTTCCTTCGGGAAGTTGTATGTTGCGATGACGTGCCCCCATTCGGTAAATTCGAAACTGAAAGACCGCAGGCCGCCGTCTTCTTCAATGATCTTCTCCGCCGCAAGGGTGGAGGCGTAGAAACGGCGGTTGTAGGCATAAAAGACGGCGGCTCCGCACAGCTTCTGTGCGGCCGCGACTTTCTCGAGTTCCTCCGGATGGAGGAATCCGGGCTTCTCGCAGAGAATGCGGCGTACGCCATATTGCATCAGGGCGAGGCAGTTGGGGACATGGGATTTCTCATCCGTTGCGACGATGACGGCTTCCGGCAGCCCGGGCTTGCCTGCCAGGAAAGCGTCCAGCCCGCCGGCCACGGCGTCATGGCCGCTTTCCTTTTTGAATGCATCGACCGTACTCTCACTCCGGCCGATGCAGAGAAACTCTCTGTTCTGTGCTTTGAGAACTTTTGCATACTCGCGGGCCATGCCACCCGCGCCAATGATCCAAATCATGATGCTGTCTGTTTTAGGTGATCGGACAGGAATCCGTGCTCCATCCTTTGATCTTGTTGATAAATGGCAAAACGGCTGTCAGGAACTGGATGTGGTAATGTGACGACTTGTCGAAGGAAGACAGGTCGCAGGTGCCACTCTCGACCAGGGAATCGATCAGCCTGCCGGTCAGTCCGCTCTGGAACGCGAAGTCCAGCGGAAAAACGTTCCGGTCAAAAGTGATCGTGCCGGCCGCTTCGTCGATTTCGATGGCGTGCGCGCCGTTTTTCATATGAATCTTTTGTATGAATTCCCCGTCTTTTGAGGTCTGCAGCGTCAGTTTGTCTCCCCGGGGTGTCGTGACGGTCAGATCGCCGATCAGTTCCACATAGCCGGGACGTTTGCTGTCCAGCACCTCATTCTCCAGACCGGAAAGGTCCACTGAATAATCCTCCTGCCCGGTCAGATACAGGAAAATGTCTATGTAGTGGATGGCGTTGCAGCACAATCCCCAGTTTCCGCCGTTCCCGAAAGACACACTCAGGGGCGCCTGGGCGTCCAACATCCCTTTCAGGTGCTTGTACCCTTCAAACATGCGGTAGGGGCAGTTCACCCAGGCCTTGACGCCTTTCTGATCCAGGAGGGCTTTCGTCTCGGCGTATTCTGCCACCCTGCCGAACAGGAATTTCTCGAGAACCATATATTTCACCTCCCGGGAATCCAGTATCTGCCGGACGATGGCGGCCCGGGGTTTGGAGCCCGTCGCGACGATGGCGACGTCGATATGCCGGGGCACATCGTCCAGGGCGTTCACATAGTGGGTCTGTTTCACTCCATTCTCCGGAATCTGTTCAAAGCGCTCCCGGGACAACGCGAGGGCGTCCTCACTGAGATCATACACCCAGATATCCAGGTCGTTGGCGGATTTTTTCGCGCCTTGCAGGTGGCGGCTGCCGATATTGCCGGCGCCGGCCAATAAAATCGTATACATGGAAATCAACTACATGATGGTGTGACTGACAAGTTCGTTCGCCCGCTTGTATTCCTGCGGGTTGCCGATATCGATCCAGGTGCCGTTCAGCGGGAAACGGATCACCTTCCTGTGCTGGGCGATCAGCGCTTCGATCAGGTCGGTTCCGTGAAATACCCGGCCTTCCGGAATCAATTCCAGGGCGGACTTCCGAATCAGGTAAATCCCGGAATTGGCGTAGTAATCATAAGTCGGTTTCTCGACCAGGCCGGAGATCCCCCGTTTCCCTTCCAGCTGGAAGATCCCGTAGGGGACCTGGACGCTGTATGGAACGGCGGCGACGCTCATGTCTGCATCGTATTCCTTGAAATGGAGATAGAAATCTTCCAGGTTGATGTTGGTGAACACGTCGCTGTTCATCACGAGGATCGTGTCGTTGTGGAATTCTTCCACATAGCGGATGCTTCCGATCGTCCCCAGAAAGTCCGGCTCCCGTACCGTCCGGACCATGACGCCGTTGACGGGCTCGCGGAAATGCGCTTCGATCTGTTCGGCGAGGTAGTTCACGGTGACATGGATGTGGTCGATCCCATAGGAGATGATCCGTTCGACATTGTGGTCGATGATGGCTTTGCCGCCCACCGGGAGGAGCGGTTTGGGCATCTTGTCTGTCAGCGGACGCAGGCGTTCTCCCTTTCCTCCGGCCATCAGGACGGCATCGATCGGAAGGATGTTGTGGTGCTTGACAAGGTCGCAAACGCGGATGATATGCCCCGCCGCATCCAGGACCGGTACGAAATAAATCAGCTGCTGCCTGTATTCCTTCAGCATCTTGGCTTCGTTGTCGCCTTCCCGGAGGAACTTGAAGGAGGTATGCATGACGGTACTGACGGGATCCTGTACGTTGGATCCGTTGATCAGGCCGCGGCGGATGTCCCCGTCTGTCAGGGTCCCGACCATGACTCCGTCATCGTTGACGACAAACAGTGTCTGCAGGCCATGGGAAGCGCCGTCCATGGCCTTGAGGGCATCAATGATGGATGCTTTCCCGTTGATGGTATACTTGTCCTTCATCCTATCTTTCCGTCGCTTTCAGTACCCATTTTCCCAGGGAATTCTTTTCGAACAGGTCCCGGTTGTA
The DNA here is from genome assembly GCA_017454335.1 of Bacteroidales bacterium. GTDB lineage: Bacteria > Bacteroidota > Bacteroidia > Bacteroidales > UBA932 > Cryptobacteroides. Next base: position 42,263 of record JAFTDE010000033.1, on the reverse strand, counting down.
GAGACGGTCCACGATTTCCCAGAACTCACGCTCCGTGTAGCCCAGGAACTGGCAGAATTCCCGGACGCTCCGGGGATCGAGATTCCCGTCGTGCGCGTCGATGAGCCTGAACCCTTCTTCCCGGGAAATCATCCCGTACCGGACCATCCGGGAGGCATAGTCCGTGGCCGAGGCATGCCCGAATTTCGGATACTTCAGCCAGGAGTGGACGAGGTAAGCCGGCGTGTCGACCTGGTCGAACTGCTCGACATGGTGCGTACGGGTCCATTCATGGGTCAGGTCATGGAATCCGAAGCGCTTGGCCAGCTCGTAGTTCTTGAAACTGTTCCAGGGGGTAAAATAACTGATGTAAATGGGATCTAGTTTGGCGAGATCCTCTTTCGCGGGCGGGGCGAAGAAATTGAGGTCTTTCCTGCTGATCCCGCAGGCCTCGATCAGCTCTTCGTCCGGAATGCCGCTGCCCACGCCGTTGTTGATCTGGTCCCGGGCGGAGTAGGTCTCCACGCCGTCGGCCCCGCCGTATTCCCAACCGACGTTCTCGCCGTAAACCAGGAGGGGCGTGTTGAACTTCAAGGCCATCCAGAGCGGGTAGGTGTAGATGTACCTGTCGATGAAATAGGTGGGTTTCCCGTATTTCTCGAAGGTGTATTTCATGACCTTTTTCTGGGCTTTGATGTTCGGATTCAGGACGACCAGGTCGCACCCGAACGCCTCCGAAATATTGCGGATGTTGTGCTTGCCGGCCTCGGTCATCGGGAAATTGTCCGCGGCGGACACCAGCAGCGGATTCATGTGCATCACCTCCTTCATCAGGTAGGTCTGGAAATGCGAGTCCTTGCCGCCGCTGACGGCGATCATGCAGTCATACCCGTCCGGGCCGTTCATGCCGCGGTATTTGTCGCAGATGGCCTCGAATTCCTTCCATCGCGCATCCCAATCGACTTTTGCGCGGTGTTCGTAACTTCTGCAGGCAGAGCATACGCCCTCCTTGTCGAATTTGATGCCTGGACGCGTATCCGGCATGCAGCATTTCTTGCAGTATTTCATCATGTCCTTATTGTTTTATTCTTTGTTTTCTTGTGCCATCATTTCGGCGATCAACCAGTCCTGCGGCGTGTCCAGGTCAAAAGATGACCGTTCATCCATCACGTACTTGATCCGTTTTGCGAATTGATGCATGTGCTGCTTCTTCAGGGAAGCCGTATTGATGATATAAAGGGCCCCGTTGTACTCGTAGACCTTGGGCGCATCCTGCCGGCGATAGATCTTCCCGTCCCCTTTGCAGACGGACAGGAAGCCCGCAGGATTCTCTTCGAATACGCAGTAATACGGATTGGCGGCACATTCTTTCACGGACACCACCATGTCGATGTCGGGCGTGTACAGCGCCATCGCTTCCCGGACATGTTCTGCCGTTCGGAAAGGGGAAGTGTTCTGCAGGAGGATCAGGGTGTCGTAATGCCGCCCCTGTTTCTCATAAAAATCCAGGGCATGCAGCAGGACCTCATAGGTGCCTGCGCTGTCTGTGGCGAGTTCGGCCGGGCGCTTGAACGGAACGCCCAAGCCGTACGACTCCACGACCCGGATGATCTCGTCATCGTCCGTGGAGACGCAGATGTCCGTATCGGGGACGAGGGCCCTTGCGGTATCTATCGTGTAACAGATGAGCGGTTTCCCGGCAAAGGGCCTGATATTCTTTCTCGGAATGCCCTTGCTCCCGCCGCGTGCCGGTATGACGACCAGGGTGTTCATGGTAAGTCGTAAAAGTGTTTTTGCTTCAATCCGTCCAGCGGACAGCGGCTGATTACATCAAAAATGGCCTGCGTCGTGCCGGCTTTCTCATACGGGTTGACAACCCGGGAGGCTTTCTCCCTGCTTGCCGGGCACAGGACCCGATCCAGCCCTTCGAGTATGGATTCCGTGTCCGTCTCGCAGTGGAGCACACTGTCCGCGGCGATCCTGCCCTTCTGCCGGTCTCCGATATCAAGTGTCGGAATGCCCAGGGAAGGGGCTTCCAGCAATCCGCTGGAAGAGTTGCCGACAACTGCTGCGACGTTTTTCATGACAGACAGATATCGTCTGACCCCCAGGGACTTGCATGCGATTGCCCGGTCCCCGTTCCTGGCGACAAATGCCTGAATGGCATCCGCGATGTCCCGGGATCCCGTATCGGAATTGGGCAGGGTAAAGACAACGCGCAGGTCCTTCCGTCTGTCCAGCGCATCGATAAACGCCCGGATGTCCTGGGCGGCCGTATGGGAACCCAGCGTGGCAGGGTGATAGGTCACCAGGATGGTGTGGTCGTCCAGCCGGAAACCGATGCTCTCTTCGATTTCCGCCTGATCCATCAGCGGGATGGTACGGATGTTTTCCACACCCGGAGCGCCCACACAGAAAACGCGGTCCGGCTGTTCTCCCAGTTGTATGACTCTTTTCCTGTATGCTTCTGTCGCGGTGAAATGCAGGCTGCTCATCTTGGTGATGCTGTGACGGATGGCATCGTCGTAGGCGCCTTCGGTGACTTCTCCGCCATGGATGTGGGCGATGGGGATCCCCTTGATCAGGGCAGCCGTGGCGGCGGAGAGGATCTCGTAGCGGTCGCCCAGGACGACGACCAGGTCCGGTGCCAGTTCGGAGAAAGCGGCCGCGAATCCGGAAAGCGCCTTTGCCATGGCGGCCAGGGTGGCGTCGGCGTCATCCTTCCCGTCATCCAGGATGGGGATTTTCCGGTCGATGGTGAATCCGTCCTTCTCGATTTCCTGATACGTGTTGCCGTAGCGCGGACTCAGGTGCATGTTGGTGGCGATGACCTGCAGCTGCGTCCTGCCGGACTCCCGGATCTTCCGCATCAGTCCTGACAGCAGACCAAATTCGGCACGTGTGCCGGTAATGACGCAAATCTTCCTCATAGCTCGATCTGTTCGTCTTCGTTGAAAGCCCGTTTGGCCGGTTGCCCCAGGACTTCTTCCCAACGCATCGGGGAAATGCCGTTTCCTGGCCTTTTCGCAGTGAGATTCTCCTCTGTGAATACTTCGCCGCAGCGGATGTCCCTGGCGGCGACGATGCTTTTCCGGGCAACGGCGATATTCTTTTTTTCGCTCTCGCTGACATGTTTGGAACCGTCTCCGGAGACGGCCTTCTCGATGTTCCGGATGGCGGAAACCATCGCCTTCAGTTCCTCCGGCTCCAGACTGGCCCGGTGGTCCGGCCCCGGCAGGCTGCGGTCCAGGGTGAAATGTTTCTCGATCACACTTGCGCCTAGCGCGACGGCCGCGACGGGGACCTCGATGCCCTGCGTGTGGTCGGAGTATCCCACCGCGACGCCGAATTCTCTCCGGAGGGCGTCCATGGCCCGCAGGTTGACATCCTCAAAGGGAGTCGGATACTCCGTATTGCAGTGCAGGAGGACCAGACTCTCCCGGGACAACCCGTTGCCGAGCAAAACGCCGACGGCGTTCCGTACGTCCTGCAGATCACACATGCCGGTGCTGAGAAGGGTCCTTTCATTATAAGCGGCGATGCGCTTCAGGAAAGGGTAGTCCGTCACTTCCCCCGAAGGTATCTTCCACAGCCCCAGATCCAGCGAATGCAGGAACGCAATGCTGTCCAGGTCGAAGGCGGTAGACAGGAAGCGGATGCCGGCCTTGTGGCAGTGCTCCATCAGCGTCTGATGGTCTTGTACGGTCAGTTCCAGTTGTTTGAGCATCTGATACTGGCCCGTTTCCTGCCCGCCGGTATTGCGGAGCTGATAAGCCGCCTGCTTCGCTGCCTTCGTGACCAGCTTGTCCGCCGTAAAGGTCTGGAACTTGATGTAGTCCGCCCCGGCCGCAGCGGCTTGTTCGATCAGCCGCTTCGCCAGGTCGACAGAACCGTTGTGATTGACTCCGGCCTCCGCTATGATGAGGGTGTGATTCATTTCCCGACAGACTTTCTGATGATGGAACCGGCGGGGATGACGGTTTGGTCGGCAATGTGGATGCAGTGGTAGAGCGTGCTGCCGCTGCCGATAAAACAGTCTTGTCCGACCTGGGTTTCCCCGTTCACGGTCACCCCGGTAGAGATGTGGCAGAAATCGCCTACCGATGCATCATGTTCGATATTCGCCATCGTATTGATGATGCAGTTCCTGCCGATCCTGGCACCGGCATTCACGACCGCCTTGTGCAGGATCACGCTGCCTTCACCGATCCGGGCATGCCGGGACACGCAGGCATCCCGGGCAATCACGGTAGCGAAACTGCCGCCGGCTTCCTCGACCTTTCTCGCGATCCGTCGCCGGACATCGCTGGAAAGGATCTGGCCCACGGTGATGACGAAGGCGGCTTTGCCGGCCAGGCCGGGGATGTCGTCGTCCGTCCCGATAACCTTGTAACCGAGAATCTCCTGTCCTACTTTTTCAGGCTGGTCCAGAATGCCGAGGATGCTGAAACCGGCGCTTTCCGCCGCGTCGATGACAGATTTGCAGTGGCCTCCGCCGCCGATGAGAATAAGGGGCAACATCATTTTTTGATTAGTCTTACAGAACTGGGGATATTGACGACCCGGTCCGCGAACCAGAGGGTATTGGCCAGGCTGTCGTGCTGGCAGTGTGCGAACATCGGCAGGCGGGACATCAGTTCCCAGACGGGCCGTGTCATGACGCCGTTGTCGTTGGTTTCCTGCAGGAAAGCCTGCTGCCTGTCGCGGTCCGGCAGCATGACGACATTCAGCCAGTAATTGGAGTAGCAGTTCTCCGGCTCGCAGAAGAAATCGATGTCCGCTTCTCCCCGGAAGAAGTCGGCATAGATGCCGGCGGTTTCCCGTTTGTCCGCGATGAATGCATCCAGATGTTCCAGCTGGGCACAGCCCAGGGCCGCATTGATGTTGGGCATGCGGTAGTTGTAGCCGATCTCGTCATGCCTGAATTCCCAGCGGTGGGGAATCTTCGCCTGCGTGGTCAGATGCTTCGCCCGTGCGCCCAGTTCCTCATCCATGAACAGCAGCATGCCGCCGCCTCCGGTCGTGATGGTTTTGTTCCCGTTGAAACTCAGTGCGCCGATTTTCCCGAAGAGTCCGGTGTGCTTTCCCTTGTACTTGCTGCCGATGCTCTCTGCAGCGTCTTCGATCAATTCAATGTGCCATTCCCCGCAGACGGCCGCCAGCTCTTCGATACGCACGGGATGGCCGAAGGTATGCATGGGGACACAGGCCTTGACGCGCTGTCCCGTGTGTTTGTCATAGCACTGCCCGTTCCGTATTTCCGCGTGCGCGGCAAGCCAGGATTTGACCGCGTCCGGCGAGAGGCCCATGGTGCTCCTGTCGACATCGAGGAAAACCGGATGGGCGCCGATGTAACTGATGGCGTTGCAGGTGGCGATGAATGTGAGCGCCTGCGTCAGCACTTCGTCCCCGCATTCCACGCCGGCCAGCAGCAGCGCCATATGCAGGGCATTGGTGCCGCTGACGCACACCACGGCTCTCCGGGCTCCCGTATAAGCCGCCATGTCCTTCTCGAAACGGTCGACGAACGGGCCGACACTGCTGACGAAGGTGGAGTCGATGCATGCTTCCAGATAGGCCTTTTCGTTCCCGACAAACTTCGGGACGGAAAGGGGGACCTGGTCCGATCCATACAGCTCCTTGACAAAAGCAATCGTTTTTCCGTACATGTCCGCTTACATTTTCTGGTCGAGGTTCTTCCCCTTCTCTTCATGCTCGAAATTGGGGATGAACTTTTTGATGGTCTCCACGATCTGGGCTTTCGTGAAATCCTCCCTGTCGAAAAGGGAAGACAATTCCGCGAAGAAAGCGTCGATTTCCGCCATGGAGTGGCGGGGACTGGCATCCACGACGCCCAGGGCGTGGAAACGATCCAGGTCGACCGTCTCTCCCGGAACGAAGAATTCCTCGTAGGCTTTTTCGCCGGTCGTGTCCGACTTGAAATAGACGACGGGATAGGGATCACGGTCTCCGTCCATGGAGGCGGCATACCGCTTGGCCTCCTCGTCGTCCGCGCATGCTTTCCTGGCATATCCCTCGGAATGCAGGAACGCATCGCAGATGCTGGAGAATGTAATCATCCGGTCTTCCTCCAGCTTCGGGAAGAACACTTCGCCTCCCTGTCCGAGAATGCAGGCCAGCAAACAGATCTGGCCGCTTTCCTCCGGGGAAACAAAATAGCGTTTTACATCGCTGGGCGCAGCCAGGGGCTGTTTTTTCTGCAGGCGATGGAGCCATCCGTCCGGCAGCGAGCCGTTGCTGAAAGCGACATTGGCGAAACGTGCCGTCGTCACTTTGAAACGGTCGTTATAAGCCATCACGAGATCTTCCATGATGCGTTTGCTGGCGCCCATGATGTTCACCGGATTCGAGGCTTTGTCCGTGCTCACGCAGAAGAAGTGTCTGGGCGGGAACTCGCACAGGAGGTCCATCAGGACTTTGGCCTTGATGTCGTTGTTCTCCAGCAACGCCTGGACACTGTATCTGTCGCGTTCGCTGCGGACGTGTTTGTGCGCGGAGAAGTTGGCCACGATGTCGAATCCCCGTTCCTGGCGGAAGATCCTGGCGAAGATCGGGTCAGCGAAATGCAGGGTGTAGGTCCGGTAATCCGCGGGAACGGTCAGTCCTGCCGTACTCCGCAGGTCCCGGGTCAGTTCCGTCAGGGCATTTTCGTTGAGGTCGATCACGACCAGCGTATGCGGCCGGAAGGGAACGAGGGCCTTGATGAAGGCGGATCCGATGGATCCCGCCCCGCCGATAACACAGACCGAGCGGCCTTGGATCTCCCGTTCCAGCTCGGAGCTGTGTTCCTGAAAATCCTGCAGGAACAGACTCTCCGTCCTGCCCGTAACATGGCGTGCTATGAATTCGTCAAGGTTGAACCGGCTCTTCATGGATGTTGGTCTTTTTTCTCAGAAGGAATTGAATCGTCTCTTTGTATGTCGTCGCTCCGCTCAGGCGCATGACCAGCATATACAGTCCGGCGGCCAGCGCGACCCGGGAGAAAAACAGTGCGTAGATGTTGTGGATCCAGGATGTCGCGAAGTAAACGGCCGTCAGGACGGCCAGCGAGATGCCGAGGTAGGGGAGGATGTCCGTCAGGAACTCCTTCAGCCTGTAACCGATGCAGCGGTGGACGAAGAAGAACCAGACCAGCACCCACGCCAGGTTCAGCGCCACATACAGGCGCAGCATCATCCGGATGCCCAGCGGACTGGAAACGAAGAGGATGCCGAGCGTCAGCACGGCCAGGCTGATCGTGACCCACATGAAAATGTCGGACCGCCCGTTAGCCACCAGCTGTTTGGACAACAGGCTGGAAATGGGCAGAAAGGCGCCCGAGATGCACAGCAGCTGCAGGATCGGGATGCTCGGCGCCCATTTGTCCGTGATGGTCATGGTGATGAATTCCGGCGCGACCATGGCCAGCCCCAGCATGGCGGGGAACGAAACGAAGGCGACGAAGCGTACCATTTTGCGGAAAACCCGGATCTGGCGTTTGGGATCGTCCCGGACCTGGGCCAGCACAGGATGGCTGACGCTGCTGAACATTTTGTCGATGATGGAGGATCCCATCACGCTCCATTTGTTCGCCTGGTTGTAGGATCCGACCTCGTCCTTGTCGTATCTGGCACCGAGGAAAACGGTGAAAATGTTCTGGCTGATGACGGTGCAGATGTTGGTGATCAGCATTTTGATGCTGAAGGAGAACATCTTGCCTATCGGCCGGAGGTCGATGTGGAGCCGGGGCCGCCACGGCGAGAAATACCACAGGCCGGCGGTGTAGATGACCAGCATGACCAGGGTCTGGATGACGATGGCCCAGTAGGCGAAGCCCCGGAAGGCGAGGACCACGCCGATGACACCCGAAATGGAAAGGGCGACGATGTTGGCGATGGCGTTTTCCTTGATCATCAGGTGCTTGACCATATAGGCGCTCTGGGCGGTCGCCAGGCCGGAAATCAGGATGCCGACGAAGGACCAGCGGGAAAGGACCAGCAGTTCGGGGTCGCCGTAGAAGCGGGCGATGGGACCGGCGCAGGCGAACAGGATCAGGTATATGACGGCGCAGACGATGATGTTGAACCAGAATACGGCGTTGTAGTCATCATCCGTGGCGTCCTGGTGATTGATAAGCCAGGTCGAGAAACCGCTTTCGTGGATGACGGTGGCCAGTGTCGTGAAAATGGTCAGCTCGCCGACCAGGCCATAGTCGCCCAGATCCAGCAGGCGTGCCAGGAAAATGCCGAACACCAGCGTCAGCAACTGTTGCACACCGTTGCTGATTCCGCCCCAGAAAAGGCCTTTCGCCGTTTTCTCCTTCAATTCCGATGAACCGCTCATGCTTTCATTCCGGGTACACTTCGTGTCTGCCTGTCCCAGGTGGGGAGGCATTACCCATTAAACACGTAAATATACGCAAAAAAGCTTAAAAATCCATGATTGCCGCCGCCATTCCGGACCAGGAGTACTTTTTCTTCTCTTCGGCGAGGCCTTCCGAAAAGTCGGGCCGCTGCGTGAGGAAGTGCTCGAGGGCGGGGGTGATGGCAGCTGCCGCCGGTTCGACGACGTATCCGACGCGGCCGTCCGGAACGATTTCGGCCAGGCCGCCGACGCGCGTGACCAGCATCGGACGGTCAAAATGATAGGCGATCTGGGTGACGCCGCTCTGGGTCGCGGACTTGTAGGGCTGGACGATCAGGTCCGCCGCGCAGAAATACAGCCGGACCTGGCTGTCCGGAACGAAATCCGTCTTCCAGACCACTTCTCCGTCGATGCCCAGCGCCTGGGCCTGCTGGTGATATTTCTCCCCGTTGCTGTAGAATTCGCCGGCGACGACCAGCTGCGCCCGGCTGCGGTCCGGCAGGGCGGCATAGGCGTCCAGCAGCAGGTCCAGCCCCTTGTAATCCCGGATCAGGCCGAAGAACAGCAGGATGGTCTTCGCCGGGTCCAGCCCCAGCTGCCGGCAGGCTTCCTCGCGCGGCAGGGCCGCCCCGAAGTTGTCGTACAGCGGATGCGGGTGGAAGGCGCGCGATTTCCGCGTGTCGAACTGGTCGACGTCCTTCAGGACCGAACGGGACATGGCCACGAAACGGTCCACGCTGCCGCAGAAATACCGGGACAGGAGCGTGTCCCCGGGGCGTTTTTCGTGCGGGATGAGGTTGTCCAGGATGGTGACAACCCGGGTCTTCCGGTTCCGCCGGACGATGCGGGCGATGCTGCCCAGGCACGGAGCCATGTACGGAAGCCAGTACTTGATGACCAGCAGGTCCGGTGCGTCGCGGCGTATCCTGCGTCCCACGGCGATCCAGTTGAACGGGTTGATGGAATTCATCTCGCGCGTAATGGCCAGGTCCTCCGGTGCGGGTTCGGTGGAATACTGGGTCTTGCCGGGAAACAGGAAAGACGGGTACTGCAGCTTGAAGGTGACGATGTTCACCTGGTGCCCTTCGGCGATCAGTTCACGGGCGAGACGCTCGTTGTATACGGCCAGGCCGCCCCGGTAAGGATGCGCGGTTCCGAGAATCGTAATTTTCATGTCCAGTTGAGTTTGAGGCCGGCGATGCCGGCGTTGCGGGCAAATTGCATGTCGGAGTCGCTGTCTCCGACCATGACCGCCGTCTCCGGCCGCACGTCGGGGTGGTCGCGCAGGATTTCCTGCCACATGCCGGTCTGGGGTTTGCGGCGGGGATCGCCTTCGTCCGTGGCGGTGCAGCAGTAGATGGCTTCGATGCTGCCGCCGACCTGGCAGATCTTGCGGAGCATCCGCTCGTGGATGTCATCCAGGTCCTCCCGGCTCATCAGGCCCTTGCCGACGCCCCGCTGGTTGGTGACCAGGAAGATGTGGCGGAAGCGGCGGGTCCATTCCGGGATGGCTTTCAGGAATTCCGGGCGGAAGATGAATTCGTCCCAGCTCTTGACATAGTCGCCCGGACGCAGCTGGTTGACCAGCCCGTCGCGGTCCAGCAGCAGGGTGTCCCACGGGCCCCAGTGCAGCTGGGCGAGGATGTAGTCCGAAGGGATGCCGATGTCGATGAAATAGCCGTCCTCCCGTACGCCGGCCAGCCTGCCCGATCCGGCCAGGGGAGCGAGGACGTCCTGTTCGAAGGAAAACTTCTCCGGAAGCCCCTGCAGATCCAGGCGGCTGGGGCGGATCAGGTAAACGCCGGCATTGATCAGCCCGGCCCGGCAGGCTTTCTTTTCCCGGAACGCCGTGACGGATCCGTGCCTGTCCAGCTCGACGGTCCCGTAGCGGTCGAAATGCGTCATCGGCTTGAGGGCCAGGACGACCGCCCCGTCCCGCGCGGCCAGCCGGTCGGGATCGAAGTCGAAAAACGTGTCCCCGTTGAGGACCAGCACGTCTTCGCTCCGGCAGGCCTGCAGGGCCAGGCGGATTCCGCCGCCGGTGCCGAGCGGCTGCTCTTCGACGGCGAAGTCCAGGCGGAACGGATAATCGGCGCGGTGTGCTTCGGCCCAGGCGATGACCTGCTCCCGCAGGTAACCGACGGACAGGATCACCCGGTCCACCCGTTCCTTTGCGGCGAGTGCATCCAGCAGATAAGCCAGAAACGGCCGCCCTGCGACGGGGGCCATGCATTTCGGCACTTCGCTGACAACGCTCCGGAGTCGGGTGCCCAGGCCTCCGGCCAGCACGATGGCTTCCATGGGGCTAGGGATTCTGTCCGAAAATGGCGGCTTCGATGATACAGCAGATGATGTGTCCGATCAGGGTCTGGCATTCCTGGATCCGGGGCGTCTCGGCGCTGGGCGCCTTGATCGTGATGTCATAGGCGTCCATCTGGCTCGGGCGGCTGCCGGTCAGCGCGATGCTGGTGATTCCCTTGGCCTGGCAGGCCGGCAGGGCTTCGACCAGATTCTGGGAATTGCCGGAGGTGGAGATGCCGATGAAAACATCTCCCGGGACGCCCTGGGCCTCGATCTGACGGGCGAAGATCCGGTTGAATCCGAAATCGTTGCTGATGGCCGTCATGATGGAGGTGTCCGTGCTGAGCGCGATGGCCGGGAGGCCGGGACGGTTGAAATAGAATTTGTTGACCAGTTCGCCGGCCAGGTGCTGGGCGTCCGCGGCGCTGCCGCCGTTGCCGGCGAACATCACTTTGTTGCCGCGGCGGTAGGCGTCGACGCAGATGTCGGCGGCCCGGGCGATCTGCGCGAGCAGTTTCTCATCCTGCAGGAGCGCGGTCTTGACGCTCACGCTTTCCTGCACCTGTTTCCGGACTGTATCGATGGCTTTCATGTCATTTCCTGTTTTTGTCGTTGTCGTAGATCTTCCACCCGTGCGCGCCGCCGTCCGTGAACTGGAACGGCATGACATAGCCTTCCTGGCGTCCCAGGGCGTTGATGACGTCCTGCTTGCGGGCGGGGTCCACGACGAACATGATGAAACCGCCGCCGCCGGCACCGGAGACCTTTCCGGCTTTGGCGCCTGCCGCCAGGGCGACGTCGAAAATTTTCTGGATGGAAGGATTGGTGATGGATCCGGCCATCTTCTTCTTGTCCTCCCAGGCCGATCCGAGGATGCGTGCGAATTCGTTCATGTCCCCGTTGATCAGGGCGAGTTTCATGTCGGCTGCGCTCTGCTTGATCCGGTGCATGGCCTCGATTGCCGCCTGGTTGCCGCTGGACGTATTTTTCCGCTGCTCGTCGATGATCGCGGCGCTGCTGCGGGATGCGCCGGTGAAGAAAAGGACCATCGAGGCTTCCAGCTCGTCCACGATCCAGCGCTTGATCTTCAGCGGGTTGACGATGACGAGGTCGTTGCGCAGGAACTCCATGTAGTTGAACCCGCCGAAAGCGGCGGCGTACTGGTCCTGCTTGCCGCCGGACAGGTTCAGGTCCAGCCGCTCGATCTCGTAGGCGAGGCGGGAGATCTCATAATCCCCGAGCGGCAGGCGGAACCATTCGACGAAGGCCTTCAGGATGCAGACCACCATCGTGGACGAGGTCCCAAGGCCGGATCCGGCGGGAGCGTCGTTGTACGTGGTGATGCGGAAACCGTGCGTACTCAGGCGGAAATCGCGGATGATGCGGTTGTAGACCCCCTTGATCAGGCTGGCTTTCCCGTCGATTTCCAGTTCGGCGGTGGCCGGGTAGGTCTCGAAGCAGCCGGAATCGTAGGACCGGATCGTGATCTCGCCGTCGAAGGTCTCTTCGATGGTGCAGTATGCGTACAGGTTGATCGTGGCGTTCAGCACGATGCCTCCGTACAGGTCACTGTAGGGGGAAACGTCGCTGCCGCCGCCGGCGAGCCCCAGCCGCAGGGGCGCTTTGCTTCTGATGATCATATCCTATGGAAGGTTTTCAGCCGCTAAGATAGCAATATTCGGGCGAAATCCCATTACTGTCGGCCGCGCCACAGCCCGTACACTTCGCTGACGTTGCCGGAGGTGATGAAGGAATTGATGTTCTCTTCCTTGATGAAGGCCATCAGGCTGGCGAATTCGTTCTGGGTCAGCAGGGTCTGCACCTCCATGTGCTTCTCTCCGCTGTATCCGCCCATGACTTCATACAGGCTGCAGCCGCGTTTCAGTTTGGTGACGATGTATTCGCGGATGCGTTCGTGCTGGTCGGAGATGATGCAGACGCGTTTGCGCTTGTTCAGCGAGGCGGTGAAATAATCCACGACCAGGCCGTTCAGCCAGGTGCCGATGAGTCCGATGATGACCAGCTTCGGGGGATTGACGGAGAAGGCGGTGAGGCAGATGACGGCACCCGCCACGGTGACGGAGGTGCCGATGTCGAAGTGCAGGAATTTGTTGACGATCTTGGCCAGGATGTCCAGTCCGCCCGTGGAGGCGTTGATGTTGAACAGGATGGCCTGGGAGATGCTCAGCAGCAGCACGAAGCACAGCAGGTCGAACCAGAAATCGCCCATGACCGATACCTGGCCGGGCTGCAGCAGTTTTTCGTATGGCATCACCATTTCCCAGAATTCCATGCACGGACCGAGGATGATGGCGGTGTAGACGGTCTTGGCTCCGAATTCCTTGCCGATCAGGAACCACGCGATGACCAGCAGGATGGCATTGATCAGCGAAACGATCAGGGAGACCTTGATGTTGATTCCGGCCGCTTCCAGCAGGGCGCTGATGACGATGGACAGACCGGAAATGCTGCCGATGACCAGCTTGCTGGGGAGGAGGAAATAATACACGGCGGCACCGCCGACGAGCATGCCGAGCGTCATGATGACGAGCTCTTTCCAGAATTTGCCCGTGCGGAGAATAGCCAGGATTTTTTTCATGGTTGTCGTTATTAGTTCATGCAAATTTACACTTTTTTTGCCACTTTGTCATCGGTGTGGATTTTGTATTCTCGTCGAAGTGTCGTATTTTTGTCAGCTTATATAAAATATCAGTATGTCATTACAAAGCGTAATCAAGTCGATCTTCGGGTCCAAGGCGGACCGGGACTTCCGTGCCATCAAGCCTACACTGCTGAAGGTCCTTGCTGTCTATCCGGAGATCAATGCCCTGTCGGATGATGATCTCCGCGCCCGTACAGAATCCCTCAAAGCCCGCATCCGCGACGTGGAAGCCCCGTTCGAGGAGCGCATCGCGCAGATCCGCGAGGAAATGGAAAAAGATATTCCCGTCTCCGAAAAGGAAAAACTGGCCACGGAGTCCGACAAACTGGTCAAGGACGAGGACGAGGCCATTGAAAAATGCCTGAACGAGATCCTGCCGGAGGCGTTTGCCATCATGAAGTCCACCGGACGCCGTTTCAAGGAGAATCCGACCATCACCGTCACCGCGACGCAGTTCGACCGCGACCTGAGCGTGGACCATGATTTCGTCCATATCGAAGGAGACAAGGCCATCTGGCAGAACCACTGGGTCGCCGGCGGCAATGAAATCGTCTGGGACATGGAGCATTACGGCGATCCCGGCGCGAACGACCAGGAACTGGCCGGCGCCGCCTGCCAGGTCATCGGCGGTATCGCGCTGCACCAGGGAAAAATCGCTGAGATGGCGACCGGTGAAGGAAAGACCCTCGTGGCGACCTTCCCCGTCTTCCTGAATGCGCTGGCCGGCAAGGGTGTCCACGTGGTCACTGTCAACGACTACCTGTCCAAGCGTGACTCGGAGTGGATGGGGCCCCTGTACATGTTCCACGGACTGAGCGTGGACTGCATCGACAAGCACGAACCCAATACGGACGCCCGCAAGCGCGCCTACGACTGCGACATCACATTCGGTACGAACAACGAATTCGGTTTCGACTACCTGCGTGACAACATGGCGCTGAACATGGCCGACCTGGTCCAGCGCAAGCACCACTTCGCCATCGTCGACGAGGTGGACTCCGTGTTGATCGACGATGCCCGGACGCCGCTCATCATTTCCGGACCGGTTCCGCGCGGCGAGGACGACGCCCAGTTCATGGAATACCGCCCCTATGTCGAGAAACTCTACCAGGCCCAGCGCGCCCTGGTCAACCAGGTGCTGAACGAGGCCCGGAAAAAGATCGCCGAGGGCGACGAGAAGGAGGGCGGCACCCTGCTGCTCCGTGCGCATAAGGGCCTTCCGAAATACGCCCCGCTGATCAAATACCTCAGCGAGCCGGGCATCAAGGTGCTCTTGCAGAAGGTGGAGAATTACTACATGCAGGACAATGAGAAGGAGATGCCCGTCGTGACGGATCCGCTGTACTTCGTCATCAACGAACAGCAGCACTCCGTGGACATGACGGACAAGGGCCACGAGGTGCTGGCCAAGGCCGTGGGCAACGACGATTTCTTCGTCCTGCCGGATGTCGGCGCCCAGACGGCGGAAATCATGCAGTCCGACCTGACGCCCGCCGAGAAGCAGGAACGCAAGGACGCCCTCCAGGAGGAATTCTCCATCAAGAGCGAGCGCGTCCATACGATGATCCAGCTGCTGAAGGCCTATACGATGTTCGAGAAGGACGTCGATTACGTCATCATGGACGGCAAGGTCAAGATCGTCGACGAGTCCACCGGCCGTATCATGGAGGGACGCCGCTGGAGCGACGGCCTGCACCAGGCGGTCGAGGCCAAGGAGAACGTCAAGGTCGAGGCCGCGACGCAGACCTTCGCCACGATCACCCTGCAGAACTACTTCCGCATGTACCACAAGCTGGCCGGCATGACCGGTACGGCCGAAACGGAAGCGGGCGAGTTCTGGAGCATCTACAAGCTGGACGTCATGGTCATCCCGACCCACCGTCCCGTGATCCGCGACGACCAGGACGACGTCATCTACAAGACCAAGAAAGCCAAATATGCGGCGGTCATCGACTACATCGTCGAACTCACCAAGGCCGGCAGGCCGGTGCTGGTCGGTACGACGGACGTCGAGACCTCGGAGCTCCTCAGCCGCATGCTGAAGCTGCGCGGCATCCGCCACAACGTGCTGAACGCCAAGGAGCATGCCCGGGAGGCGGAAATCGTCGCCCAGGCCGGCCAGAGCAGCACCGTGACCATCGCCACGAACATGGCGGGCCGTGGTACCGACATCAAGCTGTCTCCGGAGGTCAAGGCGGCGGGCGGTCTGGCCATCATCGGCACCGAACGCCACGATTCCCGCCGGGTGGACCGCCAGCTGCGCGGCCGAAGCGGCCGTCAGGGCGATCCGGGCAGCAGCCGTTTCTACATCTCGCTCGAGGACAAGCTGATGCGCCTGTTCGGATCCGAGAATATTGCGTCCATGGTCGACAAACTCGGTATGGCCGAGAACGAAGCCCTGGTCAGCCCCCTGCTGTCCCGAGCCATCGAAAAGGCCCAGAAGAAAGTGGAGGAGAACAACTTCGGTGTCCGCAAACGCCTGCTGGAATACGACGACGTGATGAACTACCAGCGCGAAGCGATCTATTCCCGCCGGCGCAACGCCATCTCCGGCGAGAAGATCGAGATCGACCTGCAGAACATGATGACGGATACGGCTTCGCTGATCGTGGACAAGAGCGAAGGCCTGGACTACCAGGGATTTGAAGAGACGGTGATGGGCAAGCTGGGCATCGATCTCGGCTTCGACGAGGCTTTCTACGAGGATGCCAAGCCGCAGCAGCTGGTGGATCGCCTGTGCGACCACATGCAGGAAGTATACAAGCGCAGGATGGACGCCCTGATGGAAAAGATCTATCCGGTGGTCAAGCAGGTGTACGAGAAGCAGGCTTCGATGTACCAGAACATCGCCATCCCCATCGTGGACGGCCGCAAGCAGATCACCCTGTCCGTCAACCTCGAAAAGGCCTATGAGACCGAGGGACGCGAAGTGGTGAAGACCCTCAGCAAGAACATCATCCTGTACCAGATTGACGAACACTGGAAAGAGCACCTGCGCGAAATGGACGACCTCAAGCAGAGCGTCCAGAACGCGGTGTACGAACAGAAGGACCCGGTCGTCCAGTACAAGCTGGAGAGTTACAACCTCTTCGCCTCGATGCTGGAGTCCCTCAACCAGGACGTGCTGGCCTTCCTGTTCCGCGCCTATGTCCCGTTGCGGGACCGCGAGGCAGCGCCGCAGCGTGCCATCCAGCGCCGCACCGACATGTCCCAGATGCAGACCCAGCACAACGACCTCAGCACCAATGGGGAGCAGGCCGCCCGCGGGCCGGTCAAGGTGGAGAAGAAGGTAGGACGCAACGATCCCTGCCCGTGCGGAAGCGGCATGAAATACAAAAACTGCCATGGCAAAGGAATTGTTTAAGACATTTACATCACTCAAGCAAATGACCAAGATAGAACCGGTCGTCGACGTGAACGACCTCAGCCGCATTTCGGCTGGAACTGTTATCGAGGGCAATATGTCCTGCAACGGAGATGTGCGGGTGGACGGTGTCATTTCTGGCACGCTGTATTCGTCCGGCAAGATCGTCGTGGGTGAATCCGCGCATATCTCGGGCACCGTGCTCTGCAATACGGTCGATTTCTGGGGAAAGATGGACGGCGACATCTATGTCAAAGACGTCATGTCCCTGAAGAATACGGCCGAAGTGACGGGCAACATCCACGTCCAGAAATTCCAGGTGGAAATGGGTGCGCGCATCAACGGATCCTTCAAGATGATCACGGAAGAGGAATTCGACAAGGTCCTCGCCTCAACGACTGCCGTGAAAGCCAAGTAGCCGGAGGCTGACCCGTCTGATCTGAAACACTTTTGCAGCTGTTTGACAGTAGTGTATGTCAAAACAGCTGCATTCTGTATGTCCGTACCGGTCTTTCCGGCAGGAGGTGATGAAGCCGGGCCGGAATCCGGCCGCTTCCAGTTCCGTCAGGGGAGCGGATCCCTTTTCCTGCAGGATCAGTGCCTCCAGGATGCGGTAATTGACGGACAGGGCCGTAATGACACGGTTCCTGTACGAGCGGATCTCCCCGGCCATCGTATTGTGGTAGCGGTTCCTGCATTCTTCGCTGCAGAATGTCCTGCCCCGGCGTCCGTACCGGATCTCGTTCCCGCACATCAGGCAGCACTGCTCTTCCCTCTCTGGACTCTTGTATTCCATTTCTTATACTGCTGGTTCCGCCCAAAAATGGGCTCCTTTCCCGACATCTCCAAGCTTTGATAAGAAACAATTGAAAAAATGTACGAATCTTAGCTTCCCGCCCCGGCTCGGATAAATCTTTCGTCGATAATTTTTGTTTTTCTTCTGCCGTTTCCGGAAAAAACCGGCCGTTTTTTCTTAGTCCTTTTATCCGCCAAACGTTAAAAAGCACAAGAAAGATACAAAGTTGCGCCCTGTCGGGCCGGACCGCTGTTCCGTCCGGCCGGAATGCTGTTCCTTTGCATCGGGACGAAGGACCGCGCGGCCGGGATCCCGTGAACCAAAAAATGACTGAACATGGAACAGATGAATCGAATCGAGCTCAGGGGCAACGTCGGGAGCATACGGATCCAGACGAACAACGAGCGGAAGATGGCGCGCTTTACGCTCGCCACGAACAAGGCCTACAAGGACAGGAACGGCGAACCCGTCATCGAAACCACCTGGCACAACATCAGCGCGTTCGAGGGGAAGAATATCCAGAACCTGGACCGCCTGGAAAAGGGGTCGAAGGCGCATGTGGTTGGCCGGGTCCGGATCCAGAAGATCATGGGACTGGACGGAAACGAAAGGACCTTCTATGATGTGCTCGCCAGCCGGGTGAACCTGATAGAAGAGGATTCTCCCCTGGAATTTGAACTGTAAGCCATGAAGGGTGTCCTGCGGACAGGTCTGGCGCTGCTCTTGCTGCTCTGCGCGTGCTCGACCCATCGGAAGATGGCGTCGCTGCGCGCGGGTGCGGTGTCTCCGTCGATCACGGTGGCGGATGACATCCGTCCGGAACAGATCGGTTTCAGGATGCCGGTGCGGGATACGCTGAAGGTCCGGGATGCGGACGGAAGGGAATTGCTGATCATGCAGGCCGTCAAGGATGAGGATGGGGAAATGGTGGCGACGGAAATGCTGAATCCCGTGGTCGTGACAGCCGCGTTCAAGAATACGGCGGAACGGCACGGCAAGGTGGATCTCCGCTTCAACGTCATCATCCCGGCCCGGATGCAGGACAGCCGCTGGCAGATCCGGCTGCGTCCGTTGCTGTGCGTGTCGGACGAGGAGATGGAACTGCTGCCCGTCGTAATCACGGGCGAACAGTACCGGAGGGCGCAACTGCGGGGCTACCAGCAGTACCGGAATTTCGTGAACAGCATCATCACCGATTCCGCCGAATTCATCCGGACCCATGATCTCGAGGTCTTCCTGGCCAGGAACCTGCCGGAGATCTATGCCCTCCGGACGGATTCGTCCTATGTCTCGGACGAGGCTGTCGCATCGATGTTCGGCGTCACCCGCGGCGAGGCGGTCGACCACTATACGGACAGGCTCAGGATCCTGTTGAACGACAGGAGGAGATCACTGCTCCCGGACAGGTACAGAAGATATGTGAAGGTGCCCATTATCACGGAAGGTCTGAAACTCGATACAGTGATCAGGACGGACACCGGAGACATTTCGTACGAGTATGTCCAGACCATAGCGGCACGGCCTTCCCTGCGGCGGGCGCTGATCACCCTGGGCGGAGACATCTATGAAGAGGACCGCAAGCTCTTCGACCTGCCCCGCCAGGACACCCTTACCTTTTATATCAGTTCGTTGAGCTCGCTGGTGGACGACACCCGGCGCTATCTCACCCGGATTGTGGAACGCCGGGTCGAGGACAATTCCGTCTGCTGGATCGAGTTCGCTGCCGGAAGCAGCACGGTGGATCCGCAGCGGGGCAACAACGAATCGGAAATCGGGCGGATCAAGTCCAATCTCGCACAGTTGCTGGACGATGTCCGTTTCGACCTGGACTCCATCGTGGTGACGGCGTCAGCCTCTCCCGAAGGGAGTTATCCTTCCAACAGAACCCTGTCACAACGGCGCAGCGAGGCGGTCAGCCGGTATTTCTCCGCCTTCGTCCGCGCATACAGGGACTCCATTCAGGCGGAGACCGGGCTGCGGCTCAATCTGGACAGCGCATACGTCGAACCGTCCCGGGCTCCGTCTTTGAAATTCATTCCGGAATCCATCGCCGAAAACTGGTCCATGCTGCGTTCGCTGGTCGAGGCGGACGAGGACCTGCTCCCGGAGGACAAAGCGGATTTCCTGCAGGCGCTGCGCCTGGAGGATCCGGACCGGCGGGAACGGGAAATCGCATCCAGGCCCTATTACCGTTACCTGCGCGAGCATCTCTACCCGCGTTTGCGGACGGTCAAGTTCGGTTTCTACCTGCACCGCAAGGGCATGGCCCAGGATACCATCCATACGACCGTGCTGGACTCGGCCTACATGGCCGGCGTCCAGGCGGTCCGGGACCGGGACTATACCCGGGCGATCAGCCTGCTGCGCCCGTACCGGGATTTCAATACGGCGGTCGCCTATGCCGCGCTGGATTACAACGCTTCCGCCATGGACATCCTGGACAGGATCCCGGCATCACCGTCGCGCGAGTACATGCGGGCCATCGTACTGTCCCGCCTGGACAGGACGCAGGAAGCCGTGCAGTCTTTCCTGGACGCCTGCGCCGGAGATCCCTCCTTCGTGCACCGGGGGAATCTGGATCCGGAAATATCGGAACTTATTCACAAATACAATTTAAACACCATCTATGAAGATTATTGAACATCTCCTCTGCCTGGCGGGCATGCTGCTGATCCTGCCGGCTTGCCAAAAAGACTTCCTCCCGGCTTCGCAGGAAGGGACTCGGGATGAAATGGGCGAAGTGACTTTCTGGCTGGGCGGCGCGGCGTCTGCGACCCGTTCCGGCTCCGACGCCTTCGACGACGACGTGCTTTCGGCCCGCATCGCCGTGTACAATCCGGCCGGGACGCTGGTGACCACCGGGACGGCGACGGGCGGCTCCGCCATCACCCTGTCCGTCCCGGTCGGAGTGGCCAACTACACGGTCCGGGCCATTGCCAACGGCCACAGGGATCCCGCCGATTACCAGCAGGATTCCACTTTCATGCGCCAGCATTCGTCCTTCGAGGACAACGTCGGCGCCGGGACGCAGGGCCTGGAAATGGTCGGCACGCTGTCCAATATGAATTTCATGAATCACGGCGCGTACATAGTCGACCTGGAGCGTCTGGCGGCCAAGGTGCAGATCGACAGGATCGAACACGCAACCGGGAACGACGCGTCCATCAGCATCAAGGGCATCTACCTGATCAACGTCAATACGCGCTGCAACCTGTCGGCCGAGACGCCTCTCTGCGAATGGCGGCAGAAACAGGGATACGTGGCTTCGGAAACATCGGTGATCCCGCTGACCGCGGACATCCTTACTCCCGCCGTATCCATCCCCCGGGACAGCACGTACCGGGTTGCCCATTATTTCTACTGCTATCCCAACCTGACCGGGTCGGACAGCTCTGCCGCGGCCTGGTCGCCCCGCTACACGCGGCTGGTCGTGGAGGCGCTGTACAACGGGGTAACCTGCTATTATCCGGTCAACATCGTCGGCAGCAACAAACTGCTGGAGGCGAACAAACTCTACCGGATCGAAACGCTCCGGATCACTGGACCGGGCAGCACTTCTCCGGATGTGCCGATCAACAAGGGAAGCGGGAGCTTCTCCGTCCATGTGCAGAACTGGGGGAGCGGTTTTTCAAGCAATGTAACCATCTAGGATATGGGACACGGGAACCGTATGCCGCGGCGGGTCGTAGGCTCGCTGGCCATCCTGGCGCTGTCCGCCTGCTCCGTCAAGGCCGACCGCGCCGAATGCCCCTGCTATCTGACGGCGGCCTTCGACCGCGAGTTTGCCGGGCGGATTACCCTGACCGGCTGGCAGCATGCCGCCCGTGTCCTGGTGGAAGAAGCGCTGGTCCCGAATGCCGGGGGAGAGTTCGTGCTGGGGATCCCGCGCGGCGTGTATGAATTCTGCGCCGGAGTCGGGTACAACGTGATCAGCCTGGGCGAGCAGTCGGACAGCCTGTACCTGTGGTCCAGCATGGGGCCCGTCGATGCGACGGGGGAGGATCTTTATCTGCCCCTGTCGATGGACAAGCAGTTCGCCACGCTCGACCTGGACATGGTCCGTCCCTGCACGGTCTCGGTCCGGGGCCGGGTCCGGGGAGTGGACCTGTTCACGCTGGCCCCCCTGGGGGGAGATTTCCGCTACGAACCCCGCTCCGGGGACGGTGTGCATTACCGCGTGCGCCTGCCCCGGCAGCTGCCGGCTCCGGAAGGCTACGAGCCGCTGGAATTGCTGGTGCTGGACGGCGAAACGGGACCGGTGAGCGTCCCGCTGGGGTGGATGATCGAAGCGTCGGGGTACGACTGGCTGGCCAGGAGCCTGGCCGATATGGAAGTCCGGGTGGATCATGTCGCCCGGGAAATGACGATACGCGTACAGGAATGGGGCGAGGGTTTCACCAAAAGGGTTGAATATTGAAATGTGTCTGTTGAGGAAAATAGGCTGTGTTGCCCTCGCCCTTTTAATCGGGGCAGCCGCGTGTGTACGGGAAGAAGTCCGTACACAGGCGGAGCCTGGATCGGTTCTCTTCCGGATTTCATGCCGGACGGAAAGCGATCCCGTCCGGA
Source organism: Bacteroidales bacterium (assembly GCA_017454335.1). GTDB lineage: Bacteria > Bacteroidota > Bacteroidia > Bacteroidales > UBA932 > Cryptobacteroides. The sequence continues at coordinate 20,231 of JAFTDE010000033.1, read as the reverse complement.
GTTCGTTTGCCGGAACGGAGGACGCGGTAGGAGACTGGATGCTCTTCGTCTATTATGGCGGGCGCCTGGAGCGGACGCTCTTTTCCGGGGACGGCGATGAACTGAGCCTGACCGCCGGCCAATCCTATCATCTGTACGCACTGGCCAATGTGGGCCGGGTGGCCGCTCCGGCGGAAGAATCGTCGCTGGGAGCCTGGATGCTGCGTCCGGACAATCCGGCGACATTCCGCCCGCAGGGGCTGCCGATGGCGTGCGACAGCGTCCTGGTCGCTCCCGGGACGTCGGGCGAACTGATCCTGCGGATGACCCGCCTGGTAGCCCGTTACGACTTCTGTATCGACAAATCAGCCATGCAGAAAAGCGATTTCCAGCTGCGCTCGGTCGTGCTGCGCCAGGCTGCGGCGGAGGTCGCGGCTTTCGCCGCGGCCAGCCGGGCCGGCCTGGTGGCGGACGGAGATACGGCGAGTGCGGCGGACATCCAGCGCCTGCGCGCCGGGTATGCCGTCAGTTTCTACATGCTGGAAAACTGCCAGGGCGTGCTGTTGGACGGGAATGACGATCCCTGGCGGAAAGTGCCGGACAACATTCCCGCCAGGCAGGCCTACTGTACCTACCTGGAGTTGTCCGGCGACTGGAGTGCGCCCGGCGTACAGGCGGATCTGATGTACCGGATGTATCTGGGACGGGACAACTGCCGGGATTTCAACGTGGACCGGAATACGACCAGCAGCCTGGAACTTTGCCTGACGGACGAGGGCGTTACGCGCGATTCCTGGAAGGTCCGGCGCACCGGCATCCGTGATGCGCGGGTGCTGCATTTCGACCGGGACAGCCTGACGGTGTACCGGCAGCGCGGATACGCCGCCGCAGGAATCGTCTGCGACCCGGCCGGCGTGGAATACCGGACCGGGGCGGATACCGCCCGGGCCCGGGCGCTGTCCCTTTCCTGGTATCTCGATGGGAACAGCGTGTATGTGCGTGCGGACGGGACGGAGAGTGGAGATGAGCGGATGATGTTGTACCTGCATACCTGGGACGGGGTCTGTACGGACAGCCTGCTGGTGAAGGTGACAGACCGGGAGCCGGTGTTGGACCATTATTCCTACGGGACGCCCGTGCTGACCCTGGACTACGGCCTGGTGCCGGCGGACGGCAGCCCGGTTCCTGCGCAGATCAGCTATGTCCAGCCGCGCTTCGCGCATTACGACAACGGAACCGTAACGGAAGCGGATCCCGTTGCCGGGAACATCGCTCCTTCCGCCACGTCCGGGGCCGCCTTCGTCACTTCCATCACCGGGACGCCGCTTGCGGGCGGCCATGTCCATGCGGCCCTGGGGCAGGACGGGACGGCGTCCGTCGGCGGCTCCCATCTGGGCACCCAGGTGGTGGCGGAACGGAATATCATCCGCGTGACGATCGACTGCTCGGTGAACGGCGTGGCCGGAACGGCTTCGTGCACGGTGCGCCAGCAGGCGAACAGCTTCATCACGGACTGGATTGAATCCAACGAACGGTACGACTGGCAGCTGGAGGCGTATGTGGACGGGTACGGCACGGAGGAGCAGCCCTGCCCGCGTGCGGGCGGCGTGGTGCGCCTGGTCACCCGGGCCTCCCACATGCAGGTGGACTACAGCTGTTACGTGGATGTCTATACATCCGGCAGCAGGGTTGAGCGGGACCATTCGTACGGAATCCCGTACCGCTATGCCGACTACAACAACCTCTCCTATACCTCCGGCGAAAAGTTCGGTACGTTTGCACAGGAGGGCCGCGAAGAGATCGACGGTGTCGGATACCGGTATTTCAGCCTGACCGCTCCGGAAAACACCTCCGGCCACATCCGGCAGGTGGTCTATTCCACGGCCCTGCAGGACGGCAGCTTCCATCGGATCGACCTGCAGATCTGCCAGGCGGCCGTGGATCCGGAACCGGACCCCGGCCCGGATCCCGGTCCGGAGCCGGTTCCGGTACTGGTATCGCTCAGCGTTTCGCCCGCTTCCCGTACCCTGGCGATCGGATCCGCTTACTCCCTGACGGTAACGGCCCATTATTCGGACGGGAGCAGCGCGGACGTGAGTTCGGCGGCCAGCTACACCCCGGACGGGAACTGTGTCTCGGTCACCTCCGGGGGCCTTGTCAGCGGCCAGTCCCTGGGAAGCGCGACCATAACGGCCAGTTACGGCGGTCTGTCCGCCAGCTGCTCGGTCGAGGTGGTCCGTCCGCCGCTGGAAGGCCTGTCCCTGGATCCGGCATCGGTACAGATGAGCTCTGACCGCTACAGCTATATCCACATTTCGCCCCTGCCTTCGACGGCGGACCTGGGGGAGACCGGCGATTACAGTTTCAGCCTGGACAACGACGGCATCATCTCCTACCAGGCGCTGCATGACAACGGAAACGGAAGTTTCCGGCTGGCCCTGCACGGCAGTTATTTCAACGGAACGGGAACCGCCGTCATTTCCAACGGGGCGGGCGTCTCCGCAACGCTTCCGCTGTCCAACCAGGTGGTGGTGAGCTCGATCGGCAGCGCAGCCGGCAAGGGGATTCCGACGGTGCTGAATCCCGTCGTGGACGGCGAAGCGGGATTCACCCTGGCCGTGGCTACGCCGGAAGATCCGGAACAATGGCTCCTGGGCGGCTCGGACGAACTGATCGTGCAGGTCCGTGGTACCGGCCTGGACGTGAGCTGGCTGTTCGATGTGTCCTTCCATTATACGCCGGCCCGGTATCCGATCGACGACGCCGGGGTGACGTACATCACGATCCGGCATTCGCCGGACTATCCGGTGAAAAGGAATACGGCGGTGACCTATACCAATGCGTCCGTGGTCGTGACCAGCCGGGTCCGCGGGGCCAGCTATACCTATCCGCTGCAGACCCTCACCACCTACTATTATTGAGCAGGGAACGCAGCCGGGCGTTTTTCTCCAGCTCGGCGTCGCCGGCCCCCTGGGCGCGTGTCAGTCCGCCGCATACGTCGATTCCGATGATGCGGTGGCTGCGCCGTATCCGGTCCAGCCGGGCGAGCAGCTGGGCGGCGCTCATGGATCCCTGGTCCCAGTCCGTGACGAATTCGTTCCTGTCCAGCACGTCCAGGTCGACGGAGACGTAGACGGGCAGGCCGGCGCAGGGCTCCCGGCTGTCCGGGCCCCTGTACCAGACCAGCTCGCGCAGCTCCGGCAGGGTTTCCCGGGCGAATTTGACCCAGTTCCCGCAGCTCAGCATCCCCTGGTCCAGGGCGCCGGGCTGGTCATCCGGGTGGTGGTCGAACAATACCAGGGAGAAGGGTTCGCGGATTTCCCGCATCCATAAGAGGCTAAGATAGTGATAATCACCGAGATCTATATGATGGATCCCGTCCGGACCCAGTGCGTGGATGCTTTGGGAAAGCCGTTTTTCCGCTTCGGGAGCGCAGTAAAAACGGGTCCCCTCCAGGTCGCGGAAGTCCTGGAAATCGCCCGGAAAATGCTCGTCCGGATAGACGTCGCTGAGATAAAAAATGCAATTCATGCACTTCAAAGGTAGTATTTTTGAAAAATAATTCCTAAATTTGAGCGATTTCGTATAATTTTTTTGGAATGTCCGAAGAAGCACTCTTCCCGCTGGACCCGGAAAAGGTCTACTACTCCATGGACGAGCTGACGCTCGAAACGGAGGAAGGCGCGAAGACGATGAGAATGGGCGCCTGGCTGAATTATGATCCTGTCCGCATCCACAAACTCATTGTCCGGGAGAAGTGTCTGCAGGTGGATTCGCTGGAGGTGCTGAACCCGCTGGTCAGCAAGCTGCGGCGGGCCGATCCGGACTACTACAAGAAATTCATGGGGCTCCAGCTGATCATCGACTATCCCGGCTACAGTTCCGGTATCCTGGCCAAGATCCCCTATGAAAACGATCCCGTGGGGTTCTACAAGTGGTGGCGGAAGGGCAAGCACGAGGACAAGGTCTTCCTGTCCCTGGGCAACCGCGTGCGCCTGTTCCAGAAGGTCTCCCTGATGGACCCCAAGATGATCCTCAAGAAAGATCTGGAAATCCTGTCTCCCCGATGAAACTGATCCGCTTCCCCGATGCCGGACAGCGCAGGCTGGTCTTCTATCTGGCGATGGAGGAGTACGTGGCCGACGCGCTGGGTGAAGGCTTTTTCCTGTGGCAGGTCCCGCCGACCGTGATTTTCGGCCGCAACCAGGACATGGAAGCGGAGGTCAACATCCCTTTCTGCGAGGAAAAGGGCATCGCCTGCTACCGCCGCAAGAGCGGGGGCGGCTGTGTCTATGCGGACATGGGGAACCTGATGATCTCGTATATTACACGCACGACCGACGTGTCCCTGGCTTTCCGGGACTATCTGGAGAAGCTCTGCGAGGCGCTCCGGGGGCTGGGCCTGCCGGCGGTCAGCACGACGCACAACGACGTGCTGGTCGGTGACAGCAAAGTCTCCGGCAATGCTTTTTTCGCCCGCCCGGAATCCGGTATCGTACACGGGACCCTGCTGTACGACGTGGATTTCAGCATGCTGGCCCGGGCCATCACCCCGTCCCGGGAAAAACTGGAGAGCCATGGCATCAAGTCCGTCCGGCAGCGGGTGGCCAACCTGCGGGACATCGGGCTGACGCTGTCCATGGAGGAACTCCGGGACTATCTGGTCCGTTTTTTCTGCGACGGTTCCCTGACCCTGGATGCGGTCCAGCTCGCCCGGATTGAACAAATTGAAAATACTTATCTTGATCCGAAGTTTTTGCTTGGGAAATCCTTAAAAAAGCGGTAAATTTGAAGGATAACTTCAAACACGATGGATAACCAAACGAAAACCACCTGCCTGCACGCGGAGCATATTGCCCTCGGTGCGCGCATGAGCCCTTTTGCCGGCTTCGACATGCCGATCCAGTACAGCGGAATCGTCGATGAACACAATGCGGTCCGTCAGGATGCCGGCATGTTCGACGTATCCCACATGGGGGAGATCTTTGTCAGCGGCCCGGATGCGGCCGCCTATGTCAACCACGTTTTCACCAACGACATCCGCCCGATGAAGGCGGGCGATATCCTGTACGGGATGCTGCTGTATCCGGACGGAGGCGTGGTGGATGACCTGCTGGTCTACCGCGAGTTCGTTCCGGACCACTACCTGCTGGTGGTCAATGCCGCCAACATCGACAAGGATGACGCCTGGCTGCGCGAACAGGCTGCGGGTTATGATGTCGTCATCGACAACCGCTCCGATGCCTGGGGACAGATCGCGGTGCAGGGCCCTGCTGCGGAAAAGGCGCTGACGGAGGTACTGGGCCTGCCGGAAGCGGCCCCCCTGACTTTCTATACCTTCTGCGAGAGCCACTGGGGTGACGACCGCCTGATCATCAGCCGGACCGGTTACACGGGCGAGGACGGTTTCGAACTGTACGCATCGCCCGCTTCGATCGTCCAGATGTGGCGGCGCCTGCTGGACGCGGGGGTCAAGCCCTGCGGCCTGGGTTGCCGGGATACCCTGCGCTTCGAGGCCGGACTGCCGCTGTACGGCGACGAACTGACCGCGGAGATCTCTCCGGTGATGGCCGGACTGGGCATGTTCTGCAAGCTGGACAAGGATTTCATCGGCCGGGATGCGATCGCCGCCCAGAAGGCCGACGGCGTGGCGCGCAAGCTGGTGGGCATCTGCCTGCAGGACAACGCCATTCCCCGTGCCGGCTATCCGGTGGAGCTGGAAGACGGTACGCAGGTCGGCGTCGTGACGACGGGCTACCATTCGATTTCGCTGGACAAGAGCCTGTGTTTCGCCCTGGTGGAGGCCAAGTATGCCGCCCTGGGCACAGCGCTCTGGGTACGTGTGCGCAAGCGCAGTTTTCCCGGCGAAGTCGTCAAGAAAAGATTTTATCAAACCAATTATAAAAAGTAGAGCAAATGAGCAAAGTTGTTGACGGACTCCTGTACAGCGAGTCCCACGAATGGGTCAAAGTGGATGGAAACATCGCCATCGTCGGTGTGTCCGATTTCGCCCAGTCCGAATTGGGTGACATTACCTATGTCGACATGCCGGACGAGGGTGACGAGTTCGCCGCCGGCGAGGAGTTCGGCGCCCTGGAGAGCGTCAAGGCCTCCGGTGAACTGAACGCCCCGGTCAGCGGGAAGATCGTCGCCTGCAACGCTGAGGTGGAAGACAGCCCCGAACTGATCAACGAGGACCCTTACTTCAACTGGATCGTCAAGATCGAGATGAGCGACAGCAGCGAACTGGAGAAGCTGCTGAACGCGGCCGCTTATGCCCAGAAATGCATCTGATGATGGGAAAATCCGCCTATTTTCCGCACACGGATGAGGATATCCGGGTGATGCTGGACCGGATCGGCGTCGCATCGCTGGATGACCTGTATGCGGATGTGCCGCAGGAGTGCCTGTACCGCGGGGAGTACGACCTGCCCGCAGCGATGAGCGAACAGGAGGTGCGCGACCATTTCGCCGCCCTGGCCGCCCGGAATCTCCCGCTCAAGGTTTTCGTGGGACAGGGCGCGTATGACCATTACACGCCTTCCGTGATCTCTTACCTGACTTCCCGCAGCGAATTCCTGACGGCTTACACGCCGTACCAGTGCGAGATCTCGCAGGGAACCCTGCGTTATATCTTCGAGTTCCAGAGCATGATGTGCCGGCTGACCGGACTGGATGTGGCCAATGCGTCGATGTACGACGGGCCGACGGCGGCAGCGGAGGCGATGCGCATGTGCATCGCCTCGACGCGCAAGCGCGACAAGGTCGTCGTGTCCGCCGACCTGCTGCCGCACGTCCTTTCCGTGCTGGAAACCTATGCCCGCTATGCGGGAATCCGCCTGGTCAAGGCCCGGGATGTCCTTGCCGAACTCGACGCCCAGACCGCCGGCGTGCTGGTCCCCGGCATCGACCGTTACGGCATCGTGCGCGACCTGACGGGCTTTGCGGATGCGGTGCATGCCGCAGGGGCCCTGCTGGTGGAATACTGTGACCCCTCCACGCTCGCCGTGGTCCGGACACCCGCCGAGTGGGGGGCCGACATCGCCGTCGGCGACGGCCAGTCCCTGGGCATTCCGCTCAGCTACGGCGGCCCCTATGTCGGCTTCATCGCCTGCCGCGAGGCCTACCTGCGCAAGATGCCCGGCCGCCTGGTCGGACAGACGCAGGATGCCGAAGGGCGGCGCTGCTTCGTGCTGACCCTGCAGGCCCGTGAACAGCACATCCGCCGGGAGAAGGCGACGAGCAACATCTGCTCGAACCAGTCCCTGATGGCGCTGTGGGTGACGGTGTACCTGTCCCTGATGGGTCCTGAAGGCCTCCGGAAGGTCAATGCCCTCAGCAGCGAGGGGGCGCACTACCTCCACGACCGGCTGCTGGCCACGGGCAAGTTCGCACCGGCCGTCGAGGGCCCCTTCCTCAAGGAGTTCGTGCTCCGCCCGCTCGTGGACGTTCCGACGCTCCAGCAGCGGCTGCAGGATGCCGGATTCTTCGCCGCCCTGGCGACGGAAGAAGGCTATGTGACCTTCTGCGTGACGGAAAAGCATACGCGCGCGGAACTGGATGCCATGGTTGAACTGATTCAAAGCATGTAGGAGGACGGACCATGAAGTATTACGACAAACTCATTTTTGAACTTTCCAAGTCCGGACGGACCGGTTATTCCCTGCCGGAAAGCAGCTGCCCCGCCTGCGGGGAGGCCCTTCCCGCCGCTCTGTGTCGTTCGCTGCCCCTGGATCTTCCCGAGGTCAGCGAGCCGGACGTCGTCCGCCACTACACGAACCTCAGCCAGATGAACTTCGGCGTGGACACGGGCTTCTACCCGCTGGGCAGCTGCACCATGAAATACAACCCGAAGATCAACGAAGAGGTGACCGCCGCGTTCGGCGGCATCCATCCGCTGCAGCCGGAAGCGACGGTTCCCGGCGTGACGGAGATCTACCGGGAAATGGACCGCTCCCTGGCGGCCATCACCGGCATGGCTCATTTCACCTTCCTGCCGTGTGCGGGTGCGCACGGCGAGTTGACCGGCCTGATGCTGGTGCGTGAATACCACAACGCCCGCGGGGATTTCGCCCGCACCAAGGTGATCGTTCCGGACAGTGCGCACGGCACCAATCCGGCCAGTGCCGCCGTCTGCGGCCTGGAGGTCGTCGTGGTGAAATCCGACGCACGGGGACTGATCGACGTCGAAGCGCTCAAGCCCCTGCTGGGGGATGATGTCGCCGCCATCATGATGACGAATCCCAACACCCTGGGCCTGTTCGAGCGTGAAGTGCGCGAAATCGCCTCGCTGGTGCATGCCTGCGGCGGCCTGCTGTATTACGACGGAGCCAACATGAACCCGCTGCTGGGCGTTGTCCGGCCGGGAGACATGGGCTTCGACGTGATGCACCTGAACCTGCACAAGACCTTCTCGACGCCGCACGGCGGCGGCGGACCCGGCAGCGGTCCCGTCGGCGTGGCGGAGCGGCTGGTCCCGTTCCTGCAGCGTCCCCAGGTGTCCGGTTTCCACGGCAACTTCGGCGTGATCGTCCGAGCCTATGCCTACATCCTGATGCTGGGTCGCGAGAACGTCCGGATGGCCGGAAAACTGGCTACGCTGGGTGCGAACTACATCAAGGAATCGCTCAAGGATGTGTACAAACTTCCGATCGGGAGTGTCTGCAAGCATGAATTCGTGTTCGACGGGCTGGTCAATGACGGGGCGCACGACGATGTGCCCGGTGCGACGACCCTGGATGTCGCCAAGCGCCTGCTGGACTTCGGCTTCCATGCTCCGACCATCTATTTCCCGCTGCTGTTCCACCAGGCCATCATGATCGAGCCGACCGAGACCGAATCGCTCGAAACGCTGGATGCGTTCATCGACGTGATGCGCCGGATTGCGGAAGAGGCGGCACGGGATCCCATGATCCTGCATGAGGCGCCGCACAATACGCCCATCGGACGTCCCGACGAGACGGCGGCCGCCCGCCAGCCCATCCTCTGCTATCACTGATTCATATGCAGGGAAGTTCGAGGGGGTACGCCCCCTCGATGAATAATAAAGAATATAAGCTGACCCGCCGGGTCAGCTTATATATTTTCCGTGGCAAAATCTGTAACTCAGGCCGCTCCCGCAGGGACAGGGATCGTCCGGGTCCACCGGTTTCACCGCCAGTCCGAGTTTGTAGAGCTCCAGGCCCGGGTCACTGTTGTATCCGTCCGCCAGGTCCCCGATCCGGATGGACAGCCGCATCTGGTCCGCTTCATTGGACGAGCGTCCTTTCAGCAGCCATTTCGGGACGGAATTCGCATATTCGACGATGGTGTTGATGCAGTCCTGGTACAGGGTGAAACTGCGGATGTCGTCCTGACGCGAGGTCACCGGGCTGAACAGGGCCTCGGTGGCTTCTTCGTCCAGGGCATACTGGGCGTCCAGCCAGATGTCGTGGACGGTCTGGATCAGTTCGTCCCCTTCGTATCCGAGGCTGATCAGCATCTGCGTGAGGTTGACCCCTTCGGGCGTATCCATCCCGTATGCGCAGAACGGTGCATTGAGTCCGGCCTGGAGGGCCAGTTCGCGGCGGACGGGGGTATACTTCCGCAGGCTCTTGAACGAGATCCGGCGCATTTCCAGGATCTCCTCGAAGTCTTCGACGAAGGGGGAGACCAGATAGAACTCGCCTTTGTATTCTTCCTGGAACAGTCCGATGAGGGGGCAGTCCGCGACACGTCCGGTCAGTTCCCGGGCTTTTTCTTCGGATTTGACGCCGCGGAACAGCAGGTCCACGAAGGTGCTGAGCGGAACGACGCCGTAAATGTTGACATATCCGAAAATGAGGCGTTCGATCTCGAAGGATCCGTCCGCCTCCTTGCGGGCGATGATCCCGTCGATGCGGCTGCGGATGATCAGGTAGAAGGGCAGCGGCAGGCTGAGGTACAGGAACCCGTCCTCGGGCGGCGTCGCCTCGACGATCTGCAGGATCTCGACCACGCTGATGTAGTCCGGCTGGGCGAAGCGTACCTGGACGTCAGGCCCCCGGCGGACCAGCGTCTGCAGGATCCTGAGGTCCTGTTCGGACAGGCGGTCCAGCCAGACCTCCGGGGCGTCGATCAGGAAGCGCCCCAGTTCCCTGACGATCTGCCGCTTGTTGCCGGGATTGCCCAGCGGCATCCTGAAATAATCCAGGATGGCCAGCAGATGTTCCCGCGTCTGGGCGGAAAGCAGATCGTGGATGCTCCGTACCATAGCGGCGCAAATATACTACTTTTCAGCAGAAATCACGGTAAGCGTCGGCGTATCGACGCGAAATTTGATCTCGTATCCGGCGAAGGACATGCCGTACACCTTGTCCGGATCGTTCTGGTAATGCGGGCGGGGATCCTGGGCGAGGATACGCTGCAGGGTGGCGGCATCTTCTTCCGGCAGCAGGCGGCGGACTTCCTCCGGAAAGACGACCTGGAGTTCGCTCCACGCACAGCTGTCCGTCCATCCGCCGGCCGCATCCGGATGGGCGTCCGTGTAGGCCAGGTAAGGCTTGATGTCGTAGATGGGGGTGCCGTCGGCCAGATCCGCGCCCCGAACGTACAGAGTGCAGCTGTCCGGATCGATGCGTTCCAGCCGGACGGAGGAAAGGCCGATGGGATTGGGCCGGTAGGGGGAGCGAGTGGCGAACACGCCTTCGCTGCGGTTTCCGCCCAGCCGGGGCGGCCGGACGGTGGCGTGCCAGCTTCCGCTCTCGCGCCGGTTGCGGTCGAATCCCCAGAGTATCCAGATGTAGTCGAATCCTTCCAGGCCCCGGAAGGCTTCGCTCTGGCGATAACGGGGCTCGAAGCGGATCTCCCCGCGCAGGGACTCCACCAGGCCGCTCTGCCGGGGAATGCCGAAGTTCTCGCCGAACGGAGCGTGGAAACGGGCGATGGGCTCGAGGGTCATGGCTGCATGCCGGCAATCCGGCCTTCGTAGCTGCGCCAGAGGGAATCGATGGCCGGAAGGTTTTCTTCCTTCGCCGGTTCGGCGGAAGGGGATTCCAGCGTCAGCGGATCGACGGGCGTGCCGTTTTTCCACACGCGGAAGTCCAGGTGGGGGCCGGTGGAGGCGCCGGTGGACCCGACATAGCCGATCAGCTCGCCCTGGGCGACGCGGACACCCGCCTTGATGCCCTTGGCAAAGCCGCGCAGGTGCAGATAGGCGGTCGTATAGACGCTGTTGTGGCGGATCTTGATGGTGTTGCCGCCGTCTCCGCCCCAGCCGGCGCTCTGCACGACCCCATCACCCAGTGCATAGACCGGGGTGCCGGCCGGCGCGGCGTAGTCCACGCCCGTGTGGGCCCGGTAGGTGCCGTAGATGGGGTGCTTGCGACTGTAGGTGAAGCGGCTGCTGATGCGGGTGAACTTGAGCGGAGCCTTGAGGAAGGCCTTTTTCAGGCTCTCTCCCTTCTCGTTCCAGTACTTGTTTCCGCCGTCTCCCTGGTCGAAGCGGATGGCGTACAGCTGCTTGTCCCCGCGCTGGTAACTGGCATAGTTGACCGCCCGGATGCCGATGACTTCGCCGTCCACCAGGGTCTCGTCGTAGAAGGTCCGGAAGCGGTCCCCCTTCTGCAGGCCGAAGAAGTCCACGGTCCATGCGAAGATGTCATCCAGTTCCATGACCAGCAGGGGAGAGGCTCCGGCCGCGAGGAAGTCGTTCCAGAGCGAACTCTGGATCTCCACGTCCGCATAGCGCGAGCGTTCTTCGACGGGCTTGTCATATCCCCACAGGGCCAGGGAATCCCGGCATTTGAAGACAGTGGAATGGATGCGGTCGCTCTCGTACACCAGGTATTCCAGCGTGCGGGAGGTCGAGTCTGCCGTGTAGTAGGCGGTGACGGCATTGCCGGCGCGCATCTTGCGCACGTCGAACAGGCTGTCGCAGCACCGGGCCAGCTGGAAGGCATCCTGGGCGCTCATGCCGAAGCGGGTCATCAGGCCCGTGAAGGTTTCGCCGCTGCGGACCGTCCCAGCTTCCTGGAGGTAATCCTCGGTCCAGAAACCCAGTGCCGGAATGCTGTCTTGCTGGACCTCGCCTTCGTCGGGCGTTCCGGCGGGGCGGTGGCAGGCGGCCAGCAGGCACAGGCAGGACAGCAGCAGGAGGAGACGCTTCATTACTTGATCAGGCTGCCGAGGATGGAACGGGTCAGGGTGCGCAGGGCGGAGGAAGTCGCGTTGGTGATGGCCTTGCCGGCGATGCTCTTGCCGCTGGTGCTGGAGCTCTTCTTGCCGGTGATGGCGTTCGCGGCGGCCGTGCCCGCGCTGCGGGTCACGCTGGAGATGGCGGCACCGACGGCGGCGGTGGCCACGGCCTTGCCGATCTTGGCGGCTGTGGACGTCTCTTTCTTGCCGCTCTTCTTCGCCTTGGCGGCGGCGCGTTCCTTCTGCTCGGCCACGGCTTCCTGCTGGCGCGCCTGCTCTTCGGCGGCGCGCTGCTGGTCGGCCAGCAGCACCTCGAAGGCGGATTCACGGTCGATCACCTCGTCGTATTTGCCCTTGACGGGGGAGTCGTTGAGGATGTCCAGACGCTGGCCGGCCGTGATGGCGCCGATCTGGCTGAGCGGGAAGAGGATGCGGGCGCGCTGCACCACGTTCGGGGCACCCTTCGGATCCAGGAAGGAAACCAGGGCTTCGCCGGTCTCGAGGTTCATGATGGCCTCGTCCGTCTTGAAGGCGGGGTTGGCGCGGAAGGTCTCCGCGGCGGCGCGGACAGCCTTCTGGTCCTTGGGGGTATAGGCGCGCAGGGCGTGCTGGACACGGTTGCCCAGCTGGCCGAGGATGGATTCGGGGATGTCGGTGGGGTTCTGGGTGACGAAATACACGCCGACGCCCTTGCTCCGGATCAGGCGCACCACCTGCTCGATCTTGCTGACCAGGGCGGGGGCGGTGTCCGTGAACAGGGTGTGGGCCTCGTCGAAGAAGAAGACCAGTTTCGGCAGTTCCAGGTCGCCGACTTCCGGCAGGGTGGCGTAGATGTCGCTCAGCAGCCACAGCAGGAAGGTCGAATACAGCTTGGGATTCATCATCAGCTTGTCCGCGGCGAGGATGCTCAGCACGCCCTTGCCGTCCGCGGTCCGCTGCAGCAGGTCCTGGATGTCGAAGGAGGGCTCGGCGAAGAACTTGTCCGCGCCTTCGTTCTCCAGCGACAGCAGGGCGCGCTGGATGGCGCCGACCGATGCCGGGGTGACGTTGCCATATTGCTGCTGGTACTCGGCGGCATGTGCGCTGACGTATCCCAGCATGGAGCGGAGGTCCTTCATGTCGATCAGCAGCAGTCCCTTGTCGTCCGCCACGCGGAAGACGATGTCCAGCACGCCGGACTGGGTGTCGTTCAGGCCCAGCAGGCGGGACAGCAGCTGCGGTCCCATGTTCGAGATGGTCGAGCGCATCGGGTGGCCCTGCTCGCCGAAGACGTCGTACAGACGGACGGGATTGGGTCCGAAGGCGGGATTCTCGATACCGAACTCGGCGCAGCGCTTCTCGATGAACCCGGACATCTTTCCGGTCTGGCTGATGCCGCTGAGGTCTCCCTTCATGTCCGCCATGAAGCAGGGAACGCCTGCCTGGCTGAAACTTTCTGCAAGAACCTGCAGGGTGACAGTCTTGCCGGTACCGGTCGCGCCGGCGATGAGTCCGTGGCGGTTCGCCATTTTGCCGCAGATGCTGATGGGACCTTCCGGTCCGTGGGCGACATAGAGCCCGTGTTGCTGGTCGTACATATTTCTTCTGTTAGGTTTTATCCTGCAATATACGAATTATTTTTGCGATTCGACGAGTTTTGTCCGCATCCATTTCTCGCCGCGGATGCGCAGGGCGAAGATGATGCCCTTGATGCAGAGCTCCGTCGCCATGGCGTACCAGTATCCCTCCAGCCCGAAGCGCGGAATCAGCAGCAGCGCCAGTCCGATGCGGATGACCCACATGCTCATCAGGTTGATGGCGCTGGGCATGAGCGTGTCGCCCGCGCCGACGCAGCAGCCGTAACCGACGATGCTCACGCCGAAGAGGAATTCGGCCCAGGCCTCGATCCGCAGGCACTTGGCACCCAGGGAGATGACGGCCGGGTCGGTGCTCAGCAGGCCCATGATCTGCGGGGCGAAGACCCACATCAGCACGGCCAGGCCCAGCATCAGCGAGGCGCCGCTGAGGATGGTGATGCGGGCGAAGCGCCGCGCCAGGTCCTTGCGCCGGGCGCCCAGGCTCTGGCCGACCAGCGTCGTCGCCGCATCCTGCATGCCGTATCCGGGCAAGTAACAGAATCCCTCAGCCGTGATGGCGAAGGAGTTCGCCGCGATGGCGACGGTTCCCAGCGGGGCGACGATGACCGTCGCCGCGATGTAGGCGCCGCGGGTGACGAGGTTCTGCAGCCAGAGGGGCCAGCTGATGTTGAATGCGTTGCGGAAAATGGTTCCGTTCTCGCTGTCGGGGGAAGTCAGCGCATTGGCGATCGGGGTGGGGGCGCGGCGTCCGATGCCGCGGATCAGCCTGGCCAGGGAAGACAGGTGGACCTGCTGGTGCAGTTCCCGGGAATGGCGCAGGATGTAGAACAGCATGAATACGCCCGCGCTCAGCTCGGCCAGGCCGGTGCCGATGGCCGCTCCTTTCACGCCCAGTCCCAGTTTGAAGATGAACAGGTAGTTGAACAGCACGTCCAGCACGCACATGGCGATGCTGGTGATGCTGGGGACTTTCATGTTGCCGCTGGCGATGAGGGCCGCCTCGCCGAAAATACCCACCTGGAAGACGGGCAGGAAGAGGGCGTAGATCTTGAAATAGGCCGAGGCTTCGGCGAGGATCTCGCTCGTGCCGCCCAGCCAGCGCGGCAGCGGTCCGCCGATGATGAAACCGGCCAGGGCCAGCACCAGGCTGAGTCCGAAAATGGTCAGCAGGCCGTGCCGGAAGATCCGGCGGGCCCCGTCGAAATCACCGGCGCCGCAGCGGTGGGCGATCTGGACGCTGAATCCCGAACTGTTGGCATAGCAGAAGCTGCCGAGAATCCAGGCGGAGGAACTGACCAGCCCGATGGCGGCGGCCTGGGCGCTGCCCAGCCGTCCGACCATCGCCGCATCGATGTAGCTCATCAGGCACATCGACAGCTGGGCCAGGATGGCGGGGACGGCCAGCAGGAAAGTCAACTTCAGCTGCTGGCCCGGACTCATGTCCCGGCCGCTCCGGAGCTGCTCCAACAGGAATTCTTTTGAATTTTTCGATTCTTTGGCCATTTTGCAACACAAAATTACTACATTTGTTCAAATACCATACGTTCATGAATCGAATCATCTTCTTTTTTTTAGCACTCGGTCTCTGTGTCCAGGCCATGGCCCAGGGGGTTGTCACCCTCAGCGGGCAGGTCTTCGACAAGCAGACCGGAGAGCCGCTGCGTGCGGCTTCCGTGACGCTCCAGGGGTCCAGCCTGTCCATCGTGACGAACTCCGAAGGTGTTTTTTCGTTCAAGATCCCGGCCGATTCCAAAGGGTATATCACGGTCAGTTACCTGGGCTACCTGACGGCCGAATACCAGATCAGTGATTTCGGAGACAGCCAGCTGCGGATTCCGATGATTCCCTATGCCATCCAGCTGGAGGCGGCGAAGGTCAGCGCCCACGACGCCTATGCGCTGGTGGTGTCTGCGCTGATGCGGGTCCGGGACAACTATCCCACGGAACACGTCGGCATGACCGCGTTCTACCGCGAGCTGATCCGGAAGGGTAATGTCAAGTACATCGTGCTGAACGAGGCGGTGATCGACATCGACAAGGCGCCCTATGCCAGCGTGGTCGCCGACAAGGCGGCCATCTACAAGGGCCGCGGGAACCTGAATTACGACAAGACGGACTCGCTGGCCGTCAACTTCCAGGGCGGCATCGTCTCCGCGCTCAACTATGACCAGATGCAGGATCCCTTCGCCGGGGTTCCGATCCGGGATCTGGAAGACACCTACGACTTCTCCCTGGAACCGCCGGTGCTGATGGATGACAAGCTGTTCCAGGTGGTGCATTTCGACCAGAAACCGGGCGGCGACGACATCCTGTACCGGGGCCGCGTCTTCATCGAAAGCGAGTCCCTGGCTATCGCCCGGGTGGAACTGAGTGTCAATGTGGAGGGCCGCGAGGAACGGGCCGCCGGACTCTTCGTTCTCCGCCAGCCGGTCGACCTGCGGACCTATGTCAACCGGGCCGAAGTGGTGATGAACTACAAGGAATTCGACGGGAAGTGGTACTATGACTACATCCGGATGACCCTGGACCTGTCCACCCGCCGGCGCCGCTCGCTGTTCCGGACGAACTATTACATTACGGGTGAGATGGCGGTCACGGACCATCGGGACGGCCGTCCGGTGGTCATCGAGAATACGGACCGGGTCCGTTTCCGGGACGTCCTGTCACAAAAGGTGTCCGCTTTCACGGACACCGATTTCTGGGGGGATTACAATGTGATCGAACCGGACCAGGACATCAATGCCATCATCCGGCGCATCATCCGGCAGCTTAATCGCCGCCGCGAATCCCAATGATGTAGTCGATCACGTCGCTGACGCGCTCGAAGGGCTTCTGGGTCTCGAAACGGATCTGGAATTTCTGTTCGGTAGCCAGGGACAGCAGCAGCATCGACAGCGAGTCGATGCCCAGGTCCGTCACCAGCATGCTCTGCTCGGACACGTTGTCGAGGTTCATTTTGGGCTTGATCGTCTGGATGATTTCCTTCAGACCTTCAAATATCTCAGCTCTTGTCATAATCTTACTGGTTGCGGTCGATCTTGAGCGCTCCGGTCCGCTTGAAGTCTTCCTTGCGGACGGTCAGCTTGGAAACACGGTGGGTGGTGGGCAGGGTGGCGTTGACGTCGTCCACCAGTTTGCGGAAGAAGGCTTCGACCTCGCTCCAGTCCTTGCCCTCGAAGGCGGGCATGTTCGGGAGGATCTCGATGGCGATGACCTTTTCCCCGTTCATCTCGTCTTCCTTGACCAGGCAGTCGCGCATGGCGTTGCACTTGTAGAAGGCCTCCTCGATCTCTTCCGGGGAGACGTTCTCTCCGTTGGACAGGATGATGACGTTCTTGATGCGGCCGACGATGTACAGGAACCCGTCCTCGTCGAAGCGCGCCAGGTCTCCGGTCTTGATCCATCCGTCTTCGGTCAGCGCCGCGCGGGTGTTCACCGGATCCTTGTAGTACTCCGTGAAGAGATTGTCGCCCCGCAGCCACAGTTCGCCGTCCACGATCCTGGCTTCCTGGCCCGGATACAGGCGGCCGACGGAGGTCGGACGCGTCTTGACATCCGCGTTGCCGGAGGAGAGGTTGGCGGTTTCGGTCATGCCGTAACCGGCCAGCAGGCTGATGTTCATCTTCTCGAATTCAGCCATCAGGCGCGGCGGAACGTTGGCCGCACCGGAGATGATGGTCGTCAGGCGTCCGCCCAGGAACTGCGGTCCGTACATCTTGCACAGGCCCAGCAGGACTTCGCACAGGCCGGGAACCAGTACGAGGCAGGTCGGCCGGATGACGGGCAGTTTGCCGATGGAGGCCTTCATGTCTTCGGCCGGATACATCAGCGCGCCGGTATAGAAGACGGACAGGGTGCCGCGGATCAGTCCGAAGACGTGGGACAGCGGCAGCAGGCCTATGTATACATGCCCGCAAAGGACGCTTCCCGGCTGGAAGCAGCCGTTGAAGGCGCCGCGCATCAGGGCGCGGTGCGCCAGGACGACCCCCTTGGGAGCGCCGGTGGTGCCGCCCGTGAAGAAGATCGCGGCGGGGCTCTCCTTGTCCACGTCGGCGACGGGCGCCTCTTCCTCCGCCATGGAGGCGGCAGGGAATACGCGGCACGGCACGGAAGCGGTCATTTCCTTGAATTCATCCCGCACGAACAGGGCTTCGACGTCGAAGCGGGCGCAGCAGCCCGCCACGGCCGGCGCCGGCAGGGAAGCGGGCAGCAGGATGGCGACATAGCCGGCGGAAGTGGCGGCCATGAACAGTTCGATGGCATCGATGGAATTGCGGTCAAAGATGGCGACCTTGGCACCCTGGGCAAGCCCGAGTCCGTTCAGGAAGGCGCGGCGGCGTGCAATGCGTCCGCAGGTCTGGGCGTAGGTGTACGTGTGCTCTCCGTCGGAAAGTGCCGGACGGTCCGCCCATTTGCGGCCGATCCAGTCCACGAAGCGGGACAGGGTGGGAATGTATTCCAGCTGAGCGAGTTCCTCCGCCGGAATCATGTCGAAAAAGTAGTTGCTCATCAAAATAGGTTTTAGTATTGTGTTGCAAAGATACGAAAAATGCGTATATTCGTATGTACTAAAACGACCATGAGCATTACTATCTCCCCCGTAGAAACGCGCCGGGACCTGAGGCGTTTCATTACCTTCCCCGAGCGATTGTACAAAGACTCAGCCAATTGGGTCCCCGCATTGATCGGAGACGAATTCGATACCTTCAACCCCCGGAAGAACGGAGCCTTCGAGTATTGCGAGGCCCGGTGTTTCCTGGCCCTGCGCGACGGCGAGATCGTCGGCCGGGTCGCGGCCATCATCAACCACCATGCGAACCGGGACTGGAATCAGAAGAACGTCCGCTTCGGCTGGATGGATTTCATCGAAGACCTTTCCGTGGTGGAGGCCCTTGTCGGCGCCGTGTCCGCCTGGGGGCGCGAACGGGGCTGCGATACGCTCAAGGGACCCTGGGGCTTTACCGACATGGACAAGGAAGGCCTGCTGGTCGAAGGATACGAACACCTGAGCCCCTTCACCTGCCTGTACAATTATCCCTACTACGACCGCCTGCTGCAGGAAGCCGGGCTGCGCAAGGATGTAGACTGGACCCAGCGCATCGTGGAGATTCCCGCGGAGATGCCGCCCATGTTCCAGTATGCCGACCTGATCCGGCAGCGCTACGGGCTGCACGTATACAAGGGCGGTTCGACCCGGGAGCTGGCGGACAAGTACGGCATGTCGATCTTCCATATGTACAACGAGAGCTTCGCCCCGCTGTTCCAGTTCACACCCCTGACGGACCGGCAGATCAAACGCTACCTGCAGACCTATGTCCCGATCCTGGACCCGCGCTTCATCGCCATCTGCCTGAACGAGCAGGACCAGCCGGTCGGATTCGCTTTCTGCGTGCCCAGCCTGTCCAAGGCCGTCAAGCGCTGCGGCGGGCGCCTGTTCCCCTTCGGTTTTGCACACATCCTGCATGCACTCCGGCACAACGATACGCTGGAAGCCCTGCTGATCGGCATCCTGCCCGAGTACCAGGGCAAGGGAGCGAGCGTGCTGCTGTTCCAGCACATCCATGAGAACTGTGTCGCGGCCGGCATCGACAAGATGATCCTGAATCCGCAGCTGGAAGAGAACTTCAAGGTGCAGAGCCTGTTCGGGGAGTACAAGACCGAACCGTTCATGCGCCGCCGGGCCTATACCATGTCCCTGTAGCGTCTGCCGGCCTTGTTGACAATCTTGTTCATAACTTTTGGCCCGGGGGCTTTTTCTTTGGGGCGTTAAGGGCTAATTTTGTTCACTCGAATACGGACCCGCCCAGGTCCGGTGTGCTACATAACCTTTAACTTCAGCATTTTTGCTATGGATGTAAGAAAAACCAATGGCTCCCTGGAGGAGTATGACAAGGTCAAATTGTCGCGGGGAATACACGAAGCGTACAAATCAGCCGGAGAATACTGTGATGACAATGTTGTCGTAATGATCATCGACAACCTCTACATTTATGACGGGATCGCGAGTTCCGAGATCCGCCGCCAGGTAGAGGAGTCCCTGATGTCCATCAACAAGCGTGTCGCGCTGGCGTACATCGAGAAATTCGACGCCGACATCGACCTGCGCAAGAAACGGGACTTCATCAAGGACTACATTGCCGCCTCCAACGCCGCCACCGGGTCCAAGTTCGACGCGAACGCCAACGTCACGCGCAAAAACATCGTGACCCTGGGCCAGGAGCTGTACAAGGAGAACAACATCAAGCAGAACCGCTACATCATGGTGGACAAGATCAAGTCCCTGTACGGCCGCCAGCTGGCGGACCAGTACCTGGCGGACCTGGAGTCCCACGTGCTGTACAAGCATGACGAGAGCGGCACGCCGGGCTATCCGTACTGCGTGGCCATCACGATGTATCCCTTCCTGGTGTCCGGCCTGCGTGAGCTGGGTGGCGTGTCCATCGCTCCGACCGACCTGAAGTCTTTTTGCGGCGAGTTCATCAACCTGGTGTACTCCATCTCCTCGCAGTTCATGGGCGCCGT
>JAFTDE010000032.1 GCA_017454335.1 Bacteroidales bacterium | reverse complement strand
TCTCTACGAGACCGATGGATCGTTATTGTTACGCCCCAAATCAACCATTTTTCAAATGCTTGATTTAGAGCGCACTAAATAGAAAAGTCAAAAATATTTTGCCTTTTATTTGGATTTCAACTGGGAATCTCGATTTGTCGAATACAAATTTAAACATTTCCGGGCACTTGGGCAGCATGATTCTTTCCTTTCCCTTCTTTTGGCTGCGGATACATTGGCTTAACTATTTTTCTGTTTCGAATAAATGGCTTATATTTGTGTCTGAAGACATTTATAGGCCATGGAAGACATTCTATTTTACAATTCCAAACGAGATAAGGTAGACCTCAAGCCGTTCTTGGGGCAATACAATATCTTTATCATTTGCAGGGATGGTTATATGACGGTCAAAGCGCACCAGATAATCACGCCGGCAATGGGTGGATGCTTGTTTGTATTGCCACGCACAATGCCAGTTACCGAAATCGGGTTCCATAGCGAAGCGGATGCGGACATTCTCCTTGTATCAGACTTTTTGATGAACGAGTATCGGCCGACAGTCCCATGGGAGCCGAAATGTTATAAGTACTTGTCATACATGTCCCATGTCCTCACCTTGAAGGATGATTTATTTAACGAGAAGAGGACCCTGGAGAAGGATCTTGATCAAATCAAAGAGCATCTCGGCGACCCCAACAACTACCTGGACGAAGAAATCACCGGAGCCCTTTTACGCGTCTTCCTCTGCGATTTCTGGAGAGTCTTTTTCCGCAAGATATATAACCATGATGACAGGGGGCTTCCATCCAAGTATCTCGCCAGGTTCCTGCTCGACGTCCAAAAAGAGTGCAAAACACAACGCGATGTCTCATGGTACGCGGAGAAACTGGGAATCACATCGAAATACCTTACGGAGATCAGCAATAACGCAACCGGTTGTCCGGCCAGCGACTGGATTGATTACTATACGGCGCGCGTCCTTCGAAAGGAGTTGCTAACTCAGACTGTCTCATTTACAGACCTTGCCAAGGAGATGAATTTTACGTCGTTGCCCGTCTTTACACGATATGTCAAACGAGTACTTGGTTGTTCTCCGTCAGAAGTCCGCGATTCGAAAGATAAATGGGATTATTCCAATGTGCTAGGATTGATGGCATGGTCCGATGACGATGAATATCTTAAAGAACTCCCGCCGGGCAAGGACGAAACAGAATAATTGACGAGCGCCTGATTCCATCCAGCACGAGCTAATATCTGATTCTATGTAAATTTGCACTGCAATCCAGATTACCATGACACCCGAACGGCGTTTCAAATGCATGTCGAACAATCGAGCCAAGAACATTGGCCCGGAACGACGTCTGCGTCTTTGTCTGTGGCGTCAAGGTTTTCGCTACAGGGTAAACGAGAAGCATCTCCCTGGGAGGCCGGATATCGTACTGCTAAAGTATCGGACAGTTGTCTTCGTTATTATAGAGCCCAAAGAAAAAGAGCTATCTTTGCTTCAATACTAATAGTTTTCAACTCTAATTATGTCAAAAGAACTCATTCAAAAAAACCAAATTATTCTTCTACCCAATTCATATTATGCCTTGTATTCAGAGACTAATGGCTTCTTCAACCCCAAGGTAGTCTTTGACCATTGTTTTTATATTGATGGGAAATGGAAGGGTCTTGGTTTTCATAGTCCTGAATCACAAACTCTTTACACATCTTTTGTAAAGTTTTTGAATAGTGGGTTTAGCAAAGACAGATCTTATTATAGATTTTATGTACATAACAGTACTTGTATAACTATCATAAAGGCAATTCACCACTTGGTTCCTCAGAAGATTAGTATTTTGAAACCTTACCCCATATCTTTTTACCCTAATCTGAGTGTGGAAGAGTGGATTAAAATGTCTAATGAAGGGGCAGGAATTGGGAAATTAGAGTTTGGTAATCAGTTGGGGTTAATGGATGTTGGGAAACTCAACTCAATTCGGGTGGAGAAGTTTATCCTAAATGGAAATTATTTGAGTTTTATCCTGTCAAACCAAGAGAGAGTTAATTATGAGGTTTCAGAAGAAGAATACATCTTCATCAGAGACTTTATCAAGATGAGTTTCCTTGTGTTTTTACCTTCTATGATTAATAGAATTTGCTTTGAAATAAACTCTGATACAAGCTGCATTGAAACAGCTATTGAAAGAGGGTGGATAAAGTGATCTAAACAATTTGGTGCATTTTTTTGAGCCCAAAAACAAGAAAACCCCCTCTGAATACACTCAGAGGGGGTTTTGTCCAAAAATTGCGCGGAGAGGACGAGATTCGAACTCGTGGTACGCCGTGAAGCGTACGTCGGTTTAGCAAACCGGTGGTTTCAGCCACTCACCCACCTCTCCTGAAACCGGGCCCGTCAAACCGGACGGGACTGCAAATATACGAATTTTCTTTTTTTCTCCTCTTTTTTTGTATTTTTATCGATACAATTAAAACCACTCCGATATGAAACGTCTTTCTGCTCTTCTGCTGGTCCTGGCCCTGGGTATGCTGTGCGCTTGCGCAGGGGGCCGCGGTACGGATTATGCCAAGTATGTGAACACGCCCGCGGCGGATACGCCCAATACGCTGTCGGCCAAGGAGAAGGCCGACGGTTGGCAGTTGCTGTTCGACGGCAGTACGCCGGCCGGGTGGCAGTGCGCGAGTCTCCAGCGGCAGGGGCAGTTCCCGGAGGGGTGGAAGGTGGAGGACGGGGTGCTGTACATCCATGCCGGCAACGGCGGGGCCAGTCCGGACGGCGGGGACATCATCACCACGCGCAAGTTCCGCAATTTCATCCTGAAGGTGGATTTCCAGATCAGCGAGGGGGCCAACAGCGGCATCAAGTACTTCATCGATCCGGCTGCGCCCGGTTACCGGGGGGCGGCCATCGGCTGCGAGTTCCAGGTCCTGGACGACGAGCGGCATCCGGACGCCAAGCTGGGTGTCAAGGGCAACCGCACGCTGGGGTCGCTCTATGACCTGATCCCGGCCCCGCACGGGGACTGGGAGGGGGATCTCTTCAACGGCTGGGGGACCGCCGCGATCGTCGTGGACGGGTCCCATGTCGAGCACTGGCTGAACGGGCACAAGCTGCTGGAATACGAGCGCGGCAACCAGGAATGGGACGCGCTGGTCGCGTACAGCAAGTACCGCAACTATCCCGATTTCGGGAATTTCGAGGAGGGGCACATCCTCCTGCAGGACCACGGGTGCCTGGTCCGTTACCGCAACATCAAGATCAAGGAGCTGTAGGAATCACTCCCCCGGGAACAGCGGGAAGGTCGGATTGGGAACGTGTTCCCGTTCCATGATCGCCTGCAGGGCCGCCACCTTGTCCGGGTTCGCGGCGGCGATGTCCGTCGTCTCGCCCAGGTCTTCGTCCAGGTTGTACAACTCGTAACGCTCCGCCGGGGTTCCGATACCCAGGTGCAGCAGTTTCCAGGGGCCCTGCCGCACGGCCTGGGCCTTGCTCTCCGCGAGTTCGAAGTACACGAAGTCGTGGGCTTTCTGCCGTTTCTCCCGACCGTTGAGCAGCTGCGTCAGGTCGATGCCGTCCAGCCCGTCGGTGCCCTTGTCGCTGCCCATCAGGCTGCGGAAGGTGGGCATCAGGTCCCAGAACGAGCAGATGAAATCCGTCTTGACGCCCTCCGGGGTGTGCCCGGGCCACTGGACGATGAAGGGCTCGCGCATGCCGCCCTCGTACAGGTCGCGCTTGATGCCGCGCAGGGGTCCGTTGCTGTCGAAGAACTCCGGATCGGCGCCGCCTTCCTGGTGGGGGCCGTTGTCGCTGGAGAAGATGATGATGGTGTTGTCATAGACGCCCAGCTCTTTCAGCTTGGCGACGATCTCGCCCACGTAGCGGTCCAGCCGGACCACCATGGCGGCGAAGGTCGCGTGGGGGTATTCCTGCGAGCAGTAGCCGCCGGTGCGGAAGCGCGGCATCCCCAGGTCGACCCCGGCGAAGGGGGTCTCGGGAAACTTCCCGCGGAACTGCTGGATGATGTCATCCTCGGGAACGATCAGCTCGGCGTGCGGGATGGTCGTCGGGACCCACATGAAGAAGGGCTGGCCGGAAGCTACCGCATCTTCCATGAACTCCAGGGACTTGCGGTGGATCAGGTCGGCCGAGTAGGTGCCCTGGCCGTAGGGGATCTCGTCGACGTTGTCCTCCAGGATCACCTTCTCGTCGTTGTCCCACAGGTGATCGGGGTAGTAGCTGTGCGCCAGGGTCTGGCAGTTGTATCCAAAGAAGTGGTCCACGCCCTGCTGGAGCGGGTCGCCGGTGGAGGCGATGGGACCCAGGCCCCATTTGCCGAAGGCGCCGGTCGTGTATCCCGCGTCCTTGAAGTCATGGAAAATGGTGCTGGCGCCTTCCGGGAGGGGGTGCTGGCCCTCGGGCGGAACCCGCAGGTTGCCGCGCACCCAGGTGTGGCCGGAGTGCGTTCCGGTCACCAGGCACGAACGGGACGGGGCGCTGACGGCGGTGCCGGAATAGGCCTGCGTGAACAGCATGCCGCGGCTGGCCAGGGCGTCGATGTTCGGGGTCTGGAAGCGCTGCTGGCCATAGCAGCTCAGGTCGCCCCAGCCCAGGTCGTCGGCCAGGATGAAGACGACATTGGGCCTGGGGGCTTCTTTCTGGGCACAGCCCGTCAGGGCTGCGCCGGCGGCGACCAGCGCGCCGAAACGAAGGGTCCTGTTTTTCATAGGCGGAGTCGGGTTATTGGTTCTCGGGGACGCGGATCACATCGCCGTGCTCGCGGACGACGGCCTCTTTCCAGCGCTCGGAGTATCCGGGCTGGGTCATCTCCACGGGAATGCCGTCGGAGTACTGCGAGTGCTTGAAGTTGCCCTTGGCGTCCTGGGCCTTGACGTTGCCGTCGATAAACTTGACCAGCAGCATTTCCTCCAGGTCCTTCCAGGCGCGGAACTGCTTCTGGGCGGTGTTGTAGCTGTAGGTCGTGTTCAGGTGCAGGACCTTCTGCTGCTGGCCCTTGGCGATCAGCTCGGCCATCTTGGCGTCGTTCTTGGGGATCTTGTCGAACATCTGGTCCTTCTCGAAGTCGTCCGCGGCCTTGCGCACGATCGGGGCCATCTGGTCGTACATCCGGTAGCAGGCGTTGGCGATGCGGTTGCACATCCAGAACTGCGAGGTGTTGCTGTAGTGCAGCAGGTCGCCGTTCCCCACGCGCAGGCAGTCGGGCACCTTGGTGATATAGACATAGATCGGGGTCAGGTAGGACGTGGCGGCATCGTCGGTGCCGAACCACAGCAGGGCGCCCACCTCGTCGGGCAGGAACCCGCGGGCCTGGCCGACGAACCAGAATCCGGTCTGCTGGGTCGCGATGGCGCGCTCGTTGATGTACTTCTGGCCTTCGTACTCGAAGGACATCGGGCGCCAGCGGTACGGCAGGGCGTTTCCGCCCGCGCCGATATCGGTGGTCATGTCCATCGGGGTGCCCTCGTAGTGGTCACGCATCACGTCGGCGATGTCCTTGACCGTCAGCTTGCGCGGCGGGCGGACGAACAGGGGCATCTCGCCCTTGAGGTCATATCCCATCGCATAGTCCAGCCAGTCGGAGGCCGGGCGGCTGACCGAGGCGCCGTTCTCCGTGTAGGAGAACATGCCGTTGCAGAGGATGTTGAAGGCGCTCCAGACCCGGGCCTCGCAGGCGCGGGCTCCGCTGAAGTCCAGCGGGTTGTACACGTCGCGGAAGCTGAAGTCGCTGTCGCTGCCGCTGTACCATCCCTTCTTGCGGGCGAAGGAGATGACGTCCGGGGCGTACAGGCAGTTGTCCGGATCGTTCTTCGGGAAGGTGGTGATGCGGGCCTGGTTGGCGTGGGCGCAGATGTATCCGTCGGGGATGCGGCGGGCGACCCAGACGATGCCCTTCTCGCTGGCTCCCTTGCCGACGAGGTCCATGATCCAGGCCTCCTTGGTGTCGGCGATGGAGAAGGTCTCGCCCTCGGAGGGATAGCCGTATTCATTGGCCAGCGCGACGATGGTCTCGATGGCCTCGCGGGCGGTCTTGGCCCGCTGCAGCGTCACGTAGATCAGGCTGCCGTAGTCCATGATGCCGTTCGGGTCGGCCTGCTCTTCCCGGCCGCCCCAGGTGGTCTCGCCGATGATCAGCTGGTACTGATTCATGTTGCCGACCGTGAGGTAGGTCTGCTCGACCTGCGCGATGCGGCCCAGCGGGCGGTTGGTGTCCCACTCGTTGATCTTCAGCCAGCTGCCCAGGCGGTTCTTCCTGGCTTCGTTGAAATACAGCTCGCCGTACAGCATGTGGGAGTCGGCGGCGTAGGAAACCATGCTGGAACCATCCGAGCTGGCTCCGGGCGTGACGATGATGTTGGTGCAGGCGTCCGTGCGGGTCGGGGCCAGCAGGCCCAGCAGGGCCAGGAACAGAATAACGGGTTTTCTCATATTTTTTCTATCTTTGTGTCCGATTAACTTACGAATATATGAAATATTTTCATATCCTCCTCCTGATGATGCTGCCTTTGGGCCTGTTTGCCCAGGAGATGCCGGAGAATCCCGAAGAGGCCGCCCGCCAGCTGTATGAGTCCATCCAGAACCAGGTGGACCGGTACACGGACACGTACAAGCTGGACGAGGTGCAGATCTTCTTCATCGACTCGATCTTCGTCCACAACTATACCGCCATGCAGGAAGAGCTGGACGCGCTCACCAAAGCCAAGGTCGGCAACATGGACCTGTACTACAACGTCCGCGACCGCTGGGACGAAGCGACCTACCAGGCCGTGCTGAAGGTGCTGGACGAGAAACAGACCGCCAAATACCTCAAGACGACGAGGACTGAAAAGAAAGCCCGCGACAAGCGGATGGCCAAATTACAGAACCAATAAGATGATCAACAAAGAAGATATCGCACGGATGCTCGGCGAAATCCGCGAGCTCCAGTGCAAAAGCGCCAAGGAAGTCGAAGAGGCACGCGTGCGGCTGCTGGGCCGGAAGGGTGTCATCACCGCCCTGTTCGAGGAGTTCCGCTCCGTCGCACCCGAGGTCAAGAGAGAGCTGGGCCGTCCCCTGAACGAACTCAAGCAGGCCGCCCAGGCCCGGATCGAGGAACTGAAGGCGGGGCTGGGCGAAGAGTCCGCCGCCGGTCCGCGCGAGGACCTGACCATGCCCGGAGACAACTTCGAGCTGGGATCCCGGCATCCGGTCTCGATCGTCCGGCAGGAGATCGTGGACATCTTCCGCAAGTTCGGATATGACGTGGCCGAGGGTCCGGAAGTCGAGGACGACTACCATGTCTTCGAAGCCCTGAACTTCCCGCCGAACCACCCGGCGCGCGACATGCAGGATACCTTCTTCGTGTCCACGGGCCATCCGAACCCGCTGCTGCTGCGCACGCACACGTCCAGCGTGCAGGTGCGCGCGATGGAGTCCATGAAACTCCCGATCCGCGTCATCTGCCCGGGCCGCGTCTTCCGCAACGAGGCCATCAGCGCCCGCGCGCACTGCATCTTCCACCAGGTCGAAGGCCTGTACGTCGATGAGAACGTCACCTTCGCCGACCTCAAGCAGGCCATCCTGCTGTTCGCCCGCGAAATGTTCGGGCCCGAGACGCAGATCCGCATGCGCCCCTCGTACTTCCCCTTCACCGAGCCTTCCGCCGAAGTGGACGTCAGTTGCAACATCTGCCACGGCAAGGGCTGCAACATCTGCAAAGGCACGGGCTGGCTGGAGATCCTGGGATGCGGCATGGTGGATCCCAACGTGCTCGAGGCCAGCGGCATCGACTCCAGGAAATACAGCGGATTCGCCTTCGGAATGGGCCTGGAGCGCATCGCCATGCTGAAATGGCGCGTGAACGACCTGCGCCACTACTTCGAGAACGACATGCGCTTCCTGCAGGAATTCGCCGCCGCCCCGGAAGTTTGACGGGGAGAGGGGCCCGGCGGGGGTCCGGCGGGCGGGTGCATGGCGGGCAGATCCGCGCAATTTGTGATTTTTTGGCCGCAATTATTTGCGGAATAAAAAAATCAACTTATATTTGCAGTCCCAAAGCGGACGTGAGTTCGCAAATTGCGGAAATAGCTCAGTTGGTAGAGCGCAACCTTGCCAAGGTTGAGGTCGCGGGTCCGAGCCCCGTTTTCCGCTCTCGAAAAGTCCAGCAAGATTTGCTGGACTTTTTTCGTGCGGAAAACTACCCTATTGACATATAGCCCGAAATTCGCTGGGCACGCTGACCAGCCCCACAGCGCTGTGCAGGGCACATTGGCGTGCCAGGCGCGGCGATTTTGCCTCACCGGGCACGGCAACAGCCCTCCTACGGCCGCCAGGGCCACTTCCCCGTGCCCGGTGAATTTCACTTTTTGCGCAGAGGGTCGGACCTTTGTCATTGGCGGGTGAAGTTGTTTCTGGCGCAAAGGGCCAATCACGGGCGGCGGCGGGGGGCTGACAGGTTGGGAGGCGTGGCCACCCGCGGCCACGGGAAGCGGGACGGGGCCCGGCGGAGACCAGTTCTCGCGCAGCGAGGACGCAGGAAACGCCGGGAGGGTCCGGAGTGAGCGAAGCGAACGGAGTCCTCCCGACCTATCAGCCTCCCCGCCGCCGGGAACCTCCTGAAAGTCGCGAAATTGTTGTATATTTGATGTGCTGGCGGGGTATTCCACCTTTTATAAGAGATTGTCCCCGTCCCGTTCCTGCCATGTAATTTATCTTTAAGAGTTAAACTGCAAAGAACTATGCGCACGACAAGAACTATTCTTCTTCTGGCCCTTACGGGACTGTTATCCATTTCCTGCAACAACCACCAGGAAAGCGCCTGGGTCCCCCTGTTCAACGGCGTCGACCTGTCCGGCTGGCACATCGAATGCAAGCCGCAGGACGCGGATAAGGTGTTTTGGACCGTGGAAGACAGCACCATCTACTGCAACTCCATCGGCCGCCGCGACCACCACTATGTGTGGCTGATGTCCGACAAGGAATACGGCGACTTCATCCTGACCTTCAAGTTCCAGGCGTACCGGGAATCCACCGGAAACAGCGGCGTGAACTTCCGCAGCCGTTTCGAACCCGACCTGGCCGGCGGATGGCTGAACGGCCCCCAGGCCGACATCAATCCCAATCTCCCGATGACCTGGCGGACCGGGTTCGTCTATGACGAGACCTACGAGGTCCAGCGCTGGCTGTATCCCGAACTGCAGAACCCCCGGATGTATCCCGAATACGAACCCGCACATCACTTCTTCAAGTTCAACGACGAAGGGAACGGATGGAACGAAATGGTGCTGGTGTGTCGGGGAACGCACATCAAGACCATCGTCAACGGCGTAGTCAACGCCGACTGGGACGGTGACGGCATCCTCAATGATGCCCTGCACACCCGCCACGGTGTCGGAATGAAAGGCCACCTGGCCCTGCAGCTGCACCGCAATGACGAACTCAAGATCCGGTTCAAGGACATCATGATCAAAGAGTTGTAGTATGAGAAGAATTGTCATCGCCGCCCTGGCAGCGGCCTGCCTCGTCGCCTGCAACAGCGTAAAGGAGTATCCCTCCCTGAAGGATGCCTATGCAGACGCCTTCCCGATCGGATGTTCGGTTTACCACAGCGTCATTTCAGGCCAGGACAGCGCCTCGCAGGAACTGTTCCTGCGAGAGTTCAACACCTTTACGCCCAACAACGACTTTGAACCCCTGACCCTGCATCCGACACCGGACAAATGGGATTTCACCCCGGGCGAACAGAACATCGCCTTCGCCAAGCAGCACGGCCTGAAGTTCACCGGACACACCCTCGTTTGGCACAACCGGACGCCGCAGTTCTTCTGGAACCGGCCTGACGGCCAGCCCAAATCCCGGGAAGAACTGACCCGGACCCTGACGGAATACGTCCGGACGGTGACCCGGCATTTCTCCGGGGATGTCGATTCCTGGACCGTCATCAACGAAATCATCAGCGAAGAAGGCGGCTACCGCGACATCGGTTGGGTGAAAGCCTTTGGCGGCGACGGCGACGAAGTGATGCGCCTGGCCTTCCAGGCTGCCGCGGAAGGGGATCCGGTCGGAGACCTGTACTACAACGACTACAACCTCTGGCGTCCGTCCAAGGTCCAGGGCGTCGTCCGGGCGGTTAATATGCTCCGTGAGGCCGGCATCAAGATCGACGGCGTGGGCATCCAGGCGCACTGGGGCCTCGATTATCCCGAAATGCACTATGTCGAAGAAGCCATCGATATCTTCTCGTCCATGGGCCTCAAGGTCATGATCACCGAACTGGATGTCGATGTGCTGCCGATTTCCCGCTGGGGCCAGACCAGCGGAAGCGCGCTGCGGGACCCGATGTTCCAGCGCGAAGAGTTCATGCGCCACCTGGATCCCTACAAGGACGGGCTGCCCCCGGAGATCGACCGGGAACTGGCCGACCGCTATGCCGAGATCATGCGCACCCTGTACCGGCACCGGGACCAGATCGAACGCGTCACCTTCTGGGACCTGAGCGACGGACTGTCCTGGAAGAACAACTATCCGATCCCGAACCGGACCAACTATCCCCTGCTGTTTGACCGGAACCAGCAGAAAAAACAGGCCTATTATTCCGTAGTATCCGTTCCGGCCGAATTCCGTTAGCGACAACGCCTCATGAAGTTCCGTCTGCGCGCCCTTGCCTGCTGCCTGCTGTGTTGCCTGACACTGCAGGCCCAGCCTTTCCTGTCTGTCCGCCAGATCCGGGGGAGCGATTTCGGGGCGCTGCAGAACCACCTGACCTGCGTGTTCCAGGATCCGTCCGGACTCATCTGGATCGGTTCCTTCGACGGGCTGTGCCAATACGACGGGTACAGCATCCGCAAATTCAAGTCCCCCCTGATGGACAACAACCGGGTGGACGACATCTTCGCAGGCCCGGACGGAGGGCTGATCTGTTCGTCCGGCGGTTCCTACGTAATGTTCGATCCGACGACAGCCCAATTCAGCCTGCCCGATCAGGACAGCCTGGATGCGTATCTGCCCGCCGCCGCGCAGCAGACCGTCCTCGTCGATTCCCGGGGGCGCCGCTTCGCCTGGGACAATGCCGGGGAACTGCGCTGCACGGCGGCGGGGACGGACAGCGTCATCCCCTTTCCGCCCGGCTTCCGCTGCCAGAATCCCGAAGCTGTGCTGTACGAGGACAGCGCAGCGCGCATCTGGATCATTTTCAAATACGACGGATCCATCCTGTATTTCGACGAAAGCGCGGAACGGATGTGCTTCCCGCAGGGGGCGTACACAGCCGCTGAACGGATACGATACTTCTTCCAGGACCGGCAGGGCAACCTCTGGTTCACCCTGGACCGGGACATCGATGTGGTGACCCTTCGCAATCCGGTCGCCCGCCATCTCGGCCCCGCGGACCGGGAGGTCACCAGCATCCGCCAGGTGGGCGACGACCGGATCTGGATCGGCAGCAAAGACGGCACGCTGCAGCTGTATGACCCCGAAATGAATTCCGTCGGCTACCTTACGCCGGACGGTCGCATCCAGACACAGCACAGGAGCTTCGCCCCCAGCGCCATCTCGTCGATCGAAACGGGGCAGGACGGCAGCATCTGGGTCGCATCGCGCTACGACGGGCTATACCGGCTGCAAGGCGAAGCCGGGCGCTATTCTGTCCGCCATTACGGCGCCGGCCAGCTGGCCAACGACGAAGTATTCTCCGTCAGCATCGACGGGCGCGGGAGAGTCTGGGCGGCGACTTTCCGCGGCGGGCTGGACCTGTTCGACGGGGAAGGATTCACCCATTTCCTCAGCGGGTTGCGTGTCCGCCGGGTATGCGAGGTCCAGGACGGCATCCTGTTGGTCGGCACGGGTGACGGGCTGTTCGCCATCGACGCACGTAGCGACGACCCGGAACAGTTCCGCATCCACCAGCACAACTTCGATCCGGACCGCAGCGACGGCCTCCCGGCCAATGACATCACATTCATCACGGTCGGCCCGAAAGGGGAGATCTGGCTGGCAACCGCCAACGAGGGCATCTGCAGGCTGCTGTCGCCGGACCCCCTGGCCGAAACGCTCTTGTTCCGGCAAATCTCGGCTTCCGACGGCCTGGCGTCAGACGTCGTCCTCAGCGTCATCTGCGATACCCAGGGAGTCCTGTACGCCACCAGCGAACGCTCCATCTCCCGGATCGGACCCGGAACGGACGCCGTCAGCACCTTCCGCCAGGAGGACTTTCCCCGTCCCTTCCTCTTCTCCGGAGCCGCGCCGCAACGGATTGGCGGGAATCTGTGCCTCGGCACCAGCAAAGGCCTGATCTGCATCGACCCGCAGCAACTGGATACGGACGATTACGTGCCTCCCATGGTCCTGACGGGCATCAGCATCGCCAATGCGAATGTGAACCGCATGGCGTTCCCGATCCGACTGGCGCGGAACGAACGGGACCTGACCCTGCGTTTTGCTGCCCTGGACTATCGGGGTAACGATGCCATCCGATATGCCTTCAAGATGGACGACACGGAAGAGTGGATCGTCTCCGACTCGCACACGGCCTACCTGCTGAACCTGTCCCCCGGTGCGCACCGCTTCTCGATCCGTTCCACCAACGAGCGCGGGCAGTGGATGGACAATACCCTGCAGGTACCCATCTACGCGCGGCCAAAATTTTTCGAAACAACCGGCGGCAAAGCGCTGATCGCGCTGGGCCTGATCGCCCTGTGCCTGTTGCTGTATTCAGCCATCCGCCTGTACCTCCAGATGCGCACGCAAATCGAGATCAAACGCAGCCTGGAGAAGAGCCGCCGCCGCTCCATTTCGTCGTTTGTCCAGGACCTGACGCGGATCATCGAGCAGGATATCGCCAACCCGGACCTGTCCATTGCCCAGATTGCCGAACGGATGAACATGAGCCGATCGTCCCTGTACAACCGCATCAAATCCGACACGGGCATGAGCCCGAGCGCCTTCCTCAACGAGATCCGGCTGAAACGTGCCGTCCAATTGCTGGAGGCGGATGAAACCCGCGTGTCCGAGGTCGCCTACAGCGTCGGGTTCAATGACCCGAAATACTTTGCCCGTTGTTTCCGGAAACGCTTCAACATCAGCCCCAGCAACTACCGGAAATGCCTCATTGACGATAAGTCCTCCTGATTTGACGCTTTGTAACCGCTGAAATCCGTTGTTAAG
>JAFTDE010000031.1 GCA_017454335.1 Bacteroidales bacterium | reverse complement strand
GCCATGATGGCGCAGATGTTGGCCACCTCGCGCGAGTGCTGCAGCAGGTTCTGGCCGTAGGAGGAACGGTATTTCATGCGGCCGATCATGCGGACCAGCTCGATGTTCATGCCGTGGATGCCCAGGTCGATGCAGGTGCGCTTGCCGGTTTCGAGGATTTCCTCCTCCAGCTGGCGGCTGACCTTCGCGACGACTTCCTCGATGCGGGCCGGGTGGATGCGGCCGTCCAGCACCAGCTGGTGCAGGGACAGGCGGGCGACTTCGCGGCGCACCGGATCGAAGGCGGACAGCAGGATGGCGTCCGGGGTGTCGTCCACGACGATCTCGACGCCGGTCGCCGCCTCCAGGGCGCGGATGTTGCGGCCTTCGCGGCCGATGATGCGGCCCTTGATCTCGTCGTTCTCGATCGGGAACGAGGTGACGGCATTCTCGATGGCGGTTTCCGTAGCGGTCCGCTGGATGGTATTGATGACGATGCGCTTGGCTTCCTTGGCCGCATTCATGCGGGCCTCGTCCATCATGTCATTGATATAGGCCTGGGCCTCGGTGCGGGCCTTGGCCTTGAGGTTCTCCACCAGCATGGCCTTGGCTTCCTCGGCGCTCATGCCGGCCAGGGTCTCCAGCTGTTTGTTGACCTGGCCCGTCAGCCGTTTGAGCTCTTCGTTCTTGCGTTCGAGCGATTCCCGCTGGGCGTTCACCTGGCCCCGGGCGGAATCCAGTTCGTGCTGCTTGCGTCCCAGGTCGGCGGCCTGGTCCTTCAGCTGGTTCTCCCGCTGACGGATGCGGTTCTCGTCCTCGCGGATCTTGGCGTTCTTCTTGTTCACGTATTCCTCATGCTCTCCCTTGAGCTGGAGGAATTTCTCCTTGGCCTGGAGGATCTTCTCCTGCTTGATGTTCTCGGCATCCAGCTTGGCTTTCTGGAGGATGGCGTCGGCGCGTCCCTTGCGGGCAGCGCGCGAAACGATTATGTAGATGGCCAGAGCGATGATCGCTCCTGCAAGGGCCGCCAGTAAGTAGTAAAGTAACATAAGTATATATATATTAAAAAGTTGCACAAAAAAAACAGTATCCGCATCAACTGCAGATACTGTTCGAGGAAAGCCGTCAGCCGAATTTCAGAAAAACTTTCTGATAGGTTTTGGGCTCCGTCGTGGCTCTGGTTTCCGGCTGCGGGGCCGGCCTGCCATCCCCACGTCGAGTGGACCCGGTTCCGAAGAACTTGTTGTTTTCAGAAGATGGGCCTGACGGCTAATCGTCCTGTATTCCGTCCAGATAGGACTCTATGTCGCTCTGGAGGGCTTTCACCTCCTCCGACGCCCGTGCCAGCTTGCGCTGGGTGGACAGCAGGGCAACGGTCTCGTTCAGCGTGACGAAGGAAAGTTTGTCCAAGAGGGTCTTGTCAGGGAACTTTTCGTCGTACTTGGCCAGCATCTGGTTGATGTTCTCGGCCGCCAGGCGCATCAGCTGCTCCATCTCGGGGCTCTGCACCTTGAGGGAGTACTCTTTGCCGGCGATCCGGAGTGTGATGCTCTGATCCATACCTTACTGTTCAAGCATTGCGATGCATTTGTCAATCTCACGGATGAGTTTGTCCAGGCGTTCTTTGGCTTCGCGGTTGTCCCCGGAGGCCGTGAACGCATTGGAGAGCTTCATATTGTCTATCTGATGTTCCAATCCAGTAATCTGCTCTTTGTAGGAAGCGATCTCGGATTCGCTCCGGGAGAGCCGTTCGGCCAGGCTGTCCGCCCGCTGCCTCTCGGCCTCGTACAAAGATATCAATCTGGCTATGTCTTTCTTGATCTCTTCGAGCATCCGGTTTCGGTTTCTACAGTACGCAAATATAACGATAATAATTAACTTTGCAAAGTTATGGTCAATCAAGTCAAATTGGCGGTTGCGTCGCCCCGGGTATGGCTGGGCGATGTCCGCAAGAATACGGAAGAGATCCTGCGCCTGGTCCGCGAAGCCGCTTCGGCGGGTGCCGGCGCCATTGTTTTTCCCCGGGATGCGGTGACCGGAGCCAGCTGCGGCAGCCTGGCCGGGCATCCCCTCATGCAGGCGTCCGCCCAGGCCGCCCGTGCGCGCATCCTGCAGGCCGGCTCCGACGCCGGAATCGAGGTCATCCTGTCCTCGCAGCGCCGCGGTGCGCTGGTCCTGCTGTGCGAAGCCGAACCCGAGCGGGTGGCCCACTGGGACCGGATCCGCGCCGCCCTGGGCGCCTGGTGCTGGCAGCATGCCTGTTCCCTGGCCCTGGCCAATGCCGGATACGGCGAATCCACGACGGACTGCGTGTATGGCGGGGGCTCCCTGGTGATCGGCCCGGACGGCGTTGAAATCGCCCGGGGAACGCGTTTTCACCGCGATTCCCGCCTGGTGTATGCCGAAGTCCCCTGGAGCGAAGCCGCTCCCTCCTCCGTGGCGGGTCTGGCGGAACTGCTGCCCGCGGATGCGCCCAAGCCGCCTTTCCCCATGCGCCCCAATCCCTTCATCCCACAGGATGCGGACGAACTGGCCCGGCGCTGTGACGAGATTTTCGAGATCCAGACCATGGGCCTGGCGACGCGGCTCGAGCACATCCACGCCCGCAGCGCCGTCATCGGCGTATCCGGCGGGCTGGATTCGACCCTGGCGCTGCTGGTCGCCGTCCGGGCGGCGGATGCGCTCGGCTGGTCCCGCAGCCAGGTCATCGGCGTGACGATGCCGGGTTTCGGCACCACCGACCACACGCACGGCAACGCTTCGGCGCTGATGTCCACCCTGGGCATCACCCGGCGCGACATCTCCATCGTCCCTTCCGTAACCCGGCACCTGCAGGACATCGGGCATCCCCTGGACCGCCATGATACGACCTACGAGAACGCCCAGGCGCGGGAACGCACGCAGATCCTGATGGACATCGCCGGAGATGAAGGCGGACTGGTCGTCGGGACCGGCGACCTGTCGGAACTGGCGCTGGGCTGGTGTACCTTCAACGGGGACCACATGGCCATGTACGGCGTCAATGCCGGGCTGCCCAAGACCCTGATGCGCGAAATGGTGCGCCACGCCGCGGACCGGCATTTCCCCGGGGCGGCTCCGATCCTGATCTCCGTGCTGGAGACCCCGGTTTCGCCCGAACTGCTGCCCGGCGTCCAGCCGACCGAGGACATCGTGGGACCGTATGACCTGCACGACTTCTTCCTGTATGCCCTGCTGCGTCAGGAAATGTCTCCCCGGCAGATCCTGGATGCCGCTGCCGAACGGCTGGCCCCGCGCTATGACCGCGCCGCCATCGAAAAGTGGCTGCCGGTGTTCCTGCGCCGCTTCTTCGCCCAGCAGTTCAAGCGCAACTGCGGCCCCGACGCGCCGCAGATCGGTTCGGTCTGCCTGTCCCCCCGCGGGAGCTTCCGCATGCCGTCCGACCTGTCCGCAGCGGTATGGATGGACGAGCTGGCCGGGTAACGGCATTGTTTTGCATCAGTTTATTGTGTATTTTTGCACGCTATGTTTGAAAATCTCTCTGAAAGACTGGAACGCTCCTTCAAGTTGCTGAAGGGCGAAGGAAAAATAAGCGAAATCAACGTCGCCGAGACCCTCAAGGAGGTCCGCCGTTCCCTGCTGGACGCCGACGTCAGCTACAAGGTCGCCAAGGAATTCTGCGACCGCGTCAAGGAGAAGGCCATGGGCCAGAACGTGCTGACGGCCGTCAAGCCCCAGCAGATGATGGTCAAGATCGTCCACGACGAACTGGCCGACTTCATGGGCAGCGATTCATCCGACATCCAGGTCAAGGGCTCCCCCGCCGTCGTGCTGGTCGCCGGTCTGAACGGTTCCGGTAAGACGACCTTCAGCGCCAAGCTCGCCCGCCTGCTGAAGAGCAAGCGCGGCATGAAGGTGATGCTGGCTGCCTGCGACACCTTCCGCCCGGCCGCCATCGAACAGCTGAAGACCCTCGGAGGCCAGATAGAAGTCCCCGTATTCAGCGTGGACGGCGAGAAGAATCCCGTCACCGTGGCGACCCAGGCAATTGCCCAGGCCCGCCGGGACGGTGTCAGCGTGGTGGTCGTCGATACGGCCGGCCGCCTGACCGTGGACCAGGAACTGATGGAGGAGATTTCCACCCTGCACGATGCGCTCAAGCCGCAGGAGACCCTCTTCGTCGTCGATGCGATGACCGGCCAGGATGCCGTCGAAACGGCCCGGGCCTTCCAGCAGGCAATCGATTTCGACGGCGTCGTGCTGACCAAGATGGACGGTGACACCCGCGGCGGTGCGGCCCTGTCCATCAAGGCCGTGACCGGCAAGCCCATCAAGTTCATCAGCTCCGGAGAGAAACTCGAGGCGCTGGACGTCTTCCATCCCAAGCGCATCGCGGACCGTATCCTGGGCATGGGTGACGTGGTCAGCCTGGTCGAGAAGGCCCAGGAGCAGTTCGACGAACAGCAGGCCCGCGCCCTGAAGAAGAAACTTGCGAAGAACCAGTTCAACCTGAACGATTTCTACAACCAGCTGCAGCAGGTCAAGAAGATGGGCAACGTCAAGGACCTGGCGGGCATGCTGCCGGGCATGGACAAGGCTCTCAAGGACGTGGACATCCCGGATGACGCCTACAAGGGCACCGAAGCTATCATCCAGTCGATGACGCCGTACGAGCGTGAAAACCCCGAGGCGATCAACGGCAGCCGCCGCAAGCGCATCGCCGACGGCAGCGGCACGACGGTCGCGGACGTCAACAAGCTGCTCAAGCAGTTCGAAAACTCGCGCAGGATGATGAAGATGGCGATGGACGGCAGTCTGGCCGCCCGCCTGAAGGGAATGCGCCGCTAGGCCCTAGCGCCCGAATACCAGCCTCATATCGGCCTCGATCGCATCGTGGGCCAGTTTCTCGGGAATGAAGTGCCATTCGCCGAGCAGGGCTGCGTTGTTGAGACGCGCCTCGTCGATGACGCCGTATTTGCTCACGTAGTCATACATCAGCTCGCGGATTTCGGGATAGCGTGCCACGACGCGCGCGTCCAGCTCGTCCGAGCTGATCCCGGCGCCCTTGGGCATCGTCTCTCCCCCGCCGCTGGCCCGGTACGAGGTCAGTGCGACGTTGTACCAGCCCTTCGGGTCGAAAGGCGAACCGTCCGCGAGGGACTGGATCCGGATGCGGCTTCCCTGGGGCTTGGTGATGTCCACGGTGTAGATCAGGCCGGCCGCGGAATCGAAGTTGTAGGTGCGTCCGTTGAAGGACCAGTTCCGGGCTCCGGTGCGGGAATCCGGCTGCTGGCTGATCTTGAACACATGACGGCCGTCATAGGTCTGGATCCAGCGGCCGTAGGAGTACTCCAGGAAGCGGCGGATCTCGTCGCCCGTCATGCGGATGACGAACATCTGGTTCTCGAAGGGATAGATCGTGAACAGGTCGTTGTAGATCAGGTCGCCCTTGCGGATGTGTCCGTTGTAGGTCAGCGGCGCGGCGAAGGAAATCTGGGCTTCGGGGACGTCCAGCTGGACCGTATGGACGAAGTTGATGTAGTTGCTCATGCCGCGGTAGGCGTCGCGGGTCCACATGTCGCAGCGCAGCTCGCCCACCTTGCGCAGGGTGAAATCCCGCACTTCGCAGAACTCCTTGTGGAAGGCGGCGGACATCTTCGGATCGGTCTTCTCGTACATCACGTTAATCAGCTCCGCCGACAGTTCCTTGCTGCGGACCCGGCCTCCGCGGATGTCGGCCGTGATGGTTCCGTGCCCGATGTAGCGGGCTTTGTTGCCGGCGTTCAGCAGGATGATCGAATCGTTCTGCATGGTCAGCTGACGGTGGTCGTGCGAGCACACCACGGCGTCCACGCCCCGCAGCGAACGGAACAGGTCCAGTCCCTGGGATTCCAGCTGGTCGCCCCGGCCGTCACCCGTGCCGGAATGGATGGCCACGATGACCACCTGGGGCTTTTCCTTGGCCACGATCGCGTCCACGCGCTGCTGGACCAGCGGCAGCAGGGACTCGAAGGTCATGCCGGACCAGAGCTCTTCCTGCAGCCATGCCTTCATGTTGGGGTTGGTGTATCCCAGCACCAGGACCTTCATCCCGGCACGCTTGAAGACGGCGTATTCCTGGAAATAGGGCTCGCCGTTGTCGTTGCGGATGGCGTTTCCCGCCAGGAACGGGATGCCGTGGCTCTCCAGCTGGGCGCGCACCTTGTCATAGACCGGATGCCCCGTCTCGATGTCATGGTTGCCCACCACGATGGCGTCGTATCCCATGTAATCGACCAGGCGGACGAACAGGTGTTCGCCTTCGGTCTGGACGTAATTGTAGTAATAGGCGGCGTTGTCGCCCTGCAGGCAGTCACCCGCGTCGATCAGCAGCACATTCTCCTTGCCGACCGCCCGGCGGACGCTGTCCACGTAACCGTTGACGGCCATCAGGGACTTTACGCGCCCCTTGGTCACGTACAGGGAATCGAACCAGGCGCCGTGTACGTCGTCTGTCGTCAGGATATGGAGCGTATGCGCGCCATTGCGGGGGCCGCAGGCAGTCAGGGCCGCCAGCACCATCGCCGCGGCGAGGAGGATCTTTTTCATGCCTTATCTGATTTTGGAGGGTCGGAGGGAATCGAGGTTGAATTTGACGGAAACGATCTGCTGCCAGCCGCGGAAGAGTCCGAACTCGTTCGTGGGGTTGCCCAGATGGGCGGCGAGGGCAAAGCGGATCGTGACCCAGTCGGCCAGACGCGGCTCCCAGTACAGTTCCGCACGGTCATACAGCGAGAATCCCTCGATCTGCGTGTGATAGAAGCGCTTGCCGAAATACAGGTCCGCGGCGTAACGGACGCCCTGGTAGCTGTGGGCGTACAGGGGCATCAGGTCCTGGCCGAAATACAGGTTGTTCTGCAGGCCGAAGTTCCAGTGGCGGATTTCCTGGATGGACATCAGGCCGCCCGGCAGCAGCTTTTCGCCGTCCACGGCCATGTCCCGGTGGTAGGTCTGCACCCAGCCCGCCGAGACGGAAAGCGCCTGCAGGTCGGTCTTGGGTGCCCATTTGAGGTAGGCGAAGGCCTTGGCGAAATACACCGTGTTCTGCAGGCGGTCGGAGGGTCCGAAGTACAGGCCGTACGCCGTCCAGCCCAGGGAAAGGGTGCGGAAGAAGTTCCACTCGCCCGTCGCCATCAGCTGCATCCGTTCGCGGCTGTCTTCCGCCCGGCGGCTGAAGGTGTCGAAGGCCAGGTCGGCATAGAGCCTGCGGTTGCGGTATTTGACGCCGAAGCCCTCGAAGTTGCGGTCGCGGAACGCGATCT
The DNA here is from genome assembly GCA_017454335.1 of Bacteroidales bacterium. Taxonomy (GTDB): domain Bacteria; phylum Bacteroidota; class Bacteroidia; order Bacteroidales; family UBA932; genus Cryptobacteroides. The sequence goes on along the minus strand of JAFTDE010000031.1, from coordinate 9,351 downwards.
CGTCGCTGAAGTAGTCCTGGGTGAAGCCGTGCTCGAGGAAGGAAGTCGGGAAACAGCCGGCGATGCCGGACAGCACGCCGCCGTCACGCAGGCGGGCTTCGAGGTTGTAGAAATAGACGATCTCCTTGAACATGTCCTGGTGCGGCGTCTGGATGCCGAATTCCTTGATGACGTCGATGCCGATCATCGCCCGGTGGCTGACGTTGCCGAACTGGCGTACGCTGACACCCACGAGCGGGGTGAATACCAGGCCGTGGAGGATCTTGTTCGACTCGAACAGTTCCTTGGATGCGTTGTACGATCCGTTGTTGAACAGGTAGTCCAGCCGGACATCGTATTCGAAGCGCTGCGCCCGTGCGCCGGTGGCGGCCAGCAGCAGTGCGAGAAGGAGAATAGTCTTTTTCATAACGCAAATTTAGTATTTTTGCAAAGAATTGAAAACGGTATGAAACTTACGACGCCCATAAACTGTCCTCCGCTGCCGGTGCAGATCAGCCTGGAAGACCGCGTACTGGTGTTGGGCAGCTGCTTCGCGGACCGGATCGGATCGCGTCTGGCCGCTGCAGGCTTCGAGGTCTGCGTCAATCCTTTCGGCACCCTGTACAACCCCGCTTCCGTCGCACAGGCGCTGGATCGCCTGTCGGATCCCCGCCCCTTCACGGAGGCGGACTGCGTGCAGATGGGCGCCGGGGCGGAACTCGTCTGCTCGTGGAGCCACCACAGCTCCTTCGCCCGTCCGGATGCTGCGTCCTTCCTGGAGAACGCCAACCGTTCCCTGGTCGGGGCGGCAGCCTTCCGGCAGCGCTGCACCAAGCTCATCGTGACCCTCGGAACCGCCTTTGTCTGGCGGCTGCGCGACAGCGGCGTGGTGGTGTCGAACTGCCTGAAACGTCCCGCCGCGGAATTCGTGCACGAACGCCTGGACGAGGCGCAGGTGCTGGACTGCCTGGAGCGGATCTGCCCGCCGGGCGGCGGTCCGGAGTACATCTTCACCGTCAGCCCCATCCGGCACCTGGGCGACGGGGCGCATGAGAACCAGCTGTCCAAGGCGACGCTCCTGCTGGCCCTGGACCGTTTCCTCGCGGGCCGCAGCGCTGCGGCGTACTTCCCCGCCTACGAGATCCTGCTGGACGAACTGCGGGATTACCGTTTCTATGCGGAAGACCTGCTGCACCCCTCGGAAACGGCTGTCGGCTGGATCTGGGAGGCTTTTCTGCAGGCCGCCGTCCCGCCGGCGGAGTTCCCGCGCATCGCTGAAAACGAAAAGGCGGCGCGCAGATCTGCACACCGCCCGATTCTTGCGCGCTGACGCGTTTATCTGCGTTTCGAGATCGATCCGATTCCGTTGACGGAGGAGTTGACGATCGGTCCTTCAAGGCCCTTCACGTTGATTTTCCCGGCTCCGTTGATGGTCAGGTCCGCTTCCCCGGTCTTGCCGGTAACCTCGGCATCGCCCGCTCCGTTGACGACCACCTTCAGCAAGCCGTCGCAGTTGAGGTTCTTGACGTCGATGTCGCCGGCTCCGGAGACGTTCACGTCCAGCGACGCGCAACGGGTGTCGTCCAGGTTCAGGTCACCGGCTCCGTTGATCCGGATCCGGACGTTCGAGGCCTTCAGGTGATTGATCTTGAGGTCGCCGGCACCGGAAACCATGACCGAAAAGTCATCGGTGGTGAAGCCCTTGAGGCAGTCGAAGTCCGTCGCCCCGTTGGCGTTCAGGTCGGACAGGCTGGAGGATCCGAGACGGATCTTGAAGTTCCGCAGGCCGCGGAAAACGATCTTGTTGCGGAAAGAGATCCGCAGGCTGCTTCCCTCCTGGGTCAGGACGATCTGGTCCATTACGTTGTCGGGAGCGCTGATTTCCAGGAAGGGGCTGTCGGCGCGCTCATAGGCCACGTCCGCCGGGACATCCAGGGTCAGCCTGTCGAAATCCACGACCTCGAAGGTCTTGGTCTGGACGTTGGAGGAGGCCTCCACGGTGTTTTTGCCGCTGAGATTGGTTCCGTTGATCTTGATGAAGGTGCAGGAACTCATTACGAGAACCGCTGCAAGAAGTGAGAGAATACGTTTCATGTTATATTACTGTTTGATCAATTCTTCGGGATCCAGCCCGAGCAGCTGGATGCGTTTGAGGGTCTGGGGCCATTCTTCCGAGAGAAAACGCTTGCGTTCGGCTTCGAGGATCGCGCTGTGCGCGTTTTCGCAGATGAAGAATCCGATTCCCCGTTTGTTGTAGATTACGCCCCGTTCGGTCAGCAGGTCATAGGACCGCGCGACCGTGTTGGGGTTGACTCCGATCCCGGCACCGTATTCGCGTACGGACGGGATCCTTTCTTCGGGCTGGAATTCCCGGGCCAGGACCTTGTCGCAGATGGCGTCCGCGATCTGGATGTAAATGGGTTTGTTCTCGTCGAATTGCATGGTCTAGTGCTTTATGGTCTTGAGTCTGAAATACAGGCCACACATCAGCAGGATGGTGCAGATCAGGTTCGGAACGTTCAGCCAGGTATTGACCAGGCTCTGGAGCCGTTCCTCTGTCATGGCCTCCATGATGCTTTCGATCCTGTCGGAATCCAGGATGCCGCCCGAGACCAGCAGCATGGCGAGACTGGACAGCAGGAAACTGATTCCCATCAGGACCAGGAAGGTTTTGGCGGGCTTGGCCTTCTTGAATATGACGGCGCCCAGGGTGAAAGCCAGCATGGACACGGCGTAGGAAACATAGATCAAGGCCGGGAAGTTGACGCTCACACCGATGGAATCCTTGAGGGCCAGGTTCAGGTCCATATTGTTGAGCAGGCCGGGACCGTAACTGGCGGGAAAAGCCTTGCTCAGCAGCAGGTCCGTCGCGCCGAATACCACGACCAGGCCGACCGGAACCACGACGCAGGTGATGATCAGCATCGAGAGGAACTTCTCGAAGACGGAGGCGGGCAGCAGCACCCAGCTGGATCCGTATTTCTTGTCGGTGATCTGGCCGTAGGTCCTGGCCGAGAAGGAAACGATCAGGATGAATACCGCAAGGGCGAACAGCATGCCGGAATAGCTGTTGTCGCGGGTGTCCACGACGCCTTCGAACACCAGCCCTACGATGGTGTTGAAAACGAAGACCAGCAGCGGCAGCATCGCGATGATCAGGAAGGAAACTCCGTAGTTGTTCCAGGCACTGCGCAGATCGTACCCCAGATAGGAGACGAAGCGCTTGGGTTCGAATATCTTATTCATAGAACAGGTCTTTGTGTTTGTAAACGGCATTGAACAGGGCCTCGATATTGACTTTGCTGTCCTCTCCGGTCGTGTTGCGGCACACCTGGATGTATCCGGTAGGGGTCTGCTCGAGGTAGAGGCTGTTCTCGAGCAGCTGTGTTCCATAGTTGAAATACAGTTTCCGCGAGATCTCCTCCAGGCTGGCGTTCATCAGCACACGCTGGCGGTCCAGGATGATGATCGGATCGATGATGTTCTCCAGGTCGCGGACCTGGTGCGTCGAGATGACGATCGTCGCATCCTCACGGGTGTATTTCATGATGGCGGAACGGAACTGGGACTTGGAGGGAATGTCCAGCCCGTTGGTCGGTTCGTCCATCAGGATCAGGGTGGCGCCGCTGGCCAGGGCGAAGGAGATATAGGTCTTCTTCAGCTGTCCGGCGGACATCCTGTTCATCTTCTGGGCGGGGTCGGTATCGAACTCCTTCATCGCGCCGAAGAAGGTGTCCCGGGAAAAGCCTGGCCAGAAAATGCCTGTGCGGGTGGCAAACTGACGGGCCGTTTCATTCAGCGGAGCCACTTCGTCCGGCAGGTAATACAGGGTCGAGAGAAAGTCCGGATGGCGCTCGTAGGGATTCTCCCCGTTGATTTCTATCGTCCCCTGCTGGGGCTTCTTCAGACCGGCCAGCAGCGTCAGCAAAGTGGTTTTGCCGACACCGTTCTCGCCCAACAGGCCGTAGATCCGTCCCGCTGCGAGCCGCATTGTAATGTTGTTCAGAACCGGCGTGGAGCCGTAGCTGAAAGCAAGTTGATCAATGTTTACCATAGTGTACTAGTTCATTACTACACTGCAAAGGTAAAGCTATTTTTTGAATCTGCAATACTTTTTCGAATTTTTTTTCCCGTATCTTTGTTACAAAGGAATCCGCAGGACGATGAAAGCATTATATGAGAGGATCATGAAGGACGGCCGGAGCCTGGGCAACGGCATCCTCAAGATGGACCGTTTCCTGAATCATCAGATCGATCCGGAACTGATGATGCAGGCGGCACAGGAGTTGGTGTCGCGTTTCGCTCTTAATAAAAGGATCAACAAGATCCTGACGGTCGAGGCGTCTGGCATCGCCCCGGCCATCCTGGTCGGATACCGGATGAAACTGCCCGTCGTGTTCGGGAAAAAGGCCCGGCCTTCCACGATGGGCGATTCATACTGTGCCGTCGTCCGTTCGTTTACGAAACAGCACGACAGCACGATCTATGTTTCCAGGGAGTATCTGGGCGAGCAGGACCATGTCCTGTTCATAGACGACGTCCTGGCCTTCGGTGAAGCGGGTCTGGGGATCGTGGAACTCTGCCGCCAGGCGGGAGCGAAGATCGAAGGAATGGGCTTCCTGGTGGAGAAAGCCTTCGAGCATGGCCGTCAGGCCCTGGAAGATGCGGGAATCGCCCAGATCGAATCCCTCGCCGTCATCGAGTCCCTCGACGCCCTTTCGTGCTGGTGAGTTTTTCCCATCTTTCTCATCGGTAAAAACACTAATAAACCATTATCACTATCAATTTAGTATGGCAAGCGCACAATCGGGATGCTAGTTCCTGATCTCCACCCCGCCGAAGCCCACCTTGCCGGTGATGAAGAGGCTGGGGGTGCCGGAAAAGTCCGGTTTGACGCGGCGGTTGTCGGTGACGCCGCCGAACCCGCTGCTGACGGATACGACGGCGGGCAGATTCTCCGGCAGGATGATGGTGACGCCGCTGAATCCCACGTTCAGGTCGATGAACGCCTCGCCGACGATCTCGGCACCCCGCAGGTCCAGGGTCAGCCCGCCGAAGGACGACTGGACGTCGATGCCCTCGACCTTCTGCCCGGCGAACAGGAATTCCTGCCGGCCGAAAGAGGATTCGATGCGGCGGACTTCCTTGCCGTCGCGGGAAACGTTCTTCACTTCGCACACGCCGTGCGGCCCTCCTTTCTTCACCAGCAGGATCTGCAGGCCGAACCCGATGACCATCAGCGCCAGGAAAATCTGCCACATCATGTTCCAGGTAATGACATCCCGGGCGGCCAGCGCCAGCAGGACACCCAGCGCGATGCCGACGCATGGGCCGATCTTGTTCGAGTCCGTGAACAACGCGAACACGCACGGCAGGATGATGAACAGGGCCCACCAACCCCTCGCGTCAAATTCGAAGGTGAACAGCCCGGTAATTTGCAGGATCCACAGCACGCCCGCCGCGATCAGCAGCAGCGCAAAGAAAATGGTAACAGAACGTTTCATAACTAACCGGTTATTGTCTTACAAATATATGTATTTCCCGAGGGAAAAACACAATAATTATATATTTTCGTCGGACAAAAAAAGAGAAAAGCGTATCTTTACCCAAGAAATGATTGGACCAGATGTCTTTCGAACGCAACATAAATGCTTTTACCCATGCTCCGGTGGTCCGGGATGCCGAATCGATGCTGTCGCTGATCCTGGAATACGGGATCATCCCGTTTTTCGAGAATCCGATTCCGGGCTATTCGGTTGAAGAGCACACCCTCCCGGAGTGCTGGTTCACGGACGATAATCTCGGCCCCTGGGACTGGAAAATCCACTGCGTGCAGAGCGGGCAGATCGCCTACGGCAAGTTCCTCTGGGGCGGGAAAGCCGCTTTCGCGTCGGTGGAGTTCTACCGCGAACTGATGAACTGGCGGCGTTCCCTGCCGCGATACGCCACCACGGATGATCAGGCGCGCATTCTCGACTACGTGGAAGAGCACGGTGCCATCAGCATTGCGGAGGTCCGGCATCTGCTGGGCATCAAGAAAGCCGCTGCGGACGCCCTGATCGCCCGGCTGCAACTGCAGACGCGGCTGGTAACGGGTGACATCGTCCGCGTGTACCGCGGCGCCGACCTCAGCTACTCGGGATGGCAGCGAAGCTCGTTCTGCACGCCGGAGTCCCTGTTCTTCGACGATGCGGACATCCCTTTCCCCGGATACCATCCCGTTTCCGCCAGGACCGTCCACTCCCCCGCCGAGTCGCTGGAATTCCTGCAGGCGCACATCCGCAGCCTCTGCGGCCCGGTTGCCCCCAGGACCCTTGAAAAGCTGTTGGGCTAGGGCTTCAGCTCTTTTCCTGTCAGCGGAATGATCAGGTCAGCGCTTCGAAATGGTATCCCAGGCGGGCGAGTTCGATCGCAGCGCCGATGCGGTACATCACTTCCCCGCTGATCAGGAAACGGCGGTAGGCGTCGGCGGTGCCGGGCTCGGCCCCGGATTTCATCAGGAAATGGTATGCTGCGGCGGAACAGGATTCCATGGCGGCGACACTGCGGGTGGATTCCTGCAGGATGTGCCCGGTGATGTAATCGTCCATGTTGTCGAATCCCCTGTCCCCCAGGAAAATGCCATAGGGCGCATCCTTATACTGCTGCCAGTCCTTGTCCCAGAGGTGCGCGACTGCCATCCCCAGGTACCCGGCACAGGCCAGGCAGTACTCGGGATAGTCATTGAAATTATGCACGGCATCCCCGTAGAAGGACGGAGCCAGGCGCTCCCAGGGTTCGTCCAGATCGGGCGTTTCCAGCAGTGTGCCTGCCAGATGGCCGTTTCCGGTAGCCACCTCCAGCAGGCACTTCGTCAGGTCTTCGCGGTATTTGGCGAGTGTATCCATCTGCGTTGTGTCAGTTCTCCGGAGGAACGACCGGAACGTGCGGAGGCTGGACGGCGGCGGCTTCCTGGAGTTTCTTCAGCTGCTTGCGCGTAATGGCGATCATCGTGCCGTGCTTGTATCCGCGCGGAATGGAAATCTTGTCGTCGATCGGGGTGAAAGTCTTGAAATCCCGGGTCGAGACCGCGCCGTAGCGGACCTGGCGGTACACATCGTAGTAGATCAGCCACTCATCCCCCACCTTGATCACGCAGGGACCTTCGCTGTATTCCGGCGAGAAGGGCTCGGTCGGATCGGAGAAAGGCCCCTCCGGGGATTCGCCGAAGACCGCGAAACAGTTGCTGTATCCGGGCTTGCGGTTATCCTTGACGATGAAGACATAGTCCTTGGGACCCTTCTTCACCAGGAAACCGTCGATGCTGTTGTATCCGCAGTCGTAGAACGGCTGGGCCGGGGTCCAGTTGACGAAATCCTTGGTCTTGGTATAATACGGCCGGTGGCAGGCGTTCGTTCCGAGGCGGTCCAGGTCGGTGTAGCGGCTGGGCGGAATCTGCGAAGACCAGATCACGTAGAATTCCTTCTTGACATCGTCATAGAACAGTTCCGGTGCCCACACGTTGTTGGTCAGGGAATCCGCCATGACCGGGATCTCCCGCTGCTCGCTCCAATGGATAAGGTCTTTGGAACTGGCGTATCCGAAACCGCGGCTGCCGCTCCACTGCGTGGTCCAGACCAGGTGGAAGGTGCCGTCGGGACCCTGCAGGATGGAAGGATCGCGCAGCACGCGCACGGGCATGTACTTGGGAATCTGCTCCTGGCCGTTGTAGCGGTTGATGTAGGGCTTGTCATTGCCGATCTCCGGCATCATCCAGACGTCTCCCAGGGGCTCCCAGTGGTATCCGTCCAGGCTGTAGAGGTAATTCATGCCGTTGACCGACGGCTCGAGGAAGGTGGTGAACAGGTACACGTCCTTCTTGGGTGCGCAGGAGGTGACCATCAGGGCTGCCAACAGGGCAGGAATCAGTTTATTCATGGCGAAAGGGTATTTGTGCAAATGTAATCATTTTTTTGCATATCTTTGGGTCATGGAAAAATTGCTGACAGAGTTGATGGATCTGATGCGACGGGTCGTTTTTCCCGAGTATGTCGGGCAGGACGATCCCAAGTTGGACATGATGCGTGTGCGTGGCGTCGTATATCAGTTAGCCGGAGAGCAGAAAGCGGATGAATTCATGGAGCGCATCCCGGACATCGCCTACCTGCTGCATACCGATGTGGAGGCGATCGCGGACAACGATCCGGCTGTCGTCGACCGCACGGAGATCGTGCTCTGCTACCCCGGCATCAAGGTGATGCTGCATTACCGCACGGCACATGAGCTGCTCTTGCTGGGCGTCCCCGTGGCTCCGCGCCTGCTGACGGAGATGGCCCATTCCGCCACCGGCATCGACATCCATCCCGGCGCCAGGATCGGCGAATACTTTGCCATCGACCACGGTACCGGCATCGTCATCGGCGCGACGACCGTCATCGGCAATCACGTGATGCTGTACCAGGGCGTGACGCTCGGCGCCAAGAATTTCAAATACGACCCGGACGGCCGTCCGCTGGACGTCCCGCGCCATCCGGTGCTGGAAGACAATGTGACGGTCTATGCCAACACCACCATCCTGGGACGCGTCACCATCGGCCACGATACCGTGGTCGGCGGCAACGTGTGGCTGACCCACGACGTCCCCCCGCAGTCCCGCATCCTTCAGACCCGTGCCGTGGAACAGCCCCTCTTTGCAGACGGGGCTGGAATATAGCCTATCTTACGGGAACGGCGTGGGTGTTCTTGACCTCGCCCATGACGAAGGAGCTGTTCAGCCCGCCGATGCAGTCGAGCTCGCCCAGGATCCGCAGCACGAACTGCTGGTACTCCTTCATGCTGGACACATAGACCTTCAGGAGAAAATCGTAGTCTCCGGATATGTTGTAGCACTCCCCCACCTCCTCCATCGTCTGCACGGCATCCATCAGCCGGCGGGCGTTCTCATAGGTGTGCTGCTTCATCTTGATATAGCAGAACGCGATGAACGAGCAGTCCAGTTTCTCCGCATCCAGAACGGCGACATAGCCCTTGATGTATCCCTGTTCGCGCAGGCGCTTGATGCGCTCGAACACGGGAGTGGGAGATAAATGTACGCGCGCGGCCACTTCCTTGGTGGTCAGGGCGGCGTTTTCCTGCAGGATCCGCAGGATCGCAAGGTCGGTGGTGTCCAGTCCGCTCATGGGTCAAAAGATGATTATTCCGTAGGTACGGGTAAATAAGGATCTGTTTGGAAAATTTTATCTGAACTTCACGCAAATATAGTGATATTTTCCTATTTACTATAATTTCTTGGATGATATTTCCAAACGCACGACCTTTGCCATTGGATTCTCCCGGCTGCGGTCCGCTCCGTCCGTGCAAGGGATTCGTCCTCGCTTCGCTGCGGAAAGCACG
>JAFTDE010000030.1 GCA_017454335.1 Bacteroidales bacterium | reverse complement strand
CTGTCCGACGCGATGCGCGCCAACCTCTATGTACAGGCCCGCGGCGAGAACAACCACCACCTCGCCGAGGGTATCTTCAAGGCGTTCGCCCGCTCGCTGAAGCAGGCGGTGCGGCGCGACGTGTTCAGCTACGACCTCCCTTCCAGCAAAGGCCTGCTATGATCGCGATCATCGACTACGACGCCGGCAACATCCGTTCGGTCGGCAATGCCCTGCAGCGCCTCGGCGCGCAGTACGAACTCACCGCGGACCCGGCCCGCATCCTCGCGGCAGACAAGGTCATCCTGCCCGGCGTGGGCAACGCCGCCCGGGCGATGGAGAACCTGCGCGAGCGCGGGCTGTGCGAGCTCATCAAGGGCCTGCGCCGCCCGGTGCTGGGCATCTGCGTGGGGATGCAGCTGATGTGCCGCGACTCCGAGGAAGGCCCCACGCAAGGCCTCGGCCTCTTCGACGCCCACGTGCGGCGCTTCGCCGAAGCTCCCGACGCCAAGGTCCCGCATATGGGCTGGAACGCCCTGGGCAACCTGGACAGCAAGCTGTTCCGGGGCCTGCCCGGCGGAAGCTTCGTGTACTTCGTCCACTCGTACTACGCCGGCCTCGGCCCCGACACCATCGCCACCTGCCGCCACGGCGCGCAGCTTTTCAGCGCCGCGCTCAAGTACGAGAATTTCTACGGCACGCAGTTCCACCCCGAGAAGAGCGGCTCCGTCGGAGCGGCCATCCTCCAGAATTTCCTCGCGCTATGATCCGCATCATCCCTGCCATCGACCTCATCGAGGGGCGCTGCGTGCGCCTGACGCGCGGTGACTACGGCCAGAAGAAGGTCTACGACGGAGACCCTGCCGACGTGGCGCGCAGCTATGCCGACTGCGGCGTGGAGCGCATCCACCTCGTGGACCTGGACGGCGCCAAGGCGGGAGAGCCCCGCAACCTGCGCACGCTGGAGGCCATCGCTTCGGCGGTGTCCTGCGAACTGGAATGGGGCGGCGGCGTGGCCGGCGACGCGGCGCTCCGGAGCGTCTTCGACGCCGGCGCCACGCACGCCATCGCAGGCAGCGTGGCCGCCCTGCACCCCGAGCTGTTCGCCGCCTGGCTGGAGCGTTTCGGTGCCCGGATGATCCTCGGCGCCGACGTCCGCGACGGGCTGGTCGCCGTCCGGGGCTGGCTGGACACCGCCCCGGTCAGCATCGACGGGATGGTGGAGCGCTTCCGGCCGCTGGGCATGCAGGAGTGCATCGTCACCGACATCTCCCGCGACGGCATGCTGCAGGGGCCGGCATCGGACCTGTACGTCCGTCTGCAGCGGGATTTCCCCGAGGTCGGCTTCACGGTCAGCGGCGGCATCAGCGGGATGGACGACATCCGCGCGCTGGACGCCCTGCACCTGCAGAAAGTCATCGTCGGGAAAGCCATTTACGAGAACCGTATCACCCTGAAAGATATCGCTTTATGGTCGCAAAGCGCATCATCCCCTGCCTCGATGTAAAGGACGGGCAGGTCGTCAAGGGCATCAACTTCGAGGGGCTCCGCGAGGTCGGGGACGCCGTCGGGATGGGCGTACAGTACGCCCGCGACGGCGCCGACGAGCTGGTCTACCTCGACATCAGCGCCTCGCGCGAGGCGCGCCGCACCTTCGTGGACCTGGTGCAGCGCATCGCCCTCGGGATCGACATCCCCTTCACCGTGGGCGGCGGCATCGGCTCCGTCGAGGACGCCGCGCGCCTGCTGGACGCCGGCGCGGACAAGATCTCCGTCAACAGCGCCGCCATCGCCGACCCGTCCCTGATCAGCCGCATCGCCGGCAAGTACGGCAGTCAGTTCGTCGTGGTGGCCATCGACGCCAAGTGCATCGACGGCCGCTGGACCTGCACCACCCACGGCGGCTCGCGCTTGACTGACCTGGAACTCTTCGCCTGGGCCCGCGAGTCGCAGGAGCGCGGCGCCGGCGAGATCCTCTTCACCTCAATGGACCACGACGGCACCTGCGCCGGCTATGCCGACGCGGTCTATGCCCGGCTCGCCGGCGAACTCTCGATCCCCGTCATCGCCTCGGGCGGCGCCGGGAGCATCGAGGACATCCGCCGGGTGCTCACGGAGGGCCGCGCCGACGCCGCCCTCGCCGCCAGCATCTTCCACTACGGCCAGATCCCCATCCCCGACCTCAAACGCGCCCTGAAGGACGCTGGCATCAATGTAAGATTATGATTTGTCTGCTACCCTGTGCCTCCGGGGCCCGTGCCACCCTCGGCATCGTAAGAGGGAGGGGCCCAACCGTAGGTTGGGAGGGGTCCTGCGCAGCAGGACGGCATCCGGAGGCACAGGGGTAGCAGACAAAAAAGAATAGAGTATGAAATTTACTGATTTCAAGTTAGATAAGACCGGCGACGGACTACTGCCGGTGATCATCCAGGATGCGTGCACCCTGAAGGTGCTGATGCTGGGATATATGAACGAAGAGGCGTTCGACAAGACCGTCGCGAGCGGCCTCGTGACCTTCTGGTCCCGCAGCCGCCAGGCCCTCTGGACCAAGGGCGAGACCAGTGGAAATTATCTCCACGTCGTTGAAATGTTCGCCGACTGCGACGCCGACACCCTGCTCATCAAGGCCCGGCCCGACGGCCCCACCTGCCACCGCGGCACCCCGGCCTGCTTCGACACGCCGGAGGACGAAGGCTTCATCCGCACCCTGCAGGCCGTCATCGCCGGCCGCCACGCCCAGATGCCCGACGGCTCCTACACCACCAAACTCTTCATCAAGGGCCCCAAGGTCATCGGCAAGAAGGTCCTCGAAGAGGCCGGCGAAGCCGTCATCGAAGCCGTCGACGGCCAGCGCGACCGCTTCATCTACGAAGCCTCCGACCTCATCTACCACCTGCTCGTCCTGCTCGAGCAGCAAGGCGTCAGCCTCGCCGAGCTCGAGCACGAACTCGCCCTGCGCCACCGCTAGCCCCGCCGCTTACTCTTTCTTCAACTCCAACGCCGGATTGGTCCGGGCTGCGCGCAGCGTCTGCCATAATACGGAGAGCATGGAGAAGACCAGGGTGACGACGACCGCGGCCACGAAGATCCACCAATAGCCCTCCAGCCTGTAGATGAAATCCTTGAGGTACTCCTGCGCGGCGTAGACGGCGACAGGGATCCCGATGATGCACGCAATGCCGACGAGCGCCATATAGTCCCGGATCGTATGCCAGGCTTCCGTGTCCACTGTGCCGCCGAAGACCTTCCGGACAGCGATATCCCGGGATTTCTCATCGGCATAGTAGGTACTCATGGCCACCAGGCCAAGCAAGGCGATGAGAATGGATAGGAGCATGAAGATTTCCACCAGCCTCATATTATTACGGGCCGGTCTCCAGGCCTCGGCGATGTTCTCGTCAATCCAGAAGGCCAGGTTTCCGTAGATCTGCTTGCCCTTGATGTAGTTATCGTAAGCTTCCATGATCTGCGTTTTCGCCGCTTTCCGGTCCGGGATGGTTTCAATGACCAACCCGGCGAAAGGAATGTCCTCAGAACGCATCAGCGAAACGATGGCATAGTCTTCTTCACCAATATTAGCATTATTGGTCGGGAAAGATTTGAAAACTCCGGCAACCTGCTCGCATCCCTTCGTCCGTATGTTCAGCGTGCTACTGATGTCATGATAGTCCGAGTCAAAACCGGTAGCAGTAAAACTTTTGTCCGAGAACCAGACGCTATTGAATTGTGGCGTATGGAAGTCCTCAAGAACCTCAAATCCGAACATCGAGAAAGTAGTACTGTCCAACCTGATCAGTTTGTAGAGAATGTCCTGTCCATCCCGGGTGGTGCTATACTGCCCCATATTGATACTGCCGGGCACTCCCGAACTTCTTCCGATCCGTCTCACGCAGGGAAGCGCCTCAAGGGCATCTTTCAAAGGAGCATCGTCTTCACCGGAAAAATCTTTGAGGAAGAAGATATTCTCAATGTTGCAGTTCATCGGTCGTTCCTGTGTCTTTCGCATCTGTGCCTCCATCGTGATGGCCAACGCTATTAGGATGACCGCCAATGCATTCTGCAACACGATGAATACCTTGCTGAATACCATCTTGCTCCGGCGCCGGTATCCGCCTTTCATCACGTCCACGGGTTTGTAGCGGCCACCCATCATGGCCGGGAAGATGCCGCAATGGGCACCGACCACCAGAATAATGACGATATAGGCAAACACATACCCCGGAGACCAGATGACTTTTATCGGAATATCCGGATTGTTCAAGAGCGCATTCATGGCCGGACAGAAGACTTCCGCCAGCAACAGGCCAGCCGCGAAGCATACTGCGGTAAACGCGACGGATTCAGCCACGTACTTCCAGATGATACCGCCCCTGGATGCTCCGGACAGCTGCCTCACGGCCATTTCCTTTGCCCTCTTTCCGGTGAGTGCGACAGACAGGTTGATATAGTTCAGAATGGCCGACAGAAGGAGCAGAAGTCCAACCAGCGACAGAACTCTTAGGGTTCCTTTGTCTCCGTGCCGGAAAAACCCGTCCGTCTCCTTGAAAAACAGCTCATCGTAACGTGAGAGTTCCAGATGCTCAAAGAAAGCCTGCCCATAGATGCTTGAATAAACATCCTTGCAAACGGTTTCCAATTTGTCATATAGTACTTTCCTGTCTGTTCCGGGACGGACCTTGAGTAGTGTGACCGTGCTGCCATAATTATCGAACGGCTGCCACTCATCCTTGTAAACGGAAGCGTTGAGGAATATATCATAAGGCTTAATGACCGTGCCTTTCAGGTCCTCCAAGATGGCACCCACCACATAGCTGCTCCCGCTGATGTCAAGGACATCACCCATCGAAAGGCTGTATTTATTTGCAAAAGAGGCTGAAAGAATGACATTGGTCGGAGCGGAAAGCACATCTGCCGAGCCTTCCACAAAGCGAAACTCCGGACATATCTCAAAGAACTCCGGTTCCACTCCGACACTCTCTGCCTCCGTCTGCTCTCCCCGTATGGCAGGATGTACAACCACATTGCACATCCTGGAAACAGACTCTATTTCCGGAATGTCTCCGATAGCACCAGGGAAACCGTATGTCAGCGCCGGGAATTCGGGCGTTCCGGGCACATATACTCTTTCCCGGTCCGGATGTTCCCGTGTCACTGCATATTGCTGCCATACATAGGAACCGATGATGATAACGAACGCCAGACTCACGGCCAGCCCCGCCGCCTCGATGGCGGTGTACAGCTTGTTGCGGGACAGGAATTTGAGGTATGATTTCATATTTATTTGTATCTTTGTCAAAACGCATGCTTATGCAGATTCTTCAACAGCCCATTACCCTTTCAGAGCTTAAAACCCTGGCGCACAACACATTCGGCGACATGATAAAATGTGTGGCCGATGTGGAGCGCGGGCTTCTGGCCCTGGATGCCGATTTACACGCCGACCTTGAGCGTTTGCTGCTGGAGGATGGTTCTGCCCAGGAGGATCTGTGGGGATTCAACCTGTGGGTGGAGGAAGAAGGCGAGGATTTCATTGAATACGATTCGCTTATAAACATCCGGTCCTGGCAGGGTAATCCTTCCCGGGATGTCAGTGATCCGCAAGTGCGGGAGTCAATAAAAAACATTGTCGGGCAGTATATTACAGAATAGATGCAGCACAGGGGGCTTGAAAACGGCCGTTGGGCCGCGCTTTCATTTCCGCAGCAGATGGCTAACATCGGCAGCGAAACCTCCCGCGTATATAAGGCGCTGGAAGCCGGGAAGGAAAGCCGTGCACAGAGCGCGTTTGTCCGTTTCCAGGAACTTATAGATCTAACCATCCAATATGGAAGGCTGGGCGAAAGCAAATCGGCCCGCAGCGCCATGTGGGAAGAGCTTTGCCGTTTCCGGGAATTGTACTGCGCTGCCTTCGAAGCGCGCAACCTCCCCGAATTGGCGGCGGCCAACAGGTACTTGGACCAATTTGCTTCCATCCGATAATAATCCTTTTCTATTCTTTCTTCAGTTCCACCGCCGGATTGGTCCGGGCGGCCTTGATCGTCTGCCAGAGGACGGTTCCAAAGGCGATGGTCAGCGAAATCACCGCAGCAACCACAAACACCCAGCCATAGCCCTCGACGCGATAGGCAAAGCGCTCCAGATAGATGCGGGAAGCCCAGATTGCCAGCGGGATGCCAATGGCGCAGGCGATGCCCGTGAGCAGCATATAGCTGCGGACATTCCGCCATGTCTCACTGTTCACATCGGCTCCAAAGACTTTACGCACGGCAATGTGCTTGGTGTTTTCATCGGCGAAATACGTGCTCATAGCCAGCAGGCCCAGCAGGGAGATAAGCACCGCGAGGACCGCGAAAAGCTCCACCAGACGCAGCGTCCTCTGAACAGGAGCCAGCATCTTCTTGTTGATATCACGCACAAAACCGTACCGCCAGGCAGGCTCTTCAACGCCGGAAGTCTCCAGCCGGTATTCCCGGTAAGCCTGCCGGATGGCCGCATCAAAGGACGGATCTTCTCCGGTTGTCCCGATGAGCAGGCAATTGGCATACCGAAGTTCTTCAGCCCGGGTCACGATGACGCCACCGTTCATATTGATGTTGCTTTCCGATGCCGGGCGGTTGGGATAATCCGTCACCACGCCGCCGATAAACTCCGGCTGGGCACCGTTCATGTTGATTTTCCGCGGAAATACGGTAGAAGTATCTGACACTCCGGCCGCATTGAAAGCAGAACGGCTCATCCAAAGCGAATGTACCAACGGATGGCCGAAGTCTTCCTCCACTTCCAGTCCCAGCAACTGAAAATAAGTGGAATCGCAGAGAATGACAGGCATGTCCACGTGATGCTCGTCGTCCAGATAGATCCCCATTGTCATGTTGATAAGGCCTGGGATTCCGCGCCCGACCCCTGCTTTTGTCACAAAGGGCAGTTGCTCGACTTTGTCCCTGAAGAGTTTCATCTCGTCGAGGTTCCGGGCAGAATACTCGATATAGTACCGGTTATCCATGACAGCATGAATCGGGCGCGTCATCATATGCCGCATCTGCACTTCCATCACCAGGGCCAGGGCAATCAGGAAGACCGAAAGTACGTTCTGCACGACGATGAAAACCTTGCTCAGGACCATTTTGTTGCGGCGCCGGAGCGTTCCTTTGATAACATCGATGGGTTGATAGCGGGAAGCTGCGAAAGCCGGGAGCAGTCCGTTGATGACTCCCAGGATCAGAATGCCAGCCAGGTAAACAGCCACATAGGCGGGCGTCATCATCAGCGAAAGAGAGACGCTGGTATCGCTGATGCCCAGCATCATGTCATCCGGATCACTGGAAGAGACCAGATTGTTTACCATCGGTGCCAGGAGGTCGGCCAGCAGGAAAGCCGCCGCGAAGCAGACTGCCGTAAAGGCGACAGATTCTACGATGTATTTCCATAGGATGCCGATTCGATCGGCACCCAGCAGACGCCGGGTTGCCATTTCCTTGGCCCGCTTGCCTGTCAATGCCAGGCTCAGGTTCACATAGTTGAAGATGGCCGACAGCAGTAGCAGCAGGACGACGAGGGTGAGGAGCCAGAGCATCCGGGCATTTCCCGTTCGGGTGAGGCCTCCGCCGTTTCTTTTCGAGAAGAAGGCGTCGTCCATCCGGAAAGCATCCCAGGTGTCCACTGTTTCCGCACGCCATGAGGGATCGTAATTCCGATGCAGGAGCGCTTTTACCTTGGCTAGTACCTCCCTGAGGTCGGCATCCTCCCGCACGCGGAACCATGTGGTATAATTGCCGATGCTGTTGAAAGCTTTCTCCTGACCGGCCGCCCAGGAATTCGAGATGTTCGTGATGATGTCCACGGGCATGAAGAAGGTCCTGTTGAAATCAGCGAAGATGCCTTTGACGGTATAGTCAGCCTTATCCACCCTGAGCGTATGGCCGATAATGTCATTGCCGACTTGATCGGCAATCTTCCGCGCCAGCGATTCACTGATGAGGATATCGTCCTTTCCCACAAAGTCCCCCAAACTTCCTTCCAAAAGGCTGTACTGCGGGAACACACGGAAAAAATCGCTATCGGCTTCCATGCCGGAGGCCTGGAGGGATTGCTCTCCGATTTGGATAACCGGCTGCCACAGCAGCGCCACATGCGTGGCGGCATCCACTTCCGGGATGTTCATCTCCAGTTCTTCCTTGTCCCAATACGTCAGGCCCAGGAACTCGTCGCTACCCAGAACGAAAGTGCGTTTCCACTCCGGTGACTCGTGTGCCACCTCATACTGCTGCACCACATAGGAGCCGATCAGGATCACGAACGCCAGGCTGACGGCCAGCCCCACCGCCTCGATGGCGGTGTATAACTTGTTGCGGGAGAGAAACTTCAAGTAACTATTCATATTATCGTCTTCGTTTTCGTCATTCCCGGCCTGACCGGGAATCCCTCTTATTCCTTCTTCAACTCCACCGCCGGGTCAGTCTTGGCGGCTTTCAGCGTCTGCCAAAGAACGGATGCGAGCGACAGCAGTACGGTCAGCAAAGCTGCGGCGACAAAGATCCACCAATAACCTGTGATATGCTCGGCGTAGCCCTGCAGGAAACGTTCGGAGGCCAGTACGGCAATCGGGATTGCAATCAAGAGCGAGATACCGATCCAGAGCATATAGGTCAACACCCCTCGGCGGGTTTCCGTCGCAATCGTGCCACCGAAGACCTTGCGGATGGCGATGCTCTTGGCATTGGCGCCGGCATAGTGGGAGCTCATCGCCACGAGGGCCAGCAGCGCCAGCAGGATCGAGATCAGGCAGAAAATCTCCACGAGGCGCACGTAGCGCCGCATGTCGTCATGGTCGGCGGCAATCAAGTCCTCGATATAGCCGTTGTGCGCCCGCTCGAAATGGAACACATCCGGGATGCCGGCCACTTCCTTGTGCCAGGCATTCATCATCGGGCGGAACCACTGTTCGAAGGCGCGGTGGTCCGGTCCCGTCCGGATCAGGAAGGCACCGCCGTACTTCGGCGGGACACCCGCCGGGTTGACCTCGACGATCGGGATCGCTTCCCTTCCCCAATGCGACGTACCGTTGACCGGCACACTCCGGAAATCCTCCAGAATCCCTCCTACCACCGAAGGATAATCATCCGGGTGACGCTCATAGCCCCAGTAAACTTCGGCCGGCGTAGCATTCTCCCGTGTGATGCCACAGGCATTGGCGGCCGCCCGCGTGAGCATCACGGAGCCTTCCACCTGCGCGAATCGTTCCGCCACGCGGAAGCCTAACATTTCGAAAGCGACAGCATCGCAAGTGATCGGTTGCAAACTGCCATGCTTGCCTAATTGCATCATCGTGATAAAGGTCGGATACCCGTTGGTATAGCCGATCTCCTCCACCAGCGGAGAGGCGCTGATCTGGCGCGCGAGCGGCAGCATCTCGTCACCGTCGGTCACAACCGGCGACATGAAGAAATACAGGTTCTCCTGCAGATCCGCACCCAGGTCCGCATGCTGCAGGAAGTGCAGCTGGCGCTCCAGCGTGATGGCCATGACGATCAGCACCACGGCCAGCACGCTCTGCAGGACGATGCAGATATTGCCGAAGAACATCTTGCGCTTGCGCCGGATCTTGCCGGACACCACGTCCAGCGGGCGGTAAGAGGCGCAGGCGGCCGCCGGAACGATGCCGGAGAGCAGGCCCACCAGCAGGACCAGTCCGGCCGAGAGCAGCCAGAAGCCGCCGTCCAACCGCAGGCGGAACGGCACGTTCAGTCCCGTGGGACGGATGCTGTCCAGCCCGGGCGCAATCCAGGCTGCCAACACGATGGCCAGCAGATAGCAGACCAGCGCGAAGACGAGCGACTCGCCCAGCACGCGGCGCAGGACTGCGCTGCGGTCTTCGCCGACCAGCCGGCGCGTGGCCATCTCTTTGGCACGGTCGCCCGTGACGGCCAGGCTCAGGTTGATATAGCTGAGCAGCGCTGAGAGCAACAGAAGAACGACCAATGCCACCAGCACGGACACGTAGACCCGCTTGCCTTGTCGCAGGGCAGAATAACCCTGCCCGGACAGATATACATCATCATAGGGAACGAGCATCGGCGCGTCCTTCTCGTCAGGGTTCAGAACCGTCTGTGCCGCAATCAGCCCACGCATCCCAGCATCATCCACATCAGCCCCGGGATACAGGCGGGTGAACAGCAAGGCTGTCATACCATGGCCCTGGCGGTGCAGGTCCGACTCGCGCACCTTGGTCGCGAGCGGACACAGACGGGACTGCAGGCTGACAGCGAAATCGAAATCCGCCAGGATTGTGTAGGAGGGATCCTCCAGCACGGCCGTGATCGTAGCCGGCACCGGCGTACTGCCGGGTTCCTCCAGATACCCCACCGTCTGGCCCACCGGGTCGCGGTCCGGGAAGAAACGGCGGGCAGCCGAGGCCGTGATGGCGACGCCCTCGCCACCGGCAAAGGGATCGGCCGCACCGCCAATCACCGCCAGGGGTATCATTTGCAGCAATGCCGGATCCATCAGGCCGACTTGAACGGTCTGGTTGTCGCCCCCGACTTGCAGCAGCCCAGGGAAAATATCGAAAGCGGCCATCTGCTCAATCTGCGGGATCGAGGCAAGCGCCTCCTGAACGCGGTACTCCCCGCCGGTCCCATTCGGCCCGGCCAAGTAGAGCCGCCCGTGCTCGGGCACGCTTCTGACGATACCGAGCTGGTCCCGAATCGAGGTGCCGATTAGTATCACGAACGCCAGGCTGACGATCAGTCCCACCGCCTCGATGGCGGTGTATAACTTGTTGCGGGACAGGAACTTCAGGTAACTTTTCATACTATTCGTTTTTCAGGGATTCCACTGGATTGGCCTGGGCGATATGCAGGCAGTTCAGGACCACCACGCCCAGGACAATCAGCAGAACAAGCACGGCGCCGCTGATGAAATAGAGCGGATTCAGGGACACTTTCTCGGCAAACTGCTCCAACCATTTGTGGGCCACGAAGAAGGCGGCAATGCAGGCGATGACGGCCATTACGGCGGACAGTTTCATGATATCCTTGGCGAAAACGCCCAGGATATCTTGCGTGGTGGCACCATTGATCTTGCGCACGGCCATCTCCTTGCTGCGACGGAGGGATTCGTCGCGGATGAAGCCGATGAGGCCGAGCAGGGCGATCAGCAGGGAGAAAACGGCCCCCAACGCCATTGTATTGCGCATCTTCTTGCTGTCGTCGTAGGCCGCGCGCATCTGTTCTTCGTAGGAGACGATGTTGATCTCGCGCCCTTCCAGGGCCTGCGTCAATGCATTCTGAACCTTTGGCAGCGCATCGGGATCGACCTTGAACAGGATGTGCGGCATCCAGGATGACATCGACCCGATCTCGGCGCGGAACAGGACGCTGGGGCGCGGGTCCACCCGGACCAAATTGCCGATCAGATAGCTCTTATAGACACCGGAGATGGTATAAGGGGTCACGCCCATGTCATTGGCAAGGACGATGGGATGGTCATGACCCGTGATGTACACCTGCTTGCCCACGGCACCGTCGGACCAGTCGGCAAATTCGGCCATCCGGGCGACGAACTTCTCGTCCACGGCCATTTCGGTGGAATCCCTCGGCGCCCTGCCATCCACGAAGCGGATGTCCATCAGGTCGTAAAAGCCGTCGGAGCAGTCGTACTGGTCGGCAACGTTGAACAATTCCCGCTCGTCATGCGGCAGATAGATGTTATCCCCGTTCGAGCCTTCACAGGGCAGATTGTAGCTCGCCGCAACACCGGAGACTTCCGGAAGGCTCCGGAGCGTCTCCACGGCACGGACCTGAGCCTGGCGGTCGCCATCGAATATGTTGATATAGAACAAATTCTCATAGTCATACCCGGGACTGCTATGATTCACCAGTTGGTACTGCCGCCCGATGACGAGCATCATCACCACCAGGAACACGTTGATGAGCACCTGGACACCCAGCAGACCCAGTTTCCAGTTGCGGGAGTTCTCCGTAAAGTTTTTCAGGGCTGCATGCACCGGAATCCGCTGATAAAGCTCTGCCGGGACTACAATGGAGATGATGAGCACAAACACAACCACAGCGGCGATGGCCACGATGCTCCGGGGCACCAGCAGCGTCTGGAACGGCACGCCCAACAGGTTCTCAATGATACTGCGGCCGGCCAGGATAATCAGGACTGCGAGGATCAGCGAGAGCGCGATATGAATAGATGCTTCCTTCGTCAGCATGACATAGATGTGCTTACCCTCCGCACCATAGCACTTCCGGACCCCCACTTCCTTGGAACGCTTCACCAAGGATGAAATCACGATGAGGATGTAGTTCAGCAGGCTGATCAGCACCAGCAGCGCCGCCACGATGGACAGCAGGATTATCTGGGACTTCACCTCCGGCATGGACGTGTGCATCTTGGAGAAAGGTTTCAGGAAATACGTCATCCGCATCCCCTGAGCCTCCATTTGCGCCACAGGCTGATGGGCCTCCTGCATCTTACGGATCGCATCGGAAAGGGTATTCGGGTCCACGCCGGGCATCAGCTTCACATAGCCCTTATACCGGTCGTTGCCCAGCCAGTTGTCGGTGCTCTGCTTGCCGTAGGTCTCCATCGACAGCAGGATGTCGTAGCTCAGGCTGCCGTTCTTCGGGAAGTCCTCGAACACGCCCTCGATGGTCAGTTTCAAGCCT
>JAFTDE010000029.1 GCA_017454335.1 Bacteroidales bacterium | reverse complement strand
GCGACGATCTCGTTGCGGAAGGCCTTGCCGATCTGCGCGATGCCGAAAGGAATCTTCATGCGGCCGGTCTTCTGGTCGTTCAGGTAGTTGACGAAAATGCCCTGGGCGGTCTCCGGACGCAGGTAAATCGTATTGGCGCCCTCGGAGGTGCTGCCCATCGAGGTGCTGAACATCAGGTTGAACTGGCGCACGTCGGTCCAGTTGCAGGTGCCGCTGATCGGGCAGACGATACCGCAGTCGATGATGATCTGGCGGTATTCGGCGAAATCCGAAGCCTGCTCGGCGGCGACATAGCGGTTGTGGACCTCGTCGTACTTGGCCTTCTCGCGAAGCACGTTGGGGTTGGTGGCGCGGAACTGCGCCTCGTCGAAGCTGTCCCCGAATTTCTTGCGGCCTTTCTCGACCTCCTTGTTGATCTTTTCTTCGATCTTGCCCAGGTAGTCCTCGATCAGTACGTCGGCGCGGTAACGCTTCTTGGAGTCCTTGTTGTCGATCAGCGGATCGTTGAAGGCGCTCACGTGGCCGGAGGCCTCCCAGATGCGGGGGTGCATGAAAATGCAGGAATCGATGCCGACGATGTTCTCGTTCAGGCGGGTCATCGCATTCCACCAGTACTGCTTGATGTTGTTCTTGAGTTCCGATCCCATCTGGCCGTAGTCGTACACGGCGGCCAGACCGTCATAAATCTCGCTGGAAGGGAAAATAAAACCGTACTCCTTGCAATGCGCCACGAGTACCTTGAACAGTTCGTCCTGAGTCATAATGCTATCTAAAATTCAAATCTTGCAAATATAATCATTTCTGTCAAATATCTCCCGCAGCGGCCGCATCACGAAATCACGCTCCTGCATGCGGGGATGCGGCACCGTCAGACGCGGCGCGTCGATCTTCCGGTCCCCGTACAGCAGGATGTCGATGTCGATGGGGCGGGACTCGTAGATCCGGCGGCCCTGCGCATCCGTCAGGGGGTGTTTGCGGCGGCCCAGCCGGCGTTCGATCCGCTGGCAGGCGTCCAGCAGCCGGTGCGGCGTCCCGGTATAGCGGTAACGCACCGCGCAGTTCAGGAAAGGCGGTCCGTCGAAGCCCTGCGCCGGCGTCTCGATGATGGAGGAAAGCGCCTCCCAATGCGTCCCGACGGCCTCATCCAGCAGTTCCAGCGCCTTTTCGATGTTGGCGCGACGGTCTCCCAGGTTGGATCCCAGACCCAGATATACCGTTTCCGTTTTCATCACTCGTCGATATCGAATCCCAGTGCGATGCGGGCTTCTTCCGACAGCATGGACCGGTCCCAGACCGGCTCGAACACCAGCTCGATCTCGCAGCTGCGGATGCCGGGGGTCTGTTCCACCGCATGCTTGGTTTCCGCCAGGACCTCGTCCGCCATCGGACAGTTGGGCGCCGTGAACGTCATCTTGATGTACACGTCGTGCGACTTGCTGATATTCAGTTCGTAAATCAGGCCCAGGTCGTAAATGTTCACCGGGATCTCCGGGTCGAACACCTGCTTGAGGGCCAGGACGACTTTCTCGTACAGCGGCGCGAGCGCCTTGACGTCTTCGGGGGTCAATACTTCATTCATCTTGCATTCTCTTTGGCTGCCTGCCGGATGGTCGAGACCATCGAAACCAGCCCGTTCGCGCGGGTCGGCGACAGGTTTTCCTTCAATCCGATCTGTTCCAGGAAGCCGAAATCATCCGCGGCGATCTCCTCGGGCGTCCGCCCGGAGTACACCTGGACCAGCAGGGCGATGATACCCCGCGTGATCAGTGCGTCGCTGTCAGCCCGGAATACCAGCTTTCCCTCCTCCATGCGGGCGTCCAGCCAGACACGGGACTGGCAGCCGCGGATCAGCCGGTCTTCCGTCCGGCACTCCTCCGGCAGGGGTTCCAGCTCCTTGCCCAGATTGATCAGATATTCGTATTTGTCCATCCAGTCGTCGAACAGCATAAAGTCCTCGACGACAGCGGCTTTCTTTTCTTCCAACGTACTCATTCCGTCAACATTTTGATCGCTTTCCGCAGCGCTTCCATCGCATATTCCGCCTCCTGCAGCGTGTTGTACGGCGCAAAGGAAACACGCAGCATGCCCGTCACGCCGAAGCGGTCCATCAGCGGTTCCGCGCACATCTGGCCGGAACGCACCGCAACGCCAAATTTATCCAGGATCAGCGCCAAATCCTCGTGGTGAGCCCCTTCTACCGCAAAGGAGAACAGCGGGATGCGGGCAGCGCGCGGTTCCGCGGTCCCGAACAGGCGGATCCGGGGATCCGAGCCCAGCGCGTCCAGCATGAAATCCCGGATGCGGGCCTGCTCGTCCTCGATCTGCGGATCGCGCAGCAGCCGTAACGTCTCGATGGCCGGTTTCCAGGTGGGCACGCCGGAGATGTTCTGCGTGCCGGCTTCGAAGCGCTGCGGCGGGGCGGCGAAAGTGCTGCCTTCCCAGCGGACCGTGGCGATCATCTCGCCGCCGCCCATGTACGGCGGAAACTGTTCCAGCAGTTCGAGGCGGCCGTACAGCACACCCGTGCCGGGGGCCGCATACATCTTGTGCCCGGAAAAGAGATAGAAATCGCAGTCCAGGTCCTGCACGTTCACCGGCAGATGCACGATTCCCTGCGCTCCGTCCACCAGGATCAGACAGCCGTGCCGGTGGCAGACCGCAGCCATCTCCCGGACCGGATTAATGATGCCTAACACATTGGAAATCTGTGCTATACATAATATTTTCGTCCGGTCTGTCAAGAGCGATTCCAGGCGTTCCAGGTCATAGCTTCCGTCCTCCTCGACAGGATAGACACGGAGTTTCGCACCCTTGCGGGCACACATCTGCTGCCAGGGGATGATGTCCGAATGGTGCTCGCTTTCGGCGACCAGGATCTCGTCCCCTTCCCGGATCATCGACTCCCCCAGGCAGAAGGCCACGAGGTTCAGCGAGGCCGTCGCGCCGGAGGTGAAGACGATCTCTTCCCGCCGGGCTGCGCCGATGAAATCCCGCAGTGCATCGCGGGAGCTCTCGTACTCGTCCGTCGCGATCTGGGCCATACGGTGCACCGCCCGGTGCAGGTTGGCATTGTACCGGGTGCTCATTTCCTCCCACTTGGCCACGACGCTGCGGGGGCGCAGCGAGGTCGCGGCGTTGTCCAGGTAAACCAGGGGTTTGCCGTACACCTGCCCGGCCAGTTGGGGGAATTCCTGACGTATGGTTTCGATGCGCATTACGAACGATTTAGCCGACAAATATACCATTTTCTATCCTAAAATTGATAACTTTGCCCTGAAACCGCATACGCCTTATGATAGACTACATTTCCGGCAAGGTACGGGAACTTTCCCCGACCCGTGTGATCCTCGACAACCAGGGCATCGGATACTGCCTTGAAATCTCGCTGCAGACCTACGAAGCCCTTCAGGGCAAGTCGGAGGCGACGGCCTATGTCCAGCAGCAGGTGAATCCCCGCGAGGGCATCACGGTGGATTATGGTTTCGCCACCAAGGCCGAGCGGGACCTGTTCTGCAAGATCACCGGCGTGTCCGGCATCGGTGCCGCTTCCGCCCGGATGATCCTGTCCTCGCTCTCCCCCGCCGAACTGGAAGAAGCCATCCTGTCCGAGAATGTCAATCTGATCAAATCCGTCAAGGGTATCGGCCTGAAGAGCGCCCAGCGCCTGGTCCTGGAACTCAAGGACAAAATCATCAAGGGAGCCGGCGGCGAAGCGGAAACGCTGTTCGTGGCCGAGAAGAGCGCCATCGTCGAAGAGGCCACCCGCGCCCTGCAGATCCTGGGCTTCAGCAAAGCCAATATCGACAAGGCCATCCAGGCCATTCTGAAGAAGAATCCGGGCGCAAAAGTCGAGGAAATCATCAAGGATGCGCTGAAGATGCTGTAATGTTCCACGTGGAACATCAGCGGCCGAAATACACCAGCAGTACGGAAATATCCGCCGGCGAGACGCCCGAAATCCGGGACGCCTGGGCGATGGTGCGCGGTGCGTAGCGCTTGAGTTTCTGCCGGCATTCGATGGTCAGGCCGGAGACTTTGTCGAAATCGAAACCGTCCGGAATCGGCAGCTCCTCCAGCCGGTTCAATTTCTCCGCCAGCTGTTTTTCCCTTTCGATGTATCCGCGGTACTTGATCGTGATCTCGACCGACTCGACGATTTCCCGGTCAGGAATCGCATCGAAACCATTTTTCTCTAATGTTCCACGTGGAACAATTTGCAGGAGTTCACCCAGATTCACCTCCGGACGCGTCGCCAGATCGGCAATCCTGCGGGAATCCGTGATGGCCGCAGAACCCTTCGATTCGAGATAGGGATTGGCCGTCCGGCTCGTCAGATTGATCCGGTCACACATTTCTCCCAGCCGGTGAACGGCCTCGTATTTGCGCATCGTCAGGGCGTAACGTTCCTCGCTGGCCAGTCCGATTTCATGTGAAAGGGCCGTCAGGCGCTCGTCCGCATTGTCCTGACGCAGCAGGATGCGGTACTCCGCACGAGAAGTAAACATCCTGTACGGCTCGTCCACTCCCTTGGTGATCAGGTCGTCGATCAGCACGCCGATGTACGAAGAATCGCGGCGCAGGATCAGCGGATCCAGTCCGCGCACTTTCCGGTGCGCGTTGATGCCGGCGACAATCCCCTGCGCGGCCGCTTCTTCATATCCCGTGGTTCCGTTGACTTGTCCGGCGAGGAACAAATTCGGGATACATTTTTGTTCCATCGAAGCGCTGAGTTGCAGCGGATCAAAATAATCATACTCTACAGCATAAGCCGGCCGGAAGATCTTCACCTGCTCCAATCCGACAATGCTGTGCAGGGCATCCAGCTGGGTCTGCAGCGGCAGCGACGAGGAAAATCCCTGCAGATAATACTCGTGGGTGTTTCTACCCTCGGGTTCGAGGAAGAGCTGGTGGGCGTCCTTGTCCGGGAAAACACGGAGTTTGTCTTCGATGCTGGGGCAATAGCGCGGACCTTTTCCCGTAATCACACCGGTGAACAGGGGCGACTCGTCAAATCCCGTCCGCAGCACCTCATGCACCTTTTCACTGGTATGCAGGATGTAGCAGGGCATCTGGGGCTGGCCGCCCTGGACCGTCGAGGGCTCTGGCAGAAAGGAGAATCGTTCGGGATTCTCGTCCCCGAACTGGAGTTCCAGCCGGGAAGTATCCACGGATGCGATGTCGATGCGCGGCGGAGTTCCAGTCTTCATCCGGGCTGTCCGCACTCCCCTTTCGACGAGTTGTCCGGTCAGACCGTACGACGCCTGCTCGCCGATCCGGCCGCCGGCGAACTGGTTACGGCCGATGAACAATTTCCCGTCCAGGAAGGTTCCGGCGGTCAAAACAACTGTCTGAGACTTAAAAATTGCCCCTGTCATGGTCTTGACACCCGCAATTTTTTCATTCTCAAAGACGAAAGAGACCGCAGAATCCGCGTAAATATCTAATTTACAAGCACTTTCGAGTATTTTGCGCCAATGCAGAGAAAACTGGATTTTATCGCACTGGGCGCGGGGGCTCCACATGGCCGGTCCCTTGGAGCGGTTCAGCATGCGGAACTGCAGGGTCGTCCGGTCCGTGACGATGCCGGTGTATCCACCCAGCGCGTCGATCTCCCGGACGATCTGTCCCTTGGCGATGCCGCCGACCGCGGGGTTGCAGGACATCCGGGCGAATCCCACCATGTCCATCGTGACCAGCAGGACGGACGATCCGAGATTCGCGGCAGCCATCGCGGCCTCGCATCCGGCATGCCCTCCCCCGACGACAATGACATCGTAGCGTGTTTCCATCAGACCAGGGATTTTCTCAGCGAAAGGTAGTAGTCTTCTTTCGCCCGCATCTGGGCGATCTCCTCCTTGGAGTGATCGTCATATCCGATCAGGTGCAGCACGCCGTGGACGATGACCCGGTGAAGTTCCTCCTCGAATTCCGTTCCGTACTCGATGGCGTTCTCCCGGACCGAATCGATGCTGATGAACAGATCGCCGGACAAACGGTCTCCCTCGCAGTAGTCGAACGTGATGATGTCGGTGAAATAGTCATGCTGCAGATACTTCATATTGACATCCAGGATATAATGATCCGAGCAGAAGATGACATTGATGTCTCCGAGGCGGCGGATCTCGCTCTCCGCAACCGTCTTCAACCAGCGGTTGTTCAAGGCACGACCTTTGAAGTTGAATGAAATATCTTCCGTAAAGTATCTGACCATTTCAGTATTTTTCGGCAAATCTACAAAAAAATTGGATTTTGAATTATTTATTTATACCTTTGAGACTTGGAAAGAATAATTAAATAGCCACAATATGGAAATTAAGAAATCAAAAAAGGCAGATCTGAACAACAAGCGCCTTCTCTTCACGGAGATCGGATTTGTTGTCGCGCTGCTGGTTGTCCTGGGTGCCTTCGAGTACAGCACCAAGGAGAAAGCGGTTTCTGTGTTCGAAGCTACGAACGAGGAAATCATTGAGGACGAGATGGTTCCTATCACCGAGGAGACTCCTCCCCCGCCCCCCGAGCAGGTCAAGATTCCGGTTCTTTCCGACCAGATCGACATCGTTGACGATGACATCAAGGTGGAGGACAATTTCCTGAACCTCGAGGATGACAGCAACCTCGGTGTCGAGATCATGGACTATGTCGAGGCCGTCGAGGAAGAGGTGGTCGAAGAAGAGGCCATCCCGTTCCAGCTGGTCGAGGACAAGCCCAAGTTCAACGGCGGTGATGCCAACGAGTTCTCGAAGTGGGTGAACCAGCGTCTGGTTTATCCCGACATCGCCAAGGAGAACGGTGTCCAGGGCCGCGTCATGCTGCAGTTCACCGTGAACGCAGACGGCAGCGTCTCGAACGTCAAGGTCCTCCGCGGTGTTGACGAGGCACTCGACAAAGAAGCTGTCCGCGTCGTTTCCAGCTCGCCGAAGTGGACCCCGGGTAAGCAGCGCGACCGCGCCGTCAAGGTTACCTACACCTTCCCGGTGATCTTCCAGCTGCGATAAACACGCTGACATGAACATGAAAGGCTGTCCGCACGGATGGCCTTTTTTTGACGGATATGGAGAATCAAAACCCCGAAAAAGCAGTCTTCGTCGGCATCATCCGCCAGGGAGATGACGAACAGAAGATCAACGAGTACCTGGATGAACTGCAGTTTCTGGCTGAAACCGCAGGGGTGTCCGGTGACCGCAAATTCGTCCAGAAACTGGACCGGCCGGAAAAGGCGACTTACATCCGCAGCGGCAAACTCGAGGAAATCGCCCGCTACTGCGAAGACAACGCCATCAATTACGCCATCTTCGACGACGAACTGTCCGGGATGCAGCAGCGCAACATCGAGCGGGTCATCAAGACGGCGGCCGTCATCGACCGGACCAGCCTGATCCTGGAAATCTTCGCCCAGCGGGCCAAGACTTCCTACGCGAAGATGCAGGTCGAACTGGCTAAATATAATTATATGTTACCGCGCCTGGCGGGTATGTGGACCCACCTGGAACGGCAGCGGGGCGGTATCGGCACCCGCGGCGGCATGGGGGAGACCCAGATTGAAATCGACCGCCGTATCGTCAAGGAGCGCATCGCGCGCCTGAAGGAGCAGCTGAAGAAAGTGGACCGGCAGATGGCCACCCAGCGCAGCAACCGCGGCCAGCTGGTGCGCCTGTCCCTGGTCGGATACACGAACGTAGGGAAGAGCACGCTGATGAATCTGCTGGCCAAATCGGACGTCTTCGCGGAGAACAAACTCTTCGCCACCCTCGACACGACCGTGCGCAAGGTGGTGATTGAGAATGTACCCTTCCTGCTGAGTGATACGGTCGGATTCATCCGCAAACTGCCCACCCAACTCATCGAGGCTTTCAAGAACACGCTGGACGAGGTGCGCGAGGCCGACATCCTGATCCACGTCGTGGACGTATCGCATCCGGGATTTGAAGAGCAGGTCGAAGTGGTCACGAAGACCCTGAAGGACATCGGGGCCAGCACGAAACCCACTTATCTGGTTTTCAATAAAATAGACGCTTTTACCTGCGAACCCTACGACGAATTCTCCCTGGAACCGCCGACCCGGAAAAACGACACCCTGGATGACATTCGCCACCGTTGGATCGACGATTACAAGGCGCCGTGCATCTTCATCTCCGCCAAGAACAAAGAGGGGATAGACAAACTCCGCAGCGACATCTACAAGATGGTCGCCGAGATCCAC
The DNA here is from genome assembly GCA_017454335.1 of Bacteroidales bacterium. GTDB lineage: Bacteria > Bacteroidota > Bacteroidia > Bacteroidales > UBA932 > Cryptobacteroides. Next base: position 60,212 of record JAFTDE010000029.1, on the reverse strand, counting down.
GCCGGCCGCTACCCCTTCAACAACTTCCTCTGGTAAAGGTATTTAATCCGAGAATTTAGCCTTCAGGAATTCTCTGTTCAAACGCGCGATGTGTGCGACGGTGATGCCCTTGGGGCATTCCAACTCGCAGGCGCGGGTGTTGGTGCAGTTGCCGAATCCCAGTTCATCCATCTTGGCGACCATCGCCTTGGCACGCTGCTTGGCCTCGGGACGTCCCTGCGGCAGCAGGGCCAGGGAACTGACACGGGCCGCGACAAACAGCATGGCTGATCCGTTCTTGCAGGTGGCCACGCAGGCACCGCAACCGACACAGGCGGCTGCATCCATGCTCTCCTCGGCCTTGTCGTGCGGGATCAGGATGTTGTTCGCATCCTGGGCGGAACCGGTACGGACGGAGATGAATCCGCCGGCCTGGAGAATCTTGTCGAAGGCCCTGCGGTCCACGACCAGGTCCTTGATCACCGGGAAAGCCGCACTGCGCCAGGGCTCCACCGTAATGGTCGCCCCATCCTTGAAATGACGCATGAACAGCTGGCAAGTCGTCACATGATCGTCCGGACCGTGCGCACGGCCGTCGATATACAGCGAACAAGCACCGCAGATACCCTCACGGCAATCGTGATCGAAGGAAACGGGACCGCTGCTCTGGCAACCGCGCTCGACGGCCACCGGATCAGCTCCTTCGCGGATCAGCTGTTCGTTCAGGATGTCCAGCATCTCCAGGAAAGAAGCATCCTCCTCGATTCCGGCAATATGGTAGGTTTCAAAATGGCCTTTTGCCTTGGCGTTTTTCTGACGCCATATCTTCAAATTGAATTCCATCTCCGATCAGTCTTTATAGTTACGGGTAGCAACTTTGATAAACTCGTACTTGAGCGCTTCCTTGTGCATCTCCGGGGCTTTGTCGGGACCCTTGTACTCCCACGCAGCCACGTACATGTAGTGCTCGTCATCGCGCTTGGCCTCACCTTCCTCGGTCTGGCTCTCGATACGGAAGTGTCCGCCGCAGGATTCATTGCGCTCCAGGGCGTCCCGCGCCATCAGTTCGCCGATTTCGAAGAAATCCTCCAGACGCAGGGCTTTTTCCAGCTCCTGGTTGAACTCGAACTGCGATCCGGGTACGCATACATCCTGGTAGAAACGGGCCTTCAGCGCCTCGATCTCCTCGATGGCCTTCTTCAGCCCCTTGGCTTCGCGGGCCATGCCCACATACTCCCACATGATGTGGCCGAGTTCCTTGTGGAAATAGTCCACGGTCTGCTTGCCCTTGATGCCCAGCAGGCGGTCGATCCGCGCCTGGACAGCCTTTTCCGCCTCGATGAATTCGGGAAGCGCGGTGTCGGTCTTGGGCTCGGCGAACTTCTTGGACAGATAGTCACCGATCGTCACCGGAATGATGAAATAGCCGTCGGCCAGACCCTGCATCAGTGCGGATGCACCCAGCCGGTTGCCGCCGTGATCCGAGAAATTCGCCTCTCCGATGGCGTACAGGCCCGGTACGGTGGTCTGCAGGTCGTAATCCACCCAGATGCCGCCCATCGTATAATGGATGGCGGGATAGATCATCATCGGTTCCTCCCAGGGAGAAGAAGCGGTGATCTTCTCATACATTTCAAAGAGGTTGCCGTAGCGCTCCGCCACCCGCTGGTGACCGAGGCGCTTGATGGCGTCGGCAAAGTCCAGATAAACGGCCTTGCCCGTCTCGTTCACGCCGAATCCGGCGTCGCAGCGCTCCTTGGCTGCCCGGGAAGCGACGTCACGCGGCACCAGGTTGCCGAAAGCGGGGTAGCGGCGCTCCAGATAATAATCGCGGTCTTCCTCGGGAATCTGGCTGGCCTTGATTTCATGCCGGCGGAGTTTTTCCACATCTTCCTTCTTCTTCGGCACCCAGATGCGGCCGTCGTTGCGCAGCGATTCCGACATCAGGGTCAGCTTGCACTGCTGGTCGCCATGCACCGGAATGCAGGTCGGATGGATCTGTGCAAAGCAGGGATTGGCGAAGAACGCACCTTTCTTGTAGCACTGCAGCGCCGCCGAACCGTTGCTGTTCATGGCGTTCGTGGAGAGGAAATAGGTGTTTCCGTATCCGCCGGTGGCGATGATGACGGCATGTGCGCCGAAACGTTCCAGCTGGCCGGTCACCAGGTTGCGGGCGATGATTCCCTTCGCCTGCCCGTTCACCAGCACCAGGTCCATCATCTCGTAACGGGGATAGCTCTGGACGGTGCCGGCCGCAATCTGCCGGTTCAGGGCCGCATATGCACCCAGCAGCAGCTGCTGGCCGGTCTGGCCGCGGGCGTAGAAGGTACGGCTGACCTGCACGCCGCCGAACGAACGGTTCGCCAGGTATCCGCCGTACTCGCGTGCGAACGGAATGCCCTGGGCTACGCACTGGTCGATGATCGCACCGCTGACCTCGGCCAGACGATACACGTTGGCCTCGCGGCTGCGGTAGTCGCCTCCCTTGATGGTGTCATAGAACAGGCGGTACACCGAATCGTTGTCGTTCTGATAGTTTTTCGCAGCATTGATTCCCCCCTGCGCGGCGATGGAATGCGCCCGGCGCGGCGAGTCACTGATGCAGAAAATCTTGACGTTGTATCCCAGTTCGCCCAGCGAAGCGGCTGCCGAAGCACCGCCCAGACCGGTTCCAACCACGATGATTTCAAGTTTTCTCTTGTTGTTGGGGCTGACAAGATGCACCTCAGACTTGCGTCTGGCCCACTTGCTCTCGAGCGGACCGTCAGGAATCTTTGAAATAAGTTTATCAGTCATTTTTAAAAAGTGTATTGTCTTCTTCAGGCATGAATTTCTCCAGGCCGAGGTGTTTGTATGCCAATTCCGTGACCACACGGCCGCGCGGGGTCCGCACGATGAACCCTTCCTTGATCAGGAAAGGCTCGTACACCTCTTCGTAGGTGCCGGTATCCTCGCTGATGGCCGTCGCGATGGTGTTAGACCCCACCGGACCGCCCTTGAACGTGGTGATGATGGTCCGCAGGATCTTGTTGTCCGTCGAATCCAGGCCCCGCGTGTCGATCTTCAACTTGTTCAGCGCGAAACGCGTGATGTCCAGGCTGATCCGCCCGTCGCCCATCACCTGGGCGAAATCCCGCACCCGCTTCAGCAGGGCGTTGCTGATACGCGGCGTACCGCGGCTGCGCAGGGCGATCTCCCGGGCTGCCTCGTCATCGATATCCACCTTCAGGATGCGGGCGCTGCGCTTGACGATGCGCTGGATGTGATCAGCGTCGTAGTACTCCAATGCGCAGTTGATGCCGAAGCGCTCCCGAAGCGGCGCCGTCAGCAGGCCGCTGCGCGTCGTCGCCCCCACCAGGGTGAAGGGATTCAGCGAAATCCGCACGGAACGGGCTCCGGGACCCTTGTCGATCATGATATCGATCACGAAATCCTCCATCGCGGAGTACAGGTATTCCTCCACCTCGGGGGAGAGGCGGTGGATTTCGTCTATGAACAGCACGTCGCCCGTCTCCAGCGAGGTCAGCAGCCCCGCCAGGTCCCCGGGCCGGTCCAGCACGGGACCCGATGTCACCTTGATGTTGACGCCCAGTTCGTTCGCGATGATGTGCGCCAGGGTGGTCTTGCCCAGACCGGGAGGCCCGTGGAAGAGGGTATGGTCCAGCGCTTCGCCCCGCAACTTCGCCGCCTGGATATAGATGGACAGATTCGAGATGATTTCTTCCTGGCCGGTGAAATCATCCAGCAGACGGGGTCTGATAATTCCGTCTAAATCCCTATCTTTGTCCTCGATTGTAGTATGTGGGTCGAATTCGGACATATCCTTACATATTCAATTACAAATATACTCTTTTATTTTTATAGTATGGTGTTTTTGTTTTGCTGTTGAAAGTGTTAACAACTCCAGAACCTATTGAAAATAAAAGAATTGAAAGAAGCCTTAATCGTTGAAAACCCGGTTGCTTGCCTGTATGCGGGATTGTTGATAAGTGAGGATCCGGACTTTTAAACACCGGCGATACTGAAATCAACATCCTTTTCAACAGGATTTCAACCGGAATTGACAAGAAATGTTGATAGATCATAAATCAACGCTGCTGCTTCGTGACAAGATACTTTCCACACGGAAGGTATTTTGCCGCGGGCTTTTTCTGTCCGCCCGCTGGTTCGTGTTCAGCCAGGTGGCCGAAAGCGGCCTGCACCTGATCGTGCTGCCTTCCCAGGAAGCGGCCGAATACTGCAGCGCGGACCTGTACAACCTGATAGAAGGGGACAGGGTGTTTTTCCTGCCGGGGGTGGGAACCAGCATCGAACGCAGCAATTACAAATCCTCGCTGAGCGTCCAGCGCACGGCGGCCATCGAGAAAATCCTCGGATACAGGCAGGGGCTGTGCGTGATCGTTTCCTATCCGGAGGCCCTCCAGGAAGGAATTCCCCAGCGCGGCCGCATCGAGGCGGGCACCCTTTCCGTCCAGACGGGGGATGAAATCCGGCACGAGGACCTGATGCACCGCCTGATCGGGGAAGGATTCGAAAAAGTGGATTTCGTCTCCGCCCCGGGCCAGTTCGCCATCCGCGGATCCATCGTGGACGTATTCTCCTATTCGGACAACTATCCCTACCGCATATCCTTCTGGGGCAACGAAGTGGAGAAAATCCACAGTTTCGACTGCAACACCCAACTCTCGAAAGAATCCTTCGAGCGCGTGGAAATCGTTTCCGGTATCATCTCGGACCAGAACGCCGCATCGGATCCCATCTCCTCCATCCTGCCTTCCGGCACCGTGGTCTGGCTGGACTCCTCGGACATGTACAAGGATTCTCCGCTTATGGGGGAGTTTGCCGCCTACAGGCAGGTATATACCGATACCCCGCTGTCCGAGGACCGCGACCAGGCGATCGCATTCAACATCGCGCCCCAGCCGGTTTTCAACAAGAATTTCGAACTGCTGACCGAGGACATCCGCTCCCGGATCGAGAATGGATTCCGGGTGCAGATCTACGGCGAGAAGGAATCCCAACTGGAACGGGTCCGTTCCATCCTCTCGCAGGAGGGGGGACTGCTGCCTGAATTCGTCCCCGGCAAGAACATCCACAACGGATTCATCGACCTGGCCGACAAGGTCTGCTGCTATACCGACCATGAGATCTTCGACCGTTTCCACCGGGTCAGCATGCGCCGCAGCGTGGAAAAGAGCGAACAGCTGACCATCAACGACCTGAGTTCCTTCAACATCGGCGACTACGTGGTGCACATCGACCACGGCGTCGGCGTCTTCGGGGGACTGGTCCGCCTGCGTGACGACAAGGGCCGTATGAAGGAAGTGGTGAAACTGACCTACAAGGACGGCGACGTGGTGTTCGTTTCCGTGCACGCCCTGCACAAGATTTCCCGTTTCCGTTCGCGCGACGGCGAAGCCCCGAAGATCCACAAACTGGGATCGAAGACCTGGATCACCCTCAAGACCGGCGCCAAGTCCAAGGTCAAGGACATCGCCAAGGAACTCATCCAGCTGTACGCCAAGCGCAAGGCCTCCAAGGGATTTGCCTTTTCACCGGACACCTACCTGCAGGAAGAACTCGAATCCTCTTTCATGTTCGAAGACACGCCCGATCAGGAGGCTGCGACCCGCGCGGTCAAGCACGACATGGAGGACGACTGCCCGATGGACCGGCTGATCTGCGGCGACGTGGGCTTCGGCAAGACCGAAATCGCCATCCGGGCGGCCTTCAAGGCTGTCTGCGACAGCAAGCAGGTGGCCGTGCTGGTCCCGACAACCATCCTGGGTCTGCAGCATTACAATACCTTCAAATCCCGCCTGGAAGGGCTTCCCTGCACGATCGAATATGTCAGCCGCCTGCGCACGGCCAAGGAAGTTTCGGACATACGCCAGCGTCTCAAGGACGGCCAGATCGATATCCTGATCGGCACGCACAAGATCCTGGGGGGCACGATGGAATTCAAGGACCTGGGTCTGCTGATCGTTGATGAAGAGCAGAAATTCGGCGTCGCCGCGAAAGAGAAACTGCGTCAGTTGCGCGCTTCCGTGGACACGCTGACGATGACGGCCACCCCGATCCCGCGCACCCTGCAGTTCTCGCTGCTGGGCGCCCGCGACCTCAGCATCATCAACACGCCCCCGCCCAACCGGATCCCGGTCCAGACCGAAGTCATCCTTTTCGACAAGAACGAGATCCGCAGCATCATCAACTACGAACTCAACCGCGGCGGGCAGATCTTCTTCCTGCACAACAAGGTCGAGGAACTCCAGGGCATCCACGACATCCTGCACGGCCTGGTGCCGGACATGCGCATCTGCATCGCGCACGGCCAGATGGAGGCGAAGGAACTGGAGAACCGCATCCTGGATTTCATGCGCGGCGACTACGACATGCTGCTGTGCACGACCATCATCGAGAACGGCCTGGACATCCCGAATGCCAACACCATCATCATCAACCAGGCCCAGAACATCGGCCTGAGCGACCTGCACCAGCTGCGCGGCCGCGTCGGGCGCTCCAATAAGAAAGCCTTCTGCTACCTGATCGTCCCGCCGCTGGTATCCATCACCGAGGACGCCCGCCGGCGGCTCAAGGCCATCGAGGAATTCTCGGACCTGGGCAGCGGATTCAACATCGCGATGCAGGACCTGGACATCCGCGGCGCGGGCAACCTCCTGGGCGCCGAGCAGAGCGGATTCATCATGGACATGGGCTTCGAGACCTACCAGAAAATCCTCTCCGAGGCGATGGAGGAACTGGGGGTCGAGACCGGCGTAACCGTGCGGGCCCGCACGGACCGCTACACGGAGGACTGCACCATCGAAACGGACCAGCCCGCCATGATTCCGGACGAGTACATCGACATCACGGCCGAGAAGATCCGGATCTACAAACAGCTGGACGCCAGTACCAGCGAAAAGGAAATCGACCGCTACTACAGCCAGCTGAGCGACCGTTTCGGCACCCCGCCCGCCGAGGTGGACAACCTGTTCAACGTGGTCAAGATCCGCAACCTGGGCGCGGCGCTCGGATTCGAGAAGATCATCATCAAGAACGGGCTGTTCATCGCCTTCTTCATCGGCAATCCGATGTCCCCGTATTTCAAGTCCAAACTGTTCGGGGACGTGCTGGAAAAGATAACCCGGAACGCCGGGGAACTGACCTTGAAACAGAGCGAGGAAAAGCTCAAAATCGTGGCCCGCGGCATCGATTCCGTCGAAAAAGCCCTCGCGCTTTTGAAGAAATTGAGATAAAATTCATAAATTTGTAAGATTCCATCAGATAACACTGTGGCGAACCTGTTAGTTGAAATAGGAAACACAGCCCTGAAGGCTGCCTGGTCCGAGGGAACGACGCTCGGAAAGACCTTCAGATACCAGGGAGAGAAGGTGATGGAATTCATCCTTTCCCTGACGGAAAGGGAAAAACCGGATGTGCTCTGCGTCGCTTCGGCGCGGGTGCTGACGGAGCCGCAGGAGGCGGCCTTGTCGGCGGAGTGCCGGCACCTGATCATCCTGGACAGCGGCCATACGACGGCGCTGCTGGGGTATTCGCTGCCGGAATTCCTTTCCTTCGACCGGGCGGCGTCCCTGCTGGCGGCAAGGTTCCTCTTCCGGGGCAAGCCTTGCAGCGTATTTGATTTCGGTACGACGCTGACCGTGGATTTCCTGGACACGGAAGGCCGGTACCGCGGGGGGAACATCTCGCCCGGATGCAGGACCCGGTTCATGTCGCTGAACCGCTACACCAAGTCCCTGCCGGTCGTGGACACCCCCGTAGACATACCCCGCGAAGGGACTTCGGTCCAGACCGCCATCGAGGCGGGAGTCATTTCGGGCATAATGTTTGAAATCGAGGGGTATATGCGGCAGTATCCGGACCACATTGTCGTGTTCACCGGAGGCGACGCCGCCTATTTTGCCGGGAAGATGAGCCACTCCGTCTTCGTCGTCGCAAACATGGTGTTGATGGGGTTGGCGATAATGACAGATGACTATGTCAAGAAATATATTCAGTAGATGCCTGTTGGCCGTCCTGCTGCTCGCCGCAGCCGGGACGGGGGTACGCGCCCAGTCGTACGGTGCTTTCACGCCGTATTCGATCTTCGGCGTGGGCGATCTGCTGGAAAGCGGTTCCGCATACAACCGCAGCATGGGCGGCGTGGGCATTGCGACCCGCAGCCCGCGCTTCATCAACGTGCTCAATCCGGCCTCCATCACGTCCCGGGACTCCCTGTCCTTCATGACGGACTATTCGATGTACCAGGACAACAAGTATTTCTCGCAGGCCGGCATGAAGAGTGTCAGCAACACCCTCAGCCTCGCGGACCTGGTGATCTCGTTCCCGATCACGCGCCACTCCGCGATGATGATCGGCATCATGCCGTACAGCAGCACCGGATACGGGTACAACAGCATCTACGGCAAGAGTTCGCTGATTGCCGACGTCGGATCCGTCGTCTATACCGCCAACGGGCGCGGCACCATCTACCAGGCTTTCGCCGCAGCCGGCGTGACCTTCTGGGACCGGCTGTCGCTGGGCGCCCAGGGCATCTTTTATTTCGGTCACAGCGAGAAAATGTTCACCGAGACCTTCTCCGCCAGCGGATACAACGGAGCCGCCAACGGCGATGAATTAGAACTCAGCGGCTGGACCGGGAAGTTCGGCCTGCAGTACGAGCAGCCCATCGATCGCCGTTCCACGCTCACGCTGGGCGCGACCTACCGCCTGCAGACCAAACTTCAGGGAACGGTCCAGGACTACCGCTATTCGGTCGGAACGGCCGTGACCGACACCCTGTACAACAACACGATCGCCCTCGGAACGCCCGGCAATGACGTCCGTCTGGCCGGCGAACTCGGTGTGGGCGTCTCCTACCACTACCGGGACCTCCTGCTGGTCAGTGCCGATTACACCCGCGCCGACTGGACCGGAACCGGGCTGGACAAGGCCCCCGGATTCGCCGGCAACCTGATTCCCGGAACCGGCCATTCCATCTTCACCACCGCGGTGGCGCAGACCTACCGGCTGGGCGCGGAATTTGTTCCGAACCGCAACGATGTCCGCTATTATTTCAATCGTTGCGCCTATCGGGCGGGGGTTTATCACAAACAGGAATACTATTTGCTGGATGGACATCATATAAGCGCGACGGGCGTGACGCTGGGACTCACGCTTCCGGTTTATGGAGGATATAACGGGATCACCCTTGGAGTCGATTTTGGTCAGAGAGGGACCGTCAAAGACAACCTGATCCGTGAAAGATATATTAATTTTTCCGTAGGATTCAACCTCTACGACATTTGGTTCCGGCGGATGCAGTATGACTAATAACAAAAACCAACACATGATGAAAAAACTGTTAATCGCACTCGCATCTCTTGCAATGATGCTGTCGGGCACGCAAGCGTTTGCCCAGGGAAAGTATGGCGCGGACAGCGCTGAATGCATCAAGTACCTCTCTTATTACAGTGAGTACTACAAGTCGAAGAGCTACGACGAGGCCATTCCGAACTGGCGCGAAGCCTTCCGTCTGTGCCCGCCGCAGGCCAACCAGAACATGCTGATCAACGGCGCGGTCCTGATCCGCCGCCTGATCACGCAGAACGCCCGCAACCAGGAGTACAAGAATGCGCTGCTGGATACGCTGGTCCTGGTGCACAACCTGCGCGCCCAGTATTATCCGGCCTACGCCACCACCGCCCGCAACAACAAGGGTGTGGACCTGCATAACTATGCGGACAAGAACGACGTCCAGCGCCTCTACGACGAGTACAACTCCATCATCGAGGCCAACAAGGCGGAGACCAACGCCTCCCTGCTGGTCTTTGACCTGAACGCCGCCGTCGACCTGTACAAGGAAGGCAAGATCGGCGCCGAGGATGTGATCAACATCTACCAGCGCAATATCGATCTGATCGACAAGATTCCCGCCAAGACCGATGCCGACAAGGAGAAGAACAACCAGGTCCGCACCGACCTCGAGTCCCTGTTCATCACCAGCAAGGTCGCCAGCTGCGAGAACCTGCTCGAACTCTTCGGACCCCGCTACGCGGCCGCTCCTGAGGATCTCGAACTGGCCAGGAACATCGTCCGCATGATGTCCCTCACCGAGGGCTGCACCGACAACGACCTGTTCCTGAACGCCGCCACGACGATGTACAAGCTGGATCCTTCCGCCAACTCCGCCTACTTCCTGTTCCGCCTGAACTCCAGCCGCGGCAACTACCTGGACGCTGTCCACTACATGGAAGAGGCCATCAACTCCGAGGATACCGACGCCGAGACCGACGCCCAGTACTACTATGAACTGGCGACGTTCTGCTACAAGTCCGGCCAGCTGGCCAAGGCGTTCGAGAGCGCCCGCGAAGCTGCCGACAACCCCGGCCAGGCCGCCCGCGCCTACTTCCTGATGGGAACCATCTGGGGCAATGTCAAGTGCGGCGGAGACGAGATCGCCAGCCGCGCCCCGTACTGGGTCGCCGTTGACTACCTCAACCGCGCCAAGGCTGCCGACGAGTCCCTCGCCGAAGAGGCCAACCGCATGATCGGCCAGTTCGCCCGTTACTATCCGAAGGCTGCCGACGCCTTCATGTACGACCTGACCGACGGTCAGTCCTACACCGTGTCCTGCTCGGGCATGCGTGCCACGACGACGGTCAGAACCCAGAAGTAAGGTTTTGTCCCGGAGCGCGCATATGATCCTGATGCTGGCAATCACCGCCGTGATTGCCAGCATTGTCATATCGTGCGGGGCCAAACTCCGCGAGGCGGACGCGCTGGACCTGTCGAAAACCCCGGTCCAGACCGTCGAGAACATGTTCGCCGTGGAGACGGACAACGGGAAGATACTCAACCGCATGGAGGCCGTCCAGATGGAGCGCTACAATACCGACACCTCCGAGCTGGAACTCTTCCCCCTGGGTCTGCAAGTGTACGGATACGGCGAAGACGGGGTGCTGGAAACGGTGATCCTTTCGGACCAGGCCCGGCACGAACGTCCCCGGCGCCGCTATGGGACCGAAGTGTGGATGGCGGTCGGAAACGTGGTCGTCCACAATATCACCAAACAGCAGACCATGGAAACGGACACGCTGTTCTGGGATCAGACGGCGAAGGAGATCTACACGGACAGCTATGTCAAGATGTATTCTCCGGACGGATTCATGCAGGGATACGGCATGCGTTCCGACGACCATGCCCGCAACGCCATCCTGCTGCGTCCGTTCAACAGTTACGGCTATGCCGAACAGGATTCGACCGTCGTTTTCGTTGATTCAGTGAATTTTATAGGACCTTTTCTCAAAAAATAACACACAATCAGCAGAAAATTACTATCTTCGCAGCCCCAAATGATTGATTAATTAAAAGTATATACCAAAATGGCGATTCTTCAAAACATTCGCGTAAAGTTCGGAGTGGTGATTTCCGTGATCATCGCCCTCGCACTGCTCTCTTTCATTATTGATCCCAGTACGCTGGAGACGGCTCTCCAGTCTATGTCCAAGAAATATGACGTTGGCCAAATCGCCGGCAAGCGCGTTTCCTATACGGACTTCCAGGAGGAGATCGACAAGTACACCAAAATCAACGAACTTCTGACCGGCAGCACCGCCCAGAACGAGGAAACCCACCAGCAGATCCGTGACGCCGCCTGGCAGTCCATGCTGGACAAGAACCTGTTCGTCAAGAACGCAAACGCCGCCGGCATCAAGGTCGGTGAGGACGAGATGGTCGACCTCACTTCCGGTGAGAACGTTTCCCCGCTGCTGGCGCAGAACCAGGTCTTCTATGACGAGACCGGCAATTTCTCCGTGGACAACCTGGTCAACTTCGTCCAGAGCATTGACATGGACCAGACCGGTACCTACAAGACCTACTGGGACTACCTGCAGAATACGATCTATACCCAGCAGTACTACAACAAGTACGGTTCGCTGTTCGCCCAGAGCAATGTGGTGAACCCGGTCCAGCTGGAGCGCGCCCTGGAGGAGAACAATCTCGTTTCCGACCTCGAGTACGTGCTGGCTCCCTACGACTATGCCCAGGACACCACGATCGAGATCAGCGGCAAGGAGATTTCCGACTACTACAACAGCCACAAGAAATTCTTCCTGCAGAACGCCAACCGTGACGCCGAGTACGTCGTCTTCGAGGTCAAGCCGTCCGACGCGGACATCGCAGCGGCCAGCGACGACATCGTTGCCGCGATGGAGGAATTCTCCACCACGACCAACATGCGCAACTTCCTGACCCGCAACTCCGACCGGGCTTACTCCGAATACTGGTACAAGGACGGCGAACTGATCACCGTCAATGCCGAGGTGGACGCTTTCGTTTCGGCCAACAACAGCGGCGTTTCGCCGGTGTTCAGCGCCGGAAACGACTTCTTCGCCGCCCGCATCATGGACCGCAAGATGGTCCCGGATTCCGTGTACGTGCGCCACATCCTGCTGCAGGGAACCGATGCCCGCAGCCTGGCTGACAGCCTGATGCAGGTCGCCGCCAAGGGTGGCAACTTCGCCGCTCTGGCCGCCGAGTTCTCCGCCGACCAGAGTTCCGCCGCCGACGGCGAGCTGGGCAATATCGGCTGGATGACCCAGAACTACATGATCCCCGGCTTCGAGCCCGTCATCACCGCCCAGGTCGGCAAGCCGTTCGTGCTGAACACCCAGTACGGTACGCATGTCGTCGAGGTCACGCGCACCACCAAGCCGGTCGCGAAGAAGCAGGTCGCCATCCTCGAGAAGACCGCCATCGCCAGCCGCGAGACCTTCAATGACTACTATGCCCAGGCCAACCGCTTCGCGACGATCGCGAACGGCACCCTGGAGGGCTACCTCCGGGCCGTCGACTCCCTGGGTGTCTATTCGCACCCGGCCAACTCCACCCTCGAGAGCACCGATTCCTACGGCGCCATCGACCAGGCCAAGGAAGTGACCCGCTGGATCTTCGACAACAAGGAAGGCAAGGCTTCGAACATCATCACGGTCAACAACAACTACTTCTTCATCGTGGCTGTCAAGAAGATCCGCGAAGAGGGGTACATGCCGCTGCGCGAAGCCGCCGGCAACATCCGCATGGAACTGCTGACCCGCAAGCGCAGTGAGAAACTGCAGCAGGAGGTCGCCGACAAGATCGCCGGTATGACCGACATGCAGGCCATCGCCGACGCCCTGGAGAGCGAGATCTATCCGCTCGAGGCGGTTTCCTTGAGCAACTCGCCGATGACCGAGGCCGTCGTGCTCGGCGCCGCTTCCTCCCTGCCGGTGGGCCAGATCAGCAAGCCGGTGGCCGGCAGCTACGGTGTGTACGTCGTGCGGGTGAACGACCGTCACGAAGAGTCCTTCTACACCGAGGAGGATGCGCGCAACTACGAGAGCCAGAAGGCCCAGTATTCGTCGCAGATGATCCTGCCGGTGATGTCGGAGGAGGCGGAGGTCAAAGACCACCGCGCACGCTTCTTCTAGAGCTTTCGCGCGCCGTCGGAAATGACGACGTCATAGACTTTGGGTTCGTGGCCGAATGCGGTCGCGAACTCTTTTTTTGCACGCTCCACGAACGGGGCGTACAGTTCTTCCTGGACCAGGTTGATGGTACAGCCGCCATACCCGCCGCCCATCATGCGCGCGCCCGTGACCTCCATCCGGCGCGCCAGGGTGGCGAGAAAGTCCAGTTCCGGACAGCTGACTTCGTACATGCGGCTCAGCCCGAAATGGGTCTGGTACATCAGTTCTCCCACCATCCCGTAGTCGTCCCGGGTCAGCGCGTTGCACACGTCCAGCACCCGCTGGACTTCACCCAGGATGTATTGTGCCCGCAGGAAGTCTTCGGCGGAGATCTCGTCCTTGACTTCTTCCAGCCAGACGCGCTTGGCATCGGCCAGGAACTCCACCTCCGGGTGGCGTTTGCGGATGGCTTCCGCGGCCGCCTCGACGGAGGCCCGGCGCCGGTTGTAGGCCGACGAGGCCAGTTCGTGCTTGACGCAGGTGTCCAGCAGGACCAGCCGGTATCCCTGGGGGTGGAAAGGATAGTATTTGTGCTCCAGGGTGCGGCAGTTCAGCAGGATCAGGCTGTCCTTGCGTCCGAACATCGAGGCGAACTGGTCCATGATGCCGCACTTGACCCCGACGTAGTTGTGCTCGGTCGCCTGGCCGATCAGGGCCAGGTCGAATTTGGTGAACCCGCATCCGAACAGGTCGTTCAGCGCGAATGCGAAGGTGCTCTCCAGCGCTGCGGAAGAGGACAGTCCGGCACCCGCGGGAACGTTCCCGTCGAAGACCGTATCGAAGCCTCCGATCCGGGCGCCCCGCTTGATCATCTCCCGGCAGACGCCGAAGAGATAGCGGGCCCAGTGCGCGTGGGGCAGGTCTTCCTCTTCCAGGCCGAAGGACAGCAGCTGGTCGTAGTGCAGGGAATAGGCGTTGACCTGGTCGGTCCCGTTGGGACGGACCTGTGCGATGACGCCGCAGTCGATGGCGCCGGGAAACACGAAACCGCCGCAGAAATCCACATGTTCTCCGATCAGGTTGACGCGCCCCGCGGACGCGTACTGGGCTGCAGTCCCGCCGAACTGTTCGGCAAACCGCTCTTGGATGAGGTTCTTCATATTCACAAATTTAATAAAATTCCGACAGATTCGCCAGCCCCATTGCCGCGCCCGCCTCAATAGTTTACTTCGGCCCAGATGGGGAAGTGGTCGCTGAGGCCGCCGATGTGGCGGGGGCCGGAGTAGGTGCGCAGGGGCTTGACCCCGCCGAAGGCGCCGTCGCGGGTGCACAGCATCGGGTCGTCGAAGATGCCCATGCTGGCTGTGCGGCAGCCCAGGACCAGGCAGCGGTCGATCAGCTCCCAGACGCCGTTGTAGCGGATGGTTCCGACCCCGCGCTCCCGCAGGGGGAGGGACAGGTCCTGCAGCGGGGCGAGGTCCTGCGCCGGGTCGGCCTCTTCGTTGAAGTCCCCGATGCAGACCGTGGGACAACCCATCCGCCGGGCCTGTTCGCGCAGGGTCGCCAGGGCCAGTTCCCGCCGGGGCCGGGCCGCATCGCCGCCGACCTGCGAGGGCAGGTGGACGACAATGATGCCCAGGGTGTCCCCGTCGCTGTCCGTAAAACGGCAGCACAGCAGGTCGCGCGTGGCCAGGGTGTCCCCGGGCCCGGCCACGATCGCCTCCGGCCAGGCTTCCAGCAGGCGCAGGCGCGAACTCCGGTACAGCAGGGCACAGTCGATGCCCCGGCTGTCGTGCGACTCGAAATGCACGATGCGGTAGTCGAGTTTGTGCAGGACCGTCTGGCCGGTCAGCTGGCGCAGGGCGAAGCCCCCCTCCACCTCCGCCAGGCCGACCGCGTCCGGCAGCTGCCCGAGCACGTCCGACAGGCGCAGCAGGGTCTTCGCGATGCCGTCGCACTTGGCGTAGAAACGGCGCTTGCCCCAGCGGCGCGCACCGGTGGCGGAGAACTCCAGTTCGGAGTCGCTGGTTCCGTCGGGGCGGAAGTCGAAGAAGTTCTCGACGTTCCAGAACGCGATGACGACACCCAGCAGGATCATCATTCTTTTCATGTCCGCAAGAACGGAAAAAGCCCCGGAAATTCGGTTAAAAAACGTACATTTGTAAGCTAAATTTTATTTTATGTCCCTGAAGTGCGGTATCGTCGGTCTGCCGAATGTCGGCAAGTCCACCCTGTTCAACTGTGTGAGTTCCGGCAAGGCGCAGAGCGCCAATTTCCCTTTCTGTACGATCGAGCCCAACCTCGGTTCGACCAATGTGCCGGACCGCCGGCTGGAGGTGCTGGTCGAGATGTGCCACCCCAAGAGCGTTGTTCCGGCGACGGTCGACATCGTGGACATCGCCGGCCTGGTCAAGGGAGCCAGCCGCGGGGAGGGCCTGGGCAACCAGTTCCTCGCGAACATCCGCGAGTGCGACGCCATCCTGCATGTGCTGCGCTGTTTCGATGACGGCAACGTGGTGCACGTGGACGGCAGCGTGGACCCGGTCCGGGACAAGGAGATCGTGGACACCGAACTGCAGATCAAGGACCTGGAAACGGTTGAGGCGCGCCTGGCCAAGGCGGACAAGGCCGGCAAGGCGGGGGACAAGGACGCCCGGAAGCTGGCCGATCTGCTGGGCCGCTATCGCGAAGCCCTGCTGCAGGGCCGCTCCTGCCGGAGCGTGGCGCTGGTCAACGAAGAGGAGGCGGCGCTTGCGCACGACCTGTTCCTGCTGACCAACAAGCCCGTCATGTATGTCTGCAACGTGGATGACGCGTCAGCGGCGAGCGGCAACAAGTACGTGGAAGCGGTCCGTGCGGCGGTGGCAGACGAACAGGCGGAGATCCTGGTGATTGCGGCCAAGACTGAATCGGAAATCGCGGAGATCGAGGATTACGACGACCGGCAGATGTTTCTGGAGGAGATGGGGCTGCAGGAGTCCGGCGTAGTCCGGCTGATCCAGGGTGCGTACCGCTTGCTGGGCCTCCAGACCTTCTTTACGGCCGGGGCGGACGAGTGCCGCGCCTGGACCATCCACAAGGGGGACAAGGCCCCCAAAGCCGCGGGTGTGATCCATACGGATTTCGAACGGGGATTCATCCGCGCTGAGGTCATCAAATACGATGATTTCGTCCAGTACAAGTCTGAGGCCGCGGTCCGTGCCGCCGGTCGCCTCGCCACCGAGGGCAAGGACTACGTCGTCCAGGACGGCGACATCATGCACTTCCTCTTTAACGTGTAGGGCCTAGCCGAAGAACTGCGCGACCCAGGCGGGGTCGATGCGCACGAGCCCGCGGGTCCGCTCCTGCATGGCGGGGTTGCGGCCCAGGATGGCGCGGCAGTCTTCATAGACGTTGAATCCCACGGCGATTATCTGCATCTGGCCTCCCTCGGGGTAGGTCATCGTGATTTCATTGTCGGCACCGTCCGTGCGCACGAATTTCAGCGGGACGTCCCGGCCCAGCTCCTGCTTGGTCACATACTTGCAGATCTCCATCGCCGCATCGTCCAGGCCCGCGTCGAAGATCTTGACTTTCTCGACCAGATCGCCCACGGAGTCCACCAGGCGGCCGGTATACTGTTCCAGACCCGGGGTGGAAATGAAGATCTCCCGGGCCGTCCGCTCGGAGGCGGGCGCGCCGTCCGTCAGCCAGATCATCAGCAGCTCCGACGGATCGTGGTACAGCACCGGGTGGCGCACCAGGTTCGCCGCCCCGCAGTGCGGACAGCGGCGGACGAACAGCGTCCCGTCCATCACGGACGCCTTGAGATCCGGATCGTCGCCGACATTGACCAGGGAATAAACCTCGGCCTCGAAGTCAGAAGAACAGGCCGAACAGCGCATGGAGAGGACATCAAAACGTGACATGGTCCCAAAGTTACAAAGAAATGGAGAAAAGAATGCCGACAAAGTGGCGTTTCACCGGGGTCTCTGCGGGGTTGAGGCTGCCGTAGATGGATCCTCCGTTATAACAGTACGTCACGCCGATGCGCGTGTCATAGGGGACCCACAGCAGATTGCCCAGCCGCAGCATCAGGTCCGCCCCGGCGCTGGTCAGGTTCCCGTTCGGCCGCTTGTCGGACCCGGCCAGCCCGCACAGGTCGTAGTGCAGGATCATCTCGAAATTGCGCAGGTACGCCACCGGGCACAGCCACGAGGCGTCCAGCGCCCCGAAAGGAAAAGCGTAGTCCACGCTGAACCGGCTCCGGACGGGGTAGGTGGCGATCATCGCGTGCAGCGCCGCACCGGTCAGGCCGCGCGGGGCCACCGTGGCGTACGGCCGGACCAGCGCCCCGTCCCCGACACCCCATTCCACAATCCCGGCCCATTTGAATCCGTGGGTGTCCAGCAGGCCCGGCGTGTAGGCGTAGGCCGAGGCCACCGCCGTGGACTGGAGCATCCGGGCCAGCCCCGGGTAGGAACGGAAACGGGCTTCGACGCCGAGGCCCCAGCGGGGATAGATGCCGCTGGAGGCGATGGGACGCATGATGTAAGCCCGCGTGCCCACGGACAGGTCCTGGATGGGCCGCAGCCCGCCGTCGTCCATCTTGTCGTTCGAGAAATGGTAGCGGATCTGCGGAATCACCCCGTAGCGCCATCCGCCCAGGGACCAGGCCCAGGGAATGTACAGGTTCAGGTCCAGCAGGAGCTCCGGATAGTCCGCGACCGTCGGGGTGACTTTCTTGTTCTGCAGCGCGTAGTTCACCGCCCGGGATTCGTTCCAGTCCAGCTTCGTCTCGATGACCGGATACCAGCCCGCGTAGGTCAGCCCGGCGTGCAGCTGGGGCCGCCACCCGCCGGTCGGGGTCCAGGCCGACGCGGCCACGAATCCATAGGCCGATCCCAGCTCGTTCTGGAAGAACGCTGTCGCGCCCAGGCCCGCCTCCTGGCCGATCGTCGCAAAACTCATGTTGTCCACCGCGTTGTAGTTGAAGTAGACCGGCGCCCAGGAGTGGAAATGCAGCAGGTGGGCGGCCTTGCGGTAGGGGACCGGTGCGGACACGGCCGCTTCAGCGGCATCGGACAGGGCCACGGGCTCCTGGGCGGCCAGCCGTTCGGCCACCGGATCCCGGTACAGCGAATCGAAACGCACTTCCCGGGGCGACAGCGACGCCAGGGGAACGGCGTACAGTTTGCGCCCGTCCACCTGCTGGGCCGTCACGAACAGCGTGTCGCGGTCAATCAGGAAGTTTCTCACCCCCGTCCGGGAGACGGTCCACTGCCGGACTTCCCGGCTGGCCGGGTCCAGCGAATACAGCTCGTCCACGCCGCTGCGGTCGCTGACGAACAGCAGTTGTCCCTGCCGGGCGCGCAGCTGCTTGATCTTGACCTGCTGCGGATCCAGGACCGCCTCGAATGCGGGCAGGCGGTAGATGCCGAAACCGCCCTCCGACATGGCGCTGACGTACCAGCGGCCGTCCGACTCCGTGCTCTCGACGATCTGCAGCTCCGCCGGGGCGGGGAGGCGCTCCAGCACGGATCCGTCCGATGCATCCAGGAAGACCAGGGCGCTGCCGCCTTCGACGGGGTATTCCGTGACGGCGATCCGTCCCCCGGACGGCGCCGGGTTGAAATAGCGTCCGCCGCGGGTCAGGCTGCGGCTGCGTTCGCCGTCGAAATAGCGCACGTCGGACCAGGAGCGCTGTTCCCAACGCGGATCGGACCGGAATTCGGTCCAGTACAGGCGCGTCCCGGCGGGATCGGCGGCCAGGCGCGACGTGCTGGCGGCGAAGGGGAAGGCCCTGCGGATCCTCCCGTCCGTATCCAGCCTGACCAGCCGCGTGGCGCGGGTGATCCCGCCCAGTACGGCGTAATGCCCGCCGTCCAGGATGCCCTGCGATCCGAAGGATGTGTAGCGCCGGCTGTCCCGGGAGATCTGGGTCAGGGGAGTGAAGGGGGCGCGTGCGGCGGTCTCGGCCGCCCAGCGGTCCCGGGTCGCTTCGGCCAGCGCGCGCCAGCTGTCGGAAAATCCCATCCCGCTGTATTCCCGCACGGTTTTCTGCAGGTTGAAGAAGGGGAAGCCCTTCTCCACGATCCGCGCATAATAGCGTGCTGTGAAGTCCGGGGCGTCATAGAAGGTCCGGACCCCGGCGATGGTCAGGTAGCCGATGCGGTAGTGGTCGGGGGTGTAGAGACGCTGCGAACCGTAGTACCAGCGCCAGTAGTCGCGCAGCTGTCCGTCCAGGAAGCTGGCGCGGTAGTATTCCAGGAAGTCGCCGGTGCGGCCGCGGCCGGCAGCCGTCAGGGCCGTCTCGGCGACGACGGCATCCCCCTCCCGCCACGCGGGTCCGCTGTACACGGCCGCGGCCGCACCCGGCCACAGCTGCCCGGCCAGGATGTTCAGCCATTTGTACCGGGGCTGGTGCCCGAGCTGCATCTGGGCCACGTGGCGGGACTCGTGCACGGTCAGCTGGCGCACCCAGACCGTCGGCTCGGGGTCGTAGGCATCGGGGGTGGGCAGCAGCTCCATCCGCCTGGGGGTCCAGGTGACGATGCCGTTGGACTGGGCGGACCAGGCGTGCAGGATGACGGGCAGTTTGCGGCGGTAGCCCTCGTTCGGGACCATGCCGATGCTGCCGGCCACCGCCGCCCGGCTGCGCTCGAGTTCCCGGGCGTAGACGCGTCCCAGCGAATCCAGCCCCTGCGGGTAGATCACCCGGTAGCTGTCCGTCTCGACGGAGGACCAGCGCAGCCCGCCCGGATCCGTACCGGACAGGTAGAACTGCGCCCGGGCCGGCAGCACCGCCGCCAGCGCGCATAAAACCAGGATCAATCTTCGCAGGGCCCTCATTTGCATGCAAATCTAACATTTTTATAGTAACTTTACCAGATGATCAAGCGATTGCCTATGCCGAAAACCCTCCGTATCCTGCCTGTCCTGCTGCTGGTGCTGTTGTTCAGCGCCTGCCGCGGCGGCCGTGGCGGCCGCACCCCGGCCGCACCCGCACCCAAGAACTTCCCGATGGTGGAGGTTCCCAGCGTGTACAGCGCGAACGACGAGCGGCTGGACTACGCGGCGACGCATTTCTGGGACCGTTTCTTCCGCGAGGACGGGGTCACCGACACCGCGCTGATCCGCGGCGTGCCGAAGGACCAGGTCGAGCAGGCCCTCAGCAACTACATCCTGATGCTGAACAGCGAGCCCAAGGCCCGGGCCCAGGCCCAGGTCGCGGCCTTCTACCAGGCCCTGGAGGCGGCCCAGCGGGCCGACACCGCCTCGACCCAGTACCTGCAGGTCTCCCGGATGGTCGAGCATTACCTGTACGATCCCAATTCGCCGTTCCGGGACGAGGACCTGTTCCTGCCCTGGGTCAGCGGCATGGCCGCGTCGGAATTCATCTCCGAGGACGACCGCCCCGGGTACATTTACCAGGCCCGCACCTGCGCGATGAACCCCTACGGGACCCAGGCGCCGGATTTCGTGTTCCGGGACCTGCGCGGACGCAACCACCACCTGTACGAGGTCCGGGCCGAGTACACCCTGCTGTTCTTCAGCAACCCCGGCTGCGCTTCCTGCCAGGAGATCATCGACGACGTGATGGGGCGTCCCTACATGGAGGAATACCTGCGCAGCGGCCGCGTGGCGGTGGTGAACATCTACATTGACGAGGACCTGGAGACCTGGCGCGCCTATGCACCCAAGTACCCCGCTTCCTGGTACAGCGGATACGACCCCGCGCTGGCCATCCGGGACGACCGGCTGTACGTCGTGCGGGCCATTCCGTCCCTGTACCTGCTGGATGCGGACAAGAACATCCTGATGAAGGATGCGCCGACCGAGCGCGTCCTGGCTTTCCTGGATACGATTTAACAACGAAAACGATATGGAAATCACGCAACAAGAGCTCTGCTATACCCTCCGGAACGCCTCCGGGGCCAGCGTTACGCTGACGCGGATCGGCGCCGGCATCGTGTCCGTCCGCGTTCCCGACCGGGAAGGCCGGCTGGACGACGTCGTGCTGGGATACGCCGACCCGAAGGACTACATCGGGGACGGACCCTGCATGGGCCGCTGCCCGGGCCGCTACGCCAACCGCATCGCGCGCGGCCGTTTCACGCTGGACGGGAAGGAATACACGCTGCCTGTCAACAACGGCCCGAATCACCTGCACGGGGGTCCGGACGGATTCCAGAACAAGGTCTGGGACGCCCGCATCGACGGGGATGCCGTCGAGTTCATGTATTTCTCGCCGGACGGGGAGATGGGGTATCCGGGCAACCTCAAGGTCGTTGCCCGCTACGAGTGGAGCGAGGAGAACGAACTGCGCCTGACCTTCACCGCCCGCGCGGACGCGAAAACGGTGCTGAACCTGACGAACCACGCCTATTTCAACCTGGACGGCGAAGGCTCCGGCAGCATCCGCGGGCACATCCTGCGCCTGAACGCGTCGGAATACCTGCCGACCGACGAGACCCTGATCCCGCTCGGGGATTCCGAACCCGTCGCCGGCACGCCGATGGATTTCCTGATGCCCAAGCCCGTCGGACGTGATCTCGAGGCCGATTTCCCCGCCATCCGCTACGGCAAGGGCTACGACGCCTGCTGGATCATCGACGGAGCCCAGGAGGGCCAGCTGCAGGATGCCGTCGAGCTGTGGTCCGAAAAATCCGGCCGGCGCCTGCTGGTCACGACCACCCAGCCCGGCGTGCAGATCTACACCGGCAACTGGCTGTCCGGCTGTCCGGCCGGCAAGAACGGCCATGTCTATGAAGACTACGCGGGCATCGCCATCGAGTGCCAGCACCTGCCGGATTCCCCCAACCATCCGGACTACCCGACCACCGTGCTCGAGGCGGGGGAGGACTTCGAGCAGGCCATCATCTTTGCATTCTCCGTACTATGAAACAATACCTGGACCTGTTGAAACACATCCGCGAGGACGGCGTGATCAAGCACGACCGGACCGGCGTCGGCACCCAGAGCGTATTCGGTTACCAGATGCGCTTCGACCTGTCGCAGGGCTTTCCCCTGCTGACCACCAAGAAAGTCCACCTCAAATCCATCATCTACGAACTGCTGTGGTTCATTTCGGGCGACACCAACGTGCGTTACCTGCAGGAGCACGGCGTCAGCATCTGGAACGAGTGGGCGGACGAAAACGGCGAACTGGGCCCGGTGTACGGCCACCAGTGGCGCAGCTGGCCCGCACCCGACGGCCGCAGCATCGACCAGCTGGCCGGGGTGATCGACCAGATCAAGAACAATCCCGACTCGCGCCGCATCCTGGTCTGCGCCTGGAACCCGGGCGAGATCGACAAGATGGCCCTGCCGCCCTGCCACTGCCTGTTCCAGTTCTACGTGGCGGACGGGAAGCTGTCCTGCCAGCTGTACCAGCGCAGCGCCGACACCTTCCTGGGGGTCCCGTTCAACATCGCCTCGTACGCCCTGCTGACGATGATGCTCGCGCAGGTCTGCGGCCTGCAGCCCGGTGAGTTCATCCACACGACGGGGGACACCCACATCTACCTGAACCATTTCGACCAGGTCGCCGAACAGCTCTCCCGCCAGCCCCGGCCGCTTCCCACCATGCGGCTCAATCCCGGGGTGAAGGACCTGTTCGATTTCAAGTACGAAGATTTCACCCTGGAAGGTTACGATCCGTGGCCGGCCATCAAAGCCCCCGTTGCCGTATGAGTATGGAAAAATGCCTGATCGTCGCCATCGCGGACGACAACGCGATCGGCGTCAAGGGGGATCTCCCCTGGCACCTGAGCGAAGATCTCAAGTATTTCAAGCGCGTCACCCACGGTTATCCGGTCATCATGGGCCGGACGACCTATTTCTCGCTGCCCTTCCGTCCGCTGAAAGGCCGGAAGAACATCGTGCTGAACGCCGGCGGGGACCCCATCCCGGAGGTGAGCTGCGTCTATTCGTTCGAGGAGGCTTTCCGCGAGGCGGAACCGGCGGAAAAGTGCTTCATCATGGGCGGCGCGTCGGTGTACCGGGCGGCCCTTCCGATGATGGATAGACTGTATATTACGCATGTTCATACAAAAATTCCTGAGGCAGATGCGTATTTTCCGGATATAAATTCCGATATTTGGAAAGTGGAATCCCGGTCCGAACTGTTCCGGGATGCCGCGACCGGGTACACGTACGAGTTCGTCGTGTATACCCGCCGCTAGGGCGGACCCGGCACAAGGGGTTGGTAGTGTATGTCAGCAGTCAAGAGAGAAACGTTCGGCAGCCGCAGCGCTGTCATCCTGACGATGGCGGGATCCGCCATCGGGCTGGGTAATATCTGGCGCTTCCCGTACATGGTCGGCGAGCACGGCGGCGGTGCCTTCATCGTGCTGTACATCATTGCCACCCTGCTGATCTCTCTGCCCGTGTTCGTTGCCGAAGCCACGCTGGGCCGGCGCAGCCGCACCAGCGCCTACGGGGCGATGGCCCGCCTGGCCCCCGGGAAACCCTTCTGGAAATCCGCCGGCATCCTGGCCGTCATCATCCCGACGGTCATCGCCTCGTACTACAGCGTCATCGGCGGGTGGTCCCTGGAATACCTGTTCCAGTCCGCCACGGCGGCTTTCGTCCGCAACGATCCCGAGCGCGTCAGCGCGCTGTTCGGATCCTTCATCTCCTCGCCGTTCCGGCCCGTGGCGATGCACCTGCTGTTCCTGGCGGCCTGCGCCTACATCGTGGGGCGCGGCGTCAAGTCGGGCATCGAGCGTTTCAGCAAGATCACCATCCCGATCCTCTTCGTGCTGATCGTGGCCATCGCCGTCTATTCGATTTCGCTGCCCGGCGCCCGCGCGGGGGTGGCGTACCTGGTGCGGCCGGATTTCTCGCAGCTCACCGCCCGTTCGTTCGCGTTTGCCATGGGGCAGAGCTTCTATTCGCTGTCGCTGGGCATGGGCGCCATCATCACCTACGGGTCCTACGTCAGCCGTGAGGAGAACCTGCTGGTGTCCAGCGCGGGGACGGCGGTGTCGGACCTGCTGTTCGCCATCCTGGCGGGATTCGCCATCATGCCGGCCGTGTTCGCGGCGGGCATCGAGCCGGGCGCGGGTCCGGGGCTGGTCTTCCAGAGCATTCCGTATGTCTTCTCCGTGATGGGCGAGCACCTGCCCGTCATCAGCACGATCGTTTCGGTCGTCTTCTTCGTGGCCATCATCGTGGCGGCCATGACCTCGCTGATTTCGCTGCTGGAAGTGGGGGTGTCCTACCTGGTCGAGCGCCACGGCGTCCGCCGTCCGCGCGCCTGCATGCTGCTGTTCCTGGTCTGCGGGGGCGTCGGGGTGCTGTGCTCGCTGTCCTTCGGGCCGCTGGCCGGCATGAAGATCGCGGGGCTGAGCCTGTTCGACCTGCTGGACTGGCTGTCCTCGAACATCCTGCTGCCCGTGCTGGCCTTCCTGGTCGTCATCTTCGTCGGGCGGGTCCTCAAGCGGGAGGATCTGTGCGAGGAACTCAGCTATGCCCATCCGGGCAACGCACGCCTGTTCGGCGTGGTGTATTTCCTGATCAAGTGGGTGGCGCCGATCGCCGTGGCCCTGCTGTTCGTCACCAATTTCATCCTGTAAGGCATGGCGGCGGGACGGGAACATTTCGGCAGTTCGACCGCCGCGACCCTGGCGATGGCGGGATCGGCCATCGGCCTGGGGAACATCTGGCGCTTCCCGTACATGGTGGGCGAGCACGGCGGCGCCGTGTTCATCGTGGTGTACCTGCTGTCCGCCCTGCTGCTGTCCCTCCCGATCATGCTGTCCGAAGCCGTCATCGGCAAGGCGACTCACGCCGGGACCTTCGGGGCGATGGAGCGCCTCGCGCCCGGCAGCCGCTGGAAATGGCTGGGCCTGCTGACCGTGGTCACGCCGATGATCATCCTGTCCTACTACAGCGTCGTCGGGGGCTGGTCCCTGCGTTTCTTCGGCGAGGCGATGGCCCGGGGTTTCGATGCCGGGGCGGAATCCTTTTTCGGCCGTTTCATCGCGTCGGCCTGGGGCCCGCTGGTCTGCCACACCCTGTTCCTGGCGCTGACGGCGGGGATCGTCCTGGGCGGGGTCAAGTCCGGGATCGAGCGTTTCAACAAGATATCCCTGCCGCTGCTCTTCGCCCTGATGCTGGTGCTGATGGGCTATTCGCTGTCCCTGCCCGGGTCCCGCGCGGGCGTGGCGTATCTGCTGCGGCCGGATTTCTCCAAGCTGTCCCCCTCGCTGGTCGCCGCGGCCATGGGCCAGAGTTTCTTCTCGCTGTCCCTGGGCGTGGGAACCATCCTGACCTATGCGTCCTACATGAAAAAAGAGGACAGCATCCTGCGGACGGGCATCGGTACGGCGGGCTTCGACCTGCTGTTCGCCCTGATCGCCGGCTTCGTCATCATGCCGGCCGTGTTCGCGGCGGGCATCCAGCCGGATGCGGGTCCGGGGCTGATCTTCGAGACCCTGCCTTTCATCTTCGCGAAGATGGGGGCCGGGGCGGCGTGGCTCAGCCGGGCCGTTTCGATCCTGTTCTTCTTCTCCATCGTCATCGCGGCGCTGACTTCCTCGATCTCGATGTTCGAGGTGGGCGTGGCCTACCTGGTGGAAGAGCGGAAGATGTCACGCACCGGTGCGGTGCTCCTGCTGTTTGTACTGACCTGGTCGCTGGGCGCGCTGTGTTCGCTGTCCTTCGGGCCGCTGTCCGGCACCCGGATCCTGGGCGAGCGCATCTTCGACCTGTGCGACCGCATGACCTCGGACTACCTGATGACCTTCGGCAGTCTGCTGTTCGTGCTGTTTGCGGGATGGAAAATGGACCGCGCGCGTGTCCGGAGCGAACTGGGCGGTGACGGCCGGCTGTTCGGCGTGCTGTACTTCCTGATCCGCTACGTCGCGCCGCTGGCCATCGTGGCCATCTTCATTTCCAATCTGATTCTCTAGACCCCCAGTTCCGCCTTCATGGACCGGAGCAGGTCGAAGGCCTGCATCGGCGTCATGTTGTTGAGGTCCGCGCGCTCCAGCTGGTCCTTCAGCGAGGCCAGGGTGGGGTCGTCCAGCTGGAAGAAGGACAGCTGGACACTGCCGTCGTCGGCCAGGTCTCCCCGGCCCGCGGCGGCCTTGGCGCCCTTCTCCCGGGTCTCCAGGGCCCGCAGGGTCCGCTCGGCGGCGTCGATGACTTCGCGCGGCATGCCGGCCAGGCGCGCGACGTGGATGCCGAAGCTGTGCGCCACCCCGCCCGGGGCCAGTTTGCGCAGGAAGATCACCTCGTGGCCCTCTTCCTTGACGGAGATGTGGTAGTTGCGGACGCGCTTGAACTGGTC
This sequence comes from Bacteroidales bacterium, assembly GCA_017454335.1. Taxonomy (GTDB): domain Bacteria; phylum Bacteroidota; class Bacteroidia; order Bacteroidales; family UBA932; genus Cryptobacteroides. The sequence continues at coordinate 33,503 of JAFTDE010000029.1, read as the reverse complement.
CGCCAGGTCGTTCAGCTCGTGGTAGTGCGTGGCGAACAGGGTCTTGGCTCCCTGGCCGTGGGTATGGATGTATTCGACCAGCGCGCGGGCGATGGACATGCCGTCGTAGGTGGAGGTGCCGCGGCCGATCTCGTCCATCAGCACCAGCGAACGGGCGGAGAGGTTGTGCATGATCATCGCCGTCTCCAGCATTTCCACCATGAAGGTGGATTCGCCGCGGGAGATGTTGTCCGTCGCGCCGACGCGCGTGAAGATCTTGTCGAAGAATCCGAAGCGGGCGCTTGCGGCAGGCACGAACGATCCGGCCTGGGCCAGCAGGACGATCAGGGCCGTCTGGCGCAGCAGGGCGGATTTACCGGCCATGTTGGGGCCGGTCAGGATGATGATCTGTTCGCTGCCGCTGTCCATGTGGATGTCGTTCGGGACGTATTCCTCGCCCGGGGGCATCAGGGTTTCGATGACGGGATGGCGCCCGGCCTTGATGTCCAGGCTGCGCGACTTGTCGATCTCGGGCCGGCAGTAGTTCCGCTCGACCGCCAGGGTGGCGAAACCGGCCAGCACGTCCAGGCGCGCGACGATGCGGCAGTTCTCCTGGATGTCGCGGATGTTCTGCTGGACCTGGGCGACCAGTTCGCCGTAGAGGCGGGTTTCCAGTTCGTAGATGGTCGCCTCGGCGCTGAGGATCTTCTCCTCGTAGGTCTTCAGCTCTTCGGTGATATAGCGCTCCGCATTGACCAGGGTCTGTTTCCGGACCCACTCCGGCGGCACCTGGTCCCGGAAGGTGTTGCGCACCTCCAGGTAGTATCCGAACACGTTGTTGTATCCGATTTTCAGCGAGGAGATGCCGGTGCGCTCGATTTCGCGCTGCTGCAGCTGGACCAGGTAGTCCTTGCCGCCGCGCGAGAGCGCCCGGAGTTCGTCTAGTTCGGCGCTGACCCCCGCGGCGATGATGTCCCCCTTTCCCAGCGCGGCGGCGGGGCTGTCGTCCATCGTCGATCTGATGCGTTCCAGCAGGCGGGTGCAGTTCTTCATGCCGCGGACGCTCTTCGCCAGGGCGGGGCAGGCGGATGCGTTGCACAGGTCGCGGATGGGCTCCATCTGGGCGAGGCTTCGCCCCAGCTGCATCATCTCGCGCGGGACGATCTTGCCGTTCGCGGCGCGGGACAGGATGCGTTCCAGGTCCCCGACGTCCCCGATCCTTTCGCGGATCTGCGCGCGGGCTTCCTCATCCTGCGCGAAGTGCTCGACGACGTCGTAGCGTGCGTTCAGTTCCGGGATGTCCAGCACCGGCAGGGCCAGCCATTCCCGCAGCAGGCGCGCGCCCATCGGCGAGGCGCAGCGGTCCACGACATCCACCAGCGCGACCCCGTCGCGGCCGGCGTTCGAAGCGAAGAGCTCCAGGTTCCGGACCGTGAAGCGGTCCATCCAGACGAACTTCCCTTCATCGATGCGCGAGATCGAGCAGATGTTCTTCAGCCCGGCGTGCTGGGTCTGTTCCAGGTACACGGTCAGCGCCCCGGCCGAGCAGATGGCCAGCGGGAAGGCGTCGATGGCGAAACCCTTCAGCGAAGGAACCCCCAGCTGGCGGGTCAGCCGCTCGCGCGCGGCATCCTGCACGAAGGCCCATTCGTCCAGGGCGGTGATGTAGCTGTCCGGGAATCGTTCCCGCGCCCCCTTGAGGCAGTCGCGCTGGACGACCAGTTCCTTGGGCGCGAAGGTCGCCACCAGGGTCGCGATGTAATCCACCGACCCCTGGGCCACCTGGAAAGTGCCCGTCGAGACGTCCAGGAAGGCGGCGCCGCAGACGTTGTTGTCGAAGGTCAGGCCGGCGAGGTAGTTGTGCTCTTTCTGGTCCAGCATGCCGTCCGAGAAGGCCACGCCGGGGGTCAGGATCTCGGTGATCCCGCGCTTGACCAGTTTGGACTGGGCCAGCTTGGGGTCTTCCAGCTGGTCGCAGATGGCGACCTTGTACCCGGCCCGGATGAGTTTCTGCAGGTAGCTTTCGATGGCGTGGTGGGGAAATCCGGCCATCGGGGTATCCCCCTTGTCGCCGTTGGAACGGCGGGTCAGCACCAGGCCCAGCACCTTGCTGACCAGCACGGCGTCGTCGCTGTAGGTCTCGTAGAAATCGCCCACGCGGTACAGCAGCACCGCTTCGGGGTGCTGGGCCTTGATGGCGAAATACTGTTTCAGCATCGGGGTGTCTTCCCCTGTCTTCCGGGCCATGGCTGCGTGTTTATCTGAGGTATCCGGCGGGGTCGGCCTTGAAGTCTTCCCAGCGGTAGTAGGGACCCTGGTAGGGCTTCAGGCCGCGCAGGCGGCATTCCTTTTCGTTGTAGAAGAATTTGACCAGGACCTCTCTCGCGTCGTTCCGGTAGAAAACCAGCTGGAGGTTGCTGCCCATGCAGATGTTCTGCCATCCGTACCAGTGCGCGTCCACCTCGTCGAAACGGAGGCGGTCGCCCACGCCCTCAATACCCAGGTACGAGGCGATGGCCATCAGGGGATAGTCGTGCCCGAAGCGCAGGTCGGCGGCGTATTCGCCTCCGGCGATGGCTTCGTCGGCCTTGGTGATGATGTCATCGATCGCCGACTGGGCCAGCGGGATGCGTTCGCGGCCGAATTCGGCCGAGTTGCAGTGGTGCATGTACAGATAGTGGTTCTGGACGGACCAGCGGCGGTAGATGGCGTCGAAGGGGAGGTAGCGGTACAGGTTTTCCGGCATGTCGAAATCCTCGGCCACCTCGGCCGCGCGGATGACGTCGTCCTGGAAGGCGGCGGCATCGGGGATGAGGATCCGGGCGGCTTTCTGACTGGAGAACAGGGTCTGCATCAGGGAGACGGTGTCCACCTCCCATCCCCGGGCCCAGTCGGCGAGCAGCTGGTCGGTCCCGGCGGTCAGGCGGTTCGCGTCGCGGGTGTTGCTGATATAGTCCATGAACTTGTCGCCGGTGTCCAGGTAGAAGCGCATGTCCGCATTCTTCTGGGCCAGCGCGACCGTAAAGCTGTTCATGCTGATGAGGCAGCGCTGCGAGGTGCTGCCGATGGCGCGGACCCGGACCGGACCGGCGAAGACGCCGGGATAACGGGCGTACATCCTCTCCGCGATGTCCCGGTGCTCGCGCACGCCGCGCTGGGTCAGCCGGCCGTCCATCCCGTCGTGGAAATCGCGGGCGCGCTCGACCTCCCGCAGCAGGGAATCACCCTGCGGGGTCAGGATGCCGACGTTTTTGGCGCTCGTCAGGGCCTCGATGATCCGGGGATAGAAGGTGCCCGAAGTCGAACGGGAACCATGACGGCCGTAATGGCTGATATAGAAAGGCCTGAATCCGGCCGGGGCGGGGGTCTCCGGACCGGGGACTGCCTCGTAGGAATGGATGTTGTTGGCCGCGCGGGCATTGTCCTCCCGCAGGTAGCGGGCCGCATCGGGATCGAGGTGCTGGGCCTGCAGGGCAACGGCACCCAGAATCAGGGCAAACAGGATGGCGAGGGATCTTTTCATGGAGAACAAAGATACGAAAATCTTTGTGAACTTCGGCCATCCCGTCCCGGGGCGCAAAAAGTGGCATTACTCGTGGTCAGGGGGACACGAGTAGTGGGGGTTTTTGAATGGATGGGTGTCGGAGGTCTGCGGCAGCGGTGCGCAGGTCCTGGCGGAACTCCGCTCGCGTTGCTCGCTCCGGCCCCTCCCACCGTATCCTGCGTCCTCGCTACGCGAGAACTTGTCTCCGGCGGGCCCCGTCCCCCTGTCCGGGGGTGGACAGGTCCGCCAGGGCCTCGCACCGCTGCCGCTGGCGTCATGGCCTGATCTTCTGGCGTCATGGCCGACTTGGTTGGCGCCCTGGTACAGACGTGGACGCGCCTTTCATTTTTGTCTTGTCCGGAAAGCCCTCTTTTCCCTGGCAGTATTCTCCTTGGCTTCGCTAGACAGCTTCCGGTGAGCAGGAACCACCGCGCGGATTAATTAAGACCTTTTGAAAAAACTTTGTTAACTTTGTTAGCATGGAAGTACGGGCGAAAAAGGCTTTGGGCCAGCATTTTCTGACCGACCGCAGTGTGGCGGCCGCGATTGTGGACGCGCTGGGGCGTGACGGGGTGCGGGATGTGCTGGAGATCGGCCCCGGGATGGGGGTGCTGACCGGATATCTGCTGGAACGGGACGACATCGACCTGAAACTGGTGGAACTGGACAGCGAGTCGGTGGCCTACCTGCTGACGCATTTCCCGGGGATGCAGGGCCGCCTGTTCGAGGCGGATTACCTCCGGCTGGACATGCATCACCTTTTCAGCGGTCCTTACCGGGTGATCGGAAATTTCCCGTACAACATTTCCTCGCAGATCTTCTTCAAGATCCTCGAAGACAAGGACCGGATTCCGGAGGTGGTCTGCATGATCCAGAAGGAGGTGGCGGACCGGATCGCCGAAGGGCCGGGAACCAAGACCTACGGCATCCTGTCGGTGCTGCTGCAGGCGTGGTACGACATCGATTACGTGCTGTCGGTGGGCCCGGGAGCCTTTGCCCCGCCGCCCAAGGTGCGATCGGCCGTGATCCGGCTGCGCCGCAACGCACGGACCGCGCTGGGCTGTGACGAGAAGCTCTTCAAGACCGTCGTGAAAACCGCCTTCAACCAGCGCCGCAAGACCCTGCGCAACGCCCTGCGGCCCATGATGCCCGAGGGCATGGACACCTCCGACCCCGTCTGGGACCTGCGCGCCGAACGCCTCGGCGTCGAAGACTTCGTCGCCCTGACCCGCCGCTTCGAATAGGACTTCGGAGACAAGGACTGAACAATAACATGCACCCAATAACCATATGAAACGCGTTTCCTTCATTCTCTGCCTGCTGCTGGCGCTCTTGTCCGCACAGGCCCAAACCCAAACCCCCGATCCCGCCGTGTTCGCCCGTCCCCCGATGGAGAACCGGACAGCCGCCTGGTGGCACTGGATCGACGGAGCACTTACCCGCGAGGGCATCACCAAGGACCTGGAGGCCATGAAAGCCCAGGGCATCAGCAATGCCACGGTGCTGAACATTTACCGTCGTCTGGGTATCGGATACGAAGGCCGGACGGTGGATTTCGGTACGCCGGAATGGTATGCGATCTTCCGCCACGCGGTGGAAGAGGCGGACCGGCTGGGCATGGAGATCGGCGCCGCCAACTGCGACGGCTGGTCGGAGAGCGGCGGTCCGTGGATTACGCCGGAGCTGTCGATGAAGCAGTATACCTGGCGCAAGACTTTCGTGCACGGCAACGGCCGTACGCAGAAGGTTCAGTTGCTGCTGCCCCCGTCCAAAGAGCATTTCTACCGGGATGTGGCCGTTGTCGCGTATCGCAGCGAGGCGCCCAACAGTTTCGTTGCCGCCGCGCCGAAGGTGACCTGCCACGGAGAGTATCCCATCACGACCCTGGTGAAGAACCATGAATACTACGAAGAAGATCCGCACCTGGACCAGGACGATGTCTTCCCCGGCGACGTGCTGGTGGACGGCAGCACCACCTCGATGCTGACCCTGGACAAGGACAAGACCGTCCTGATGGAGTTCGCCGAGCCCTTCACGGCGGAGGTGCTGTGCATCCAGATCATGGCCTCGAAGGCGCCCTATCCCATTCCGGTGGTGATCGAAGTGTCGCCGGACGGACGCACATGGAAGGAGGCCGGCCGGGTCTACGCCCGCGGTTTCATGCAGCAGAAGCTGCCCTTCCCGCGCACCGAATCGAAGTACTGGCGCCTGACCGTCAACGAACCCCTGTCCCCGACGACCTTCAGCGAACTCAGTCTCCTCAAGGCGGGCGAGCGCAGCCTCTCCGAGGCGATTCCCGGCGTGACGATCCCTTCGACCGCCGATGTCGTGAACCTGACGGGGAAGATGGGCAAGGACGGAACCCTGCGCTGGGCCGCGCCGGAGGGCGACTGGACCGTGCTGCGTTTCGGATACACCTCCACCGGCAAGAACAACCACCCCGCTTCGCCGCAGGGCGTCGGGCTGGAGTGTGACAAGATGGACACGACCGCGCTGAACATCCACTTCAAGGCCTTCCCGCAGAAGCTGATCGACGCCGCGGGGCCGCTGGCCGGCAAGACCTTCACCTACTTCCTGGTGGACAGCTGGGAGTGCGGCCAGCAGACCTGGACCGAAGGCTTCCAGCGGGAGTTCAAGCGCCGCCGCGGCTATGACCTGACGGCGTGGATCCCCGTGCTGTGCGGAGAGCGCATCGCCAGCGCCGAACTGTCCCAGGCCTTCCAGTACGACTTCGACCTCACCCGGGGCGAACTGGTCCTGGACAATTATTTCAAGCACCTGGCGGACCTGTGCCACCGCGCCGGGATGAAGCTCTGGTCCGAGGGCATCTACGGCGGCGCGGCCATGCCGCCGGTGGACGTGCTGAAGTCCTACGAATACTGCGACGTGCCGATGACGGAGTTCTGGGCGCAGGCCTGGGATTACGTCGAATGGCCCGTCGTCTACCGCCCGGCCAACTATGGCAACCACGCCATCCCTTTCCACGTCTCGCTGATCTATGACAAGCCCGTCGTCGGCAGCGAGGCCTTCACCGGCATGGCCCTGTACAGCGATTCCCCGGTCGACCTGAAACTCTACGGCGACCTCGCGTACACGCAGGGCGTCAACCGGATGATCCTGCACAGCTATGTCCACCAGCCGGACGACCGCCGGCCCGGCGTGACCCTGGGCATCTACGGCCAGACCTTCAACCGCAACAACACCTGGTTCAACGCCGGGGACGGATTCTTCGGCACGCAGGCCCGCATCCAGTACCTGCTGCAGCAGGGCGACCGCTGCGCCGATGCGCTGGTGTACCTGGGGGACCGCCTGCCCAACACGGAGATGACGACGATGGAGATCGAGCGCTCGCTGCCCGCCAACATCAAGTTCCAGTACATCAACCAGGAGGTGCTGTTGAAGCGCCTGAGCGTGAAAGACGGCAAGATCTGGCTGGACGGCCGGGTCCCGTTCAAGTTCCTGCTGCTGCGGGGCGAGCAGATGCAGGTCGGGACGGCGCAGGCCCTGGAGCGTCTGGTGAATGCCGGAGCCCGGGTCTACGGCCCGCGCCCGACGGCGACCCTGTCCCTGAAGGATTATGACAAGCACAACGCCGAACTCGCCGCGATCGTTGGGCGTCTGTGGGACAGCGGCAAGGTCCGCAACGGTTTGGAGGCCATCCAGGCGGACTACGTGCCGGACCTTCAGCTGCGCGGCCTCGGCATTGACGACGTGCTGTACTATCACAAGACCATCGGCGAAGCGGAGTGCTATTATATTTCCAGCAAGGACAACAACCGCGCGGTGAATTTCGAGGCGATCTTTGACGCCGGCGCCCGCCGCGTGGAGATCTGGGATCCGATGTCGGGTCAGGTCCGCGAGCAGAGCCTGTTCCTGACCGATGCGGCGCAGACCGTCGTCCCGATGACGCTGCAGCCGCGCCAGAGCGTGTTCGTGATGCTGTGGCCGGATGACGGTCGCAGCCGGATCGTGCGCCTGAACGACCGGAGTGGGGCGGTGCTGTTCCCGAACGCGGACGGCATCTTCACCCGGGCGCTGCCCGAGGCGACCCGCGGAGCGGATGGGAAGATCCGCCTGCGGGGCGTAAACGGAGGGGCTTTCCGTGCTGAACTTTCCGACGGGAGCAAGGCGGAGGTGTCGCTGGGCGCCGCCCGCCGGGTCGTCGTGGACGGCAGTGTCGGGACGATGACCTTCGAGGACGAGCCGGCGGTGGGAACGCTGCCCATCGGGTGCTTCCGCGACCTGTCCGGCTTCCTGGATCCGCGGATCAAGTACTACTCCGGGCGCGTGACTTACCGCACCGAAGCGGTGTTGCCGGACGGGTTCCTCGCCCCCGGCAAGCGCGTACTGATGTCGATTCCCGCTTTCGGGTCCACGGCGCAGGTGAGCGTGAACGGGCATACGCTGGAGACGGTCTGGGATCCGGCATTCTCGCCGGACATCGCAGCCTGGCTGCGTCCGGGTCGCAATGAGATCGTCATCCAGGTGACGAACCCCTGGCGCAACCGGATCATCGGCGACCTGAACGATGTCCCTTCAACGGAGAAGCACTGGACCACCTCGCCGCTCCAGCAGAAGAATACCCCGCCGCGCCAGATCATCCACAAATACACGCGCCTCTATCCTGCGGGCATCTCGCAGAGCATCACGCTGTCGAGTGAAGACGTAGTAGCGCTGTAACGGACACGGATCGTCCATGCTGACCAGAGGCCGCTCCCATGGAGGAAATGCTTGAAATGCGAAAGCGTTTTGCGCTCGCATTCTCTGCGCGGGAGCAGGGATGGGTCGCTCCGTGCATATAGGACCAGATTTGCTTGGGATGGATACCGGTTAGTTTTCCCAGTGATGATCTTTTTTCTGATCCGGAGACGTGTTTCGGGGAAGTTGGTGTTTATATAATAGAATATTGTTACTTTTGTGGAAATCACTCATCAACAGGATTATATGAAAGGGATTATCAATATTATCGCGATTCTGGGCCTGGCTTTCTTCGCGGCGGGGTGTGCCAAGGAGGAGGCATCCGAATTCAACGAGCGGAAAGATTTGATAGCTGTCTATCTCCAGCCTGGTCTTACCGTCGATCAGAAAAAGGCAATCTTGCATCGTGATCCCAGCCTTACGTTCTGGGTCAACCCAAACAGGGTGCGCACATATAATATTCCTGAAGACGAGCGTTACGGATCGGATACCTTTTTCCTGCAGTCCGACAAGCGGATAACCCAGGTCAGGATGTCCGCGCTCCGCGACTTGGAAGAAGTGCGCTACGTATCCTATATGCTCGAATACAAAGGGCAAACAGTGGCCGTAACCGACCAGATACTTGTCAAAACCACCAACGGAACCGAGGAGTCCCGTTTCGCGGACCTTGTCCGCAGATATGGCTGCACGTACAGGCCCTGGCTGAGTTCCGGGAATGATTACATTGTCACGGTTCCCAAGACTTCGCCTTTGGGAACGATCGCCCTCTCCCGCAAGTTCCGGGAATCGGATATGGTCAAAATTGCCGATCCGGACTTCCTCTTCTTCATGGACGATTTTTAATACTGGTCCACCCTTCCTTCCGGCCTTTTTTGCTGTCCCGATGCATCGCACCGCCTGGACCGCCCCTGGCAGAGAAGTATTACAGAGTGAGTCCGTATGTGGAGCTATTCCATCATAGCGCGGGCTGCACGGTCAGGATCGTTCTCGACACGGGAAACGTTGTTGAGGATCATCGTCGCGCCGTCTTCCCGGGTATAGCGGGGCCAGTGGGGCAGTCCGCCCTTCTTGCCGGTATTGGGATCGCCGGTACGCATAAAGGCCTCCAGCGCGTCTCCCATCTTGTCGGAGAGTACGCGCGGCTCTTTTCCGCCGCCGCTGTGGGAATACATCAGGTCCGTATTGTTGAACCAGAAACTGATGTCCAGGCAGTGGAACGCCCGGGGCAAGCCGTCGAAAATGTGCGGATACCAGTTGAACCAGGCGAGATAAACCGGCTGACCCTGAGCGAGTTTGCTGTTGGCGATACGGATGACGTTCTGGCGGGAGGAGCTGACGATGGAATAAACGCCGAAGGGGCTGTTGCCAGGGAAAATCCGGTCGAATTCGTCATAGATCGCTCCGGCCTTTTCTCCATAGCGGGGTTCCATCATCTTGACGATATCTTCCCGGGAGAGGTCTTCCTGCTCGGGCGTATCGCGGTCGGAAACGAATTCGTTGGTGGTCGTGGAGAGGATCATCGGCACACAGGGGACATCGTCGCGTCCGGAGGTGTAGAAGTCACCGAGGGGAATGTCCACGCCGTCCGCCACGGGGCTGAATCCCCGGGAGCGCTGTCCGGCGGGCAGGGAGGCGTTATACTCGGCAGCTGCCTTGTTCGCCAGGGCGAAATACTCGGGCCAGGGCATCTGTTGCAACTCGTCTATCTGCGAAGGCTTGAGGCCGGCGGTCTTGAGAATCTGTGCGCCCAATCCTTCGGCTAACTCCTTGTCAGAAGCCTCCGTGGATCCGCCGCTCATAGCGAAAGCCTTGTGCACCAGGCCTTTTGCAGAGGGCATGGCCGCTGTAATGGTTACCTTCGATCCGCCGCCGCTCTGACCCATAATGGTCACGTTGCCCGGATCGCCGCCGAATGCCGCGATATTGTCGTGCACCCACTGAAGGGCGAAGACGATGTCGAGCATGCCGACGTTGCCGGAGTGCTTGTACTTCTCCCCGCCGACAGCGGCGAAATCACTGAACCCGAAGCTGTTAAGCCGGTGGTTGAGGGACACGAACACGACATCGTGCCGCCGGGCGAAGTTGCCGCCCATATATCCGTCCTGCTCAATGCCGTTTCCTGCGGAGAAGCCGCCGCCGTGCAGCCATACGAGGACAGGCCGTTTGGCGGCATCCAGCCCGGGAGTCCAGACATTGAGCTTGAGGCAGTCTTCGCCGAAGCCGTCGTAGTTCCAGCGGTCACGGAATTGGGCATAGGGTGTCGCTCCCTCGGTATAAGGGCGCTGCGGAGCCGAGGTCGGATACCATACCACGGGCAGGACCCCTTCCCAGGGCTTCGGGGGTTTCGGGGGCATAAAGCGGTTTTCGCCGCCGGTGTCATCGCCGTAAGGGATGCCGAGGAACGTGTTGACGTTCTGGTAGATAAAACCTTTGACGGTGCCGTATGTGGTCTGGACCACGGCGATGTCCTTGCCGATCAGGAGTTGCTGGGCGTCCGGGTCAAAACCCGGGTCTGAGCTGCGGGAACCATTGTTGCAGGCGCAGAAGATGGCCGTCGTCGCAATCAGGAGGAGAAAGCTTTTCTTCATATTGTAAAGACATTTTTGAGCGAACTTTCACCGGGACTATGCCAGTTTCTCCGCCAGCTGGCGGGCCAGGTCCAGGAAGGCCTGGCCGTCGGGTCCGTCGGAGAGGGCGGCCGGGGCGCCGGCGTCACCGCTCTCGCGTATGCCCTGGACCAGGGGAATCTGGCCCAGCAGCGGAATTCCGAAGTGCGCTGCCATCTGCGCGCCGCCGTCGCGGCCGAAGATGTAGTACCGGTTCTCGGGAAGCTCGGCCGGCGTGAACCAGGCCATATTCTCGACCAGCCCGTAAATGGGTTTGTCGATGGACGGGTTCCGGAACATGCTGACACCGCGCTCGACGTCGGCCAGGGCTACGTTCTGCGGCGTGGTGACGATGACCGCACCTTCCAGCGGAATGTCCTGGACCAGGCTGATGTGGATGTCACCCGTTCCCGGGGGCAGGTCGATCAGCAGGAAGTCCAGCTCGCCCCACTTCACCTGCAGGATCATCTGCTTGAGGGCGCCGCAGGCCATCGGGCCGCGCCAGATCATGGCCTGCTCGCGCGGAGCGAAATAGCCGATGGACATCCATTTGACGCCGTATTTCTCGATGGGCAGGATCAGGTCCAGCTCGCCTTCCTTCTCGGCAAAGGGGGTCTGCCCCTCGGTGCCGGTCATGGTCGGGACGGACGGACCGTACACGTCGGCGTCCGCCAGGCCGACCTTGTATCCCAGACGCGCGAGCGCGCAGGCCAGGTTGACGGCCACGGTGGATTTGCCGACGCCGCCCTTGCCCGAGGCGATGCAGATGACGTGCCGGACGTGGTCCAGCTGTTCGGTCCCCAGCCCCGGATCATGCGGGGAAGCGGGCTTCTCCTCCACGACCGTGCGGACTTCCGCCTCGGTGCCGGCGGGGAAATGCCGGTACACGGCCGCCCGGACGCTGCCGGTCAGGTATTCCGCCAGGGGATCCCGGCGTTTGGGGAAAACGAGCGTCACGACGACCTTGCCGTCTTCCTGTTCCACACTGCGGACCATCCCCAGGGAGACAATGTCCTTGTCTCCCCGGCCCGGATGGTGTACTTCCTTGAGAAAATTCCAGTCTTTCATCGTTTTACAAGTTCCATTTCATCCAGCAGGTATCCGGCGCCGCCGAATTTGTCCAGCATCAGCAGGACGTAGCGGATGTCTACGCAGATGCAGCGCTGCAGGTTCGGCTCGAACATCACGTCGCTGCTCATCGCCTCCCAGTTGCCGTCGAAGGCCAGGCCGATCAGGTTGCCGTCGGCGTCCATGACCGGGCTGCCGGAGTTGCCGCCCGTGATGTCGAGGTTGGTCAGGAAGCAGGTCACCAGCTCCCCGTCCTCGTTGGCATACTGGCCGTAGTCCTTCTGCTCATAGATCTCTTTGAGTTTGGCCGGCACGCGGAATTCGTAGTCGTCCGGATTCTCCTTCTCCATCACACCCTTCAGGGTCGTGTAGTATTTGTACAGCACGCCGTCCTTGGGTTCGTACGACTTGATCGTGCCGTAGGTCAGGCGGCAGGTGCTGTTGGCGTCGGGATAGCTGGGCTTGCCCGCATTCCAGGCCAGCAGGGCGGCGCCGTAGGCCTTGGAGGCGGCGGCGAGATCCTGGCTGCGGGACCGGATGGCCGTGTTCATCGGCGCGACCGCATCCGTCAAGGCCTTGGCGAACTGGACGGCCGGGTCGGCGGCTACCAGTTTGGCCGTGATGGGTTTGGCGGAGAGTGCCGCCTCGGAAGTGAAGATGCTCTTCTTGAACAGTTTGTCCACGAATTTGCGGGTGTCCGTCTCCAGCAGGCTCTTGCCGTTGACCTTGATGGCCTCGGCGGGGTTGACGCGGGCCTTGTAGTGGTCGATCATCGCGATGGCCACGTCGCGGTCCACGTCGGCGTTGTAGTCCTTGTACTCATCGATGATGAGGTTCTTCGCCACGTTGATCGCATCCTGCACGGCGCCGGCGGCCGCCGGGTTCTGCGCGGCCATGTTCTGGGCCATCTCCACCGAGCGGTCCATCGAAGCGGCGAAGGAGAGGATCTCGATGCGGCCGAGGGTCTCGTTCAGCAGGTTGCCGGACAGGTTGACGGGCAGGTTCGCCGCCACGTTGTCCGCGATGCGCCCGATCGCGTCGCCCCAGGCAGCCTTGCGGGTGGCGTCGGCATCGATCCAGGCCTGCAGATCACGCTCTTTCTGCTCTTCGCGGCCGATGATGTCCAGGGCCTCGAAGGCCTCGCGCTCACCGATCCACTTCTTCCATCCGTTGGACGATCCGGAATACTTGCTGGCATACTGCAGACCCACTTTCTCGTCGGCGCGCATCGCCTTCCAGAGGACATCCTGGCGAACCCCGCGGGCGTCGATGCGGACGTCGTTGTTGTCCAGCATGCTCTTCAGCTGGGCGGCGGTCTGGAAACGCTGCGTGCTGCCCGGATAGCCCATGATCATGGCGAAGTCGCCTTCCTGGAATCCGCTGAGCGAGATGCGCAGGAACTGGCGCGGGTGCATGGGGACGTTCTCGGCGGCATAATCGGCGGGCTCGTTGTCGGGATCGGCGTAGACGCGGAACATCGAGAAGTCGCAGGTGTGGCGGGGCCACATCCAGTTGTCGGTATCGCCGCCGAACTTGCCGGCCGATGCCGGGGGAGCGCCCACGAAGCGGACGTCGCGGTAGATCTTGGAGACGATCATGTACTGGACGTTGTCGTTGTAGAAGCTGACGATGCGTACCTGGCAGTTCGGATTCTCCTTTTCCGCGGCGGCGATCAGCGCCTGCCGGTCAGCGCCGGCGGCCAACTCGTCCGAGACGTCCGTCATGCTCTGCAGGAAACGGACCGTCAGGCCCGGGACGGGCAGCTCTTCCTCGCGGGACATGGCCCAGTAGCCATCCTCGAGGTAGTTGTGCTCCGTGGAGGACAGTCCCTGGATGCTGCTGTAGCCGCAGTGGTGGTTGGTGACCAGCAGTCCGTCGTTGGAGATGATCTCGGCGGTACAGCCGCCGCCGAACTGGACGATGGCATCCTTGATGGAAGAATGGTTGACGCTGTAGATCTGTTCCGGGGTCAGCCGGGATCCGAGGTTCAGCAGGGCGTCACTGTTCATCTTTTCGAGGAGCGGCAGCAGCCACATTCCTTCGTCTGCGCGGGCTCCCAGTACGAGCAGCATCGACGCTGCGAGGGAGAGAATCAATTTTTTCATATCAGTCAAATAACGTTGGTTCCAAAGCCTTGGGGTGGAAGCTGCGGCGGTGGTACGGGGTCCAGCCATAGCGCCGGATGGCTTCCAGGTGTTCTTCCGTGGGGTATCCCATGTTGTGCTCCCAGCCGTACTGCGGATACTCCCGGGCCAGCGCGCACATGTGTTCGTCGCGCCAGGTCTTGGCCAGCACCGAAGCCGCCGCGATGCAGGCGTAGGTCGCGTCCCCGTGCACCACGGTCTCGTAGCGGTAGCCGTCGAAGGGGCGGAAGCGGTTGCCGTCCACCAGCAGCAGGTCCGGGCGGACCTGCAAGCGGCGCACGGCGCGCTGCATCCCCAGGATCGAGGCCGAGAGGATGTTCACGCGGTCGATCTCGGCGGCGTCTACCGCTTCGACCGCCCAGGCGAGGGCTTCCCGCTCGATGACGGGACGCAGCTGCTCGCGCGCCTGGCGGGACATCTGTTTGGAATCGTTCAGCAGCGGATGGTGGAATGCGGGAGGCAGGATGACGGCGGCAGCATACACGGGCCCGGCGAGCGGACCCCGGCCCGCTTCGTCACAGCCTGCTTCCACCAGACCTTCGTACTTGAAACCCAGGAGATGCGCGGTACCCCTCATAGCATCGCGAATATAATCATTTTTTGTTCAACATGCGGATCAAATCCTCCTGAACCTTGACGGTCCGCTCGAGCGATTCGATCAGCGCATCCTTGTCCCGGATGGTCTGGTTCTTTTCCTGCAGTCTTTTTTCATATTCCTCGGTCAGGTCGTGGATGCGTCTCCGTCTGAAGTCCACATCGCGCATCAGTTCCGAGTCCGGAGATATGGGTTCGAATCCCAGCAGGAGAAACTCCGGCGTACAACCCACCAGCGCGGCAAAGTCGCGCAGGTGCTGGCTGACCAGGATGGTTCCTCCCCGCTCGAACTGTCCGTAGGCGTTCCGTTTGATGCCCAGGCGCCGGGCGGCTTCGTCCTGGGACAGCCCGGCCTCGACCCTTGCCCTGCGGATGCGGTCTTTTATGGACTTTTCATCAATCATCGTGTAACAAAGTTACAAGATGGGTCCCGGTCCGCGTGCCTGCTTTTTCCATGCATTGAACATAAAAAACACACAAAAGACATAAAAAAGATAAAAATCTGCATGCCGGGGCCCGGAATTGCTATGAAAAACCGATCAATTGCCGCAGATTTGCAGAAAACAAAAACGATGGGATCATGTGTACGATGAACAGGGCATACGAACGTTTCGGGCGGTGGCTGGAACGTCATGGGCCGGAGAACGCTTCCCGCGGGTTCCGGGCGGTCTGCCGGGAGATCCGGGTCTGTCCTCCGGACCTCGATGAGGTGTTGATTCGCGAAACCGGCATGTCCGGGGACGAGATTCTCGATATTTATTTTGGTATTGGCGTCAAAAAATGCTAAATTTGCGGACTTTGTATCCGAAGAGGATTAATTGATAATCAAATAATACCAAAATACGATGAAAGAATACGCAACCAAGGACATCCGCAACGTGGTTCTGCTGGGCAGCACGAAATCCGGCAAGACGACGCTGGCGGAGGCGATGCTTTACGAGGGTAAGGTCATCGACAGAAGGGGAACCGTCGAGGACAAGAACACGGTTTCCGACAACGACGAGCTCGAGAAACTCAACCAGCGCTCCATCTATGCGACTCCGCTCTATGCCGAGTTCATGGACACCAAGATCAACTTCATCGACGCCCCCGGCGCGGATGATTTCGTCGGCGGTGCCTATGCTGCGTTCAAGGTTTGCGAGAGCGGCGTGCTGGTGATCAACGCCCAGCAGGGCGTCGAGGTCGGCACGGAGAACTTCATCCGCCGCGCCGAGGACCACAAGCTGCCCCTGGTGATCGTCATCAACCAGCTGGACAGCGAGAAGGCCGACTGGGACCTGCTGCAGGGCTCCATCAAGGAAGCGCTGGGCGGCAAGGTCGTCTATACGCAGTTCCCGACCAACCCGGGCACCAGCTTCGACGGTTATGTCGATGTCCTGGCCATGAAGTACTACCACTTCAAGGACGGCAACGGCGCCCGTGAGGAACTGGAAATCCCCGCCGAGTTTGCGGACCGCGCCGAAGAGATGCGCAACGAACTGATCGAGAAGGCCGCCGAGTTCGACGACGCCCTGATGGAGAAGTTCTTCGAGGAAGGCACCCTCACCGAGGAGGAGATCTACCAGGGTCTGTCCCAGGGTGTCCGCAACTGCGAGCTCTACCCGATCTTCTGCGCCAGCGCGAAGAAGAACATCGGCACCAAGCGCATGCTGGAGTTCATCAAGAACGTCGCCCCCGCCCCGGCCTGCAAGCCGGACGGCCCCGCCTCCCTGTTCATCTACAAGAACGACACCGAGCAGCACCTCGGTGAAGTCTCCTTCTTCAAGGTCATGAGCGGCTCGGTTACCGCCGGCCTGGACCTCGAGGATCCCGCTACGGGCAACAAGGAGCGCTTCTCCGCCGTGTATGCCGTCGCCGGCAACAAGAAGGAGACCGTGAACAGCCTGCGCGCCGGTGATTTCGGCTGCGTGGTGAAACTGAAGAACGGCAAGTCCAGCGTGACCCTGTCCGCTCCGGGCTCCGGCATCTCCTACGGCAAGATCGAGTATCCGTCCCCGAAGTACCGCTGCGCCATCAAGGCCAAGGTCCAGCAGGACGACCAGAAGCTCGGCGACGCCCTCAAGAAGATCTCTTCCCAGGATCCGACCGTCATCGTGGAGTACTCCAAGGAACTCCGCCAGACCATCCTGAACGGCAACGGCGAACAGCAGATCAACATCGTCAAGTGGCGTCTGAACAACGAGTTCGGCATCGAGGTCGAGCTCTTCGCCCCGAAGGTGCCGTACCGCGAGACCATCACCAAGGTGGCCTGCGCCCAGTACCGTCACAAGAAGCAGTCCGGCGGCGCCGGCCAGTTCGGTGAGGTTCACCTGCTGGTCTGCCCGGCCGAAGGCGAGCTGAACACCAAGTTCAAGATCGACGGCAAGGACACCCAGCTGAACATCAAGTCCCAGGATATTACCGATCTGGAGTGGGGCGGCAAGCTGGAGTTCTACAACTGCGTCGTCGGCGGTGCGATCGACCTGGGCTTCATGCCCGCGATCCTCAAGGGTATCAAGGAGCGCATGGTCGAAGGTCCTCTGACCGGATCCTACGCCCGTGACATCCGCGTCTTCGTCTACGACGGCAAGATGCACCCGGTCGACTCCAAGGAAATCGCCTTCATCATCGCCGGTCGCAACGCCTTCAAGGAGGCCTTCCGCAACGCCGGTCCGAAGATCCTCGAGCCTATCTACAACGTCGAGGTCATGACCCCGTCCGAGTACCAGGGCGCCGTGATGTCCGACCTGCAGAACCGCCGCGGCATGCTGGGTGACATGGGAGCCGACAAGGGCTTCGCCATCCTGAAGGCCCGCGTTCCGCTGGCCGAGCTGTACCGCTACTCCACCACGCTGAGCTCGCTCACCGCCGGTTCCGCCACCTTCAACATGGAGTTCGCGGACTACCAGCCGGTTCCGGGCGATGTCCAGTCCAAGCTGCTGGCCGAATACGCCGCCCAGGATACGGAAGACTAATCCGATGTACAGAACCCACACTTGCGGAGAACTCCGCATCCAGCACGCCGGACAGACCGTCACCCTCGCGGGATGGGTCCAGCGTTTCCGCAAACTCGGCGGCATGACCTTCGTGGACCTGCGTGACCGTTACGGCATCACCCAGCTGGTAACCGAGAAGGAGATCGCGCTCGGTCGCGAATATGTGATCCAGGTTACCGGCCAGGTGGTCGAACGGGAGAGCAAGAATCCCAAGATGCCCACCGGCGACGTTGAGGTCAAGATCGCAGAAGTGAAGGTCCTGAACAAGGCCCAGACCCCGCCCTTCACCATCGAAGAGCTGTCCGACGGCGGCGAGGACCTGCGTGCCAGGTACCGCTACCTGGACCTGCGCCGGCCGCCCCTGCAGCGGGCCCTGGCCCTGCGCCACCGCCTGGCCCAGGAGATCCGCACCTACCTGGATGGCCAGGGATTCATGGAGATCGAGACCCCGTACCTGATCAAGTCCACGCCCGAAGGCGCACGCGATTTCGTGGTGCCTTCGCGCATGAATCCCGGTGAGTTCTACGCCCTGCCCCAGAGTCCCCAGACTTTCAAGCAGCTGTTGATGGTGGCGGGATACGACCGCTACTTCCAGATCGTGCGCTGCTTCCGCGACGAGGACCTGCGCGCCGACCGCCAGCCGGAGTTCACGCAGATCGACTGTGAGATGTCCTTCGTCGAGCAGGAAGACGTGCTGAACACCTTCGAGGGCATGATGCGGACTATGTTCCGCAACGCGCTGGGCGTCGAGATTCCCGACCCGCTGCCGCGTATGTCCTGGTACGACGCGATGGACCGCTACGGTTCGGACAAGCCCGACATCCGTTTCGGGATGGAGATCCGCGAGGTCGGCGACCTGGTCAAAGGCCATGGTTTCAGCGTCTTCGACGGAGCCGAATATGTCGGCGCGATCGCCGTTCCGGGCTGTGCGGAATACACGCGCAAGCAGCTGGACGAACTGACCGAGTGGGTCAAGCGCCCGCAGGTCGGTGCCCAGGGCCTGGTTTACATCAAGCTCAACCCCGACGGCAGCATCAAGTCCAGCGTGGACAAGTTCTACGCCCCCGCGGACCTGCAGGCTGTCGCGGACCGCGCCGGAGCCGCCACGGGCGACCTGGTGCTGGTGATGTGCGGCCCGATGCGCAAGACCCAGACCCGTCTGGGCGTGCTGCGCATCGAGATGGGAAACCGGCTGGGCCTGCGCGACCCCAAGGTTTTCGCCCCCCTGTGGATCGTGGACTTCCCGCTGCTGGAATGGAGCGAGGAGGACGGACGTTTCTACGCGATGCACCACCCGTTCACGGCGCCCAAGCCCGAGCACGAAAAATGGTTCTACTCCGACCGCAAGGAAGACCTCGAACGGGTCTGCGCCAACGCCTACGACTTTGTGCTGAACGGCACCGAGCTGGGCGGCGGCAGCATCCGTATCCACGAGGCCGCCATGCAGGAGCGCATGTTCGAAGTGCTGGGCATCAGCAAGAAGGACGCTGAATACAAGTTCGGATTCATCATCAACGCCTTCAAGTTCGGCGCCCCGCCGCACGGAGGCCTGGCCTTCGGTTTCGACCGGGTTTGCGCCCTCTTCGGCGGCCAGGAGACGATCCGCGACTTCATTGCCTTCCCGAAGAACAACCAGGGCCGCGACGTGATGATCGACTCGCCGTCCCGTATCGACCAGACCCAACTGGACGAACTGTGCCTGGACATCCGCGCGCGGCAATGATCACGCGCACGGACCATTATGACCTGCATTCGCAGAACACCTTCGGCATGAGGGTGTCCTGCGAATGTTATATTGAATACGACAATGCCGCCGACCTTTCGGCCCTGGACTGGGACAGCCTCCCGCGCCCGGTCCTGCATGTCGGCGAAGGCAGCAACCTGCTGTTCACCGGGGATTTCCCCGGAACGGTTCTGCACTCGCGGATCCGTTACATCAAATATGTCGATATGGGCGCTGACAGCGTTCCCGTGGCCGTCGGGGCCGGTGTCAAGCTGGACGATTTCTGCGCCCGGGCCTGTGCGGACGGGCTGTGGGGGGCCGAGAACCTGTCTGGCATTCCCGGCGAGGTCGGCGCTGCGGCGGTCCAGAACGTCGGTGCCTACGGGGTCGAGATCAAGGACATCCTGTCCGGGGTGGTCTGCTACGACACCCAGCTGCACCGCAAGCTCTCCTTCCAGGCGGACCAGTGCGGGTACGGATACCGCGATTCGATGTTCAAGCATCCCGGGAACCGGGGCCGTTACATCGTGACCGGCGTGCTGCTGCGCCTGCGCCGGAGCTATTCCCCGAAACTCGACTACGGCAACATCCGGAAGGCCCTCGCGGACACGCCGGAGCCCCTGACCCCGATGCAGGTGCGCGAGGCCATCCTGCGCATCCGCGATGAAAAGCTGCCGGATCCCAAACGCATCGGCAGCGCCGGCAGTTTCTTCAAGAATCCCGTGCTGCCCCGCAGCGAGTACGAGCGCATCGCCGCGTCCGTCGCCCCGGCGGAGGTTCCGCACTACGACCTGCCGGACGGGACGGTCAAGATTCCCGCGGCCTGGATGATCGACCGCTGCGGCCTTAAGGGATACGCGGAAGGGAATGTCGCCGTTTATGACAAACAGCCCCTCGTGCTGGTCAACCGAAGCGGACAGGCCGCTCCTGAGGAGGTCGTCGCCCTGGAACAGAAGGTCATCATGGCGGTTTGGGAACGATTTGGTGTCGAACTCCACCCCGAAGTAGAGCATATTTAAAGGCAAATTCTTATATTTGCTTGATATGAGTTCGTTTGTCATCGAAGGAGGCCACCGTCTCCACGGAGCCATTACGCCGCAGGGAGCCAAGAATGAGGCCCTGCAGGTCATCAGCGCGGTGCTGTTGACCCGGGAGGCGGTCACCATCAGCAACGTTCCCGAGATCCTGGATGTCCAGAACCTGATTTCCCTGCTGTGCGGGGTCGGCGTATCCGTCGAGAAGCTGGGCAAGGGCTGTTACCGTTTCTGCGCGGCGCAGATCGACAGCTCGTACATCAGCAGCAAGACCTTCGTGGGCCAGTGTGCGCGCCTGCGCGGTTCGGTGATGGTCGCCGGTCCGCTGCTGTCGCGTTTCGGCGAGGCGTATTTCCCCAAGCCGGGCGGCGACAAGATCGGCCGCCGGCGGGTGGACACCCACATCGAGGGCTTCATCAAGCTGGGGGCCAGCTGTGTGTACGACACCGAACGGCATGCCTACCACCTGCAGGCGAAAAACGGGCTGCAGGGCTGTTACATGCTCTTGGACGAGGCTTCCGTGACCGGTACCGCGAACATCCTGATGGCATCCGTGCTGGCCAAGGGGACGACGACCATCTACAACGCGGCCTGCGAACCCTATGTCCAGCAGCTCTGCCGGCTGCTGAATGCGATGGGCGCCCAGATCAGCGGCATCGGATCCAACCTGCTGACCGTCCGGGGCGTCGAAGCCCTGCACGGGGCCGAGCACCGGATCCTGCCGGACATGATCGAGGTGGGATCGTTCATCGGCATGGCGGCCATCACCCAGAGCTCCCTGACGATACGCAACGTCGCCTGGGACCAGCTGGGCATCATCCCCGAGGCGTTCATGCGCCTGGGCATCAAGATGGAGCGGCGCGGGGACGACATCTGGATTCCCTGGCAGGACAGCTACGAGATCGAGTCCTTCATCGACGGGTCCATCATGACCCTCGCGGACGCCCCCTGGCCGGGCCTGACCCCGGACCTGCTGAGCGTGCTGCTGGTCGTCGCGACCCAGTGCAAGGGCAGCGTGCTGATCCACCAGAAGATGTTCGAGAGCCGCCTGTTCTTCGTGGACAAGCTCATTGACATGGGTGCGCAGATCATCCTCTGCGACCCGCACCGTGCCGTGGTGATCGGCCACGACCACAAGATCCAGCTCCGCGGCGGGCGGATGACCTCGCCGGACATCCGGGCCGGTATCGCCCTGCTGCTGGCGGCGATGTCCGCCAAGGGCACGTCCGAGATCGACAACATCGAACAGATCGACCGCGGATACGAAGACATCGAGGGCCGTCTGACCGCCCTGGGTGCCAGCATTGTAAGGAAGTAGTTGCTGCAACAAGCGCAGCTGTATTATATGAAGGTTCTGAAATTCGGAGGCAGTTCCGTCGCCAATGCGACGCGTATGTCCGCGGCGCTCGACATCGTCGAAGCGGCCGGGGCGGAAGACTGCGTGGTGCTGGTCAGTTCGGCCGTCAGCGGCTGTACCGATGCCCTGATCGGGATCGGCAACCGGGCCGCGGCCGGGGATGAATCGTACCGCGAGGCCATCCGCGGCCTGCGGGAGCGCCATGCGCGCATCGTGGACCGCCTGTTCTCCGGTACGCCCCGGGGACGGGTCCAGGCCACGCTGGATGCCGCCTTCCTCGAACTGGAAACCCTCTCCGACGGGATCTTCCGCAGCCGGGCCCTTGCGCCCGGACAGGCGGAGGCCATCCAGACCTTCGGGGAAATCTTCTCCACCCGTATCCTCAGCGCCAAGCTCTCCTGCGAGGGGAACCGCGTCTGCTGGCTGGACGCGCGCGAACTCTTCGTGCGCGGCGACGAGGCGCAGACCCTGCGCCGCATCCGCGCGGAAATGCGCCGCCACCGCAGCGCGCACTACTTCGTCGTGCCCGGCTTCATCGCCCGCGATGCACAGGGCCGGGTCTGCACCCTCGGCCGGGGCGGGTCCGACTACAGCGCCGCCCTGCTGGCGGCCGCGACGGGCGCCTCGGAGTGCCAGATCTGGACGGACGTGCCCGGCGTGATGACCTCCAACCCCAAGGTGGTCTCCGCCGCGGTCACCATCCCGCAGCTGTCCTATGAATCGGCCTTCTGCATGGCGGAACACGGGGCCAAGGTGCTGTATGCGCCGACCGTCGCCCCCGCCCAGGCGGCCGGCATCCCGATCATCATCCGCAACACCTTCGATCCCGCCCATCCCGGCACCCGGATCGAGCGCATCGCCCCGCGGCAGGTCACCGAGTGGGTGGGCGTGAGCAACATGCGCTGCGGCGAGAACGAACGGATCACCCTGACGGTGGAGGGTCCCGTGGACGTGGAGGCCGCCTTCCGGCGTGCCGAAGCCGCGCTGCGCGATGCCGGCATTGCCGCCGTCGCTTCGGCGCAGGAACCCGGCTGCATCACCCTGGATGTCCGCCCGGGCGTCTCGCGCGAGGCCTGCTGCGCCATCCACCGCGAATTCTTCGAGGTAGCTCGGCTGAACGTCGTGGAGACCTATGTCGCCGGCCGCGGCGCCGTCGGCACGGAGCTGCAGAAGCTGGTCCGGAAGGGCCTGGCCACCGGAAACGGCCGCGAGGTGCAGATCCGCGGCATCTCCAGCAGCCACGACTTCGCCGCCCGGGTGCTGAAGACCGCCCCGCGCCATGCCGTGTTCGTGGACTGCACCGACAGCGAAGACATCTACCGCTACTTTGTCCCGATGCTGGAGAAGGGCATCAACATCGTCTCGTCCAACCGCCGCTCCTTCGCGGTGCCGTACGTGGAGTACGCCGCGATCCGGCAGGCGGCCCTGCGCAACGGCTGTTTCGTGCGCTATAACACCACGGTCGGTACGGCCCTCCCGGTGCTGGAATCCATCGTAGGCGGCGCCAACTGCGACGGGCTGGTGTCCATCGAGGCCGTGGTCTCCTGTACCCTCAACCACATCATCACGGGCTACGACGGAGCCAATACCGAGAGTTTCGCGACCCTGCTGCGCAAGGCCCAGCAGGTCGGACTGACCGAGCAGGATCCCCGCCTGGACCTGGGCGGCAAGGACGCCCTGCGCAAACTGCTGATCCTCGCCCGCGAGGCGGGGGTTCCCCTGGAAGAGGAGGACGTGCAGATCACCCCGATGCTGCCGCCGGAATTCTTCGACTGCCCGCTGGACGAGTTCTATGCCCGGCTGGAGGCCTCCGAGCCTGATTTCATCCGGCGCGAGGCCGAGTTGGACGCGATGGGCCGGCGCCAGCGTTTCGTCGCCTCCCTGCGCCGCGATCCCGCCGCCCGGCATGGTTACCGGGCGGAGATCCGGATGCAGCTGGTGGGCATCGAGAGTCCGTTCTACTGGATCAGCGGAACGGAGAACGTCATGATCATCCGCAGCGAGGCCCAGACCCCGCTGGTCATCAAAGGTGCCGGTGAAGGTGCGCGTCAGGCGGCCGCCGGCGTGTTGAACGATATACTCAAGTAAGATGAAAGCAATAGTCAGCGGATACGGCAAGATGGGCCACATGGTGGAGGCTTCCCTGCGGCGGCACGGACTGGAGATGGTCCTGGCCACGGAGGATGTCTGCGCCGTGGATCCGGCCCTGGCCCGGGAATGTGTCTGCATCGATTTTACGACCCCGGAGGCCTTCCGGGCCAACTATCCGGCGCTCGCCCGCCTGTTCAAGGCGGTCGTGGTCGGCACCACCGGATGGTATGACATCAAGTCTGAGGTCTTCGCCGCTTTCGAAGCGGCCGGGACGACCCTGGTCTGGGCCTCGAACTTCTCCATCGGCGTGAATGCCTGGTTCGCCGCGCTCCAGCGCGCCTGCGAGGTGCTCAAGGGCCATGGATACACCCCGCACGTCGAGGAGATCCACCACATCCACAAGCTGGATGCGCCCAGCGGGACCGCCAAGTCCGCCGGCGTGATCATCGCCGACAGCCTGGGCGTCGCCCCGGAGATAGGCTCGCAGCGCATCGGCGAAGTGCCGGGTACCCACACGGCGGAGTTCCGCTCCGGCGTGGACAAATTGACTCTTACCCATGAGGCCTTCTCGCGCGAGGGCTTCGCGGAAGGAGCGGTCGCGGCCGCCGTGATGGCCGATACATTGACAGGAGTACATGAATTCAAGGATCTGATCTTATGAGCACAGTTGAACTGAAGGGTTGCGGCACCGCGCTGGTGACCCCGTTCACCGCCGACGGGGCGGTGGATTATGCTGCCTATGCCGCGCTGGTCGACCGTCAGGTGGCCTCCGGCGTCCATTTCCTGGTAGCGCTGGCCACGACGGGGGAGACCCCGGCGTTGACCGGCGAAGAGCGGGTTGAACTGCTGAAGATCACCCGCGAACACGCGGCCGGACTGCCTGTGCTGGTCGGCTGCGGATCCAATGCCGTCCATTCGACGCTGGCGAACATGCGCCTGGTCGAGCCCTATGGCGTGGACGCCTGGCTGGTCGTGGTTCCGTTCTACAACAAACCCACCCAGGAGGGTCAGTACCAGTATTTCAAGACCATTGCGGCCCAGACGGACAAGCCGGTGGTCATCTACAACGTGCCCGGCCGTACGGGTGCGAACATGAGCGCGGAGACCTGCCTGCGCCTGGCCCGGGACGTGAAGAACATCGTGGCCACCAAGGAGGCTTCCGGCAAGTACGAGCAGATCGAGGAGATCCTGCGGGGAGCACCCGCGGATTTCACCGTGCTGAGCGGGGATGACGACATGACCCTGTCCGTGATGAAGATCGGCGCCAAGGGCGTCGTTTCCGTGGCGTCGAACGCCGCTCCGGCCCAGGTGTCGGCCCTGGTGGCGACGGCCCTCGCGGGGGATTATACCCTGGCGGCCGCCCTGGAATCGGCCCTCAAGCCCCTGTTCAAGGCCTGTTTCCTGGAGTCGAACCCGATTCCGGTCAAGGCGGCGCTCAATCTGCTGGGATGCTGCAGCGACGCCGTGCGCTTGCCGCTCGTGCCGGCCAGCGCCGCGACGCGCGAGCACATGGCCCGCGTGCTGAAAGACCTCGGTCTTCTCGTGTAATTTACCGGTATTTCTCGTATTCCGGCATCGCCAGGTCCAGGCTGAATTCTTTCAGCTTGTCCTCGTCGCGCGGACAGATCAGCAGCACGTCCCCGGTATCCACGACCAGGTAGTTCTCCAGTCCACGGAGCGCGATCAGTTTGTCGCTGACCGAGGAATATACCAGACAGCCGGAAAGTTCCTTCGCGATCAGGTCGCCGGCCGCATAGCCGACGTTGCCGTCCGCGTCCCGGTTCGGCCAGTTGGTGTACAGGGCCTCGTAGGTGCCGATATCGGCCCATCCGAATCCGACCGGGAAGACCCAGGCCTTGTCGGATTTCTCCATCACGGCGTAGTCGACGGAGATCTTGACCGCCTCGGTGTAGACATGGCCGATGAAGGCGGCCTCCTGCGGCGTTCCCAACGCCGCCTCCCATCCTTCCCATTGCTTGGTCAGTTCCGGACAGAAGCGTTCGAACTCGTTGCAGATGGTCCGGGCCTGCCAGATGAAGATACCGGAGTTCCAGAGGAATTCCCCGCTGGCGACGAAGACCTCGGCCAGTTCTGCCGGCGGCTTCTCGGTGAAGGTCTTGATCTTGACGGGCTGGCCTGGAGCGGAGGGCTCGCAGGCTTTCTGGATGTATCCGAAATTGGTGTCGGGGCGGGTCGGAATGATGCCGAGCGTGACCAGCACGTCTTCGCAGGAAGCGAACTCGAGCGCGCGGCGGATGGAGTCGTCGAACAGGTCCTCGTCCTTGATGACGTGGTCCGCCGGGGTGGCGACCATCACCGCGTGGGGATCCCGCTTCAGCAGGGTGTAGGCGGCAAAGGCGACCGACGGGGCGGAATTGCGGCTGAACGGTTCCAGCAGCAGGTTCTCCGCGGGCAGCTCCGGAATGCTCCGGCACACCAGGTTCCGGTATTTGGCCAGGGAGACGACGAGGATGTGGGACGGATCGAAGATCCGCGCCATGCGCTCGTACGTGGCCCGCAGGAAGGTCTTTCCGTCCAGGGTCGAGTTGAGGAACTGCTTGGGTTTGCCTTCGCGGCTCATGGGCCAGATACGGGTGCCCGAACCGCCGGCGAGTATGACACAGTAGTTATGCATAAATCGGTATAAAAGCGTTAGGGTAATAATTAATTGTGGTTTTCTCTTTGTCAATCAGCACGGTCAGCACGTCGAACCAGATGTCCATCTCGTCCAGGCGCTCTCGCTGCCGGCTCTGCAGGAAGGCTTGGGCGGCCCGGACCAGGTGGGCGCGCTTGCGTCCGTCCACGTTCTCCTCGGGATCGGCGGCCGCCGGGGCCCGGCGGGTCTTGACCTCGACGAAGTGCAGCCCGTCGGGGGCCAGCGAAACAATGTCCAGTTCGAGATGGCCGCTGCGCCAGTTGCGTTCGAGCACCGTGTGCCCCTGCCGGATCAGATAAAGACAGGCCTCGTCCTCGCCCTGCTTGCCTACCTGCTGTCTTTGTGTATTCATTCAGTCAAAATTTACAATGGTTACGCCGCTGCCGCCGTTTCGGATGTCTTCGTCCCGGACCGAAGCCACCCCGCGGACGGTGCGGAGGTATTTCTGTATCTCTTCGTGCAGCACGCCCGTGCCCTTGCCGTGGATGATGCGCACGCTGCCCATGCCCAGCATGATCGCGTCGTCGATGTAGTGCATGACGATGTCCAGCGCGTCCGAGAGGCGCTCGCCCCGGATGTCCAGTTCCGGCGAGAAGTTCAGTTTGCGCTCCGTGATGGCGCTGTCCACGCGCTGGATGCTGCGTGCGGAAGGGGCGCGCTGGGCCTCGCGGAATTCGTTGGAGGAGATGCGCTCCAGCCGGCCGGGGGCCATGGTGCTGTTGATGCTGCCGACGATGATGGTGACGGACTTGGCCGATACCTTCGAGACTTCGCCCACCATGCCGTTGTCCTTGATCCGGACCTTCTCGCCCACCTTCAGGGGCGTCTGCACGGCCGGGGCCTGCTCGGGGGTCTTCTTCTTGCGCTTGCGCTCCAGCTGGGCCAGCTTGCGGTCCAGGTAGGCGTCGCGGTCGCGCTGTTCGCGGCTCTTTTTCTGTTCGATGGCACCCAGGAAGTCCTGCAGTTCCTTGCGGGCGGCCCGGGTCTGTTCCCGGTCGGCCTGGGATTCCTTGATGACGCGGATGGTCTTTTCGACCTGGCTGCCGGCCCCGCGCACGATGGTCTCAGCCTCGCGGCGCGCCTCGTCCAGGATGGACTTTTTCTGGGCCTTGATGTCTTCGAGTTCCTTCTGGTACTGCTCGGTCAGGCCCTCGAGGGTCTTGTCGGCGTGCTTGACCTTCTGGATCTTCTCGTCCAGCACGCGGCGGTTGCGGGCGATCTTGCGGAGGTTCTTCTCGATGCCGACGAATTCCTCGCCGGCGCGCTCTTCCGCATCCTTGACGATGGGTTCGGGCAGGCGCATCTTGCGGGCCAGTTCGAAGGCGAAGGAATTGCCCGGCAGGCCGATTTCCAGCTGGAACAGCGGCTCGATCCGGGTGGCGTCGTACAGCATGGCGCCGTTGGTGACGCCGGTCTGGCCCGAGGCCGCGTACAGTTTCAGGTTGGTGTAGTGGGTGGTGATGACGCCGTACACCCCGCGGCGGTCGATCTCCGCCAGGATGGCTTCGGCGATGGCGCCGCCCGCGGCCGGTTCCGTGCCCGACCCGAATTCGTCGATCAGCACGAGGGTTCCCGGGTCCGCGCACGCGAGCATGTCGCGCATGTCCGCGAGGAAAGAACTATAGGTGCTGAGGTCGTTCTCCAGGGACTGGTCGTCGCCGATGCTGACCACGATGCGGTCCAGCACGGGCAGCTCGGAGGTCTCGGAGGTCGGGATCAGCATGCCCCACTGGAACATGTACTGCAGCAGTCCGACGGTCTTGAGGCAGACGGACTTGCCGCCGGCGTTGGGTCCGGAGATCAGCAGGATGCGCTTCTGGGGCGTGAGGGTGACGGTCAGCGGCACGATCTGGCGGCCTTCGCGCTTGAGGCTGCGCTCCAGGATGGGGTGGCGCGCCTTGCGCAGGTGCAGGCTGCCGTCTTCGGAGATGACCGGCAGGCCGGCGATGAAGTCCAGGGCGGTCTGGGCCTTGGCCATCAGGAAGTCGATTTCGCCAATGAAGGCGGCCGACTGCTTGAGTTCGGGCAGGTAGGGCCGCAGGAAGTCCGTGAATTCGCGCAGGATGCGGGCGATCTCGCGGGTCTCGGCGAAGTGCAGTTCGTTGATTTCGTTCTCGAGTTCGAGGATCTCGGCCGGTTCGATGTAAACGGTCTTGCCGGTGGCGGACTCGTCGAAGACGAAGCCCGCGAGCTTGCGCTTGTTGGCCGTGCTGACCGGGATGAGGAATTTGCCGTCGCGGATGGAGACCGCGGCTTCGGGGTCCACCAGCCCGTCCGCCTGGGCCTTCTTGAGGATGGCGGTGGCGCGGCGCGAGAGGGTCCCTTCCTTGTCGCGCAGCTGGCGGCGTATGCTGAACAGTTCGTCCGAGGCGGAGTCCTTGATGTCCCCGAACTTGTCCAGGATGCTCTCGACGCGGCGCTGCACTTCGGGGAAGGCCAGCACCGGGGCGGTGAGCTTCTTGAGATTGGGATAGACGCTGTCCTTGATGCCGGCGAAGAAGTGGATGATGCGCCGGGTCGTGTCGATCAGGGTCTTCAGCTTGGCCAGGCCCAGCACGTCGATGCTGCTGCCGGCATGCTCGAGGGGGTTCAGGAAGGGCAGGGCGTCGATGTATCCGGTGGTGGGGAAGTTCTCCTCGAACATCATCACCAGGCGCATCTCGTCGGTCAGCAGCAGCCGGTGGCGGATGACCTCCCGGTCCGTGGAGAATTCCTCCGCGGCGACCCGGCCCGTGGCGTATTCGGTCATGCACCGGTCCGAGATGATGCGGCGGACCGCATCGAACCCGAGTTTTGCTTCCAGCCTTGCGTCCATCATTCCGCTTTCTCTCCCAGTAACAGTTTCAGTGCATTCAGGGACATGATCCGCTGGACGTTGCCCGCACGCACGAAGGAGACCTGGCCGGTTTCCTCACTGACGACGATGACGTCGGCGTCGCTCTGTTCGGACAGGCCGACCGCCGCCTTGTGGCGCATGCCGTAGCGGGCCGGCAGGTCGGTGCGGTCCGTGATCGGCAGGGTGCAGCGCGCCGCGACGATGCGGTCGCCGCTGATGATCATCGCACCGTCGTGCAGGGGTGAATTCTTGAAGAAGATGTTCATGATCAGCCGGCTGCTGATGTGCGCGTCGATCACGTCGCCGGTGTTGATGATGTCCTCCAGGGAGTTCTGGTGGCGGATGACGATCAGCGCGCCGGTCTTCTGCTCGGACATTTCATCCACGGCCAGTCCGATCTCGTTGACGGAGGGGTTGCTGACCGCGTTGGACAGCTTGCCCGGGAACAGCCGCGAAAAGAGGCTTCTCCGCCCGCCCAGCGTGTCCCCGGCCCGGCGGCCGACGTTGTTCAGGAAGCGGCGCACCTCGGGCTGGAAAATCACGATCAGCGACACGGCGCCAACGTCGATGATGGTCCCCAGCAGGGTGTTCATCATGCGCATGCCCAGGGCCGAGACGACGACCTTGACCAGCAGGACGATGATCACGGCGATGAAAATGTTGATGGCGGACGATCCCCGGATCCATCGGAACACGAAGTAAATGATGACCGCGACCATCAGGATATCCAGAAGGTCGATCCAGCTCATATGGAGAAATCCCAGGCTCTCGGATTGCATGGTACAAAGATACAATGAAAATATTGTAAATCAAGATTTTGGAAAATGGAAAAATTAGTCGTATATTTGCAGCCCGCAATTTTGCGGTTTTACTTACAAAGTATTGATAAACAATTAATTAACAAAACCAATGCCTGGATTAATTGGAAAGAAAATCGGAATGACTTCCGTTTTCAGTGCCGACGGTAAGAACATACCGTGCACTGTTATCGAGGCTGGTCCGTGCGTTGTTACGCAGATTCGTACAGTTGAGAAAGATGGTTATGCCGCTGTACAGCTTGCCTATGACGAAACGACTGAAAAGCACGCCAGCGCAGCCCTGATGGGGCATTTCAAAAAGGCAGGAACCACCCCCAAGAAGAAGCTCGCAGAGTTTGCGAACGACTACGCGGAGGAGCTCAAACTCGGCGATGTCATCACCGTGGAGAACATTCTCAAGAATGAGATCCCGTTCGTGGACATCGTCGGAACATCCAAGGGTAAGGGTTTCCAGGGTGTTGTGCACCGTTATGGCTTCGCCGGTGTCGGCGGCCAGACCCACGGCCAGCACAACCGTCTGCGTCACCCCGGTTCGATGGGCGCATCGTCCTGGCCGTCCCGCGTTCTTCCCGGAATGCGCATGGCTGGCCACATGGGCAACGAGCGCGTGAAGGTCTTCAACCTGCAGGTTGTCAAGGTCATCCCTGAGAACAACATTCTCGTCGTCAAAGGTTCCGTTCCCGGAGCCAGAGGTTCTTATGTTTTAGTGGAGGCATAGCTATGAGTCAGTTAGCAGTATTGAAAATCGACGGAA
Source organism: Bacteroidales bacterium (assembly GCA_017454335.1). Lineage (GTDB taxonomy): Bacteria > Bacteroidota > Bacteroidia > Bacteroidales > UBA932 > Cryptobacteroides. The sequence continues at coordinate 2,626 of JAFTDE010000029.1, read as the reverse complement.
CTCCGTCCGGTAAGAGCGTCGAGCTCGACCAGAACGTTTTCGGCATCGAGCCGAACGATCACGCTGTCTATCTGGATGTGGTCCAGTATCTGGCCAACCAGCGTCATGGCAACTCCAAGACCAAGGACCGCAGTGAGATTGCTCACAGCACCAAGAAACTCGGCCGTCAGAAAGGCGGTGGCGGTGCACGCCACGGCAGCCTCAAGGCGGGCATCTTCGTCGGCGGCGGCCGCGTCTTCGGACCCGTCCCCCGTTTCTATCACAACAAGCTGAACAAGAAGGTCAAGAGACTGGCCCGTCTGTCCGCCCTTACCTACAAGGCCCAGGACAACGCGATCATCCTCGTCGAGCCCTTCGTCATGGATGCGCCGAAGACCAAGGAACTCCTCGGTATCGTTTCCGCCATCAAGGCCGGCGACCGCAAGGTTCTCTTCGTCCTTCCGCAGAACTCAGACAACATCTATCTTTCATCCCGCAATCTTCCCGAGGTCAAGGTCATCACGGTTGACGAGATCAACACGTACGAGATCATGAACGCCAACTCCCTGGTGCTCATCGACGGTGTACAGGACATCCTGGCCGAACGGGCAGCGCGCTAAAACACAACGAAGATGGGAATTATCATTAAGCCAATCGTAACAGAGAAGTTGACGGATCAGGGCGAAAAGTTGAACCGTTACGGCTTTATCGTTGATCGTAAGGCCAACAAACTTCAGATAAAGGACGCGGTGGAGAAGCTCTACGGAGTCTCCGTCGCAGAAGTCAATACCGTCAATTATCACGGCAAGCGCAAATCCCGCTACACCAAGGCTGGGATGCTCCGCGGCCGGATGAATCACTTCAAGAAGGCGTACATCACGCTGGCGGGTGAGGATAAGATTGATTTTTACGCTAATATTTAAGGAGGGTTAGACAATGGCAGTCAAGAAATTCAAACCGGTAACCCCGGGTCAGAGGAACAAGGTGATCAGCTCGTTCGCCGACATCACTGCGAAGAAGCCTCAGAAATCATTGTTGGAACCCCTCAAGAGTACGGGTGGCCGCAACAACACGGGCCAGATGACGGTCCGTTACCTGGGCGGCGGTCACAAGAGAATGTACCGTATCATCGACTTCCGTCGTGACAAGGACAACTGCACCGCAACGGTCCAGACCATCGAGTATGATCCGAACCGCAGCGCCCGCATCGCCCTCGTCCAGTATGAGGATGGCGAGAAGAGATACATCATCGCTCCTGACGGAATCAAAGTCGGACAGGTGATCGCCTCCGGCACCGGCATCGCTCCGGAAGTCGGCAACACGCTCCCTCTTTCCGAAATTCCTGTGGGTACACTCGTTCACAACATCGAGCTCCGTCCCGGCCAGGGTGCCGCCATGGCACGTTCCGCCGGAACCTTCGCACAGCTCGCTGCCCGTGAAGGAAACCACGCCGTCCTGCGTCTGCCTTCGGGCGAAACCCGCATGGTGCTGGTCTCCTGCCGCGCTACCGTCGGCACGGTGTCCAATCCTGACCACAACCTCGAGTCGCACGGCAAAGCCGGCCGGCGTCGCTGGCTGGGCAAGCGCCCGCACAACAGAGGTGTCGTGATGAACCCGGTCGATCACCCGATGGGTGGTGGTGAAGGCCGCGCCTCCGGTGGACACCCTCGCTCCCGCAAGGGTCTGCCTGCCAAGGGATACAAGACCCGTAATCCCAAGGCCGCTTCCAACAAGTTCATCATTGAAAGAAGAAAGAAGTAACAGGTATTTAACGTAAGAGATTATGAGTCGTTCATTAAGAAAAGGTCCATATATCCAGGAAGCCCTGGAGAAGAGAGTTCTTGCTATGAATGAAGGTAGCAAGAAGAAGGAGGTGGTCAAGACCTGGTCCCGTGCCAGCATGATCTCCCCTGACTTCATCGGCCATACGATCGCGGTTCACAACGGAAACAAGTTCATACCTGTTTACGTTACCGAGCAGATGGTCGGTCACAAGCTGGGCGAATTCGCCCCTACGCGTAACTTCAGAGGTCACTCTGGCAACAACAAGAAATAAGGAGGAATAACAAATGGGATCTCGTAAAAGACTTATGGCCGAAAAGCTCAAGGAAGCGAAGAAGGTCACGGCTGTCGCCAAGCTGAATGATGTTCCTACCTCCCCGCGCAAGATGCGTCTTGTTGCCGACACCGTCCGTGGTGTTGAGGTGAACCGCGCCCTCGATCTTCTGAAATTCTCGAAGAGAGAGGCATCCATCCGTCTGGAGAAACTGCTCCGCAGCGCCGTTGCGAACTGGGAAGCCAAGAATCCGGACAAGAGCAAAGAACTGGATAACGGCAACGTGTACGTCAAGACCATCATGGTCGACGAAGGCCGTACGCTCAAGCGCATCCGTCCCTGCCCGCAGGGCCGTGCCGGACGCATCCGCAAGCGTTCCAACCACGTGACCGTCATTCTCGATGTCAAACAACCGGTAGAGAACAAGTAATATGGGACAGAAAACTAATCCTATCAGCAACAGAATCGGTATCACCCGTGGTTGGGACTCTAACTGGTGTGGTGGTAACTATGCGGAGAAGATCGCAGAGGATTATGAAATCCGCAAATATTTGGGCAACCGTCTCGCAAAGGCCAGCCTCAGCAGGATAG
>JAFTDE010000028.1 GCA_017454335.1 Bacteroidales bacterium | reverse complement strand
CGCTACATCATGGTGGACAAGATCAAGTCCCTGTACGGCCGCCAGCTGGCGGACCAGTACCTGGCGGACCTGGAGTCCCACGTGCTGTACAAGCATGACGAGAGCGGCACGCCGGGCTATCCGTACTGCGTGGCCCTCACGATGTATCCCGTCCTGGTCAGCGGCCTGCGCGTGCTCGGCGGGGTTTCCATAGCCCCCACCGCCCTGAAGTCCTTCTGCGGCGAGTTCATCAACCTGGTGTACTCCATTTCCTCGCAGTTCATGGGCGCCGTGGCCACGCCGGAGTTCCTGATGTACCTGGATTACTTCATCCGCAAGGACTACGGGGACGACTACATCGAGCACCTGGACGACGTGGTCGAGATGAACGTCAAGCAGCGCACCCTCCGCAAGGTCATCGACAACTACTTCCAGCAGGTGGTCCATTCGATGAACATGCCGGCCGGCAACCGCGGCTACCAGACCGTGTTCTGGAACATCGGCTACTTCGACAAGCCGTATTTCGAGGGCGTGTTCGGCGACTTCCGCTTCCCGGACGGCAGCGCTCCGAAGTGGGAGAGCCTGTCCTGGCTGCAGAAGCACTTCATGAACTGGTTCAACGAAGAGCGGAACAATTACATCCTGACCTTCCCGGTCGAGACGATGGCCCTGCTGACCGACGGCGGCGACGATTACGCCGACAAGGAGTACGCCGACTTCACCGCGGAGATGTGGGCCAAGGGACACAGTTTCTTCTGCTACATCTCCAACAGCCCCGACTCGCTGTCCAGCTGCTGCCGCCTGCGCAATTCGCTCAAGGACCTGGGAGACAGCTCGCACAACCACACCACCCACCAGTATTCGATGGGTACCGCTTCGGTGGCGACCGGGTCCAAGTCCGTGATGACCATCAACCTGAACCGCCTGATCCAGGATGCCACCCGCCGCTACTTCCTGCAGGAGAAGGGCGTGAACCTGGAGGCCGGCAAGCCGCTGGGCGACCGCAGCGACTTCGACCGCGAAGTGCTGTACCGGGACTACATCAACAAGGACGTGCGCGAGATGACCGAGCGCGTGCACCAGTACCAGATCGCCTTCAACGAAATCATCAAGGACTTCCTGAAGGCCGACATGCTGGATGTGTACAAGGCCGGCTTCATCGACATGAAGAAGCAGTACCTGACGGTCGGCGTCAACGGCCTGACCGAAGCCGCCGAGTTCCTGGGCCTGAAGGTCAGCCCGAATCCGGACTACAACGAGTTCGTCAACACGATCCTGGAGACGATCAACATCGCCAACCGCAAGGACCGCACCGACGATGCGATGTTCAACACCGAGTTTGTGCCGGCCGAAAACCTGGCCGCCAAGAACTACAAGTGGGACAAGAAGGACGGTTACTTCGTGTCGGAGCACCACAACCTCTACAGCTCGTACTTCTACAACCCCGAGGACGAGTCCCTGTCCATCATCGACAAGTTCAAGCTGCACGGAGAGGACTACGTGAAGTACCTCGACGGCGGTTCCGCCCTGCACATGAACATCGCGGAGCACCTGACCAAGGACCAGTACCGCGAACTGCTGAACGTCGCGGCGCACTACGGGACCAACTACTTCACCTTCAACTGCCGCAACACCGTCTGCAACGAGTGCGGCTACATCAGCAAGGACACCCTCGAGTCCTGCCCGAAGTGCGGCAGCCGCAACCTCGACTACCTGACCCGCGTCATCGGTTACCTGAAGCGCATCTCGTCCTTCAGCGAGGCACGTCAGCAGGAGGCGGCGAAGCGCTTCTACATCAATGATTAAGTATGTTCCCGGGATGACATCCGTCGTCCTGGAGGAAATACCGGACCGCATTACCTTGGCATTGGAAATCAGCAATTGCCAAGGTAATTGCGTCGGGTGCCACTCTCCCTTCCTGCGGGAGGACGTCGGCGAAGAACTGACCCCGGCCGTGCTGGATGCGCTGATTGCGGACAATTTCGGGGTGAACTGCCTGCTGTTGCTGGGCGAGGGGAACGACCCTGCCGCGCTGCTGTCCCTGGCGCGCTGGCTGCGGGAACGGCATCCCCGTTTGGAACGGGCCCTGTATTCGGGGCGGACGGCCGTTCCCGAAAAAGATATCTGGGACCTGTTCGACTTTGTCAAGGTCGGCCCCTACAAAGCGGAATGTGGCCCGCTGAACCAGCGGACCACAAACCAGCGTCTGTATTATCACGGTGAGGACATCACCGCCCGGTTCTGGCACCGGGGCATCGATCCGGCCCGGCAGGACTAATCCTGCAGCGTCAGGGCCATCATTCCGATCACCACGTCATTGGACAGGCTCCGCAGGGTCAGGCTCTGCAGGGTCTTGGCGGGATCCAGGTCCATGTCCACCAGCACGCCGGCACCGCCCGGGATCTCCCGGTCGCGGGTGACGCGCATGTCGGTTTCATCCCGTCCGCCGGCACCGTCCATGCGCAGGCCGCGGTGGACGCTGCCGTCCGAGAGCAGGAAGCGCTGCGGGGGCAGCTGGCCGGGCAGCAGGGCGAAGGCGGCATTGTCGAAGAAGTAATCCTGTTCGGCCGGGGCCCAGTTGAACGTGGGGCGCAGGGCCATCCGGGACTCGCTTCCGTCCGTGTACCGGACGATGACCTCGCCGTTGTCGATTCCGAACTGCATGGGGTTCGTCGATCCGATCAGGATCATGTAGGCGTGGGAGGCGGAACCGCTGAGCGGGACGCTTGCCTCGTCGGGATAATTGTCCCACAGGGTGGTATAAAGCGTGTTGCGTCCGTTGGCGGGCATCTGGAACGGGATGCCGGCGGCCGTCAGGCGGCCTCCGTTGCGGCGCAGGATTTCCCGCAGGCCGCTGTCATCCAGGTTGGCGGTGCGCATGGTGCTGCACCAGTCCCCGATGCCCTGGACCGGAATTTCCAGGGTCGTGCCGGTCGGCCGGGGCGAGAGATAGCGGTTGCGGAACAGGTCCGTGGCGTTGGCGTTGTAGCGGCCGTCCAGCCGGACGGGGCGGCAGGCATCTGCGCGGACATTGTCGAATCCGTTGTCGAATTCGGGCGTGGCCAGCGCGCTGTGCTCTTCCTCCCACCACTGCATCTCGCCGGCCTGGCGGAGGGAGAACAGGAAGCGGCCCATCCGTTCTTCCCGCAGGGTCCGGATTTCCTGACCGCGGCGGGCGCGGCGGAAGCGGACGCTGACGCGGCTCTTCCCGGCGTGTCCGGCGGCAATCCGGATGCGGGGCGTCCCGATGGCGTCGGGATCGACCGTCCAGTCGGCCTTGCGGCCGTTCACCCGGACCGAGCGGACACCGGCCACCGGCACCGGGATGACGAGTTCGATCTCGGCGTCACAGTGGTTGTCGAAACGGTATTCCGCCTTGCGGCCCCGGCGGACGAAACTGTAGCTCAGGTCCTCCTTGAGGATGCTGGCCTTGTCCCAGGCGGCCGGGAAGCCCGGAATCACTTCGATCTTGTGTGCGATCAGGTCCTTGCGGATGCCGTACAGTCCTTCGGTCAGGACCCGGGCCCACACGCCGACCGGGTCGGCGAAATCCCGGTAGCACTCGCCGCGGGCCGCGTCGTAATGGCCGATCTGGCCGAAGTTGAGCGGGCAGGTACCCAGGTACATGTTGTCGATCGCCACGCTCTTCATCAGCTGGAAAGCCTCTTCGTTGCGTCCGGCCTGCCAGTAGGCGAGGGCCGTATGCATCACTTCCGCCAGGGCGACATTGTTGATGCTCCATTCATAGGGCTTCCAGTCGCTGGTGGACAGCTCGAAATAATCGCCCGGGACATCCGTTTCGATGCGGATGTGCGGGATGTGCTCGTCCACATAGACGGTCGAAGTATAGGCCTGGAAGGGGGTGCAGATGTCGGAGTCCACGCTGTGGTAGATGGACCAGAGCGCCGCGTCCCGGTGGACGCGTCCCAGGCCCATCTGGTCCTTGAATTCGGCCCAGTAGCCGTCGTCCTGCAGCCACAGGAGCTCGTTGAGGGCCCGGAGGATGCCTTCGGCCTCCTTCCGGTAGGGCTCGGGATCTTCGCCCAGCACCTCCGCGATGCGGGCCATCTGGTAGTTCGCGAAATAGTTGTAGGCGGTCGAATGGGTGACGTCTCCGCCCTCGTAGTAGAGCGCGTCGCTGGCCCAGATGCAGGCATAGGCGTCATAGAGGAAGTCCTTGTCCGCGTCGAAGTTCCGTTTCTCCCATTCCAGATGCAGCTTGATGGTCGGATAGAAGTGCCGCATGGCCGCCGTGTCCCCGCAGTGCAGCAGGTGGCGCAGGAGCGCGTCGATGAACACCAGGTTCATGTCGTAGTGCGACATCTCCTCCATGTGGCCGGGACGGCGGCAGATGTACCCGTTGGAATAGAACGGGCTGCCCCAGACCCGGGCGGAGCTGGCCATGTTCAGCCGCGGCTCCTGGCAGGGCTGGTCGTAGATGGGCGGGATGTCCGTCACCTGGTTGGCGGCATAGGTGCGGAAGTGCTTGTCGGAGCGGTCGGTCCAGCCGAGCGCATCCCCGACATAGGCGCCGCGCCAGCCCAGGTACTGGGAACGCCAGCCCACGGCCCCGTGCAGCCAGGTCTCTCCGTTCCAGATGCCGTCCGCCGCAATCGCGAGGGCTTCGCCGATCGGGTTGATGTACGGATCCGGGGTGCGGATGGTCAGGGCGGAAGTCAGCCGGACGCGCTCGGCCTCGGCTTCGGCGAAACGCTGAGCGAGCGCTTCAGGACCGTCCGGGGCGTAGTCCGCATCCGGCCAGACGGCCAGGTACAGGGTCTCGCCGCGCCGGAGCGTGATGTCGGCGCGCAGACAGTTGTTATCGTCCGTATAAAGCTTGTCCGCCGGGACGTACAGCGAAAGGGTACGTTCGCCGAAGTGGACGGTGGCCTGTTTTCCGTCGATGTCGAAGCGGTTCATCCGGCAGGCCTGTTCGCTGAGGTCGAATCCGTGCGGGTCATCCACGCCCAGGTCGCCGTTCCGGTTGAACTTCACCCCGGAGGCGCCTCCATACAGGAAGGGGATCGTAGCGGCCTTGCCGCCGCGGTTATGCAGGCGCAGGATGGCGATGTCGCTCCCGGTCCGGGCCATCTGGGCCTCGACCTCCACGTTGCCGAAGCGGTAATTCATCTTGCCGGCGGTGTAGGTGGTGCGGACCGGCTGTCCGGCCGGGTCCAGCTCCATGTGGCCGCACATGCCGGAGAAGTAGAAAGCGAAGACGGGACTGTCGCTGCATTCCAGGCGGAATCCGTTGTGCGCACCGTACAGGGCCCGGTTGTAGCGTGCATCCCCGTTCACGAGAACGGCGGAATTCCCGTCCGGACGGTAGTGCAGGGATCTTGCTCCCTGGGCGGCCGCTGCCGTGCCGATGCAGCACAGCAGGGCGAGGACAAGCATCCGTTTCATTACGGCATGGGCTTGATGCCTTCCCAGCGGACCTTCCATTGGCCGTTCTTCGGGAAGCCGGGGTTCTTGACCTTGCAGCCGTCATAACCGGCGCACATCAGGGCGACGGCAGCCATCAGGCCGCCGTTACCCGGCAGGTAGCAGCGCAGGCGCGCATTCTGGTAATTGTGCCCGTTGGGCAGGTAGGTATTGGTCCGCTGGTCCATCAGGATGGCGTTGATGGCCTTCTCGGGCTCGCCGACACGCACCGCGTTCATGCAGGTCGTCGGGAAGTCCCAGCCCCAGGTCTGGTCCCAGTTCCAATTGTCATATACCCAGTCGAAGGTGTTCTTCATCAGTTCGTCCTCCATCTGCTTCGTCTTGGGCAGGACGCCCTCGGCGGCCAGCACGGCCATGTGGTCGGAGGTGTAGCGGACGTTCTGGTAGGTGTCGGGCGCGGATTCCGCTGCCAGGTACAGCCCGTCCTTGGAGGCCAGTTTGGACATCTTCTTGATGATGTCGTCCCAGGCGGCCACGCGCTTCTCGCCCATCCGCTCGCGCCACTTCTGCGCGACGCTCAGGCCGAAATGCCAGTAGGACAGCTCGAAGGGCGGATTGACCGTCGTGGATGCACTCAGGGTCTCCTGGGCGGGGATGCAGCCTTTCAGGATGTAGCGGTCGTTCTCGGCATCGTAGGTGGCGAAGTCCGCCATGAAGGCGGCGGACTGCTGGACCAGGTCGTAATACTGTTCCAGCACTTCCTTCGAATGGTTGGCCCGGTACAGCAGTTCGGCCATGTAGATCAGGTGCGGCTGCTGCCAGATCAGGAAGGACCCGACGTTGGACGGCGCCTCGATCGCGGACGGATCGGTCATTTTCATCCAGCGTATGCCCTCGAAGCCCTGGCGCTCGGCGATGTCGCGGGCGACCCACTGGGCCTGTTCGTACCAGGGGAGGGTGCGGGCCAGCAGGTCCTCATGCCCCCACAGGGCAAAATGGGCTTCGTGCCACCAGGTCATTTCCAGGTGGTATTTCCCGTACCAGGAATTGTAGGTCAGGCCCGTTTCCTGCGGCGGCGTGCTGCCGGCGCACTGGATGGCCAGCAGGTACTGCGAGAGGACGACGCGGCGCTCGAGTTCCGCCGCGCGCGGATCGGTGCAGCGGCTGAAATCCACGGCACCGCCCTTCTGCCAGAATCCGTTCCAGTAGGCGATGGAAGCCTCCTGCGAAGCGGCGGCATCCAGGGCGTCCAGGTTCGGCATCAGCGGGCTGAACAGGACCGTGAAGCTCCACTCGTCGGCGTCAGGCGTAATCTGGACGACGTTGCGGGCCACCTTCTCGGGGGCGGAGGCGTTCTCCCAGCTGAGCTTGACATAATAGACGGTTTCGTCCAGGGTCCGGCGGATGACGGCGCAGTGCTCGTCCGCGGAGATGATTTCCGTATCATGCTTCTCGTCTGCAAACCAGTTGCAGGCGTCGTCGGCATGCTGCCCGGTCGGGTAGGGGAAGCGCAGGATGACCGGCAGGCGGGCCGGCGTGCTGACCTTGGCGGCCACCATGTCCCTGTCCGGATCGCAGGAGGTCTCGACCGTGACGGGCGCTCCCTTGGCGGAGAAGGAAGAATGGAGGACGCCGTTCCACATGTCGAGGGTCTGGTCGATGTCCGTGACATCCTCCAGCGCCAGTCCGGCGAAGCCGACGATGCCCAGGTGCAGCCGGTGCGGGTTGATGCGGAAATACTCCGAAGCGCCGTGTTCGCGGGTGGGGCCGCTGAACTGGCAGGCGTAGAGTTCCTCGTGCCCGCGGCCGAAATCATAGCTGCGCAGGACTTCGTCGAAGGTGTATTCCTCCGTGTTGGGGAAGGCGTGCCAGCCCCACTGGGACTGGGTTCCGAGCGGAACGCCCAGGCTGTAGTGCTCAGGGAAGGTCTGCAGGCCGGTTACGTCGGCCGTATAGGCGAATTCTCCGTTGCCCACCGAAAAGGAAGCCAGCGGATCCACGGCGTCCAGGTGGGGGTTGTTCCGGGTGACCAGGGCTTCGCGGTCGATGCCCTGGGTGCAGGCTGCCAGTGCCAGCGCTGCAAGAAGCAGAAGTTTTCGGGACATAAACATGTGTGTGGTTTTGTGAGTGTGTAAATATACGAAAAAAGTTGATTATATTTGTGTGTTATGAAAGCAAAGCCCATTCTCCTCGCAGCGGCGGCGGTGCTCCTCAGCTGCGTTTCTGCCTTCGCGCAGACCGATTTCAGTCTTTTCATGCGCTCCGACGGCGTCCAGGTCCCCGAGATCGTTTCCGAGACGCCGGTCCTGTACAACCAGGTCGGCCACCACGGACCGGCGGTGGAAAACAGCCACTTCGCCGTCCGCGTCTATTTCAACGACAGCGGTGCCCTGGATCCGTACTGCAAGTCCGGCAAGCAGATGGAACTGCGCAAGTACCTGTGGAACACCACGCCCAAGCAGCATGCCGAGGAGGGCGCCGGCTGTGACGACTACGTGGTCGGATCGACGGTCGGTGCGGGCGGCATCGCCCTGTGGGACGGCGAGAAGGAAATCAAGCTGGTGGCGACCAAGGGCCGCACCGCCCGGGCGGGCAAGACCGCCAAGGGCGCCTATGCCGAAATCATTTCGTACGGTGTCGAGTACATGGGCGAGATGCTGGACATCTCCCTGCGCGTGGACATGTTCGACAACAGCCGCGTCGCCGAGGTGACCGCGACCGTGCTCAACGGCCGCAAGGTCCGTTTCCTGACGGGAATCAATTTCCAGCCCGGCGAATCGATGGAATTCGGCCGCCGCTACATCGCCGTCTGGGGAACCCACCCGACTTCTCCGCTGACCCAGGATCCGCTGCCGGTCGGTGCCGGACTGAAGTTCAAGCCCCTCCGCTTCTCCAAGGTGGAAAAGACCGCCGACATGCTCCGCATCATTTCCAAGCCTGCCAGGCAGGTCAAGACGAAACTCATCGTCGCTTCCGTTCGGGAGGACGAGCTGAATACGCCGGAGAAGTTCTTCTCCTACATGGCCAAGCGCTAATCCGGTGAAAGTCGCAGTGGTCGGAGCCGGAGCAGCAGGGTGTTTCGCCGCCCTGGTGCTCCGGCGTCTGCGTCCGGACATCCCTGTGGATATCTTCGAGTCCGGGAACCGGCCGCTGGCCAAACTGGCCCTGACCGGCGGCGGCCGCTGCAACCTGACCAACACCTTCGAGACGGTTACCGACCTCGGCAAGGTCTATCCCCGGGGCGAGCGGCTGATGCGGCGCGCCCTGTCCGTTTTCGGTCCGCGGGAATTGATGGACTGGTGGGAAAAGGAGGGTGTCGCCCTGCACGTGGAAGATGCCGGACGGGTGTTCCCGGACAGCGGTGACGCCATGCAGGTGGTCCGCACCCTGCTTCGCGGACTGGAACGCAGCGGTGTCCCCGTCCATTGCCGCCGGCCGGTCCGTTCCCTGGCGGAACTGTCCGGATACGAGCGTATCCTGATCGCCAGCGGAGGCGGCGCCCTGGACATGCTGGCCGGGACGGAGACGGCCATCCAGCCTTGCGTCCCTTCGCTCTTCGGCCTGGCCCTCTCGCCCCACCCGCTGCGCCCCCTGTCCGGCCTGTCCGTGCCGTCCGTGCGGCTGGCCGTTTCCGGCCTGCGCTGCCAGTCGGAAGGGGCGATGCTGCTGACCCATGCCGGTGTCAGCGGCCCGGCGGTGCTCTGCCTATCGTCCTATGCCGCCCGCGATCTGGCGGAGCGGGGCTACCGCTGCGAACTGGCCGTGGGCTGGCTGGGCTGCGGCGAAGAGGAAGCGTACGCCCGCCTGCAGCAATTGCTCCGGGCCCATCCGGCCCGTTTGCTCGCTTCCGTCCATCCCGAAGCGCTTCCCGCCCGTCTGTGGGAACTGCTGCTGTCCCGTGCGGGACTCCGGGCGGATATCCGCTGCGCGGAAGTGGGTTCGAAGGGCCTGCGGCGCCTGGCCGCCCTGCTCGCGCACGATGTCTATTCCGTATCCGGGCGCAACCGCAACCGGGAGGAATTCGTAACCTGCGGCGGTGTCAGCCTGGATGCCGTGAACTGGAGCTCGCTGGAATCAAAAACAATCCCCGGCCTTCATTTTGCCGGGGAAGTACTGGATGTGGATGCCGTGACGGGTGGATTCAATCTGCAGGCCGCCTGGTCCACCGCCTACCTGGTCGCGTCCTTTATCGCCCGGAACGCGGAGCTGATCTGAGGCAGGAACAGCAGGCGCAGGTCGGACAGGAGGATCCGGCTGTATTCCCAGAAATCATAGAAACAGCTGTAGGCCGGAATCAGGGCCAGCAGTACGCCCGCGGCGACATACCAGGGCAGGGTCAGGAATCCGATCAGGGCATACAGGACCATCAGGATCGGGGTTCCGAACAATTTGCACAGGTAGCGCGTCGAGTTGCAGAAGGCCTTGTCCTTGATCTTGTGGCAGAGTATCTCCGCGCCCAGCCAGAGCGGCAGGGCCAGCAAGGATTCGACGAGGGCGAAGGGCAGCCAGACCAGCCACAGCAGGGACTTGGCCACGGTGCGCAGGACCGGATGGCGGAATCCGAAGGAATGGAAGGAAATCCTTTCGTGCAGGCGCATCAGGTCGAAGGCGATGGCTTTGGTCCGGAGGGCCTGCAGGGCCGGTTCCGCCTGGATGCGGGCGATGGCCGCCTGGTTCCGGTCGCGCCGCTCCAGGAGCGTACCCTTCCGGGGGCCGGCCGTCATGATCCGGGTCAGGGCCCAGGTCCCTTCGTACTGCTCGTCGTCGGGGATGAAGGTGATGCGCTCGGCGATGCGCTCGTGCATCAGGTCTTCGATCTGTCGGTACATCTCCGCCTGGGGCAGGTCCGGATGTTCCCGCAGGAAGGCGGAAACGTTGATGGGTGTACCGAATTCGATCAGGGATGTGTTACGGAAACGGAAATGGTCTCCATACTCCAGTCCGACCGGCTGCAGGTAGATGTCGCGCGTGTCGTCGGGCTGGCGGTCGCGGGCATGCAGGGCAGCACGGATGCAACCTTTCTTGATGGGCAGCAGCGAGTGCTTGGTCCGGTGCGTGCCTTCGCAGAAGATGCAGAAGGGGACGGCGTGCTCGACCGTCTCGGCGATCATGTCCATCGCCTCGTAATTCTGGACCACCTGGCGCAGGCCGTCACGGACGCGCACCAGCGGCAGGATGCGCAGGAAGAAAAGGGCTTCCGCGGCGGCTTTTTTCTTGAAGATGTCCGCGCGGGCGCCGAAAGCGAGCGGCCCCTTCTTGGTACGCAGCAGCGTCATCGCGTCCATCAGGGCGTTGCAGTGGTTGGGGGTCAGGATGACCTTCGCCCCGGCGGGAATGTTCTTCCTGCCGTGCACCTCTACGCGACGGTAACTGAAATAGGTGCACAGGTCCGCGTGGAAACGCAGCAGATTATACCATCCGTTCTCTTTGAAGACGCTCTTCATCAGTATTTCTTGGACCGGTTGAAGATGGTCGCTACGCTCAGGCCGGAAATGATGTGCCACACGCCCCACCAGGCCGTGATCACCAGCATGCCGCCGTGGGGCGGGAAGCCGGCGAAGATGTTCGTTCCCAGCAGCAGGGCCAGGCCGAGTCCGGAATTCTGGATGCCGGTTTCAATCGTCAGGGTCCGGCGGTCCGGACGGGACAGCTTGAAAGCGGAAGCGACGCCGAATCCCAGGCTGAGGGCCAGGAAATTGTGGATCAGCACGACGATGAAAATGTACTGGATGCACTGCAGGAAGGCTTCGCGGTTGCTCCAGAACGAGAGGATGACCATGGCGATGAAGAAGATGATGGAAACCCACTGGAAGGGTTTCTTGAGTTTCTCCGCCACCTTGGGCAGGTACTGCGAGGTCAGGATGCCCAGCGTCAGGGGAATGCCCAGCAGGATGAAGATGGTCTTGAACACGTCCCACAGGGGAATGGTCAGGTAGGGAATATCCGTGGCGATGGGGGAGACCTTCAGGAAGAGGTTGCCGTAGAACCAGAAGTTGAACGGGGTCATCAGGACGGCCAGCGCCGTGCTGATCGCGGTCAGCGAAACGGACAGCTCGATGTTCGCCTTGGCCAGCGAAGACATGAAGTTGGAGATGTTCCCGCCCGGGCACGAAGCCACCAGGATCATGCCCAGCGCCATCATCGGCGAAATCCAGCTGCCCAGGCACAGGACCAGCAGGAAGGTCAGCAGCGGCAGCAGGATCAACTGGCTGCATGCGCCCAGGATGACGGATTTGGGCTGTTTGAACACTTCGACGAACATGCGGGGCTTGATGCCCAGCGCGACGCCGAACATCACGAAAGCGAGCACGATGTTGATGGTGTTCATTCCACCCGCGTTGAGGGTTACCTGGATGCCATCCAGGCTGTTAGCAAGTTCAGGACTCATGGTTGTACACTTTTATGATTTCCAAATATAACAATTTATCCGTATAATTGCATAGTTTTTTTGAACTCAAGCCACATGAAAAACACCAGATTCATCGCCATCCTGTCGCTGGTTTGCGTCGGCATGGCCCTCTCCGTATCCGCTTTCGCCGCCGAGCCGGAAATCAAGAGCCAGTGGGCGGGAAAGAAGGTTGCCTTCCTGGGTGATTCCATCATCGACGAACGCCAGCTGGCCACCAACAACACCTTCCCGCACCTGCTGGAATCCATCCTGGGCATCACCCCGTACGTGTATGGGATCAGCGGGAACCAGATGCACCAGATCCTGCCGCAGGCCCAGCGGCTGGAGGCCCAGCACGGCCAGGACGTGGACGCCATTATCGTATTCATCGGAACCAATGACTACAACCACGCCGTTCCCCTCGGCGAATGGTTCACCGAGCGCCGGGATTCCGCCAACATTGCCGTGAACACCCGCATCGTCAAGCGCCACCGGGTCCGCAACATGACCAACGATACCTTCCGCGGCCGGGCCAACATCGTGATGGATTTCCTGAAGACCCATTATCCCACCAAGCAGATCATCTTCCTGACGCCCATCCACCGCGCCCTGTTCGTCGGCGCGAACAACATCCAGCCGGAAGAGGATTTCGCCAATGCCCTCGGCCTGTTCCTGGATTCCTATGTGGATGCGCTGAAGGAGATGGCCAACGTCTGGGCCGTCCCGGTCATCGACCTGAACGCCATCAGCGGCCTGTATCCGGTGTATGATTCGAATGCCGGCTATTTCCGCAATCCCAATGCGGACCGGCTGCATCCCAATACGGCCGGCCATACGCGGATGGCTTACAGCATCGCTTACCAGCTGCTGGGCTATCCCGCCTCTTTCGATGCGCTTTAGTTGAAACTGCTGCCTCCGATGAAGCTGCGGATCAGGGACGTCGCGGGGATGTCCTTGTCCGAGACCGGCACGAAATAGTGCAGGAACTTCAGCAGCCTGTAGGCTTCGCTGTACTCGGGACAGTTCTTGGGTACGCTCGCGAGAATCTGCTCGGCATGGTTGCGCAGCACGGCGAATTCGACGAGGTAGGCGGAATTGAACAGGACGTCCGCCGTTTCCTGGTACGGGTAAATCCACTGTACCTCGGAGCGGCGGACGTTCGGCCACTGGCGTATCGTCTCCTGGGCCGTGAACGCACCCTTGTTGAAGTCGCGCACGATGCGCCGCAGCAGGCGGTTGTCGCTGGTCGGGATGCAGTTGTGGTCGTCCAGCGAGATACTGGTCAGGGTCGAGATGAACACGCGGAACTTGCAGGGCTCCGGAACCTGCGGGATCAGGGCGGGATTCAGGGCGTGGATGCCTTCGATCAGCAGGATGGAATTGCCGCCCAGGCTCAGCTGCTTGCCGTTGTACTCGCGGATGCCGGTCTTGAAGTTGTATTCGGGAACTTCGACGGTTTCGCCGGCCAGCAGCCGCACGACGTCCTTCTCGAGCGCGGCGTGGTCCACCGTCTCGAAGTTGTCGAAATCGAAACTGCCGTCCGGCAGGCGCGGCGTGTCCAGCCGGTTGACGAAATAGTCGTCGGTCGAGAAGAAGACGGGCCGCAGGCCGCATGCCTTCAGCTGGATGGACAGGCGGTGGCAGAAGGTGGTCTTGCCGCTGCTGCTCGGTCCCGTGATCAGCACGACCCGGACGGGCTGTTGCGGATTCCGGCTGCGCCGGTCGATCTCTTCGGCGATTTCCACGATTTTCTTTTCCTGCAGGGCCTCCGCCACCTGGATCAGGTCGCTGGCCTTGCCCTCGCGGCATGCGATGTTGACGTCCCCGACGTTGTCCAGTTCCATGATGCTGTTCCAGCGGTTCGTCTCCAGGAACACGTCGAAGGTCTTGGGCTGCTCGAAGAAGGGGGCCAGCTGTCCGGGATGGTGCCGGTCCGGTACGCGCAGGATGAATCCTTCGTGGTAGGGCATCAGGCCCCAGACCTGCAGATAGCCCGAGGAGGGGAGCAGCGCGTCATAATAGTAGTCGGCGGAGTCGCCCAGGGTGTAATAGCTGGTGTACAGCTGGTCGCTGGTCTGCAGCAGGCGGACCTTGTCTTCGAAGCCCAGGTCGGAAAAGATCCGGATGGCTTCGCGGACCTGCACTTCGTGGCGGTGGAAGGGGTAGTCCGCGGCGACGATCTCCCGCATCCGTTCTTCGATGCGCCGGACATCCTCTTCCGTCACGGGGGTCCCGTCGGGTTTGGACAGGTCGCAGTAGTAGCCTTTGGAGATCGGACGCCGCAGCCGGATGGTGCTGCCGTGGAACACGTCCTGGACGGCGGTACAGAGCAGGAAACACAGGGACCGGCAGTACACGTTGCGCCCCGCATAGCTGTGGTAGTCCAGGAATTCGACGTCCCGGTTGTTGAACAGCCGGTACTTCAGCCCCTGCGTGACATTGTTCACCTTGGCGGCGAGGATGGGGCAGCTTTTGTCGAATTCGAAGGCGGACAAGGTGTCCAGCAGGGCGGTCCCTTCCGGGAATTCCTGGAATGAATCCGTGTTTTTGCAGTATACTCTGACCATAGTTTATGCGTTTGGTTCGTAAAATTAGAAAAAATCCGGCAAAATCTGTATATTTGTAAGGATAACACGGACTACCCATGAAAGAATTTGAAAAAAACGCCCTCTCCTGGCTGGAAGGAGACTTTGATGAAGAAACCAAGAAGGAAATCCTGATCCTGAAGGCACAGGACCCCGCCGGTTATGAAGATGCATTCTACCGCAACCTCGAGTTCGGCACGGGCGGCCTCCGGGGCCTGATGGGCGTCGGAACCAACCGGATGAACAAGTACACGGTCGGTATGGCGACCCAGGGCCTGGCCAATTACATTCTTTCCCATGTGCAGGGAGAGCATCTGTGCGTATGCATTTCCTACGACAGCCGGAACCACTCCCGGGAATTCGCGCGGATCGCTGCGGACGTGCTGGCGGCCAACGGAATCGATGTTTTCATTTTCGACAACATCCGTCCTACGCCGGAGATGAGCTATGCCGTGCGCAAGAAAGGTGCGGTGGCCGGCATCATGATCACGGCTTCGCACAACCCCAAGGAATACAACGGATACAAGGTGTCCTGGTCCGACGGTGGCCAGGTGACCTCCCCCGTGGACAAGGAGATCGTCGCCGAAGTGGCGAAGATCAAGGACCCGTCCATGGTGAAATTCTCTTCCGACAAGCCCGGTTCCGTATCCCTGATGGGCCGGGAGATGGACGAGGCGTACCTGAGCGACCTGGTCTCGCTGTCGCTCAGCCCCGAAGCCTGCGCCCGCCATGCGGACATCAAGATCGTCTATACCCCGCTGCATGGCTGCGGCGTGCGCATGGTGCCCGAGATCCTGAACCGGATCGGATTCAAGAACATCATCCATGTCCCTGAACAGGACTTGAGCGACGGGGATTTCCCGACCGTCGTGTCCCCGAATCCCGAAGAGCCCGCCGCGCTCAAGATGGCCCTTGAAAAGGCCGACGAGACGGCCGCCGACATCGTGATCGGAACCGATCCCGACGCGGACCGCATGGGCATCGCCGTCCGGGACAATGCCGGCAAAATGGTGCTGTTCAACGGCAACCAGACCGCATCGATGCTGACCTACTACATCCTGAACCGCTGGAAGGAACTGGGCAAGCTCGGCAAAGGCAAATACGTCGTCAAGACCATCGTGACCACCGAACTGATCACCGATATCTGCCGGAAATTCGACGTGCCGGTGTACAATGTCCTGACCGGATTCAAGTACATCGCCGAAGTGGTCAAGCGCAAGCAGGCCGAGGGCGGTGAATTCATCTGCGGCGGCGAGGAGAGCTATGGATTCAATGTCGGCGAGTTCGTCCGTGACAAGGACGCCCAGGTCAGCTGCATGATGGTGGCCGAGTGCGCCGCGTGGGCGGCCGACCAGGGCATGACCCTGTACCAGCTGATGCAGAAGATCTATGCCGAATTCGGATACCGCAAGGAGGGACTCGTCTCCCTGGTCCGCAAGGGCATCAGCGGCGCCGAGGAGATCCGCCAGATCATGGTCGACCTGCGTGCCAACCCGCCTGCACAGCTGTGCGGGTCGCCGGTGACGCGGGTGGTGGACTACCTGGAACCCGAGAAGACCGGCCAGCCTTCCTCCAACGTGCTCCAGTTCTTCGACGAAGCGGGCGACGTCGTGTCCGTCCGGCCGTCGGGAACCGAACCGAAGATCAAATTCTATTTCGGGGCGAAGGGAGACGATGCCGACGAGAAGATCGCACGGCTGAAAGAACAGCTGGTCAGTTAGCCTGCGGGGCGGATTTGCACCACGGCCGCAGCGGGCATTCCCCGCATTTGGGCGACCGGGCGGTGCAGACGTACCTGCCGTGCAGGATCAGCCAGTGATGACAGATGGGGCGCCACTCCGCGGGAGTATGGCGCTCCAGGTCTTTTTCTACGGCTTCGGGTGTCTTCCCCCGGCTGAGGCCGAGGCGGCGGGATACGCGGAAGACGTGCGTGTCCACGGCGATGACGGGTTCGTTGTAAACCACCGAGGCGACGACGTTGGCCGTCTTGCGGCCCACGCCCGGCAGGGTCATCAGGGCATCCACGTCGGCGGGCACTTCGCCGCCGAAATCCGATATCAGTTTCCGCGCCATGCCGGCCAGGTGGGCGGCCTTGCTGTTGGGATAGGAGACGGAGCGGATCAGCGGGTAGATCTCTTCCGGGGTGGCCGCGGCCATCGACGCAGCATCCGGGTAATGCCGGAACAGTTCCGGGGTCGTGAGGTTGACGCGCTTGTCCGTGCACTGGGCGGACAGGATCACCGCCACCAGCAGCTGGAAGGCGTTCTCGAAGTGGAGCTCGGAGGCCGCCTCGCCCCGGTTCTCCCGGAAATAGCCCAGGATGGCGTCGTATCGCTGCTGCAGGGTCATATCGTCAGGGCGAGATCGATGGTTTCGTCGCTGCGGTGCTCGGTACAGCCCTCGTCCTTGCAGACGAAGACGCGTCCCGGGTACTTCTCGAAGATGCTGCGATTGTGCGTAACCATCACGATGGCCGTGCCTTTTTCGGCGTTGATCCGTTTCAGCAGTTCGAGGATGCCGTCCGCCGTCTCGTTGTCCAGGTTGCCCGTAGGCTCGTCCGCGATGATCACTTCCGGATCGTTCAGCAGGGCCCGGGCGATGGCGATGCGCTGCTGCTCGCCGCCGGACAGCTGGTGCGGCATCTTGTGGGATTTGGTCTGCATGCCGACGGCCTTCAGCACGTCGCCGATCCGCTGCTCGATCATCCCGTTCTCCTTCCACCCGGTGGATTTCAGGACAAAGGACAGGTTGTCGTGGACCGTGCGGTCCATCAGCAGCTGGAAGTCCTGGAACACGACGCCCAGTTTGCGGCGCAGGTAGGGGACCTGCTTGGACCGGATCCCGACCAGGTTGAACCCGCAGACCCCGCCTTCGCCCTTCGTCAGGGGATTCTCGGCGATTATGGTACGGATTATGGAGGTTTTTCCGGTGCCGACCTTCCCTACGATGTAGACCAGGTCGCCGGGGTACACTTCCATGTCCAGCCCATGTACGACGACATTTTCTCCGTTGATGATGTCGGCGTCCCGGAAGAAAATCACGGGGGCAGGGCTGTTCTCCTCGTTCGTGTTCATAAAAAGGCAGGATTTGTGGATAAAGCACTACAAATATAGCGTAAAAATGAGTATTTTTGTAAGATATTAAAAAGAATCATTCATGAAGATCAAAACTGTGCTGACGGCGCTTACCGCCACCCTGATGCTGACCGTGACGCTGCATGCCGCAGATGCGGATGACGCCCGGGTCCGGCGCCAGGCGATTCAGTTATACGAAAACGGGATGTTCAGCGAAGCCCGGACGCTCTTCGCCTCCCTGCAGGAGGATCCTACCGCCCGCAGTTACGTGCTGTTGTGCGATCTGAAGATGCACAGCCCCGAAGCCCGTGAGCGGGTGGCCTGCTACGAGACGGAGGCCCAGGACCGCTCCCTGGCCACGCAGGTCTATCTCCAGTATGCGCTGAACCTGTTTGACGAACAGTATTATGACCAGGCGGCGGAATACCTGGCGCGTGTGGACAGAAAACAACTGTATCCGGAACAGGTGGTGGAATATGTGTTCAAGACCGGATACTGCGACTATGTGCGCGGACGTTTCGCCGAAGCGCGGGAACGTTTCCGCGAGGTGGATGCGATGCCGCTGTCCGATTATACGGCCCCGGCCCGCTATGCCCTGGGTTTCATGGCCTATTCGGACAAGGATTTCTCCCAGGCCATCAAATGGTTCCGGCAGTCCGCCGTGGATCCCCGTTTCAGTGAGCTTTCCGAGTTCTATGTGCTGGAATGCGAATTCATGAACAAGAATTACGACTATGTCGTCCAGAACGGAGACCGCGTGTACGCCCTGGTTCCCAGGGAGCGGCAGGAGCGGCTGGCCCGCATCATTTCCGAGACTTACCTGGTGCTGGGCAATTCGGAGAAGGCCCGTCAGTTCTACGAGCTGTCGTCCCACAGCGACATGAACCGCTCGGACTATTTCTATGCCGGGTCGGTGCTGTACGCCGTTTCCGACTATCCCGGTGCCATCGAGAACTATACGCGGATGCGGGACCGTACGGACTCGCTGGGACAGATCGCCAACTACCATCTGGGCAACGCCTACATCCATACGCGCAACCAGGTGGCGGCGCTGGGCGCTTTCCGCGACGCGGCGGCCGCCGCTTTCGATCCGCAGATCCAGGAAGACGCCCATTTCAACTATGCGAAACTGGCCTTCGACCTGAACCAGGATACGTCGGGATTCGAGGAGTACATCCGCAAATACTCGACCAGCCGCCGCGGAGACCAGATTTACGGATACATGGCGCTGACGGCCCTGGTCAAGCGGGATTACGCCGCCGCCGTCGAGGCCTATGACAACATCGACGAACTCGACGCCGACCAGCGGTCCAACTACATGAAGGCGAACTTCCTGCGCGGGGTCCAGCTGTACGAGGCCGGGGCTTTCCGGGACGCCATTCCGTGCTTCCGGGCCGCCTCCTTCTACCAGCCCCACCAGGACCGTTTCAACCAGCTGGCCCGGTACTGGCTGGCGGAATCCTACTACCGGGCCGGTCAGTACGGCGAGGCGGAAAAGCTCTACACGGACCTGTACAACCTGTCCGCCCTGGACGGGTCGGACGTCGGCCGGGTGCTCCCGCTGAACATTGCCTACAGCTATTTCAAGCAGGGCCAGTACGCGTCGGCCGCCCGCTGGTTCGATAATTACATCGCTTCCGGGGACCGCAGCCTGCGCACGGACGCCCAGACCCGCCGGGCGGACTGTGACTTCGCCCAGCGAAATTACAAGGCGGCCGCCGAGGCGTATGGCAAGGTCGCCGGCGCCGGCAATGCCGACGATATCTATCCCTACTACATGCAGGCGCTGTCCTATGGCCTGTCCGGGGACAAGAAACGCAAGGCGGAGGTGCTCTCCCGCGTGGAGAAGGCCGATCCTTCCGCCCCGATGTACAGCGTGGCGCTGTACGAGCTGGGCCGCGCCTACATGGACGCGTCCCGGCCCCAGGATGCCCTCCGGGCCTTCTCACTGCTCCGGCAGAACGCCGGGGAAGGCGCGTATGTGGCCCAGGCGCTGATCGGGCAGGGAATGGTGCACCGCAACCTGAAGGAATACGACGCCGCGCTCGTCGACTACAAGCAGGTCGTCAGCCAGATGCGGGACAGCGAATATGCCCAGGACGCGCTGGCCGCGATCGAATCCATCTACCAGACCCTGGGCCAGCCGCAGAAATATCTCGCCTACCTGGAGGAGAACCGGCTGGGCGGGGACAAGTCCGACGCCGAGCGGGAAGCCCTGTATTTCAGCACGGGCGAACAGCTGTTCCTGGCCGGGAACGCCAGTCAGGCCATCGAGGCGCTGCAGCGCTACGAAGAACGTTATCCGCAGGGCGAGAACCGCTCGCAGGCAGCCTTCTACATGGCGGAGTCCTACCGCAGCCTGGGCGAGAAGGAGAAGGCCTGCGACCAGTACCGCCGCTCGGTCTCGCTGGACCCGAAGGGGAATTACGCGGAATTCGCGACCCTGCATTTCGCCCGCCTCTCCTACGAACTCGAACACTATACCGACGCTTACGAGGGTTATGTTTCGCTCCTCGAGGTCGCGCGGATGGAGGAGAACCGGCAGGTCGCCCGTGAGGGGATGATGCGCTCCGCCTACCGTGCCCACGATTACGCCTCGGCCATCGCAGCCGCGGCGACGCTCGCTTCCGCTACGCAGGACGCCGCCCTGCGCCGCGAAGCGCGCTACGTGCAGGCCAAGTCCCTGCTGGCGACCAGCCGCCGGGACGAAGCCCTTCCGCTCTTCCGTACGCTTGCGGAAGAAGCAGCCACGGCCGAGGGGGCCGAAGCGAATTTCATCCTGATCAAGGATGCCTTCGAGCGGGGTGCTTTCGAGGAGGTGGAAAAGGAGGTCTATGCCTTCGCTTCCAGATCCGCCGAACAGCAGTACTGGCTGGCCAATGCCTTCCTGGTGCTGGGGGACTCCTTCGTGGAGCGCAAGCTGATCCAGCAGGCCCAGGCGACCTACGAGAGCATCCGGGACGGCTACCAGCCTTCCGGCCAGGATGACGATATACAGGACAATGTGAAACGGAGACTCGAACGTCTCGCAAGCATGAAATAACGATGAATGCCAAGATAAGCTCCGCCCTGCTGGCGCTCTGCTGTCTCAGCCCGGCAGCCTTCGCCCAGAACCTGAATCCCCAGGTCCAGGTGACCAACGACTACACCAGCGACATGGGATACGTGACCAAGCCGGTCACGCAGTTCAGCATTCCCGATACGGTGCTGCACTTCGACTACAATTTCGATTATTCGGTTTTTGACAACCCGTACAAGGGGGCGTACGAATTCAATCCCTATGCGGTCCGCCTGACGCCCGCGCCCGCGCCTTCCGAGGCGAGGCAGCTGTATCTGCGGGCCGGCGCCGGATACTCCCTGCATCCGGAACTGTACGTACTGTATACGCCCAGCCTGGACGGACGGGTCAGCCTGACCGCATACCAGGACTTCAGCGGTTATGCCGGACGTTACTGGAAGGACGGGACCGACCTGGCCCCGATCCAGGGCAGCCTGTACCCGGGTAATGACCTGAGTGAAAAGGCCGGGATCCGGGGCGCCTGGGCCCATCCCGCCTTCGACCTGCACTGGGATGTCGGATACCGGGGGCTGTACAATGCCGATGACAACCGCGGCAGCCTGTATCACAGCGGCATCGCATCGGTCCGGGTCAATTCGCACCGCCCCGAGGCGGGTTCGCTGAACTACGACTTCACGCTTGCGGCCCTGTACGGGGTCGACAACATCCTGCACTTTGCGGATTTCGCGCGGCAGCGGGAGGGATCCGTGCGCCTGGACGGCAGCATCGGTCCTTTCATCGGACATGTCTTGTCCGTGGTGCTGGATGTCCGGGCCGAACAGTATTTCTACGGCGGGGCGGTCAGCCGCCGGCCGGGCCTGATCGGCGCCACGCCCAAGGCGGTGCTCCGGATCGGAAAGTTCAACCTGGACGCCGGGGTCAGCCTGGATCTCGCCGGGACCTTCTACATCCATCCAGACGTGCGCCTGTCCGCGGATCTGTTCGCCGGAGCGGCGAATTTCTTCGCCGGGGTCAAGGGCGGTGTCAGCCGGAATTCCTATTCGGCCTTCAAGCAGCAGCTGCATCGCTTCACGCCCGCCTATACGGATGATTTCGCAGCGGTGACGGAAGAAAAACTGAACGCCTATCTGGGCATCCAGGGCAATCTCTTCCCGCATTTCTCCTATCGTTTGCAGGGCGGATATGCCATGTACGGCCATGCTCCGCTGTTTTCCGTCAGCGCTGTCCAGAAAGGACTCTGGCCTTCCGTCGCATACAGGGACTACCGGACGCCTTATGCCGATCTGAAACTGGCCTATGCCGGTGCACGGCTGACGGCCGACGGGGAACTGCATTTCCGCTATACCGACCTGAAGGCGAGCGACCAGGTGCTGGACCTGCCGATTTTCAGCGGCGACGCCCGCGTGATGTACAATTGGCTGGAACGTATTTATGCCGGCGTCAGTTGCAGTTTCGCGACCCCGCGGGTGTTTGGATACGCAACCTATGCCGTGGCGATGCCTCACTGGGTGGATCTGGGCGTGATGGGCGAGTACAAGATCGACCGCCGCTGGTCCGTCTGGGTCCGGGGAGGAAACCTGCTGAACATGGCTGTCCAGCCCATTCCGCTGTATGTCGAGCAGGGGATTAATTTTACGGCCGGTTTTTGCCTGAATTTGTAAAATTTTTCGTAACTTCGAAGGATTTATAATATACGATTTGAGATGGTAGAAAATGAAGAGATGAAACAGGCGGAAGAGCAGTATTCCGCTGGCAGTATTCAGGTTCTCGAAGGTTTGGAGGCGGTCCGCAAGCGTCCGTCCATGTATATCGGCGATGTGTCCGACCGCGGTCTGCACCACCTGGTGTACGAGGTCGTGGACAACAGTATCGACGAAGCGATGGCCGGGTACTGCGACACGATCGAAGTCGAAATCCTGGAAGACAATTCCATCCGCGTGCGGGACAACGGCCGCGGCATTCCGACGGGCATGCATCCCAAGGAGCACCGCTCCGCCCTGGAGGTCGTCCTGACCGTCCTGCATGCCGGCGGCAAGTTCAGCAAGGCCAACTACAAGGTTTCCGGCGGTCTGCACGGTGTCGGCGTTTCCTGCGTCAACGCCCTGTCCGACCTGCTGGTCGCCGAAGTGCACCGCGAGGGTCAGGTCTTCGTCCAGAAGTATTCCGAAGGCAAGCCGATCACGCCGGTGGAAGTGACGGGAAGATGCAGCGATACGGGTACGATCATTACCTTCCACCCGGATGCCAAGATATTCACCCAGACCACGGTGTACAAGTACGACACGCTGGCCGCCCGCCTGCGTGAACTGGCTTACCTGAACAAGGGCATCCGCATCACCCTGACCGACCGCCGCCGCGTACAGGAGGACGGAACGAATCCGGGCGAGGTCTTCTATTCCGAGAAGGGCCTCCAGGAATTCATCGAGTACCTGGACGCCGGGGCCGTCACCATCATCCCCGAACCGGTCTGCGTGACCTCCGACAAGATCATTCCGATCGACATCGCCCTGCAGTACAACACGGGCTATACCGAGAAGATCTATTCCTACGTCAACAACATCAACACCATCGAGGGCGGAACGCACCTGCAGGGATTCAAGATGGGTCTCAGCCGTTCGCTCAAGCAGTATGCCGAAAAGAACAAACTGCTGGAGAAATACAAGGGCGACCTGGCGCCGGAAGACTTCCGCGAAGGCCTGACCGCCGTCATTTCCGTCAAGGTGGCCGAACCGCAGTTCGAGGGACAGACCAAGACCAAGCTCGGCAATACCGAGGTGACTTCGGCCGTTTCCCAGGCGACCGCCGCGGCGATGGATATTTTCCTCGAGGAGAATCCGAAACTGGCCAAGTCGATCATCGAGAAGATCGTGCTGGCTGCCACGGCGCGCAACGCCGCCCGCAAGGCGCGCGAAATGGTGCAGCGCAAGACCGTGATGTCCGGTGCCGGCATGCCCGGCAAACTGGCCGACTGCTCGGAGCGCGATCCCGAGCGTTGCGAGCTCTTCCTCGTCGAGGGTGATTCCGCAGGCGGTACGGCCAAGCAGGGCCGCGACCGCCGCTACCAGGCCATCCTCCCGCTCCGGGGCAAGATCCTGAACGTGGAGAAAGCCGCCGGCGACCGCGCCTTCGACAGCGAGGAAATCCGCAACATTTACACGGCGCTCGGCGTGACCGTGGCCGTTGAAGATGAAAACGGCGAGAAGCGGATGGACCTCAGCAAGCTCCGCTACCACAAGGTGATCATCATGACGGATGCCGATGTGGACGGCAGCCACATCGCCTGCCTGATCCTGACCTTCTTCTTCCGCTATATGTTCGACCTGATCAAGAACGGATACGTCTATCTGGCGACTCCGCCGCTCTACCTGGTCAAGAAGGGCAAGGAAGAGGTGTACTGCTGGACGGAAGAGCAGCGGGAAGAAGCTGCCGGCCGTCTGGGCAAGGGTACGGACCGCGGCTATACGGTCCAGCGCTACAAGGGTCTGGGTGAAATGAGCGATGCCCAGCTGTGGGATACCACCATGGATCCTTCCCGCCGCCGCCTGCGCCAGATCACCATCGAGAATGCGGCCCAGGCCGAGCGTACTTTCTCGATGCTGATGGGTGACGACGTCCCGCCCCGCCGCCAGTTCATCGAAGACAACGCACATTACGCCAATATCGACGCCTGACGACCCGGATGAAAATGTCCCCGCTCTCCCGTTCACCCCGGATGCACATCCTGCTGCCACTGCTCGCCGCCGTGGCAGTACTGGTCTTGTGCATGCCCCGGACCTCCAAGTTCAACTACGACTACAAGAAGGGGTCCGCCTGGCGGCATGAGACGCTGGTTTCGCCTTTTGATTTCCCGGTTTACAAGACCGAGGAGCAGATGCTGGAGGAGGGGAACGCGGCCCGCCAGGACGTGATTCCGTATTTCCGTTATTCTGACGAGCTGGTCAACCGGAACCTCCGTTCCGCCGAGAGCCTCCAGCTGGGACCCTATGCCTATCTGCGCCCGGCCATCGTCGCATCGCTCAAGGCGCTTTACCAGCATGGCGTGCTGCCGGATGACGGCGTGCACCAGAAAGGCTACGAACTGGATGAGACGGTGCTGTATGTCCAGCGGGACAAGCGGGCGGTGAAATATCCCGCCAGTGAAGTGTACAGGCTCTCGGACGCCC
This sequence comes from Bacteroidales bacterium, assembly GCA_017454335.1. Classification (GTDB taxonomy): domain Bacteria; phylum Bacteroidota; class Bacteroidia; order Bacteroidales; family UBA932; genus Cryptobacteroides. The sequence goes on along the minus strand of JAFTDE010000028.1, from coordinate 31,428 downwards.
GTTCCCGGCTGCTCGCCGACGTGCGCGCCCAGAACGGGGACGTCAACCTGGATTCGCTGTTCATCAGCGCATCCGTGTACGAGCTCGTCGTCCCGAACCTGGTCTTCGACAAACAGACGACGGACCTGGTGCATGTCGAATCCGCCAGCTACGTTTCCCCGACTTCCGGCTATGTGTCAGCCGGCCAGCTGATCGTTTCGGAAGGGGAGATCGTGACGGCGGAAATCGCCCAGATGCTGGATTCGTACAAGCGCGAATACGACGCCAATGTCGGCTATGACGGACCCCGGATCTTCCTATGGCTGGGCAATGTCCTGCTGGCCCTGATCCTGGTCGGCATGCTGACCCTGGCCGTGTTCTTTACGGACAAGACCCTGCTGGAGGACAACCGCTTCCTGTATGTGCTGCTGGTGTTCCTGATCGCCGCCCTGGTGACCCTGCTGGTGGCGCGCCTGAACGAGGCATGGCTGATGGCGGTCCCGTTCACGATCACCGCGCATTACCTGCAGGCCTTCTTCAAGAACCGGGTGACCTTCATCGTCTATGTCGTCTCGCTGCTGCCGCTGCTGCTTTTCGCCCAGAACGGGGCCGCCCTGTTCTTCATGTTCCTGGCGGCCGGCCTGGTGTCCCTGTATACCTTCGGATTCTTCAGCCGCGGTTGGAAACAGTTCATCAATGCGCTGATCGTCTTCGCGGTCCTGATGCTGGTGTACCTGGCCCTGGACCTGGTGGATATCGTGGCGGTCATTTCGCTGCGCTCCGTGCTGTTGCTCCTGCTGGGATCGCTGCTGACGGTGGCGACGTATCCGCTGATCTATTTGTTCGAACGCCTGTTCAACCTGGTTTCCACGTCCCGCCTGACGGAGCTCTGCGATACGGGCAATCCGCTGCTGCGTGAACTGGAGAAGAAGGCCCCCGGTACCTTCCAGCATTCGCTGCAGGTCATGAACATGGCGGATGCGGCTGCCCGGGCCGTCAACGCCAACGTCCAGCTGGTCCGTGCCGGCGCCCTTTACCACGATATCGGCAAGATCGCCAATCCCCTCTGCTTCGTCGAGAATGAATCCCTGGTCGGGGACGCGGCCCAGGCCCGTTACCACAGCGGCCTGACCCCCCAGCAGAGTGCCCGCGACATCATGCGCCATGTCTCGGACGGCGCGGACATCGCCGCCCGGAACCACCTGCCCCAGGTGATCATCGATTTCATCCTGAGCCACCACGGGACGACGACCGTCAAATATTTCTACAACCAGTTCGTCAATGCGGGCGGAGACCCTGCCGCCGTGGCGGACTTCACTTACCAGGGCGTCCGGCCGCGCACCAAGGAGCAGATCATCCTGATGCTCTGCGACAGCATGGAAGCCGCGTCCCGGACCCTCAAGGACAACTCGCAGGAGGCGTACTCCGCCTTTGTCGAGAGCATGGTCGCGGACAAGATGTCGGCCGGCCAGTTCGAGGATGCGCAGATATCCATCCGGGAACTCGGCATCGTCAAGAATGTCCTGAAATCCTACCTGGCCCAGCTCTACCACGAGCGGGTCGCCTATCCCATGAGAAACAAAAACAACGATTGATACAATGAAGATTACTGACAAGAAAATTGATGCTCTGAATCTGGAGCTGACGCTGGAGATCGTCAAGGACGATTATGTGGAAATCGAACGCAAAAAATTCGCGCAGCTGCGCCGTACGGCGGATTTCAAAGGTTTCCGCAAGGGCTATGTCCCCGATTCGCTGGTGCGCCGCGTCTATGGCGGGCAGGTGCTGGCCGAATCCGTCAACGAAGTGATTTCCTCCTCGCTGGACTCCTATATCAACGAGCACAAACTGCACATCCTGGGAGAACCGCTGAGCAGCGAGAACCAGGCTGAGGTCGAGTGGGTGGACGGCAATGATTTCACCTTCGTGTTCGATGTGGCCGTCTCGCCGGAGGTGTCGCTCGAACTGGGCAAGGAAGACGTCGTCAACTCCTACAACATCGACGTGACCGCCAAGGCCAAGGCCCCGATGATCGAGAACCTCAAGAAGTATTATTATGAGGAGAAGAAGGAGGAGAAGTCGGACGAGGACATCGACAAGGAAGTGACCGAGCGGCTGAAGAGCGAGTACAAGCAGGAGTCCGAGTGGCGCCTGTCGAAGGACATCCGCGACTATGTCGTGGGCAAGGCCGCCATCGAACTGCCCGACGCGTTCCTCAAGCGCTGGCTGTTCGTCGCCAATGACGGCAAGGTGACCCGCGAGGACATTGAAAAGGACTATGAGGGTTTCGCTGCGGATTTCCGCTGGCAGCTGGTCCGGGGTTACCTGATGAAGAAATACGGCTTCACCGTCGAGGAGGCTGACATCCGCGATGCCGCCAAGGCCTATGTTGCCTACCAGTATGCCATGTACGGGCTGGGCAACGTTCCCGAGGAAATGCTGCAGGAAGCCGCGCAGAACCTGCTTTCCGACCGCAAGCAGATCGGCCGCCTGGAAGAGCAGGTGGAAGACCGGAAGGTGATGGAGAAACTCCGCGGGGAACTGACGATCAAACCCAAGAAAATTTCCGCTGAAAAATTCCGCGAGCTGAAGTAGATTTTGTAAATTTTGTATATATTTGCAGAAAATTTGCATTTATATACAAAATGAATCTGAAATCGGAAAGACAGGATCTCATTGCCGCCCTGGTTACCGGCAATGACATCCGCTACCAGGAAGACCTTCTTAAGCTGATGCAGGAGAAGGGCTTCTTCGTTACCCAGGCAACCCTGTCCAGGGACTTGAAGGAACTCAAGATTGCCAAGGTGCATACGCCTTCCGGCATGTGCTACAAAATGCCCGCCGTCTCCGACGGTCCCGGCGGATTCAAGACGATTCCGCTGGAAGGCATCGTCTCCCTGGAGTATTCCGGATCGCTGGCCGTCATCAAGACCCAGCCCGGATTCGCTCCCGTGGTGGCGTCCCTGATCGACCGTTGCGTCCGCCGCGAAGTGATGGGCACCATCGCCGGCGACGACACCATCCTGCTGGTGATCCGGGCGGAATTCAACTGCGACCAGGTTACGGCGGCGCTGGACAAGTATATTCCCGGCATCGCGACGCGGACCCGCCGGAATGAATTCACCGTCGAGGTGGCCTCGGAGGAGCATGTGCATTTCGTGCCGGAAATCCTCAAGACGATCGAGGACGCCACCAAGGTTCGCGGGACCGGCATCGCCAAGCGTGATCCCGAGTATGTCGCCCGCAAGATCCGGGAAGGCAAGGCCATCATCGCCCTGCACGGGGACGAGTTCGCCGGTTTCTGCTACATCGAGAGCTGGAGCCACGAGCAGTTCGTCGCCAATTCCGGTCTGATCGTCAAGACGGAGTACCGTGGCCAGGGCCTGGCCAAGGCCATCAAGCGGAAGGCGTTCGAGCTGTCGCGCTCGCGCTTCCCGAACGCCAAGCTCTTCGGCCTGACGACGGGCCTGGCGGTGATGAAGATCAATACGGAACTGGGATATGTCCCGGTCACCTTCTCCGAACTGACCGACGATCCCGTGTTCTGGAAGGGTTGCGAAAGCTGTGTCAATTATGATATCCTCTGCAGGAACAACTATACCAAGTGCCTGTGTACCGGCATGCTGTTCGATCCTGCCAAGCATCCGAACAAATAAATCCTCCTATGGCAAAGAAAAAAGTAGTAGTGGCATTCAGCGGTGGCCTGGACACTTCCTTCACGGTGATGTACCTGGCCCGCGAGAAGGGATATGAAGTCTATGCGGCCTGCGCCAACACGGGCGGTTTTTCGCCTGAGCAGCTGAAGACCAATGAAGAGAACGCCTACAAACTGGGCGCGAAGGAATACGTCACCCTGGACGTGACGCACGAGTATTATGAGAAGACCATCCGTTACATGGTTTGGGGAAACATCCTCCGGAACGGGACCTATCCGATTTCGGTGTCGTCCGAGCGGATTTTCCAGGCCATGGCGGTGGCCCGCTATGCCCGGGAAATCGGGGCGGATGCCATCGCGCACGGTTCGACCGGCGCCGGCAACGACCAGGTCCGCTTCGACATGACCTTCCTGGTCATGTATCCGGGGGTCGAGATCATCACCCTGACCCGGGACATGTCCCTGTCCCGGCAGGAAGAGGTTGATTACCTGAACAAGAACGGCTTCCATGCCGATTTCAAGAAACTCAAGTATTCGTACAACGTCGGCCTGTGGGGTACCTCCATCTGCGGCGGTGAGATCCTGGACAGCCGCCAGGGCCTGCCCGAGAGCGCCTACCTCAAGCAGGTGACCAAGTCCGGAAGCGAACAGATCGCCCTGCGCTTCGATCACGGCGTGCTGGTTGGGGTCAACGGCGAGGACTTCTCCGACGGGGTCAAGGCCATCCAGAAAGTGGAATCCATCGCGGCCCCGTACGGAATCGGACGGGACATGCACGTGGGCGACACGATCATCGGCATCAAGGGCCGGGTCGGTTTCGAAGCCGCCGCGCCGATGCTGATCATCGCCGCGCACAAGTTCCTCGAGAAATTCGTGCTGAGCAAGTGGCAGCAGTACTGGAAGGACCAGGTGTCCAACTGGTACGGCATGTTCCTGCATGAGAGCCAGTACCTCGAGCCCGTGATGCGGGACATCGAAGCGATGCTCGAGAGCAGCCAGCGCAACGTGAGCGGAACGGTGACGATGCTGCTGCGTCCGTACGGATTCGAGTCCGTGGGCGTGGACAGCCCGAACGACATCGTCAAGAACAAGCTGGGTGAATACGGCGAAGGAGCCAAGGGCTGGACCAGCGAGGACGCCAAGGGATTCATCAAGGTGTCTTCGATCGCCCTGCGCGCCTATTACCTGAGCCACCCGGATGAAATAGACAGCCTATGATACGCGTTGGTATCATCGGCGGTGCCGGGTACACGGCGGGCGAGCTGATCCGGGTCCTGCTGGGCCATCCCCAGGTCCGGATCGCCTGGGTCCATTCGACCAGCAACGCCGGCAATCCGCTGTACCGGGTCCATGCCGGCCTGTACGGAGACACCGGGCTGGACTTCAGCGCGGATTATGACCTGGAGGCGGTGGATGTCGTATTCCTCTGCTCGGGACACGGCAAGAGCACCGCATTCTGGCAGGAGAACCCGCGTCCTGCCGGGCTGAAGGTCATCGACCTGGCCCAGGACTTCCGCGACGAACACGACGGATACGTATACGGTCTGCCGGAAATCAACCGGAAGCGCATCCAGGGAGCCACCCTGCTGGCCAATCCGGGCTGTTTCGCGACGGCCATCCAGCTCGCGGTCCTGCCGCTGGCGGCGGCCGGGCTGCTGGACGGGGATGTGAACGTGACGGCGGTAACCGGTTCGACCGGCGCCGGCGTCAAGCCCACGGAGACGACGCATTTCAGCTGGCGGACCGACAACCTGTCCGTCTACAAGGCCTTCGAACACCAGCACCTGCACGAGATCCGGATGAATGTGCACCGGCTCTGTCCCTCTTTCGCCGGGCAGATCAATTTCGTTCCCGTGCGCGGAGATTTCGCGCGGGGAATCCTGGCGACAGTCCATACGCCCTGCGCGCTGGATGCCGAAGCGGCCGTGAAACTGTACCGGGATTTCTATGCGGACGCCGCCTTCACGCACGTTTTCCCCGGGAACGTCGACCTCAAGCAGGTCGTCAATACCAACAAGTGCATGGTCTCGGTGGAAAAACATGGCGACCGCCTGCTGGTCAATTCCGTGATAGACAACCTGCTGAAGGGCGCATCCGGGCAGGCTGTCCAGAATATGAACCTGATGTGCGGCCTGGACGAGGCAGCCGGCCTGCATCTCAAAGCCTCTGCATTCTGATATGAATCTTTTCGACGTATATTCGCTGTTCGACGTCGTCCCGGTCCGCGCACAGGGTTGCCGGGTCTGGGATGACAAGGGCCAGGAATACCTGGACCTGTACGGAGGACACGCCGTCATTTCCGTGGGACATACGCATCCCGTCTATGTCGCTGCGCTCAAGGAACAGCTGGACCGGATCGGATTTTACTCGAACAGTGTCCGGAATCCGCTCCAGGAACAGCTGGCCCGCCGCATCGGCGAAGTCAGCGGCTACGGGGACTATTCCCTGTTCCTGGACAACAGCGGCGCGGAATCCAACGAGAACGCGCTCAAGCTGGCTTCTTTCCATACCGGCAAGGACCGGGTCGTGGCCTTCCACCGGAGTTTCCACGGGCGTACCTCGGGTGCGGTCGCGGTGACCGACAACCCCAGGATCGTCTCGGCCTTCAACGCCGTCCACCGGGTCACGTTCTGCGACCTGGATGACCTGGCGGGGGTGGAGAAGGAACTGGCGAAGGGGGATGTCGCCGCCGTCATCATCGAAGGCATCCAGGGATGCGGAGGCATCCATGTCCCCGGCATCGCCTTCATGCAGGGCCTGCGGGAACTGTGCACCCGCTGCGGCGTCGTGCTGGTGCTGGACGAGGTCCAGAGCGGATACGGCCGTACCGGCCGCTTCTTCGCGCACCAGTGGACCGGCATCCGGCCGGACATCATCACGATGGGCAAGGGCATCGCGAACGGCTTCCCCTGCGGGGGCATCCTGATTTCGCCGATGTTCACGGCTGTCAAGGGCATGCTCGGAACGACTTTCGGCGGGAACTACCTGGCCTGTGCCGGCGCCCTGGCCGTGCTGGATATCATCAAGCAGGAAGGCCTGATGGCGAACGCCCTGGCCGTCGGGGATTACATCAAGGAGGCGCTGCCCGTCACGCCCCGCATCCGGGAAGTCCGCGGAAAGGGCCTGATGCTGGGCATCGAGTTCGACGAGAGCGTCGCCCCCCTGCGGCAGTCGCTTCTGTACGACAAACACATCTTTACCGGAGTGGCCGGGCAGAACATGATCCGGCTGCTGGCCCCGCTGTGCCTGACGAAGGCCGAAGCGGACCGTTTCCTTACCGCTTTTAAAGAAGTACTCGGATGAAATCATTCTTTCATGTCAAGGATATCGGCGACCTCGGTGCAGCGCTGGAGGAAGCCCGGCAGGTGAAGTCCAATCCCTTCGCCTGGAAGCATCTCGGAGAGAACAAGACCCTCATGCTGGTCTTCTTCAACAGCAGCCTGCGGACCCGGCTGAGCAGCCAGAAAGCGGCGCTCAACCTGGGCATGAGCCCGATCGTACTGAATATCGGGCAGGACAGCTGGAAGCTGGAGACGGAACTGGGCGTCGTGATGGACGGGGACAAGTCCGAGCACCTGCGCGAAGCCATCCCCGTGATGGGCAGCTATTGCGACATCATCGGCGTGCGCTCCTTCGCCGGCCTGACGGACCGGGAATTCGATTATGCCGAGACCATCCTGCGCCAGTTCGTGGACTATTCCGGCAAGCCCGTCATCAGCCTGGAATCGGCCACGGTGCATCCCTGCCAGGCCTTCGCGGACCTGATTACGATCGACCAGTACAAGACCAAGGCCCGTCCCAAGGTGGTGATGACCTGGGCGCCGCACCCGCGTGCGCTGCCCCAGGCCGTCCCGAATTCCTTCGCGGAATGGATGAACGCCGCGGACGTGGATTTCGTCATCACGCATCCCCGCGGTTACGAACTCGATCCCGCCTTCACGCAGGGCGCGCGGATCGAATACGACCAGATGAAGGCGCTGGAAGGGGCGGATTTCGTCTATGCCAAGAACTGGAGCTGTCCGGGCGTGACGAACCCCGCAGATTACGGCAAGGTTCTCAGCAAGGACATGTCCTGGACCGTGGATGCGGCCCACATGGCCGTGACGGACAATGCCTGTTTCCTGCACTGCCTGCCGGTGCGCCGCAATATGATTGTTTCGGACGAAGTGATCGATTCCCCCCGCAGCCTCGTGATTCCCGAGGCGGCCAACCGGGTGGTCTCGATCCAGGTCGTCATGAAACGGATGCTGGAAGAAATGCAATGACGAAACTGCAAGTCATCAAGGTCGGCGGTGCCGTGGTGGAAGACGCGGCTGCGGTCGGGGCTTTCCTGGACGGTTTTGCCGCCCTGGAAGGGCCGAAGGTGCTGGTGCACGGAGGCGGCCGTTCCGCCACCGCGCTGGCCGCGCAGCTGGGCGTCCCGACCGTCATGGTCGGCGGCCGGCGCGTGACCGACGCCGCCATGCTGCGCATCGTCACCATGGTCTATGCCGGCGAAGTCAACAAGACCCTGGTAGCCGCCCTCCAGGGGCGGGGCGTCAATGCCCTGGGCCTCTGCGGCGCCGATCTGGGCTGGATGCGGAGCACCCGCCGCCCGGCCGGGGAAGTGGACTACGGATTCGTCGGGGACGTCTGCCGCGTGGACACGACGGTCCTGGTGGACCTGATTGCGCGCGGGGTCGTGCCCGTGCTGGCCCCGCTGACCCACGACGGGCAGGGGCAGCTGCTGAATACCAATGCGGACAGCATTGCTTCCGAGGCCGCGAAGGCCTTCGCCCGCGACTTCGACGTGACCCTGACATTCTGTTTCGAACATCCCGGCGTCCTCCGGGACCCTGCGGACGCGGGGAGCGTCATCCCGCGGATCACCCGCGACGACTACCGCAAATACCTCGATCAGGGCGTGATCTCCGGCGGGATGATCCCGAAACTGGACAACGCCTATGCCGCCATCGACGCCGGCGTCAGCCGGGTCGTCATTACCCGCTGGGATGCGCTGCAGCCCGGACAAGGAACCCTGATACAATGATCGGACACGAAGAACTCATCCATTTGCTGTGCGAGATGATCGCCACGCCTTCTTTCAGCCGGGAAGAGGGGGCCGTCGCCGACCTGATCGGGCAGCGGCTGGCCGGCTGGGGCTGCGATGTCCGCCGCTGCGGGAACAACCTGTGGATGGAGAACGAGCCCGCCGGCGACAAGCCCACCCTGCTGCTGAACGCACACATCGATACGGTGCGTCCCGCCAGCGGATACAGCCGGGATCCGTTCACCCCGGTGCTGGAAGACGGCCGCCTCTACGGCCTGGGCAGCAACGACGACGGGGGCTGCGTGATCGCCCTGCTGGACACCTTCCAGCGCCTGTCCGCCCGGCCCCAGCCCTACCGGCTGGTCTGGAGCGCCACGGCCGAAGAGGAAGTCTGCGGCGAGAACGGCGTCGGGGCCGCCATCCCGGAAATCGGTCCGGTCCGCCTGGGCATCATCGGCGAACCGACGCAGATGCGGCTGGCCGTCGCCGAACGGGGCCTGATGGTGCTGGACTGCACGGCGCACGGCCGCAGCGGACATGCCGCCCGGGACGAAGGCGACAATGCCCTGTACCATGCCCTGGACGATATCGCCTGGTTGCGTTCGTACCGCTTCGACCGGGTTTCCGACTACCTCGGGCCCGTCAAGATGAGTGTGACGATGATTTCGGCCGGCACCCAGCACAACGTCGTGCCGGACAGCTGCCGTTTCGTCGTCGACGTCCGTCCGAACGGCCTGTACACCAACCGCGAGATCTTCGAAACCATCGCCGCGCATCTCGGATCGGAAGTGGTGCCGCGCTCGCTGCGGCACAACAGCTCGCAGATCGATCCCGCGCACCCGGTCGTCCGGCGGGCCGTCTCGCTGGGGCTGGAAACCTTCGGATCGCCGACCACTTCGAACCAGACCGTGCTGGACTTCGATACGGTCAAGATCGGGCCCGGCGATTCCGCGCGCTCGCACACGGCCGACGAATACATCTGCCCGGATGAAATCTGGCAGGGATCTGACATTTATTGCAAACTCTTGGACGCTCTTTCGATATGAAACTCTGGGACAAAGGATTCGCGACGGATGAGGGCATCGAACGCTTCACCGTCGGCAAGGACCGCGAACTGGACCTGCTGCTCGCGCCGTACGACATCATGGGCACGCTGGCCCACATCACGATGCTGGAGAGCGTCGGCCTGATGGACCGCCAGACGCTGGATACGCTCGTGCCTGCGCTGAAAAAACTCTACCGCGAGGCCGTGGAAGGCCGTTTTGTCATCGAAGACGGCATCGAGGACGTCCATTCGCAGGTGGAACTGCAGCTGACGCGGCAGTTCGGCGACCTGGGCAAGCAGGTGCATACCGGCCGTTCGCGCAACGACCAGGTGCTGGTGGACCTGAAGCTCTTTTCCCGGACGGGCATCGAGCGCATCGTCCGCAAGGTCCACGACCTCTTCGACCTGCTGATCCGGCGCAGCGAGGAGTGCAAGGATGTCCTGATGCCCGGATACACCCACCTGCAGGTGGCGATGCCCTCGTCGTTCGGGCTGTGGTTCGGCGCCTACGCCGAGAGCCTGGCCGCCGACATGGAGCCGCTGCTGGCCGCCTGGAAGCTGTGCAACCGCAACCCGCTGGGATCGGCTGCCGGATACGGGTCTTCGGCGCCCCTGGACCGGGGCCTGACGACGCGCCTGCTGGGCTTTGCGGACCTGGACTACAATGTCGTCTTCGCCCAGATGGGCCGCGGCAAGACCGAGCGCATCGTGGCTTCCGCCTTCGCTTCGGTGGCCGAGACGCTGGGGCGGATGGCCATGGACTGCTGTCTGTACAACAGCCAGAACTTTGCTTTCATCCACCTGCCGGACGCCATGACGACCGGCTCCAGCATCATGCCGCACAAGAAGAATCCGGACGTGTTCGAACTGATCCGCGCCCATTGCAACCGGATCTGCGGCGTCCAGAACGATATCCGCCTGATCTGCACGAACCTGCCTTCCGGATACTTCCGGGACATGCAGCTGTTGAAGGAAGTGTATCTGCCGATGTTCGGCGAGTTGGAAGACTGCCTGGACATCGCCGCCTATGCGATCGCCGGCATGGAGGTCAAGCGCGACCTGATGGAAGATCCCCGCTATGCCCTTGCGTTCAGCGTCGAGGAGGTCAACCGCCGGGTGGCGGAGGAGAAAGTGCCCTTCCGGGACGCCTACAGGCAGGTCGGGGAGGAAATCGCCGCGGGAAAGTTCAGTTACCGGGGAACGCTGCACCACACGCACGAGGGTTCGATCGGAAACCTGTGCAACGGCAGCATCTGTGCCCGGATGGACGCAGTGGTCCAGTGCTTCGGATTCGAAGCGGTCCAGCGTGCGGTCAGCGCGCTGTGCGACTAGCTATCTGTGCCGCAGGGCCAGTTCCTTTTCCAGATCGGAAATATCGCAGCCCATCTGCTCCATCAGCACCAGCAGGTGGTACACCAGGTCGGACGCCTCGTATACGAAGCGGTCCCTGTTGCCGTCCACGGCTTCGATCAGGGTCTCCGTGCACTCTTCTCCCACTTTTTTCGCGATGCTCTTGACGCCGTGGATGAACAGCCGGGTCGTATAGGACCCTTCCGGCATCCGGGCGTGCCGGTCCTGGATGACTCCCTGGAGTTCGCGGATGAAGCCCTGCTCGTCGGCCGTTTCGAAGCAGGCCCGGGTGCCGCGGTGGCAGGTCGGTCCGGCCGGATCGGCCATCACCAGCAGGGTGTCCTGGTCGCAGTCCGGGAACATCTGTTTGACCGTCAGGTAGTTCCCGCTGGTCTCGCCCTTGGTCCACAGGCAGTTGCGGCTGCGGGACCAGAAGGTGACGCGGCCCTCCGAGACGGTTTTTTCGTAGGCTTCCCGGTTCATGTAGCCGAGCATGAGGACCTTGAGGGTCCGGGCATCCTGGACGATGACGGGCAGCAGGCCGTCGCTGTTCTTGTCCAGTTTGAATTCGCTGAATGGTATCATATCCTGACGTTTATTCCTTGTGCTTGCAGTTCTTTCTTGAGTTCCGGGATACGGATCTGGCCGTAGTGGAAGATGCTGGCCGCCAGGGCGGCGTCGGCGCGGCCCCGGGTCAGCACGTCCGCGATGTGGGCGATGCTCCCCGCACCGCCCGAAGCGATGACGGGGATGCTGAGTTCTTCGCTCAGCCGGGCCAGCTGTTCGCAGGCGTACCCGCTGCGAGTCCCGTCATGGTCCATGGACGTGAAGAGGATTTCACCGGCGCCCCGTTCCTGGGCTTCGCGGGCCCAACTGAACAGCTCCCGCTCCGTCGGGCGTGTGCCTCCGTGGGTCGTTACCCGCCAGGTCCCGTCGATGCAGCGCGCGTCGATGGCGCAGACGACGAACTGGCTGCCGTATTTGGAGGCGATCCGGGTGATCAGTTCGGGATGGGCCACGGCGGCGGAGTTGATGGAGATCTTGTCCGCTCCGGCGTCCAGCAGGCGGGAGGCGTCTTCCAGGCTGGAAATGCCGCCGCCGACCGTGAAGGGGATGTCGATGCCGAGCGCGATGCGTCCGACCAGGTCGACGAAGGTGCCGCGCCCCTCGCGTGAGGCGCTGATATCCAGGTACACGAGTTCGTCTGCGCCTTCACGGGCGTAGGCAACACCCATCTCGATGGCGTCGCCGACCTCCTTCAGGTCGACGAAGTGGATGCCCTTGACGACTTTGCCGTCCTTGACGTCCAGGCAGGGAATTATGCGTTTTGCGACCATGTTCTGATGTCTTCGAGGGTGATTTTTCCTTCGTATATGGCTTTGCCGACGATGACCTTGTGCAATCCGGCCTCGTCCAGCGCGCGGATGTCCTGCATGCCGGAAATGCCGCCGCTGACGGTAAAGCTCAGATCCGGATAGCGGCCCTGCAGCCGGGTGTACAGCCCGGTTGAGGGGCCCTGCAGCATGCCGTCGCGCCGGATGTCCGTGCAGATGACTTCCTGCAGGCCTTCCGGAATGAAGCGGTCCAGCAGGGTGTCGATCCCGATCGGGACGGTCTGCTGCCAGCCCTTGACGGCAACGGCGTCCCCGTCCAGGTCGGCGCCCAGGATCATCCTGCCGCCGTAACGCTGCAGCCATGCGGCGAAGCGCTCCGGCTGCAGGGCGGCCAGGGTGCCGATGATGGCGAAGCCCGCCCCGGCGTCGAAAACCTGCTGCAGCGCTTCGTCCCCGCTGATGCCTCCGCCCCATTCGATCGGGACGCTGCCGGTCCGGGCGAGCCGCTCCAGCAGGTCCAAGTTGCAGGGGGACGAGACCTTGGCTCCGTCCAGGTCCACGACGTGGATGCGCTGCACACCGCAGTCGCAGTAGCGCCGGACCAGTTCCACCGGGTCGGCGTCATAGACTTTCTTGCGGCCGTAATCGCCCTGGGTCAGACGCACGCAGCGTCCGCCGATGATGTCGATGGCCGGGATGATCTGGATCATAGGGCAAGGAAATTTTGCAGGATCTGCGCACCGGTTCCGCCGCTCTTTTCGGGGTGGAACTGGGTGCCGTAGAAATTTTCGTATTTGAGCGCCGCGCTGAACAGCGTGCTGCCGTGGCGGCAGGTGGCGATGGTGTCGCAGCACAGGTCGGGCCGGAAAGAATGGACGAAATACACGAAAGCCCCTTCCGGAATGCCTTTGAACAGCTTACCCTCCAGGTTGCCGATGGTGTTCCAGCCCATGTGGGGGACCTTGATCCCTTCCTCGGGCAGGAAGCGCCGGACACGGCAGTCGAACAGGCCCATTCCTTCCGTGAGGCCTTCCTCGCTCGTGAGGCACATCAGCTGCATGCCCACGCAGATGCCCAGGACCGGTTTCCGCAGGCCCCGGATGACTTCCGTCAGGCCGCTCTCGCGCAGGTGCTGCATGGCTTCGGCCGCGTTGCCCACGCCGGGCAGCAGGACCTTGTCCGCGGCGCTGATCCGGGCGGGATCCGCGGTCAGTTCATACTCGCATCCCAGCCGCCCGAGGGCGCTGCGGACGGATTCGATGTTGCCGCAGGCGTAATCGATGATCGCAATCATAGGACTCCTTTGCTGGATGGCAGTTGAACATTGAACGGATCGCGCCGCGTAGCCTGCCGGAGCGCACGGGCGAAGGCCTTGAACACGCCTTCGGCGATGTGGTGGTTGTTCTCGCCGCGTGCCTGGACGTGCAGGTTGCATTTCATCGCGTCCGACAGGGACTTGAAGAAGTGCTTGAACATCTCCGTGGGGGTGTCGCCGACGTATTCCCGCGTGAAGGGGACGTCCCAGACGAATTCGCAGCGTCCGCCGAAATCGATCAGCACGCTGGCGCTGGACTCGTCCATCGGCAGGCTGAAACCGTAGCGGGCGATGCCCGCCTTCGATCCGAGCGCCCGGGCGATGGCTTCGCCCAAGGCGATGCCGACGTCCTCCATCGTGTGGTGCTCGTCCACGTCCAGGTCGCCCTGGCAGCGGATTTCCAGCGCCAGGCCCCCGTGGTGGACCAGCTGGTCCAGCATGTGGTCGAAGAAGCGCAGGCCGGTGTCGATGCCGGAAGGCCCTTTGCCGTCCAGGTCCAGCCGGACGCGGATGTCGGTTTCCGCCGTCTTGCGGACGATTTCCGCGCAGCGGTCGGCGCAGCGGACAGCTTCGGCCGCCGCACGCCAGCTGCGGGCCTCTTCGGCGGGGTCGATCCACAGGAAGCGGCAGCCCAGGTTGGCGGCCAGTTCGCGGTCGGAGTCGCGGTCGCCGATGACGAAGCTCCCGGCCAGGTCATAGCTCCCGTCGAGGTACTTGCCCAGCATGCCGGTGCGGGGCTTGCGGGTGGGCGCGTTGTCCTCGGGGAAACTCCGGTCGATGAACTGCTCGTCGAAGCGGAAGTCTTCGCCCGCCAGGGTGCGGAGCATCTTGTCGTGTGCCGGGTGGAAACTGTCCTCCGGGAAGGCGGGCGTCCCGAGCCCGTCCTGGTTGGTCACCAGGGCGAATTCATAGTCGAGGTCCGCCATCGAGCGTAGGGCGCTGATGGCCCCGGGCACGAATTCCAGCTTCTCCAGGGAATCCACCTGTTCGTTGGACGGCTCGCGGATGATGGTGCCGTCGCGGTCCACGAATATCACTTTTTTCATGGCTTGGATTGGATCAGGGTTTCAATCAGTCTGTCATTTTCTTCCGGGGTTCCGATGGTGATGCGCAGGCAACCCTCGCAGCCCGGAACCCGGTTGCGGTTGCGTACGATGATGCCTTCGGCCAGCAGTTTCTCGTACATCGCGTCCGCATCGGGGAAACGCACCAGCAGGAAATTCGCTTCGCTGGGCCAGAGCTTCAGCACGACGGGCATGCCGCGGAGGGCTTCGGCGACGCGCGCGCGTTCGGAGACGATCTCCGCGACCCGCGCGTCGATGGGGGAGGAAAGGGCCTCCAGCACCGTTTCCTGGGTTTTCTGCCCGATGTTGTAGGGATATTTGACCTGGGACATCAGGGAGATGACCAGCGGATCGGCGAAGGCCAGTCCGACGCGCAGGGCCGCCATGCCCCAGGCCTTGGACAGGGTCTGCAGCACGATGATGTTCGGGTGGGCGGCGATCTGCGTGCGCAGCGAAGGAATGCTGCTGAAGTCGATGTAGGCCTCGTCCACGACCAGCATGCCGCTGAATCGGTCGGCCAGCGCGAGCAATTCGTCCCGGCCGAAGGCGTTGCCCGTCGGGTTGTTCGGGCTGCACAGGAACATCAGCCGGGTGTGGGTGTCGCAGGCGGCCAGCAGCCGCTCTGCGGGCAGGGAGAAATCCTCCTCCAGCCGGACTTCCCGCAGGGCGACATCGTTGATCGCGGCCGCGACTTTGTACATCCCGTAACTGGGCGTGATGGCCACGGCGTTGTCCACACCGGGGCGGCAGAACACGCGGAAGACCAGGTCGATGGCCTCGTCGCTGCCGTTCCCGATGAAGATGCGGGCCGGATCCACCCCCTTGATCTCGCCGATCCGGCGCTTCAGTTCCTTCTGGTGCGGATCGGGATAGCGGTTGTAACCGGTCGGATACGGGCTCTCGTTGGCATCGAGGAAGATGCCAAGCGCGCCCTGGTATTCGTCCCGGGCCGTCGAGTAGGGCGTCAGGGCCGCAATGTTGGGGCGCACCAGCGCCAGGATATCACTTGCTTTCATCTTCTGTTCTGATTATCACGGCGTTGGCGTGTGCCTGCAGCCCCTCGGCGCTGGCCATTTCGACCAGGGTGGGGGCGAGGCCCTTCAGCCCCGCCGGGGTGATTTCCTGCAGGGTCATCTTGCGCAGGAAGCTGTCCATGTTGACCCCGCTCTGGGAACGGGCCCAGCCGCAGGTCGGCAGGGTGTGGTTGGTGCCGGAGGCATAGTCCCCGGCGCTCTCCGGCGTGTAGTTGCCGATGAAGACGCTGCCCGCGGCGCTGATGCGGTCCGCGATCTCCCAGGGACGGGCGGTCGCGATGATCAGGTGCTCGGGGGCATAGCAGTCGGCGAAGGCGCAGATGTCCGCCTGCTCCGGCAGGACGACGCTGCAGCTGCCTTCCAGGGCCTTGACGGCGATGGGGGAGCGTCCCAGCAGGGGAATCTGCCGGGCCAGTTCTTCCTCTACCCGGCGGGCGAAGTCCGCCTCGGTGCAGACCAGCATAACCTGGCTGTCCGGTCCGTGCTCGGCCTGGGACAGCATGTCCGCGGCGACATAGTCGGCGCGGGCGCTTCCGTCGGCGATGACCATCACTTCCGAAGGTCCCGCCGGCATGTCGATGGCGACCTCGCGTCCGCCCAGCAGCTGCTTGGCCGTGGTGACGTAGCGGTTGCCCGGCCCGAAGATCTTGTCCACGCGGGGAACGCTCTGCGTCCCCAGCGCCATGGCGGCGACGGCCTGGGCCCCGCCCAGTTTGAAGATGCGTCCGACACCGCAGAAATCGGCGGCGAACAGCACTTCCGGGGCGATTTTCCCGTCCTTACCCGTCGGCGAGCAGAGGATGATCTCCGCACAGCCGGCCAGCCGGGCGGGGATGGCCAGCATCAGCACCGTCGAGAAGAGGGGAGCGCTCCCGCCGGGAATGTACAGCCCGACGCGGCGGATGGGCACGGGCCGCTGGACGCACAGCACGCCGGGCGCTGTTTCGACCCGGATCTCGCGGGGCAGCTGGGCGGCGTGGAAACGCCGGATGTTTTCGGCTGCGTTGCGGATGGCTTCTCGGACGGCTTCGCTGACCCGGGCCGCGGCTTCTTCGATCTCCTCGCGGGAGACTTCGAAGTGCTCCGGACAGCGGCCGTCGATTTCCGTCGAAAGTTCCCGCAGGGCCCGGTCTCCGTCTGCGCGGACACGTCCGATGATCTTCTCCACGCGCTCGCGCACGAGGGGATCGTCGGCCGTGGGACGCCGGCAGATGGCCTCCCAGGTGTTGCGGGCAGGGTTTTCGTAGATCTTCATGGCTTTACGGAATCAGTTTGTCAACATTCAGGACCAGGATGCCCTCGGCCCCGATGGCTTTCAGTTGCTGGACCTTTTCCCAGAGGTCGGCGGTGCTGACCACCGAGTGAAGCGAGCACCATCCCTCGTCGGCCAGGGGCATGACGGTCGGGCTGCGCATCGCGGGAAGGATCTGCAGCGCCGCCTCCAGCGAAGCCTTCGGCAGATTCATCAGCAGGTATTTCTTGTCACGGCTGATCTTGACCGAATCGATGCGGAAGAGGATTTCGTCCAGGAGTTTGCGCTGCTCCGGGTCCAGCTTGCCGTTGGAGATGAGGACGGCTTCGGATTCGAAGACCCGCTCCACTTCCTTCAGCCCGTTGGACACCAGGGTGCCGCCGGAGGAGACGATGTCGAAGATGGCATCGGCGATGCCGGCCGCCGGGGCGATCTCGACCGATCCGGTGATGATCTCGATGTCGGCCCGGATGCCCTTTTCCTGCAGGTATCGGCGCAGGATGTTGGGGTAGGAGGTGGCGATGCGCTTGCCTTCGAACCACGCCGGACCCTCGTATGTCTCGCTCTTGGGGATGGCCAGGGAGATGCGGCAGCCGCCGAATCCCAGCCTGCTTTCGATCTGGACGGGGAGACCGCGCTCTTCGACCTCGTTCAGGCCGACGATGCCCAGCGACGCGGTTCCGTTCGAGACAACCTGCGGAATGTCGTCGTCCCGCATGTACAGCAGTTCAATCGGGAAGTTGAGGGCTTGCGAGAGGAATTTCCGCTTGGATTCGTCGATGACGATGCCGGTCTCGCGCAGCAGCGTCGTGCTCTCTTCGTTCAGGCGCCCCTTGGCCTGGATGGCTATTCTGATCATGTTTCCTGTGTTTTCATCAATAAAAAAGGCTCACCGTATCCCGGCAAGCCCTACGTCGCTCATAGATGCAAACATCCGACCTACCGTACTATTGGATAGGGTGATGGTGGTGGATGCTGTAGTTGCTACTTTTCATTTCCGGTCGCTAATATAGGGATAATTTCGTATCTTTGTACTGTCTGAAACGTTTTTTTCGTCATGAGTACAAAGAGCAAAGTCATTACCATCGTCGTCATTGTCCTGCTGCTGGCCGCAGCCGCTTTCGTCTGGATCAAGTTCTTTTTCGTGTTCGGCAGCGGCGTCAAGGCCGGGGAACTGAACCAGATCGTCTATAAGGGCTGGGTCTGGAAGACCTACGAAGGCCGTCTGATCCAGGCCGGATTCAAGGGGGCCAAGGGCGGCGGATCCATCCAGTCCAACGAGTTCAATTTCTCCGTCGTGGACAAGGAGATCGCGGATTCGCTGATGCGCTGCAGCGGCAAGATGGTGGAACTGCACTACAAGGAATACAACGGTGCCCTGCCCTGGCGCGGCATGCAGCGTTATATCGTGGACGGCATCCTGTCCGTCTCGACGCCGGTTCCCGGCAACACCATACCGATCGTAGCCGACGAAGAATAAGATGAGAAAGATCCTGCTCCTTGCCGGTGCGCTGCTGTGCTGCCTTCCTGCCCTGGCCCAGAAAGAGGTCATCCATGTCTCTCCCGCCGCCAATCCGGGCGGTGCCGTCATGTCGATGGAGGACGCCGTGTACAACCGCCGTCCGTACCCCCAGAGCCGCAGTTACCACTGGGAGGACGGCGCCTGGGTGGAGGGACCCGCCCCGCGGGAACTTCCCGGGAACTGGACCCTGCCGCAGCCGGAGGCCCCCGGCATCAGTTACGGGACCAGCGTGTCCCGGAACGAGTTCGGGATCAACGGCGGCATCTTCCCCTCGAACGACGGGACCCGGGTGGCCGTGTACCGCAAGGACGAGCGGGACGTGAGCGATTTCCCGCTGCTGGACATCAGCACCCGCACGGGGACGCTCGTGAACATCAAGTATCCGATGAACGGCATGCCTTCCGAGCACATCAGCCTCTGTGTCTGCGATGCGGGCGGGCGTATCCTGTCGACCATCGTGCCCGACGACTTCACGGACGAGCAGTACCTGACCAACATCACCTGGTCCCCGGACGACCGCTACATCTTCATCCAGGTGCTGGACCGCAGCCAGCACCACATGCACCTGAACATGTACCGCAGTGCGGACGGTGCCTTCGTGCGGACCCTGCTGACCGAGGACAACGAGGCCTGGGTGGAGCCCCTGGATCCGCTGTACTTCCTCCGGGACAGCTGGATCTTCATCTACCGCACCGACAACCGCGACGCCTACCACAACCTGTATCTCTGCGATACGCTCGGGACGCTTCGGCGCCTCACGCCCACCGACGCGGAGATCGAGTACGTCGACAACGACGGCCGCTATGTCTATTATTATTCCTTCGAGGTCTCTCCCGCCGAGCGGCACCTGTACCGGATCGACACGCGGCGCCGGAACGCCCGGCCGCAGCGCCTGACCGCCGAGCCGGGCTGGCACACGGTGGTGCTGAATCCGGACTGTTCGCAGTTCCTGGACAGCTGGAGCCACTATGACACGCCGCGTGTCGTCAGTGCCAAAAAGACGGACGGTAAACTGATTGAAACCCTGTTCGAGGCGCCGGATCCGATGGCTGACTTTGCCAAGGTCGAAATGGAGTTCGGTACCGTCCCGTCGGCGGACGGCCGTTTCCGGAACCATTACCGCCTGTTCAAGCCCCTGGGCTTCGATCCTTCGAAGAAGTATCCGCTGATCGTGTATGTCTATGGCGGTCCGCATTCGCAGATGGTCAACAGCAGCTGGCTGGGGAACATCCGGATGTGGGAGATGGCGATGGCCCAGCGGGGCTATGTCGTCTATGCCCAGGACAACCGGGGAACGCCGTACCACGGGGCCGAGTATGAAAAGGCGATCAACCGCCGCTGCGGCCAGGTGGAGATGGAGGACCAGATGGCCGGGATCAATCTTCTATTGGACGAACCCTGGGTGGACCGCGAGCGGGTCGGCGTGCACGGATGGAGCTACGGCGGATTCATGACGATCTCGCTGATGACGCATTATCCCGAGGTCTTCAAGGTCGGTGTCGCCGGCGGACCGGTCATCGACTGGAAGTGGTATGAGGTGATGTACGGCGAACGCTACATGGATACGCCCCAGACCAACCCCGAGGGCTTTGCCAGCACGTCACTGATGAACCAGGCGGCGAATCTGAAGGGAAAACTCCTGATCTGCCAGGGGGCCGTCGACAACACCGTCGTCTGGCAGCATTCCCTGAACTTCGTCCAGAAGTGCATCGAGGAGGGCGTCCAGCTGGATTACTTCCCGTATCCCCGCTCCGAGCACAACGTCTCGGGCATCTGGCGGGTCCACCTCCACGACAAGATCACCCGGTATTTCGAGGATTATCTCTAGGAGCAACTATTTGATTCGGTACGGGGCGTCGTCGTAGAGGAGGAAGCGCTTGGCCTTGCGTATCCATTTCTGCTCTTCGACCTTGACGTGTTCCTGGACGACATCGTAGGTGATGCCGCCGCGCAGGTATTCCGACAGGACGGGGTCGGCCAGCTTGACGTGCAGCGAATCGAACATCTCGAACTGCGAATAGCGCTCAGAGAAGAAACGCATCAGCAGCAGGGTGTGCAGCAGCGAGTGGTACTGGGCGCCCGGCAGCAGCATCAGCTGGTATCCGTAGCACTTTTCGCCTGCATAGCGTCCGGCCGCGGGCGTGAAGGTGCAGGGGCGCATCAGCACGCCGGCGGGCGTGGGGATGTAGCGTACGTTTTCCGGCTTGATGAACGGGGCGCCGATGTACTCGTAAGGACGTGAAGTCCCGATGCCGGGCGTGATGGTGGTATTGTTCCACAGGCCGCCGCCGCTGTACAGGTCGCAGGTGAACAGGCCCGGGATGTCCGACGCCGGGGCGATCGTCCAGGGCAGCAGCTGCTTGTTCGTCTGCGAAGCGAGCGCGGAAATCACATGCAGGGGGTATTTCGCTCCGATTTCGTTGCAGTACAGGTTGCACAGCTCGCCCAGGGTCAGCCCGTGGCGGTGTGCCACCTTCGGCGTCCAAAGGTCGCTGTCCAGCGCCGGGATCGTTCCCTCCACGGTGCGGCCGGCAGGATTCAGGTGGTCGACGATGTAGATGGACGGCCCCTCTTCCATGCGGGCCCGGAAAGACAGCAGCCGCATCACGTCGCGGGTGAAATTGAAATAGCGGGAACCGACATCCTGGATCTCGACGACGATGGCGTCCAGCCCCTCCAGGTCCTGCAGCGAGAACTCGATGTGGTTGGTGCCGGGCGTCAGCTCGGTGTCGCGGGGCCGGAAGACACGCTCCAGCCGTCCCTGCTGGTCGAAATACTCGAACAGGTAGCGTCCTTCCGCGGTGTCCCAGCAGTTCTGGGTGCAGAATACGCCGACGCGGCCGTCCCGAAGGGACTTGTCCAGCTGGTCTTCGATGGGCGTGGTCCGGAAACTGAACATGGACTTATGCGATGATGGAGCGGGCGATGGCGATCACCTGCTCGGCCAGTTCCTGGGCCTGCTGCTCGGTCGGGGCTTCGGAATAGATGCGGATGATGGGCTCGGTATTGGAGCGGCGCAGGTGGACCCAGCTGCGGGTCTTCTCGAAATCGATCTTGACCCCGTCGATGTCGTTGATGCGTTCGCCGGCGAAATGCTCTTTCATCTTGCCGAGGATCTTGTCGATCAGGGCCTTGTCCGAGAGGTCGATGCGGTTCTTGGCGATGAAGTAGGCCGGATAGGTCTTCTTCAACTCGCTGACTTTCATCTTCTTGTGCGCCAGGTTGCTGAGGAACAGCGCTACGCCCACCATGGCGTCGCGGCCGCAATGGCTGGCCGGATAGATGACGCCTCCGTTGCCTTCGCCGCCGATCAGGGCGCCGACTTCATGCATCTTGGTCGTGACGTTCACCTCGCCCACGGCCGCTGCGTAGTAGGTGCCGCCGTGGCGCTCGGTGACATCGCGCAGGGCGCGTGACGAAGACAGGTTGGACACCGTGGCGATGTCCTTCACACCCGCCGCCTCGGCGCGCTCCAGCAGGTAGTCGGCCACGCTGACCAGGGTGTATTCCTCGACGAAGGGATCGCCGTTCTCGCAGATGAAGGCCAGCCGGTCCACGTCCGGATCGACGCTCACGCCCAGGTCCGCTCCGTGCGCGACCACGGTGTCGCAGAGATCCTTCAGGTTCTTCGGCAGCGGTTCGGGATTGTGGGCGAAATCGCCCGTCGGGTCGCAGTTCAGGCGGATGCATTGCACGCCCAGACGCTCCAGAAGGCGGGGCATGATGATGCCGCCGACGGAATTGACCGCATCGACCACCACCTTGAACCCGGCCTTGCGGACGGCTTCGACGTCCACGGCCTCCAGGGCCAGGACCGCATCGATGTGCTCGTCCGTGAAATCGTGGTCCTCGATGTGTCCGAGGCTGTCCACGTCCGCAAAGTCGAAGTTTCCTTCCTCGGCGCAGTCCAGGATGGCCTGCCCTTCGGCGGCTGTCAGGAACTCGCCCTGCTCGTTCAGCAGTTTCAGCGCGTTCCACTGGCGCGGATTGTGGCTGGCGGTCAGGATGATGCCGCCGTCCGCTCCGGCAAAGCGCACCGCCAGTTCGGTCGTCGGGGTCGAAGCCAGACCGCAGCGGACCACGTCGATGCCGCAGGAGACCAGCGTTCCGCAGACCAGCTGCTCGACCATCTCGCCGCTCAGGCGGGCGTCGCGGCCGACCACGACCTTGTAGCGCTCCTGCGCGGCCTTGGGCCGGCGGATGCGGAGCTGTTTGCAGTAGGCATAGGTGAATTTGACGATATCGACGGGGGTGAGGCCCTCGGATGCGGGTCCGCCGATGGTGCCGCGGATTCCGGAAATGGACTTGATAAGTGTCATTGTCAGCGTTTTTAACGGAGACAAATTTAGCAATAATTGACGAAACTGCGTGTAAAATGTTTGGACGGAAAAAATTTTTCCCTATATTTGCACTCCCAAACCAAATGGTGGGTTCGTATAACGGTTAGTACTCGAGATTCTCAATCTCGCAATAGGAGTTCGATTCTCCTACCCACTACGAAAAAACCCCGGACTGCTCGTCCGGGGTTTTCTTTTTCCGTCCGTTCTCCTAGATGGAGAGGATGGCCAGGACGTTGATCAGTTCCCGGTCGATGGGCTTGTCGATCTTAACGGCCTTGGCGATGGGCACATAGACGATCTGGTCGTTCTTGACGCCGACCATGATGTTGCGCTGGCCCTCGTTCAGGGCTTCGACGGAAGCGACACCCAGGCGGCTGGCGAGGATGCGGTCGTAGGCGCTGGGCTTGCCGCCCCGCTGGAGGTAACCCAGGATGGAGACGCGTACCCCGAATTGCGGATATTCCGTGCGAACACGTTCTGCGTAGTGCATGGCGCCGCCGTCCTTTTCCGAAACGATGACGATGCTGCTGTTCTTGCTCTTGCGTATGCCCCGTTCGATGAAGGTCGCCAGCTGGTCGATATCGGTCTTGTCCTCCGGGATGATCGCCGCCTCGGCGCCGGAAGCGATGGCGCTGTTCTGGGCCAGGAAACCGGCGTCGCGGCCCATCACCTCGACGAAGAAGATGCGGTCATGGGCGGATGCGGTGTCGCGGATCTTGTCCACGCACTCGACGATGGTGTTCAGGGCCGTGTCGTATCCGATGGTGGAATCGGTGCCGTACAGGTCGTTGTCGATGGTGCCGGGCAGGCCGATTACGGGCACGTCATGTTCTTTGGCCAGCAGGAAGGCGCCGGACAGGGAACCGTTGCCGCCGATGACGATCAGGGCGTCGATCTTGTATTTCTTGATGTTCTCATAGGCTTTCGCGCGGCCTTCCGGCGTCCGGAATTCCTCGCTGCGGGCGGTTTTGAGGATGGTTCCGCCCCGCTGGATGATGTTGCTGACACTTTCGGTGGTGAACTCCTTGATGTCTCCGTTGATCAGGCCTTCCCAGCCCCGGTAGATTCCGTAGACTTTCCAGCCTTCGTAGATGGCTGAGCGCGTGACGGCCCGCAAGCATGCATTCATTCCCGGGGCGTCGCCGCCGGAAGTGAGAACTCCGATGGTTTTGATGTTCATGGTTTCGCTGGTCTAAATCCATACAAATCTACAAATAATTTCCTATATTTGGGGGAATAAAAGCAAAACCGCCATGAAAAAAATCCTGATTGTTATTTCCCTGATCGCCTGTGTTTGCGCCTGCGGCCCCACCCGGGAGACTCCGCGCCATTCCAGCAACGACCGGGTGAACTATGGTTACGGGACCGAAGAGCGCTCTACGTCGACATACAATGTTTCCAATGTCAATGTGAGCCAGAATGAAATCGCCGCTTATCCTTCCATCGGCGCCTATCTCCGCGGCCGCGTGGCCGGCGTGGAGGTGTCCGGCTCCGATGAGAATCCGACCATCCGCATCCGTGGCGTGCGTTCGATCAACGGCAGCAACGATCCGCTGATCTTCGTGGACAATGTGGAAGTGAACGACCTGTCCAGCGTCGTGCCGATGGATGTCGAACGGATCGATGTCCTGAAGGACAACGCGACGTCGATGTACGGATCCCGCGGCGCCAACGGCGTCATCCTGATTACGACCAGACGCGCCCGCCCGTCCGATGACTAGGCTGCGCTGGCTGCCGGTGGCGCTGTGCTGCCTGCTTTGTGTCTGCGCGCAAGGCCGCGTCGTCATACCCGTATCTTCCCCCGACCAGGTCGGCGCCGCCGTCTGTCCCGAGACCATCGCCCCGATCGAGGCGCCTTTCGAGATGCCGCAGCTGCAGCGTCCGGTCTTTGCGGACCGCCGGGAAGACATCAGCCGCCGCGGTGCGCGGCAGAACCGCAAATGTACGGCTGTCATCCAGCGCTGCATCGACCGGCTGTCCGCCCAGGGCGGGGGCCGGGTCATCATCCCCGCCGGGGAGTGGCTGACCGGCCGCATCATCCTCAAGGACGGGGTCTGCCTGCACCTCGAGGAAGGGGCTGTGCTGCGTTTCAGCGGCGAGATCGAGGACTACCTGCCGGCCGTGCTCACCCGCAACGAGGGCATCGAGATGTACTCGACCGGCGCCTGCATCTATGCGCGCGGAGCCCGGAACATCGGCATCACCGGCAAGGGAACGCTGATTTATCCGGACGTGGATACGCCGCTGTACAAACAGATGATGAGCGGTGTGGTGGTCGAACAGTTCGTCGACATGGATTCTCCGGTGGAGAGCCGCGTCTATGACAGCGTCCACAACCACGACGGACTGGAGCGGGGCGCCCGCCTGGAGAATCCGCTCTTCCATCCGGAGTTCTTCGGTCCGGTTGAATGTTCCAACGTGCTGGTCGAAGGCGTCACCTTCCGGGATTCCTTCTACTGGAACGTGGTCCCGACCTATTGCGATTCCGTCATCATCCGCGGCATCAGCGTGTACAGCACGCGCGGCCGCACCGACGGGATCGACATCGATTCTTCGCAGAACGTGCTGATCGAATACGTGACCCTGTCGTGCGGGGATGACTGCTTCACCCTCAAGTCCGGCCGCTGTGAGGACGGCATCCGGGTGAACAAGCCCACGGCCAACGTCGTCATCCGCCATTGCCTGGCCCTGCGGGGGCCCGGCGGCTTGACCTGCGGATCGGAAACCGCCGGTTTCATCCGCAATGTCTATTGCTATGACTGCGTGCTGGCCAATGTCAGCAACGGGTTCTATTTCAAGACCCGCCGCAACCGGGGCGGCGGCGTCGAGAACATCTGGCTGGAGAAGATCCACATGACGGGCCTGAAGAACGCTTTCGGCTGGGACATGCTGGGATCGCGTACCTATGTCGGCAACCTGGCCGACCGGCATCCCGAACTGGAAATCACCCCGCTGACGCCGCGCTTCAGCAACATCTGGATCAAGGATGTCCAGGTGGACTCCTGCCAGCGCCTGTTCAGCATCAAGGGCATTCCGGAAACGCCGCTCGAGGGCCTGCACGTCAACGGGATGGACGCCAGCTGCGTGTCCGTCGGATCCCTGCAGGACGTGGGGCTGATGACGCTGGAGAATTGCCAGATCAATACATTGTAAAGGAATAATTTGTATTTTTGTGTAGAAATCAACGTTAAAACCAGTAATAAGATGAAAAAAATCATTGCTATCACTGTCGCCCTGCTGGCTTTTGCCGCAGTGGCTTCCGCCCAGCCCAAAGCCCTGGGTCTTCGTTTTGGTTATAACTACGGTGCCGGTGCGGCCCTTTCCTACCAGCATTGGATCGGCGGAGACTTCCTGGATGCAGACCTGGGTTGGTGCCAGTCCGGATTCAGCGGTTCCGCGGTGTATGATTTCACCATTTTCCGCAGCGGCGGATTCGGATTCTACGGTGGCCCCGGTGCACACCTCGGATTCTTCAACGGGGATAATGGCGGATTCGTGAGCGCCGGTATCGTCGGTGAATTGGGCGTGGAGTACAACTTCTCCATTCCGCTGCAGATTTCGCTGGATTTTCGTCCCATCATCAGCGTCGTTCCTTCCTTCTCGCCGATTTGGACGAGCGCATCGTTGGGCCTGAGATACCAGTTCTAATTTTCACATGGCTATGAAAAAACTCATTTTTGCCCTCGTGGCTCTTTGGACGTTGCTGTGCAGCGTAGATGCCGGAGCTCAGTTGGTGGCGGAAGCCGGATATCTCGTCAACCGGGATATCGAGTATCGCCATAATGCCAGTACGCAGCGCGGTATCTTCCTGGGGGCCAAGTACTATTATCCCCTGGATGATGTCCTGACCAACCTGTCCCTCGTGCCGGGTGTCAATCTGGCTTTCTCCGGCGGATCCCACAGTTCGATCTACTATGGCGCCCATTTGAGCGAGGTCGACCTGAACATCCCCGTGATGGCAGAGTATACCTACCGCCTGAATGACATGATCAAACTCTTCGCCCAGGCAGGCCCGACCATCCAGTTCGGTTTGAGCCACAAGGCCGTATACAAGAGTGACGGTTACAAGACCACGCTGAACTGCTATGAGGACAATCTCAACGCGGATGCCCGCAAGCGCCTGAACTTCTATCTGGGTCTGGGTGTCGGTGTTGATGTTTATGACCGTTACCAGCTGGTGATCGGATATGACCACGGACTGCTGCAGCTCTCTTCCAACACGGACAACATGAGCATCACCCGGGCTATGTACCGTTTCGGCTTGGGATACCGGTTCTAGGCCGTATATCGCACAAAAAAACGCTTCCCCTCGTCGAGGAGAAGCGTTTTTTTGATGTCCCGTTCCGCTCAGGGTTTCTCGAAATGCTGGTAGTCCTTGCGGCTGGCCCAGCCTCCGCCCCAGACGAAACCGTGCCTGCGGAACGCCTGCCAGCACGGATCGCCGCGTACGATCTTGTAGGGGAAATCGCCGCTGCGGTCCAGGTAGGGCGTTCCGGTGGCGGGCTCGATGAGGCGTGACCCGTCCGCCCGCGTGCGGATGCTGGGGTTGTACAGCGGATTGATGTCCACGGCCTCGCCGCGGCCGTGCTTGGACGGCAGCTGCGTGGTGGAGATGCTGCGGTAGTTGAAGCAGGAGCTGTTGTTCGCCTGCATCGAGGCTTCGTCGTCGCCGTCATACAGCTCGACCAGGCGCATGCGCTCGATCGGATAGCCGGCATCGAACAGTTCGCGCAGGATTTCCAGCAACTCGTCCGCCACCTGCCGGCCGGCAATCATTTCACCGACCAGCACCTGCCCTTCGGCATTCCGGTGCAGCACCTGCAGGTAACGCAGATCTTCCCGCGCCACGGGACAGTCCGGGGGATAGGAGCGACCCTGCATCCGCGCGAAGATGGAATCCGGAATGGCCTGGTTCCGGAAGAAGCTGTCCGCTCCCAGGCGGGCCAGTCAGCGGTCCGGAACGCTGTCCCCGGGGGCGAAGTTGGTGAATTCCGGCTTCATGCCCAGGTTCCACATCGCAAATCCCCAGCTGTCCGCCTGTTCCTGCAGGACCTTGCTGATAGGCTTGCCGGAGCCGTGCCCGGCATCGGTCCCGATCAGGATCAGCTTGGGCTTGTCCCCGGTCCGGGCGGCCTGCAGGGTGGCCGTGTACTTGAAGGAATGGGCGGGAACAACCCGGTCGTCGTGGTCCGCGGTGGTCACGAGGATGGCCGGATAGGGCTTGCCGCCGTCCTGGATGGTGTGCAGGGGAGAGTATCCGTACAGATAGCGGAACATCTCCGGGCTGTCTTCGCTGGTGCCGTAGTCCGAGGCCCAGTTCCATCCGATCGTGAACTTGTGGTAGCGCAGCATGTCCATCACGCCTACGCCGGGCAGGGCGACGGCGAACAGGTCCGGCCGCTGGTTGACGACCGCGCCGACCAGCAGGCCGCCGTTGGACGCACCGGCCAGGCAGAGCTTGTCCGCCGAAGTGTACTTCTCGGCAATCAGGTATTCCGCTGCCGCGATGCAGTCGTCGAACACGTTCTGCTTCTGCATCTTGGTGCCGGCCAGGTGCCACGCCTCGCCGTATTCGCCGCCGCCGCGCAGGTTCACGCTGGCATAGATGCCGCCGTTCTCCAGGAAGGGGATGCGGGTGGCCGAGAATCCGGGCGTCAGGCTGATGTTGAATCCGCCGTAACCGTACAGGTATACCGGGTTGCGGCCGTCGCGCTCCAGGTCCTTGCGATACGTCAGGAACATCGGGATACGTGTGCCGTCCTTGCTGGGGAAGAAGACCTGCTCGCAGACGTAATCTTCGGGGAGGAACTGCACCAGCGGGGCCATGTACTTCTCGGACGCGCCGGTGCCGGGGTTGAACTTGTAGATGGTGGGCGGGAAATTGAAGGAGGAGAAGGAGAAGAAGGCTTCGTCGTCTCCTTCGCGCCCGCTGAACGAGACGGATCCCAGGGCCGGCAGGGCGATTTCGCGCTCCAGGACGCCGTCCCGGGAATAGATGTAGGCGTGCGAGGACGCATCCCGGTTGTAGGTGACGACGAGCTTGCTGCCGATCAGCTGGACGGACTCGATGACGGCATCGGATTCCGGGATGACCGTTTCCCACTGCGAGAAATGCGGTTTGGCGGCGGATCCCTTCATTAGTTTGTACAGCGGAGCGCCGTTGTTGGTGACGACGAAGAATTCGTCTCCGGAGACCTCCACGACATCGTAGGACTTGCTGTCATCCGAGGCGATCTCGACATAGTCGGCGCCTTTCTTGTGCAAGTCGCGCAGGAACAGCCGGTTGCCCAGGTTGCTGCCGTCCTCGGAGATGAACAGGAAGCGTTCCTGCTCGTCCGTGAATCCGGAATAGAAGCGCTTGGGGTAGCGCTTGTCCTGGTAGACCAGCTGGTCACGCGACTGCGGGTCGCCGAGGCGGTGGTAGTAGATCATGTGGTTCTCGTTGACGGCGGACAGCTCCTTTCCCGCTTCGGGGGTGGGGTAGGTGCTGTAGAAGAATCCGTTGCCGTACCAGGACGCGCTGGAGAACTTGACCCAGACGATGTGGTCGGAGGTGGGCCGGCGCGTCTGCAGGTCCATCACGTAGATCTCGGACCAGTCGCTGCCGCTGCGGGAGATGGTATAGGCCAGGTAACGGCCGTCCTTGGAGAAATTGTATCCCTTCAGGGCGACGGTTCCGTCCGCCGACAGGGTGTTCGGATCCAGCAGAACTTCCGCCGGGGCGTCCAGTGCGTCCTTGACGTACAGCACGCTCTGGTTCTGCAGCCCGTCGTTGCGGAAGAAATAGTATTTGCCGGCCTTCTTGAACGGCACCCCGATCTTTTCGTAATTGTTGAGGTCGGTCAGCCGGCGCAGCAGGGCCTGGCGGAAGGGAATGGCGTCCAGGTATTCCCGGGTGATGGCGTTCTCGGCCTGCACCCAGGCCTTGACCCGGGTGGTGGTGTCATCTTCCATCCAGCGGTAGGGATCCGCGACCGGCGTGCCGAAATAGTCTTCGACGACGTCTTCGCGCTCGGCGACGGGATAGGCGATCTTCTGGTTCGAGCCGTTGCAGGCTGCCAGAGTACATGCGGAAAGCAGCATAATCCAATATTTCTTCATGTTGTCAGGTTTTTCAGATTATCGTCACGAATTTAGCAAAAAAACGTAAGGGTTTGCTATCTTTGTATAGATAACATGAAGACTATGTCCAAACCAACGATGCTCCGCTTCCTTTTTTTATTGGCCCTGGGCCTGACGTGCCTGTCCGCCGCAGCCCAGCCGCCCAAGGTCCCGCGTTCGATGCGCTTCGCCGACGAGACGATACGCTTCGACAACAACGACATGATCGAGCGGATGGACCGGGAGCTGATCACATTCACGTACATGCACACCACCTCGACGCTGATGCTGAAGCGCTCACGCCGGATTTTCGCCGAGGTCGAGCCTGTCCTGCGCGAGAACGGCATTCCGGAGGACCTGAAGTACCTCATGGTCATCGAGAGCAACCTGGACCCGTCCAGCGTATCGACGGCCGGTGCCGCCGGCCTGTGGCAGTTCATGTCCGCCACGGCTCGGGCATACGGGCTGGAAGTCAATGCCAACGTGGACGAGCGCTACAACATCCGCAAATCGACCGAGGCGGCCTGCCGCTATCTGAAGGAGGCCTATGCCAAGTACGGGGACTGGATGACCGTGGCGGCCAGCTACAACGCCGGACAGGCGGGTGTCAGCCGCATGCTGAACGCCCAGCAGCAGAAGAGCGCCATGCAGCTGTGGATGCTGCCGGAGACGATGCGCTATATGTTCCGCATCCTGGCGGCCAAGCGCCTGTTCGAGGATCCGGACAGTTTCGGATTCCATGTGGAGGAGGAAGATTATTATCCCTATCTGCCGCCGCGTACGGTCGTGCGGACGACGGATCCGGTCGAGAGCCTGGTGGCCTTCGCCGCACAATACGGGATTACCTATGCCCAGCTGCGGTCGGCCAACCTCTGGCTGCGCGAAGACAAACTGAACAACGCCTCCCACAAGGAGTACCAGATCGTCATCCCGCAGGTCCGCTGAGCATCATAAATGATTTTTTTTATGCTTTCACCCGAAGATCTCGCCGCCCGCCGCTTCGGTGCCGTGCACGCCTGGCTCCATTCCGCCTGACGCCAGGATTGAGCACGATTTCAAACTACTGGCGCAGCGCCCGTTCGACATCCTCATCGGCTGCTGCCGCTGCCGGCGGTGAGCCGTAGTCTTCGGGCAATAGCCCTGAACCTGTTTGGCCCTCTGGAGAGTCTCCAGGGGGCCTTTCTTTTGTCCATATGGCTGAAAATGCTTACCTTTAAGCCGTTAAATCGGAAACATATGAAGCTAAAGATGCATATTTGTGTGTGCCTGTGGGCCTTATTGTTTCTCCCGCTTTATGGCTGGAGCAGCACGACTCGTCAGGTACGCGATACGCTCATTATGGGCAATGTCAAGTATGCTATCAACCAGCCCCCGCTGGGTCAACTGGATTCTTTGCACTATTGCTCAT